>NZ_JBIVIV010000002.1:0-217541 GCF_044749865.1 Streptomyces sp. NPDC088910
GGTCCGGCAACAACGGCTCGATTCGCGCCCACTGCGCGTCGCTTAACGGCACACCCGGACCAACGATCAGATGATCCGAACGAAACGGCCTAGCCGACGCCGTCGATGACCGGCGGTGAGAGCGTGGCGATCTCGCGGTCGAAGAAGTCGCCGAAGGGCTCGCCCCGCGCGTAGAGCGACGCGAACCCCGCCCTGGTCTCGGCGATCAGGGCGGGTTCCGCGTACCGCCTGGCCCCGTCCGCGTTTCCCTCGTCGTCGTACTGCACCTCGTACATCACCACGTCACGGGGAATTCGACGACTCGGAGCCGCCGCTGCGCGACGCCCAACTCCTCCGCCTCGGCGAATTACCGGGCGTAGGCCGGACGCCTTTCCTCGATGAGCGCGAGTGCTTCTTCCCAGCGCCCGGCGGCGAATGCCTCCCAGCTCGCGAAACCGCGTTCCTGGAAATGCTGGCCGCGTTCCAGCTTGTCCTGGCTCCTGACGCCGCTTTTGAGGATCCGGAAGAATTCCTCGTGGTAGGCGGGCCGGGCGAGGCGTTCGAAGGTGCCGTTGGGAAAGGAGTCAAACACTGGGAATGTCCGGTTTCGCCGCGATCAGCATGTTTCTCGGGATGACGACGAGTCGCTCGTCGGAGCCGACCGAGACCCCGGCGGGCAGATTCCGCCCGAGGGAAGCCGTCAGATCCCGGCCGATGACGGCGATGTCGCCGTTCTCCAGCTCCCAGATGTCGGGGCAGTCGGGGGTGTCGGTCGTATTCCCCAGCTCCTGAGGTGATTTACCGAGGCGCTTTAAGAATGTGGTGTCGGGATTTGCTTCCCATGGTCTGGTCATGGTTGCCCCCAGGATCGGCTGCGTACTGTCGTACCGCGTGCGGATCGTACCCGCATCGGCGTCACTACAGCCGGAGCGTACCCGATAACCAGCCGTCTGGCATATGCCACGACAACGGCGGCGACCGCCTGCGGATGCCTATCGCAATTCGACTCCCGGTGCAATAATGATCCACACCGGACGTTACCGGTCCTCATATTGGCTCAAAGCCAATATGATCAGATTATTGAATGGTAGGGGGAGCTGTGGATCCGGAACTCGCGGTGCTCACGCGGACCGCCGGAGCCCCCGTGGTCGCCCCGATGGCGACCGACGCCTGGCGGACCACGCGTCACCGCGTCCTGGCACAAGGGCGCCGCGCCCGGACCGGCCGCTTCCAGCCCGGCCGCTTTCAGCCCGCTCGCTTCCAGCCCGCTCGTCTCCGGACCGGCCGCTTCCAGCCCGGCCGCGCCCAAACCCGCCGCGACCAGCGCGTCACCGAGCGGTGAGCGGTACGACCGGCGGGTCCATGGACGGCCGCGCCCAGGACGACGGCCGGGTCTACCAGGCGTCGGGAGATCAGCACATCAGCGAGCACCACCACTACGACGGCGGCCCGCAGGCCCCGGCCGGTCCCGACTCGGTGCGCCGGCCCGCCGTCGGCCGCCCGCCCCTGGTCCTGCGGGACCGCACCGAAGTCCTCGACCGGTTGAGGAGCGCCCTCACCGCGCAGAGCGGCGACGACATCTTCGTGCTGTACGGCATGGGTGGCTGCGGCAAGACCGCGGTCGCCCACGCCTTCTTCCAGACCGCCACCGCCGAGTACGGGCGGGTGGGGCTCTGGGTGAACGCCACGGACCGGGCGAGCCTGCGCTCCGGGATGCTCGCGGTCGCCGCGGACCGCGGCGCGGCCGACGGCGAACTGCTGGCCGCCCGCAACGGCTACCGGCCCGCGGCCGACCTCGTCTGGCGGTACCTCGCCGGCTCCCCCGATCCCTGGCTGCTGGTGCTCGACAACGCGGACGACCCCGCGATCCTCAGCGACGGCAGCTGGCTGCGCACCAGCCCGCGGGGCACGGTGCTGGTGACCACCCGCCGAGCCGCACCCCGCTGGTGGCCCGGCGCGGAACTCCAGCACATCGGCGTCCTGCCGCGCGAGGACGCGGCGCGCCGTCCTGCGCGACCTCGCCCCGCACACCGGCACGCTCGCCCAGGCCGCCGAGATCGCCGACCGCTTGGGCCGCCTCCCGCTCGCGCTCACCCTCGCGGGCGGCTTCCTCTCCCACCAGGTCATAGAGCCCTGGACGATGGATGTGTACGGACGCCATCTGGAGGAAGAACTCCCAGTCCAGTTGCTCGACCGAGGGGCCGATGCCTTGAGTGATGCGGACCCCCGCCATCTGGTGGGACAGACCTGGCAGTTGACGCTCGACGCCTTCGCGGCGCGCGGACTGCCCGAAGCGGTCGACCTGTTGCGTCTGATCGCCCGGCTGGCCCCCGAGCCGCTGCCACTGTCGGTCCTCAACGACGACGGCATCAGCGCCGTATTGCCCCGCGGTCGCGCCGAGTCGGCGCTGCGCGCCCTGCTCGACCACTCGCTCGTCGAACGGGTCGACGTCGGCGACAACGCGGGGCTGCGCTGCGTTCTCGGCCACGGCGTACTGCTCGACAGCGTCGTGGCCGCCACCCCGGCGGCGCAGGCCCCTGTGCTGGACGCGACGGCCGGCCGTCTGCTCGGCGCCGCGCTGCCGGAGGTGCCCGACGCGGGCCCGTACGATCCGCGGCTGCGGCTCCTGGCGCCCCACGTACGCGCACTGCTCCGGCGGACGGGCGAACGGAGGCTGCGCGCCGAGCGTCCGTAGACGCGTCACGCCTGGGCGGCGGGAGTGACGCTGCCCAGCCAGAGGGTGTCGCGGGCGCGGGTCATGGCGACGAAGAGCTGGCTGCGGCCGAGTTCGCGGCGCTCGCGCTCGGTCTCGGAGAGCCCTTCGGCGCCGGTCAGCAGGGAGGTGTCGTACCGCGGAAGGTAGACGCGTTTGAACTCAAGTCCCTTGGCGCGCCGGTAGCTTCCGAGCTTGACGCCCTCGACGGCGTGACCGGCGTAGCGCTCCAGCGGGCAGACCGGGAGGCCGGAAGCCGTGAGGAGGTCGCGGTAGCGGCCGATGGCCCGTACGGAGGGGCAGAGCACGGCGGAGTCGGCCCGCTCGGCGGGGGTCAGGGCCAACAGCGCTTCCAGCAGGGCCCGGTCGTGGTCCTCGACGGTCGGCCGGTCCACGCGCCGCACCTGGCCGTCGTGGTAGGTCAGGTCGACTTCCCTGGCGCCGGAGCTGCGTACGCCGTCGATGTCCTCGAAGGCGTCGTCGGCGACCACCGCGAGGGCCGCGTCGAGGATGTTCTTGCTGTTGCGGTAGTTGGTGCTGAGCACCTGCCCGCGCTCGCCGCGGATGTCGATGCCCGCGTCGGAGAGCCGGAATCCCCCGGGGTAGACGGCCTGTTGCCCGTCCCCGACGAGCAGCAGGCCGTTGGGAGCGTCGCCGATCAGGGCGTGCAGCAGCTTGACCCCGACGAGGGTCAGGTCCTGGACCTCGTCGACGATGACGGCCGCGTACGGCGCGGCCTCGGTGGAACTGCTCGCCTCGGCGAGCGCGAGGGCCAGCACGTCGTTGAAGTCGTGCACACCGCGTTGGACGCGCAGCGACTCGTACGCCTCGTAGAGTCCCCAGACCGCCTGCCGGTGGGGCCTTCGCAGGCCCACCCGACGGCGGCGGCGCGGCAGGACGGCGTATTCCTCGAAGGAGGTGATCCCGCGGCCCTTGATGACGTAGTCGATCTCGTCCTTCCAGTAGCGCGGCAGCGGGTCGAGTTCGGTCAGCGGGCTGTCGCGCCCGGCGTGCGTCCAGGCGAGGCTGAAGGCCGTCTCGGCCTTGTCCCCGTTCAGATTCACCGGCACACCGCGGTCCTGCGTGTACTGCTGCGCCCACGAGTGCAGGCTGCGGAACTCCACCCGGTCGGCGACCGCGGGGGACATCGCGTGCAGGAACGTCTCCTGCACGCGCGGGAGGTTGCTGGCGAAGGTCACGTACAGGACGCGTCCCGTGGTGCGTTGGGCGAGGTAGGACGCGCGGTGCAGACCGACGACGGTCTTGCCCGTACCGGCGGGTCCGCTGATACGGGCGGGGCCGGACCAGTTGCGGCGCACGAGGGCCACCTGGTCCTGGGCGAGGAAGGTCATCCACTGCTCGATCGGTGCCCGCATGGCGGCGTCCAGTGCGGCCTCGCGCATGCCGTCGAGGTCGAACAGCCCTGCGGCGGGCTGATCTTGGCGTCCGGAGCGCGGCACGCTGGACGGCGCCGTAGTCGACGTTGTGGCCGGCTCTGTGACCGGCTCTGTGACGGACGATCCCTCGTACTCGGGGAACACCCGCCCCAGGTGGTCGGCTATGACGCTCACCGAGGCGGCGTTGAGGCGGTGACGCTCCGCCAGCAGATACGGACCGACCTCCCGCTCCCCCAGGAGCCGGATTCTCCCCAGCGCGGTGTCCACGCGCTTGTCGGCGAAGACCATCAGCGGCCGGACCGCGACCGGGGACATCCCCAACGAGGCGACCGCCGTCTCGGCGGCCTTGGTCACCGCCGAGAGCTTGCGCGCGTGCTCGTCCCTCACCTCACCGCCCGCGAGGAGCCGGCCGTCCTCGACCTCCGGGTCGGCGCGCCAGTTCTTGACGTCCACGACGAAGACACCGGCGGGCCCGACCAGCAGCATGTCCACGTTCGCGGACCGCGTACCCGGCCACCGCCGGTCCACCAGAAGCCGCC
Source organism: Streptomyces sp. NPDC088910 (assembly GCF_044749865.1). Taxonomy (NCBI): domain Bacteria; kingdom Bacillati; phylum Actinomycetota; class Actinomycetes; order Kitasatosporales; family Streptomycetaceae; genus Streptomyces; species Streptomyces sp. NPDC088910. Next base: position 4,629 of record NZ_JBIVIV010000002.1, read on the forward strand.
AGCCGCGCTCGGTCAGCACCAACAACTGTGCGCTGACCCGCTGTTCGCCCTCGCTCGCGCTCTCCCACTGCCGCGCCTGCCGCCGCGCCGCCTGCCACTGCTCCCGCAGCAACCGCTCCTGCCGACGCGCCTCTTGAGCCCGCCGCGAAGCCGATCCCCCCGCCGCCATGGCCCACCCCCTCCCACGTAGCGCGACGATCATAGGACGCTCCGCTACGAAGCGGCAGGGGGCGTCGGCCGGGGCGAAGTGCGGCCGGACCGGCGGCGCGTCGGAAATTCCGGCGCCTCCGTAGTCGTCTCTCGGCCTCAGAGGTCGGCCGTCTGCTGCTGCTCCACGGGGCCGGAGGGCTGGGCGGGGATGCCGGGCGCGCGGTCGTTCTGGAGGAGCCACAGGTCGTGGAAGAGGCCGGGGGTGTCGCGGAGTTGGGCGAAGGTGCCGTACTGGACGAGGCGGCCCTGGTCGAGGACGGCGATCTTGTCGGCGACGGTGACATTGGTGAGGCGGTGGGTGACCAGGACGACCGCGCGGTCGGCGGCGAGGGTGCGCAGGCCGGTGAAGATGCGGTGTTCGGCGCGGGGGTCGAGGGCGGCGGTGGGTTCGTCGAGGACGAGGAGACCGGCGTCGCGGTGGAAGGCGCGGGCCAGGGCGACGCGTTGCCACTGGCCGCCGGAGAGTTCCTGGCCGCCCCACCACTCGCGGGCCAGGAGGGTGTCCAGGCCCGAGCGCAGGGACGTGACGACCTCGTCGGCGCCGGAGGCGTGGGCGGCCGTATCAACCGCCGTGTGCGGGTGGTCGGTTCGGGGCTGGCCCAGGGTGATGTTGTCGCGGGCGGTCAGCGGCCACTTCGCGTACTCCTGGGGTACGACGGCCACGCGTGACCAGGCGGCGTGCGCGTCCAGGGTGCGGGTGTCGGCGCCGTCCCAGACGACGGCGCCGCGGTCGGGGAGGTAGAGGGCGGACAGGAGTTTGCTGAGCGTGGTCTTGCCCGAGCCGTTCTCGCCGACCAGGGCGAGGACTTCGCCGCGCCGCACGTCGAGGCTGACATCGAGCAGGGCGGGCCGGTCGGCGTGCGGGTAGGTGTACGTGAGGCGGTCGGCGCGTACGACGGCCGGGCCGATCGGTACGGTCTCGCCGCGGGCGATCCGGTGGCCACCGGCCTCGTCCAGGAAATCTGACCAGTCGTCAAGGTACATCCCGGTACGGAAGATGATGGCGCCGTAGCCGATGATGCCGCGCAGTCCTGAAGCGACCGTGCGCAGCGCGAACGTCGCCGTGCCCGCGGACGCGACGGACACGCGGCCGGTGCTGATCAGGAAGAGCAGCGCCGCCCAGACCGCTCCGGCCGCGACTCCCCCGGCCAGGCTCCCGACGAGCGACATCTTCGCCGCGCGCCAGGCGGCCCGGTCGGTCGCGGCGTCCACCCGCGCCCCGGCCGCTCGGTACTTGCCGAGCAGGAAGTCGGCCATCGTGCCGGAACGGATCTGGTCGGCGTGCTGCTTGTCGACCAGATTCCACCGCAGGACGCTCAGCAGGCGGCGGTCCTTCATCGTCTCCAGGGACGCGAGGTAGTTCAGCCGCGCCCCCCGTACGCCCGCGATGGCCTGCGGCAGCGCGGCCAGGACGAGCAGCGGCAGCAACACGGGGTGGACGCTGGTCAGTACGGCCGCGGCGGCGATCAACGATGCGGCGGCGGCGAGGATGTTCTGGGACTGGTTGAGCATGTCCTGCGAGACCTCGACGCCCCGGTCGGCCGCGTCCCAGCGGTCGTTGTAGCCAGGGTGGTCGTACGCCGTCAGCTCCGCGTGCGTCGCCGCGTCCAGCAGCCGCAGCTCCGCCTCCCGCGAGATCCGCGGTGCCAGGCGCGTGGACAGACCGGTGACGGCGATGCCCAGCACCGCCCGTACGCCCGCCGCCGACGCCAACAGGGCCAGGGAGGGCGCGGCTTGGCGGAGGCGTTCGTCGATGTGGCCCGACGCGATGACGGCCGTGATCGTGCCGGTTACCGCCAGCAGGCCGAGCGCCTCCAGCACGCCGGACAGGACCTGGCAGGCGAGCAGCGCGGTGACCGCCTTGCGGTCCACGTGCCAGGCCATGCCGAGCGCCCGGCGCACCAGTTGGGGCAGTCGGCGGGCCATGGCGCGCAGCGTGATCGCGTAACCGGCCTCCTCGCTGCGGTCGCCAGGAAACGTCAGGCGCAACTCCTCGTCGGGTACGGCCTTTTCGTCGTCGCCGACAGCAGCGGTGCGCGCCGTGGATGTGGCCGTGGGGGGTTGGCCGGTCGTCGGAGGCTCTTCGGTCATCGGGGGTTCGGTCATCGGTGTACGCCCTTCGCCGTGACGTGGCGGTCGGCACCGGACCGGCTCGGCGGAAGGAGGACGAAGGCACCGGCTCGGCCCGCCCGGCTCGCGCCGACGCGACGCGGCCCACCAGTCTGCTCCAACCGCCCCGCCGCCACCCCCCGCTCGCGAAGCCCCGGTCGGCGCAAGGACGCAGCCGCCGCCTCGACGGCGTACGCCGGTCCGCTACGGCCCGCGCCGTCCGCCGCGAAAGCGCCCGGCCGACGACGCGGCACCGCGCCTGTGGCGAGTTCGGGCGGCTGATTGGGGGGAAGGAGCGGGGGCACGCGTTCTGGCATGGACCACAGTGCGGGTGAAGCGGGGGGACCGGCGTTCGTGCTGGGGGGCGGCGGGGCCCTCGGGGCGTACGAAGTGGGCATGCTCAAGGCCCTGTTCGCGCAGGGGGTGAAGCCGGGGATGGTGCTCGGGACCTCCGTCGGAGCGATCAACGGGGCCGCCGTGGCCGCCGAGCCGTCGCAGACCGCCGTCGGCCGGCTGATCGAGCTGTGGACGGGGCTGGGCAAGGCCGGGGTGTTCGCCGGTTCGCTGATGGGCCGCGTGAGCACCGCCGTGCGGAGCCGTACGCACCTCTACACCCCGGCGCCGCTGGTCGACCTCCTGCGTGAGCACGTACAGGTCGCGCTCATCGAGGAGTTGGAGGTGCCCTTCCAGTGCGTGGCGGCGAGCATCGAGAACGCCGCCGAGCACTGGTTCGACCGCGGCCCGCTGATCGAGGCGGTGCTCGCCTCGTCGGCCGTGCCCGGACTGCTGCCGCCGGTCGACGTCGACGGCGAGCACTTCGTGGACGGCGGCCTCGTCAACAGCATCCCGGTGGGCAGGGCCGTCGCCCTGGGCGCGCGCGAGATCTACGTCCTCCAGGTCGGCCGCATCGAACGGCCGCTGACCCCGCCGAAGTTGCCGTGGGACGTCGCCATGGTCGCCTTCGAGATCGCCCGCAGGCACCGGTTCGCCCGCGACATGGCCGACCTGCCGTCGGACGTGACCGTGCACGTACTGCCCAGCGGGGCGGCATCCGGTGAAGCGGCCGGGGCGCTGGGCCAGTTGCGGCACCGGGCCTTCGGGCAGACGGCGGACCGTATCGAACGGGCCTACGCCGCGTCGTCGCGGTATCTGGAGAGCGCGCTCGACGGGGCCGCCCCCAAGTCCCTTGTCCCGGAAGGCTCCGGCGCCGAGGACCCGCACTCCGCCGAGGGTCCGGCGTGACGGGCCTCGACTCGGGCCTGAACGCGGGGACGGGTCCGGCTAGTTCAGGCACGGGTCCAGGTACGGGTCCAGCGAGTACGGGCCCGGCGGGTGCAGGTACGGACGCGCTCGCGAGCGCCGACCCGGCCGCGCGGGTCCGGCCGTCGACCCGTACCCGTACCGCTGCCGCTGCCGCGGGCGCCGCGCTGGTCACAGCCGCCCGGCGTACGGTCACCACCGCGCTCGTGGTCGCGCTGATACCGGTGGCCGCGGCGCTCCTCATCACCGTGACCGTACTCAGCGCGCCCGTGTCGATCCCGTCGCGCGGCGCGTGGCGGCCGACGCGTATGGCCGGATTCCTGCTCGTCTACCTCGTCGTGGACCTCACGGGAGTGCTGGCGGCCTCCGCGCTCTTCCTGCACCACCCCCGGGCGGACCGGGACCGGCGGGCGGCCGAGGCGTTCGCGCTCCTCGCGCGGCTGCTGGCCGTACTGCGCAAGGTGGCGGACCGGCTGTTCCGGCTGGAGGTGGAGATGACGCCCGCGCTGCCCGTGGGCGACCGGCCGCCGGACGTACCGCTCGTGGTGTTCGTCCGGCACGCGGGTGTCGGCGATTCGTTCCTGCTCCTCCAGACGCTGCTCACCGACGTACGCCTGCTGCCGCACACCGTGCTGAAGGGCGTCCTGCGCGCCGATCCGTGCCTCGACGTCCTGCTCGGCCGGGTCCCGCACTGCTTCCTGCCCCCCGCGCACGGCACCGCCGAGGACGCGATCACCGAACTGGCGGCGGGGCTGCGGTCGCGCGACGCGCTCGTGATCTTCCCCGAGGGCGGCAACTTCACCCCGCGCCGCCACCGCCGCGCCATCGCCAGCCTGCGCCGCCTCGGCCAGTACCGGCGCGCGGCCCGCGCGGCCCGGCTGCGGTACGTGCTGCCGCCGCGGGACGCCGGAAGCCTCGCCGTACTGGCCGCCGCGCCCACCGCCGAGGTGGTCTTCGTCGTCCACTCCGGCCTCGACGTCATCGCGTCCGCGCGCGCCGCCTGGGACTTCCTGCCGTTCCGCCGCCCGGTGCGGGTCCACTGGTGGCGGATACCGGCGGCCGAGGTCCCGGTCGGGGACGCGGCTCGCAGCGAGTGGCTGCTCGGGCAGTGGGAGCGGATGGACCGGTGGACGGCGGAGCAGGCGGTCGCGGCGACGCCGCACGTATAGAGGGCGCGCGTACGGGGGTTCGCCGTACGGGGGTCGCGCGTGCGGCGGCTCATGTAAAGGGGTCCACGCGTACCGGGGCTCACGCGGAGAGCCGGGGGTCGTACGGCGATCCGTACGGCCCCCGGCCCCAGCGCCCTCAAGAACCCTGTCTCACAAGGTGCGTTCGAGGCGGTCCGCGACCAGCTTCACGAAGCGGGAGGGGTCGGGGAGTTCGGCGCCCTCGGCCAACAGGGCTAGCTGGTGGACGAGTTCGGTGGTCTCTTCGAGGGCCGGGTCGTCGGGACGCTCGGCGTGGGTGCGGTTGAGGCCGACGACCAGCGGGTGCTTGGGGTTGAGTTCGAGAATCCGCTTGGCGTGCGGGATCTCCTGGCCCATGGCGCGGTAGATGTTCTCCAGCGCCGGTGACACGTCGTTGGTGTCCGAGACGACGCAGGCAGGCGAGACGGTGAGCCGCGAGGAGAGGCGTACGTCCTTGACCTGCTCGCTCAGCAGTTCCGTCATACGGGCGAGCAGGCCCGCGAACTCCTCCTGCTGCTTCTCCCGTTCGGTCCCCGCCTCCTGCTTCTCCTCCTCCGTGCCGAGATCGACCTCGCCCTTGGCGACGGAGCGGAACTGCTTGCCGCCGAACTCCGGTGCCGTGTCGACCCAGACCTCGTCCACGGGGTCGGTCAACAGCAGCACCTCGATGCCGCGGGCCTGGAACGCCTCCATGTGCGGGGAGTTCTCGACGGCCTGCCGCGATTCGCCGGTGACGTAGAAGATGTGCTCCTGGCCGTCCTTCATCCGCTCGACGTACTGCGCGAGCGTCGTCGGCGCGTCCTTGTCGTGCGTGCTGGCGAAGGAGCTGACGCCGAGGATCGCGTCACGGTTCTCGAAGTCGCCGAGCAGTCCCTCCTTCAGGACGCGGCCGAACTCCCGCCAGAATGTGGCGTATTGCTCGGGCCGCGCGGCCATCATGTCCTTGACCGTCGACAGCACCTTCTTCGCCAGCCGACGGTGCATCAGCTCGATCTGGCGGTCCTGCTGGAGGATCTCGCGCGACACGTTCAGCGAGAGGTCCTGCGCGTCGACGACTCCCTTGACGAAGCGGAGGTACGGCGGCATCAGCGCTTCGCAGTCGTCCATGATGAAGACGCGCTTCACGTAGAGCTGGACGCCGCGCTTGTAGTCGCGCATGAACAGGTCCTGCGGCGCGTGCGCCGGGATGAACAGCAGCGCCTGGTACTCGAAGGTGCCTTCCGCGTGGAGGCGGATGATCTCCAGCGGGTCGTTCCAGTCGTGGCTGATGTGCTTGTACAGCTCGTGGTAGTCGGCGTCGCTGACCTCCTCGCGGGAGCGGGCCCACAGGGCCTTCATGGAGTTCAGCGTTTCGAGCTGGGGCTCGGGCTTGGGAGCCGCCGCGTCAGTACCGTCCTCGGCGTCGCCTTCGGTGTCGGTGTCGGTATCGGCGCCGGTGTCGGTGTCGGTGTCGCCTCCGGGCGCGGGCTCCGCGGCCATCCTGATCGGCCAGGTGATGAAGTCCGAGTACCGCTTGACGATTTCCTTGATCTTCCACGGCGAGGTGTAGTCGTACAGCCGGTCCTCGGCGTCCTCCGGCTTCAGCCGCAGCACGATCGCCGTCCCCTGCGGGGCGTCCTCGACGGTCTCCACGGTGTACGTCCCCTCACCGCTGGACGTCCACCGCGTGCCCTCGGTCTCCCCCGCGCGGCGCGTCAGCAGCGTGACCTCGTCCGCCACCATGAAGCTCGCGTAGAACCCGACCCCGAACTGGCCGATCAGGCCCTCTGCGGCGCCCGCGCCCTCGGCCTCCTTCAGCTCCCGCAGGAACTTCGCCGTCCCCGAGTTGGCGATCGTCCCGATGAGCTGGACCACTTCCTCCCGGGACATCCCGATCCCGTTGTCCCGCACGGTGAGCGTACGGGCCTCCCGGTCCACCTCCAGCCCGATGTGCAGGTCCGACACGTCCACGTCCAACTCGCTGTCCCGCAGCGCTTCGAGCCGCAGCTTGTCCAACGCGTCCGAGGCGTTGGACACCAACTCGCGCAGGAACACGTCCTTGTTGGAGTAGATCGAGTGGATCATCATCTGCAGAAGCTGACGCGCTTCCACCTGGAACTCGAACGTCTCGGTCGGCATGGTCCGCTGTTCCTTCTCACATCACCGGCTGACAGGCACTGACCGCAGCACTGTAGATGAGCCCCCGCCGCCCGCACGTCAGCCTTCGCGGCCCGCGATGAGTTTCCGCCTCGCCGCCGGTCCTACGTGGTGAACGCCCGCGGACGTCCCCGGCCGGGGCGCGCCACCGAAAGCTGCTGAACAGGCGGTATCCACGATGGACAAGCGATTCACCGCGACCCTGCTGAAAAGCCCGAACAAGGGCGGCTGGACCTATGTCGTCTGGCCCGAGTCCGCCGCCTTCTTCGGCACCCGCGGCCTCGTCAAGGTCCGCGGCACGATCGACGGCCACCCCTTCCAGAGCTCCTTCATGGCCCTCGGCGACGGCACCCACAAACTCCCCGTCACCGCCGAGCTGCGCAAAGCCATCAGCAAACAAGAGGGCGACACCGTCACGGTCCACCTCCAAGAGCGCCTCCCCTCCTAGCCCCGCCCCGCCCCGCAAAAAACCACAAGGCGGGTACCCGAACGGTGCTAGACGGGTGCCGAGTTGACGGACCTGCGCGCTCTCGGTCGCGCGCCGTTATGACGTATGCGCGCCGCCCGCGATCGCGGCTCTGACGACGGTGACGGTGTCGAAGGCGTCGCCCAGGGAGCACAGCACGTCGCCGTCTATCGCGTGCAGTTCGAGGCGGTGGACCTGACGCGTCGTGCCGCCCTGGCCGATGGCGACGGAGTCCTCGCGCTCGACGACGCGGATGTCCGGCCAGGGGTGGACGTCGATCCGGGCCGGGCGGGTGATGACGATGCCGCCGTCGAAGACGTGCAGCCGCGGGATGCGGTTGTCGCGGCGCTTCTCGTAACGGAACGCGGTGATCGGCAGCGCGAGGGCGAGGACGAGGAAGGTGACGCCGATCGAGGTGACCACCGGGTTGTACGGGTGGAGGACCAGGCCGATGCCGGGCGCGAGCAGGACGACCGCGAGGCCGAAGGCGACGCAGCCGACGTCACCGCCGCCGAGCGCGTGGACGGCGCGGGACTCGCCGAAGCCGTGCCGTTGGGCGAGTCGGGCGACTTCGCGCAGGGTGGCCGGGCCGTTCGTCCCCGCCGCGTCCCGCGAACCGCCGCCCGTATCCGTACCCGTACCCGTATTCGTACCGGCTGCCGCTCCCGTGTCCGTCATCGCCCTGCCGCCTCTCCCCCGCGCGCGGCCGCGTACCAACGGCCGTGCCTCTCCTGCTCCTTACCCGCGGGCGGGGGTGCCGTACCTCCGCCTAGGAGGTACGGCTGCCTGTACGGCTACGCGTACGCCTATACGGCCGCGGCGCGCGGCTCGCGCCACATCGGCCACATGTGAGGCCCGTCCGGGAGGTCGATCGTGCGGCCGGTGAAGACGAAGCCGAGCCGCTCGTACAGGCCGCGGCTGCGCTCGCTGCTGGCCTCCAGATACGCGGACAGGCCGTCGCGGTCGCAGCGTTCGAGGACGGCGGAGATCAGTTCGGTGCCGCGGCTCTGGCCCTGCAACTCCGCGTCCACGGCGATGAGCAGCAGGTATTCGTGGGCGGGGCCCGTGGGGTGGCCCTCGCCGAGGATGCGGGCGATCTGCTCGACGCGCTCGTTGTCCGGGTCGACCGCCTCGCGGAAGGCGGCGGGGTCGTCGTCGTCCGCGTGCGCCTGGGCGTCCTCGGGCGCGTCGCTGGTCGCGGGTATCGACATCCACAGGGCGACCGCCTTGCCGTCCTCCGTCATGTCGACGTAGCCGTCGGCGAGTACCTGGTCGGCGAAGGCGCCCATCAACGACGCGTGCTTGCGCAGCCGGTGCTCAGGGTCGGGGAAGACCCAGCTACTCACGGGGTCGTTCCTGAACACCTTGTCCAGCACCCCGACCACGACCTCCCGGTCGTCCGCCCCGGCCCTCCGGATCGCCACACCCATCGCCCTGTCCGCCCTTCACGTCGTCGTCCTGTGTCGTCTCACGTTGTCGGTGCGCGCTGCACCGCACGCGTCTGATCAACTGATCTTGCGCGTACGGCGGTTGCAGCCTAGAGGGTGCGGCCCGGTGTGTCCGGGCGTGCCGGGGAAGAGGGCGGAGACGGTCCTTCCCCGCGGGGCCGGAGGTTCAGACCGTACGCACCTGGACGACGGCGTACGTCCCGCTCGTACGCCAAGCCGCTTCGTTCGCCGCGCTGTTGGCGTCGAGCGCGGTGACCGTACCGGTGTCGAGGCCGACGATGACATCGGACTTGAGGGTGCGCAGGGCGGCCAGCGGACTCGGGAAGTAGCCGGTGGGCAGGGAGAACTCGGTCGTCGGGGACCACAGGCGGTCGCCCACCAAGCGGCGGTAGTTGAGGTCGCCCTTGAGCACCGTCAGTGTGGCGCGGCCCAGTTCGGCCCGCAGATCGGCGGGCATGTCGGCGTACGGCAGCGGCGCGCAGGCGAACGGGTGCGCGCGGACGACGAGTCGGCCGGTGCCCAGCGCCAACCACAGCCGCGCGCCCGTCTCCCGCGCTCTGCGGCCCGGTGCCTGCCCGATCCGGCGCAGGCAGTCGACGACGTCCGAGGTCGTCGCGTCCGAGACGAAGTACGGGTACGGCTTCACGTGCAGGACCGCGGTGGCGGCGCGGCCGGTGTGCAGGAGATGGTCGATCAGGATCAGGTCGGGGATCAGCTCGCGGCCCGCGTTGTCGGCGATCACGGTCACCGCCGCGGTGCCGGGCGGGGCGGCGGCGAGGTGCCGCCAGAGGGCGGCGCTGTCGTCGGCGAGGAGGTCGTCGGAGGGGGTGCTTGTGGGGGCGTGGGTGGGGGACGCGTTCACGGAGGGCGTGTTCGTGGAGGACGTGTTCGCGGAGGACGCTTCCGCCGTAGGAGCTTCTGCCGAAGGCGCTTTCGTGGAGGACGTGTTCGCCGTAGACCCGTTCGCCGTAGACCCGTTCGCGGAGATGCGGAAGCCGAGGTCCGCGCGGTTGCCCCACAGGGCGCCTTGGAGGACAGCGCGGTCCCGGTCGTCCGGGGCGAGGTCGTCGAGCGCGTCGAGGGCGGCCAGTTCGTCGGCGACCTCGGGCCCGGTCAACTCGGCGCGCTTGAACGGCGCGAAGGGGTCGACGCCCTGCCACGGCCCCGGCCCGAAGTAGCCGACCGCGTCCAGCAGCCTGCGGTAGAAGTAACTCTCGGCCCACAGGAAGGGCACCTCGTACCACGACGCACGGCCGACGTACGCCTCCGCGCCCCATTCGGCCCACCGTCGGATGTCGTCGGTGCGGGAGTCGGTGCCGGTGCGGGTGTCAGTGCCGGTGTGGGTGTCGGTGCCGGTGTGGGTCGACAGCGGGCCGATCGACGGGCCCGAGGTCGCGTCGGCCGAGGCGGGCGCGGCCGTCTCCTCCGCGAGCGCGTCGAGTGCGCGGCGCTGCTCGGGCGGGTACGGGAAGGCGTCCGCGACCTGCCTGATCAACGCCGGGTGGCGGTCGGCCAGCACGCTCCTGGCGAAGGAGCCGGGCGTACCGCTCATGACGACGGGGGCGGCGGGGGCCGCGGGGTCTGACAGGCCGGCGGGGTCTGACAGGCCGGATGGGCCGGATTCGAACGGGACGTCTCCTGTTTCGCGCACCGTTCAAGAATGGCAGGGGGTGGGGCTGGCCCCACCCCCGACCGGCCGGGCTGCCGGATGCCGCGAGAGGGGTGCCGAGCGGGATCGTCTAGGCATCAGGACGGAACGGTCCCCACCGCGATGATTCGAGGCCAGCGATGACCGCCAGCACATTCCCCCACGCCACTCAGAGCGCCGCCGCTCAGGCGTCCGCCGCGCAGACATCCGCCACTCAGGCCGCCGCCACTCAGGCGTCCACCGCGCAGCCGCACTCCTCTCCTCCCGCCGCCGCGTCGCAGGCCCGGCCCGGCCTGCTGGCGGCTCCGGACGCCGGGCATCCCGCGTACGGTTCGCCCGCGAAGGGTCCAGGGCCCGGCCGCGTCCCGCCCGGCTTCTGGCGCGCGCCCTTCTCCGCCGTCACCTTCCGCGAGGTCGGTTACGCGCTCACGTCGCTGCCGATCGCCATCGCCGGATTCGTCTTCGCCGTCACGATGTTCGCCCTCGGTACCAGCCTCGCCCTCACCGCGATCGGGGTGCCCGTCCTGGCCGCGATGCTGACCGGGGCCCGCGCGCTCGGCGGCGCCGAACGCGCCCGCGCCAGGAGCCGGCTCTCCCTCCGCGTCGGCGAGCCCGCCCCCGTACCCGCGCCCCGTACCCCCGGCCGCTGGGCCGCCATGACCGCCAGGCTCCGCGACGCCTCGGCCTGGAAGGCCCTCCTCTTCCAGGTCCTCATGTTCCCCTGGCGCATCGCGAGTTTCGTCCTCACCCTGACCTTCCTCGTCACCGGCTGGACCGTCGCCCTCTACCCCGCCTACGCCTGGGTCTTCCCCCGTTACGTCGACTGGCCCGGTTACCGCCTCTTCGAGTACACCTCCGGCGGCGTCCACCACGCCTACTACCTCTCCTCCCCCCTCCAGATCGCCGGCGCCTCCCTCCTCGGCCTCCTCCTCGTCTTCCTCACCCCGCCCCTCGTCCGCGCCCTCACCACCGTCGACCGCGCCGCAATCCGCTCCCTGCTGTCGTAGGGCGGGGCCCGCACCCGCGCGAAATGAGGGACCGCACTCCGCAGAGGGACCGTCATACTGGGCGCCTGGCCAGACGGGGGACGCGAGGAGGCGGCTGGGCGTGCAAGGCCCGAACGACACGAGCGGCACGAGCGATACGAACGGCACAATCGATACGAGCGCCTCGCACGGCTCCAACGGCTCCAACGGCTCCAACGGCTCCAACGGCTCCAACGGCTCCAACGGCACAGCGACAGGCGCCGACGCGAAAGCGACCCGCATCGGAAGCTACGTCGTCCTTCGCAAGCTCGGCGAAGGCGGAATGGGCCTGGTGTACCTGGCCCGTTCGCGGGGAGGCCGCCACGTGGCGGTAAAGGTGGCGCGGCCGGAACTGGCCGCGGACCCGTCCTTCAGGGAGCGCTTCCGCGCCGAAGTCGCCGCGGCGCGCATGGTGGGCGGTTTCCACACGGCGCCGGTGGTGGACGCGGACCCGGACGCGGAGGCCCCCTGGCTGGCGACGGCGTACGTGCAAGGTCCGACGCTCGGCCAACTGCTCGCCGCGCGGGGCCCGATGGGCGAGGAACAGCTCAAGGCGCTGGGCGCCGCGCTCGCCGAGGCGCTGGAGGCGATCCACCGCTGCGGTCTGGTGCATCGCGATCTCAAACCAGGCAACATCATCATGGCCGAAGACGGCCCGCGCGTACTGGACTTCGGCATCTCACGCGCCGTCGAGAACACCCGGATCACCACCACGGGCACCTCCTTCGGCACCCCCGGCTTCCTCGCCCCCGAGCAGGCCGAGGGCCGTGACGTGGACGGCGCCGCCGACATCTTCGCGCTCGGCGCGGTCCTGGTGGCCGCCGCGGGCGGCAGCGCCTTCGGCGGCGGCACCCCGGTCGCCCTGATGTACCGCTCCGTGCACCACGAGGCCGACGTCTCCGCGGTCCCGGAGGCGATCCGCCCGATGGTCGCGGCCTGCCTCACGAAGGAGCCGTCCCACCGCCCGAGCACAAACCAACTCCTCGACTGGTTCGGCGATTCGGGTACGGCCGAGGCGGGTACGGGCGACGCCCCGCACCGCACCGGGGACGCGGCCCCCCGTACCTCGGACCCGCGGACTCCCGTACCCCCGCCTCCTCCGGCCGCCGCCAACCCGTACGCCTCAGGGGCCGTTCCGCCGCCTCCCTCGTACGCGCCCGGCGTCCCCGGTCCGTCGATCCCGCCGTCGACCTCGCTGGCCACGGCCTACCCGGCGCATTCGCCCGCCCCGGTCCCGGGCGTCCCGGCCTGGTCGCCGGAGGACGACGTCCCCGAATTCCTGGCGATGGACCGGAAGAACGCACTACTTGCGGACGATTACGGCATCTCCCTCGGCGAGAACGGCCAGACCGTCGACCTCCCCTGGCCGATGATCCGTTTCGCCGAGTGCGTCGTGGAGGACCACGAATCCGTCTTCCGGATGGCCGTCGTCCTGACGAACGGCACCATCCGCACCGGCCGCGTGTCCAGCCGCAGCCTGGCCGAACTGACCGAGTGGGCCATGCGGTTCACCCTGGTGCGCGACCGCTACCTCCGCCAGTAGCCGTTTCCCACGGCCGCAGCGGTGAGCCGCGCGGGCGCCAACTCCGTATCCAGCGGAGGCGCGAAGGCCCCGCGCCTCCGCTTCCACGACGGCGCGGAGCCGCGCGCGCCGCCCCGGCCCGGAAGCCGGACGCGTATCCGACGCGGACCGGCGACCGCCCGAAATGCCCCGCCACGCACCGCTTGTCACGCACGCTTGGCGTGTGGGCCGGCCGTTTCCGGGTCGGACGGGCAAGCGAGGCGAGGGAGACGGCCATGGGCGAGGCGACGCGGGACACGGAGACGGGCACGGCAGCGGGCGCGGGTACGGGCTCGGACGCGGGGTCAGGCGCGGGCACGGGCTCGGACGCGGGCTCCGCCGAAGGCTCGGGCACGGGATCAGGCGCCGATCCCGGCACGGGCTCCGGCACGGGCTCCGGTATCGGCTCCGGTACGGGCACGGCCGCAGGCAGGATCGTCGTCGGGGTCGACGGCTCGGAACCGTCGCTCAAGGCGCTGCGCTGGGCCGCGCGGCAGGCGGCCCTGACCGGCGCCGCGCTGGAAGCGGTCATCGCGTGGGAGATGCCGTCGGCGTACGGCTGGGCCGGGCTGCCGGGGCTGCCCGACGACGTCGATCTGGAGGCCAACGCGGACCAGATCCTGGCGCGGGCCGTCGAGGCGGCCCTCACGCCCGAACAGGCAGCGACCGTCACCCGCCGTACCGTGCTCGGCAACCCGGCCCAGGCCATCCTCGACAGCGGTGAGGGCGCCGACCTGATCGTGGTGGGCGTGCGCGGCCACGGCACCTTCCGCTCCACCCTCCTCGGCTCGGTCAGCCACACGGTCACCGTGCACGCCTCGTGCCCCGTCGTGGTCGTACGCGGCACGGCGGGCACGGCCCCCGCGGGCGGCGCGTCGTAGCGGCGGGGCGATGATCCGCGGCGGCCGGGGCACGGAGTTATCCACAGGCTGTGAAGAGTGGGTGCCCGAATGTGGTCGGGGCGGAGCATCATGGGGGCATGAACGAGATCACCGGATCCCCGGCGGGGTCCATGCCGGAGTGGGAGAAGCGCTTTCGGGCGCCGCGGGTCGGGCTGCCCGAGTGGGCCGAGGACGCCCCGGACCGCAGCCTGTTCGTGTCGAACGTGACGGGGACGTACGAGCTGTACGCCTGGGACCGGACGACGGGCGAGCGACGGCAGGTCACCGACCGGCCGAACGGGACGACGGACGGCACGCTGAGCCGGGACGGCGCGTGGGTGTGGTGGTTCTCGGACACGGACGGGGACGAGTTCGGGATATGGATGCGGCAGCCCTTCGCGGGCGGTGAGGACGTACCGGCGGCGCCCGGCCTGGAGGCGTCCTACCCGGCCGGTCTCGCGCTGGGCCCCGGCGGCCTGGCCGTGGTCGGACGGTCCACCGACGACGAGGGCACGTCGGTGTACGTGGTGCGGCCGGACAGCGAGCCGGTCGAGGTCTACCGGCACGCGGAGTCGGCGAGCGTCGGCGACCTCTCGGAGGACGGCACGCTGGTCGTGATCGAGCACACCGAGCACGGCGACGCGATGCACAGCGCGCTGCGGGTGCTGTCGGTCGCGGACGGCTCGACGGTCGCGGAGCTGGACGACACCGACGGCGGCCGGGCCGAGCTGGGCCTGGACTGCCTGGGATTCGCCCCCGTCGTCGGCGACACCCGCCTCCTGGTCGGACACCAGCGGTCCGGCCGCTGGCTGCCGATGATCTGGGACACCGCGACCGGCGTGGAGACGCGGCTGGCCATAGACCTGCCCGGTGACGTGCACGCCGAGTGGTATCCGGACGGCTCGGCGCTGCTGGTCGTCCACGACTACCAGGCGCGCGGCGAGATGTTCCGGTACGACCTGGCGGCCGGCACCCTGGCGCGGCTCGACACCCCGCCGGGTTCGGTCAGCGGCGCCACCGCCCGGCCCGACGGGACGGTGGAGTACCTGTGGTCGTCGGCGCAGCGCCCGCCCGCGGTGCGGTCCACGACCGGCGCCGTCGTGCTGGAGGCGCCGGGGCTGCGGGCGCCGGAGTCGGTGCCGGTGGAGGACGCGTGGGTGGAGGGTCCCGGCGGCCGGATCCACGCGCTGGTCCAGAAGCCGGTCGGCGAGGGGCCGTTCCCGACCGTGTTCGAGATCCACGGCGGTCCCACCTGGCACGACTCGGACTCCTTCGCGGCGGGTCCCGCGGCCTGGGTCGACCACGGCTTCGCGGTGGTCCGGGTGAACTACCGCGGTTCGACCGGCTACGGCCGGGAGTGGACGGACGCGCTCAAGCACCGCGTCGGCCTGATCGAGCTGGAGGACATCGCGGCGGTCCGCGAGTGGGCCGTGTCCTCGGGCCTCGCCGACCCGCGGCGGCTGGTCCTGTCCGGCGGCTCCTGGGGCGGCTATCTGACCCTGCTGGGCCTTGGCACCCAGCCGGAGGCGTGGACGGTGGGCATAGCGGCGGTCCCGGTCGCCGACTACGTGGCCGCGTACGCCGACGAGATGGAGGCCCTCAAGTCCCTGGACCGCACCTTCTTCGGCGGCTCCCCCGAGGAGGTCCCCGACCGCTTCGAGGCGTCCTCCCCGCTCACCTACGTCGAGCGGGTCGCCGCCCCCGTCTACATCAGCGCGGGCATGAACGACCCGCGCTGCCCGATACGCCAGATCGACAACTACGTCGAGCGGCTTCGGGAGCTGGACAAGCCGCACGAGGTGTACCGGTACGACGCGGGGCACGGTTCGCTGGTCGTGGAGGAGCGGATCAAGCAGGTCCGTCTGGAACTGGCCTTCGCGCTGAAACACGCGGGCGGGTAGGCGGCAGGGCGGTAGGGGGCCGGTGGCCGACCGGGGTTGGACCAGCGCGGGTCCGACCCCGGGCCAGCCCCGGGCCTCCGGCCGGGCGAGCGGGCGGATGCGCGTACGGCCGGACAGCTGGACACGCGCCTCGGCGGACGAAAGGCGCCCGGACAGTCAGCCGGGCCAGCACACGGCTGGAAGTGCGGCCAGGGCGCGCCTCGGCGTCCGGCCCTAGGCGTCGGCGGACGCAGACGCGGTGACCACAGCGTCCGCCCGGCCCGCGCCGGAGGCGTCCGGCCCTGATTCCGCCTTCGGCCCGGACCCCGGCTCGTCGTCACCGTCGTCGGGGACGAGACCCAGCGCGGCGTCGGCGCGTGTCTCGGCCTCGCGGCGGGCCAGTCGGAACCACATGAAGACGACGAAGCCGGCGAAGACGAACCACTCACCGGTGTAGCCGAGGTTCTGGAACGCCTTGATGTCCAGACCGCTGTTGGGGGCCGCCGCCGGGGGCACCGCCTTCAGCGGCGCGGTGGGGTCGCTCGCGGTGATCCAGCCGCTGTAGACGGGGTAGGGCAGCACATTGACCAGCGAGGCGGCGCTGATCATGCCGAGCTGTCCGGAGGGCAGCGCGCCGTTGGACTGCACGCCGTCGGTGCCGGTGCTCTCCGGGTACTGGAGGGCGCCGGTCACGGTGACCTCGCCGGTCGGCGCGGCCGGTACGGCACCGGTACGCGCGGCGGCGGAGGCGTCGCCCGGCAGCCAGCCGCGGACGACGGGCAGGGCGGCGCCGTCCGCGCCGACCCGCAGGGGGGTCAGTACGTAGTAGCCGTCGTGGCCGTCGAGGGTGCGGCCGGGGACCAGGAGCTGATGGGAGGAGTCATAGCGGCCGGTCGCGCTGACCGAACGACCCGAGGCGCCGTCGGGCACCTGGGTGCGCGGCTGCGGCAGCAGTGTCGCCAACGGCACCGCCGCCTCGGCGACGGCCTTGCCCTGGGCGTGCTCGGCGCTCTTGTGGGAGTCGACCCGCAGCTCGAACCGGCTCAACTGCCAACTGCCCATGAAGACGCAGAACGGCACGGCGAGCAGCGACAGCACGCTGACCGCCAGCCAGCGCGGGGTGAGCAGGAACCGGTACACACCACAACGGTACGGGGGGCCGTTCGCGGCCCCGCAACCGGGGACCCGCACCGGCCCGGAGCCGACGCCGGGCGCGCGGCCAGGCGCAGGGCTCGGCCTCCGGTGACCAGGAGCGCCGGTCCTGGTCCCGCGAGGTGCGGGGAGGGGGTCCGGGGAGAGTTCCCCGAAGTACCCGGAGTCGCCGAAGTACCCGCAGTGCCCGGAGGCCCTACGAGCCGGAGCCGGTCGCTCCCGAGTCGGTTCCGGTGCCGCCGCTCGTCCCCGTACCGGGGGTGGTGTTGCCGCTGGTGGTGCCGGGGAGCGCGGCCGTCGTGTAGAGGGTGCCCGCGCAGGCGTTCTGGATGACGGGGCCGTCGACGACGGGGGCGCCCGCGGCCGGGGTGTGGTTGAGGGCGACGCTGCCGGGGGGCGGGCTGGTCGGCGGGTCACCGCTGCCCAGCTGGGTGGAGGCGCCGTTGCTGCCGCTGCCACTGCCCGTGCCGGTGCCCGGGTCGGAGCCGGTGGGGCCGCCGGTGCTCGCGGGGTCGCTCGACGTCGGCGTGGGTGTCGGGGTGGTCGGCGGCGTGGTGGGCGTCGTGGGGCAACCTCCGGTGCCGTTGCCCGCGGGGATCCACGCGAACTGCACCTCGTAGGTGTCACCCGGTGCGAGCACCACGGGTCCGTCGACGCCGGAGGGCAGCCTGCTCGCCGGGTCGCCCGGAGTGTGGCCGACGACCTGGATACGGGAGGGGTCGGCCGAGCCCTCGGCGAGGACCTGCACCTGCCCGCTGCCGGGGACCGTACAGGGGACGCCGGAGACGTTGGCGACGCGGAACCAGCCGTAGACGCGGCCGGAGGAGTCCGGGGAGTCGGCGGAGCTGGTGCCCTGGCCGAGCTGGACGCTGGAGCAGTCGGGCGCGGAGACCGCCGCCGAGTCCGAGGGGGTGGTGGTCGCGGGCGGCGGATCGTCGGTGGGGCTCTTCGTCGAGGTGCCCGCGCCGCCGGTGCCGGTGGCCGCCTGACCCGAGGAGGGGCCGCCCGCCCAGTAGTTGGTGTGGCCGTCCTGGCCGGGGGCGGAGGCGTGGGTGCTGGAGACGTTCGCCGGGAGGGCGTTGGTGCTGCTGGAGGTGTCGGCGGCGTGGATCAGCGCGGGCACCGCCATGCCGGCCAGGACCACGGCCGCGGCGGCACCGGCCAGCGCCTGCCGACGGTGCTGCCTGCGGGCCGGGACCGCGCGCCGCAGGTGGTCGAGCGCCTCGGGGGACGCCTCTATGCCCTGGACGGCGTTGTGCAGCAGCGCCCGCAGCGCCGCCTCCTCCGGGGTGTGCTCGACGCCGTCGGCACTGTCGAGGTCGAGTTCGAGACTGGCGAAGTCGAAGCCGCCGTCGAGGCCGAAGAGGCCGTCGGCACCGGAGCCGTAGCCGGACGCACTGTCGGAGCCCGAGGCGGAAGTGCGGGCGGAGCCGGAGCCCGAGGCGGAAGCGCCGTCCGAGCCCGAGGCGGAAGCGGCGGCGGGGGAGCCGAAGCCCAGGTCGCGGCCCCGGCCCTCGCCGTGGTCCGCGCCCTTGCCCTGGTCCTGATCCTGGTTCTTGTTCTGGTCTTCCATACCATGCGCGTCGTCGGGGGTGGTCATGCCGTCGCCTCCATCGCGACGCGCAGCGCCGCGATGCCTCGCGAACCGTACGCCTTCACCGAGCCCAGGGAGATACCCAGGGTCTCGGCGACCTGCGCCTCGGTCATGTCGGCGAAGTATCGCAGCACCAGCACCTCGCGCTGCCTGCGCTGAAGCGTACGCATCGCGGCCTTGAGCTGGTCGCGCTCCAGGATCTCGTACGCGCCCTCCTCCGCGCTCGCCATGTCGGGCATCGGCTTGGAGAGCAGCTTCAGGCCCAGGATGCGGCGGCGCAGGGCGGAGCGGGAGAGGTTGACGACCGTCTGGCGCAGATAGGCCAGGGTCTTCTCCGGCTCGCGGACCCGGCTGCGGGCGGAGTGCACCCGGATGAACGCCTCCTGGACCACGTCCTCGCAGGAGGCCGTGTCGTCCAGCAGCAGCGCGGCGAGGCCGAGCAGTGAACGGTAGTGCGCACGGTAGGTCTCGGTGAGGTGGTCGACCGTGGTGCCTACTGCCATCGCCGAGTCAGAGTCCTCGCCTTCCGCGGCCGTGACCCGCACGACCGGCCAGGGCGCGATCACCGGGATGCCACCGGAGAGCGCACCGGACGCCGACGCGCGTGGACGCGGCAGCCGGGGCGGCGTGATCGTCCCGTGCCGTCCGAATGCCGTCTCGATACCCAGTGCCTCCGCCACGACTGTTGGACACGCATCCCCCCCTCAGGGTTGTACGCGCAAGACACGCCGCTCGACGGAGCGTCAAATATCCCCATGCGTACCAGCTCTTCCTCAACGCCCTGTTTGCACCGACGCTTCCCCCCGGACCACGCTCGGTGTGCAGCACCTTAGGGACCAGACCATAGGGCAGTGCGCTGACACAAAGACGCTCCCCCGAGCGAGTCGGTTCCCGCGGGGGAATGCAAAGTCTCCAACGTTCGGGTACGTGAGTTCAAGTGGTCCAGACCAGCAACTTCGTCCCCGTGCACATTGCCGAGGACGCGCCCGAGCGGCCTCAGACGGCGATGTCCGCCGCCACCACCTCGGCGATCTGGACGGCGTTCAGCGCCGCGCCCTTGCGCAGATTGTCGCCGCAGACGAACAGTTCGAGGGCGCACGGGTCGTCGAGCGAGCGCCGTACGCGCCCCACCCACGTGGGATCGGTGCCGACCGCGTCCGCGGGCGTCGGGAACTCACCCTGCCCCGGGTCGTCGGAGACCACGACACCCGGCGCGTTCCGCAGGATCTCGTGCGCCCGCGCGACCGTCACCTCGTTCTCGAAGCGCGCGTGCACCGACAGCGAGTGGGTCGTGATCACCGGCACCCGTACGCAGGTCGCCGTGGCCCGCAGATGGGGCAGCCCGAGGATCTTGCGCGACTCGTTGCGTACCTTCATCTCCTCCGACGACCAGCCGTCGTCGCCCGCGAGCGAGCCCGCCCACGGCACCACATTGAGCGCCAGCGGCGCCGCGAACGGCCCGAAGTCGCCCACCGTGCGGCGCAGATCACCCGCCTGCGTGCCCGCCTCCGTCCCCGCGACCTTCGTCATCTGGTCGCGCAGCGCCGCGATCCCGGCCTGCCCGGCGCCCGAGGCCGCCTGGTACGACGAGACGATCAGCTCGGTCAGCCCGAACTCGGCGTGCAGCGCGCCGACCGCCACGATCATCGACAGCGTCGTGCAGTTGGGATTGGCGACGATGCCGCGCGGGCGCATCCGTACCGCGTGCGCGTTGACCTCGGGCACCACCAGCGGCACCTCGTCGTCCATCCGGAAGGCGCCCGAATTGTCCACCACGACCACGCCCTTGGCCGCCGCGATCGGCGCCCACCGCGCGGCCACCTCGTCGGGCACGTCGAAGAGCGCGACATCGATCCCGTCGAAGGCCGCCTCGTCGAGCGCGACGACCTCCGCCTCGGTACCGCGCACCGGCAGCAGCCGCCCGGCCGAGCGCGCGGACGCGACCAGCCGGATCTCCCCCCACACGTCCTGGCGCGTGCTGAGGAGTTCGCGCACCACCGTGCCGACCGCTCCCGTCGCCCCCACCACGGCGAGCGACGGTCGCGGCGCGGCGCTCATCGCCCGGTCCCTCCGTAGACGACCGCTTCGTCGCTGTCGCTGTCCAGGCCGAACGCCGAGTGCACGGCCTGCACGGCGGGCTTCACGTCGTCGACCCGGGTCACCACCGAGATACGGATCTCGGATGTCGAGATCAGCTCGATGTTGACGCCCGCGTTGGACAGCGCCTCGAAGAAGGTCGCCGTGACACCGGGGTTGGTCTTCATGCCCGCGCCGACCAGCGAGATCTTGCCGATCTGGTCGTCGTAGCGCAGCGAGTCGAAGGCGATGACCGTCTGCGCCTTGGTCAGCGCCGCCATCGCCTTCTGGCCCTCGGCCTTGGGGAGCGTGAAGGAGATGTCGGTGAGCGCGGTGGCCGCGGCCGACACGTTCTGGACGATCATGTCGATGTTGATCTCGGCGTCCGCGATGGCCCGGAAGATCGTCGCCGCCTCGCCCGGCTTGTCCGGCACGCCGACCACCGTGATCTTGGCCTCGGACGTGTCGTGCGAGACGCCGGAGATGATCGCCTGCTCCATCGGACTGTCTCCCTGTGCTGACTCGTACGCGGCACGCGCTTGCTGCGGTCGCGGAAGGTTCGCGGGCCGTTCGCTGCTCACCCAGGTGCCGGGCAGCCCGGAGAACGACGACCGTACGTGGATCGGGATGTTGTAGCGGCGCGCGTACTCCACACACCGGTGCAGCAGCACCTTGGAGCCGGAACTGGCCAGCTCCAGCATGTCCTCGAAGGCGATCCAGTCCATCTTGCGGGCCTTCTTGACCACCCGCGGGTCGGCCGTGAAGACGCCGTCGACGTCCGTGTAGATCTCGCACACCTCGGCGTCCAGCGCCGCCGCCAGCGCCACCGCGGTGGTGTCCGAGCCGCCGCGCCCGAGCGTGGTGATGTCCTTCTTGTCCTGCGAGACACCCTGGAATCCGGCGACGATCGCGATGTTGCCCTCGTCCAGCGCCGTACGGATACGGCCGGGCGTGACGTCGATGATCCGCGCCTTGTTGTGCACCGAGTCGGTGATCACCCCGGCCTGGCTGCCGGTGAACGACTGCGCCTCGTGCCCGAGGTTCTTGATCGCCATCGCCAGCAGCGCCATCGAGATGCGCTCACCGGCGGTCAGCAGCATGTCGAACTCGCGCCCCGCGGGAATCGGTGACACCTGCTCCGCGAGATCGATCAGCTCGTCCGTCGTGTCGCCCATCGCGGACACCACGACGACCACTTGGTGGCCCGCCTTCTTGGTGTCGACGATCCGTCGGGCGACGCGCTTGATGCCTTCGGCATCGGCGACGGAGGAGCCGCCGTACTTCTGCACGACAAGGCCCACGTGCGCTCCTCGCTCAGGGATTCCCAGGGGGTGCCGGGGGATTTCCAGGGGTTGTTGCGGTCGGCCCAGTTTAACGAGCAGGCACGATCCGCCCCGCACGTATCGCATGGTGAGATACGTCGCCCGAGGCGTGATCAGCCGCAAGTTTTACGGCCGGAGGCGCGGGGGCGTCCTACGTCGCCGGGCGCAGCCCCAGCGTCCCCAGCTCGGCCTCCATGACCTTGCCCGCCTCCTCGGCCAGCTCCTCCTCGTCGTCCCCGTCGCCGCCGGTGTCCAGGCCGTCCAGCTCGTCCAGCGGGCTGTCCAGCCGTACGTGGGCCACGAGCGACTGGAGCGCGCGCAGGCTGGCACTGGCCGTGGAGCCCCAGTTGGACAGATACGAGAACTGCCACCACCACAGCGCCTCGGAGATCCTCCCGGCCCTGAAGTGCGCGAGGCCGTGTGTGAGATCGGCCACGACATCGGCCATGTCGTCGGAGATACGGCAGGCCACCGGCGTCGACCGCGGCACGTACGGGTCGAAGACCTCGGAGTAGACGTCGATCGGTTCGAGGAGCGCCGCGAGCCGCTGCCGCAGGTCGTCCTCGTCCGGCTCGGGACCGACGTCCGGCTCGTACCGCTCGTCCGGGACGATGTCCTCGTGCGCGCCGAGCCGGCCGCCGGCCAGCAGGAGCTGCGAGACCTCCAGCAGCAGGTACGGGACCGCGCTGTCCGGATCGTCGCCCTTGGCGACCTCGCGGACCGAGAGGATGAAGCTCTCGATCTGGTCCGCGATCTGTACGGCGAACTCGTCCGGTTCCTGCTCCTTGCCCGCCACGTCCTGTGCCCGACCCCGCATCTGGTCCTGCTTCTGCTTCCGGTCCTGCCTCTGGCCCTGCGCCTGAGCCTGCTTCTGGCCCTGGTCCTGGTCCTGCTTCTTCGTCACGGTCTCAGACATCCAGCAACCGCCTCCCTTCGAAGGCCCGCCCCAGCGTGACCTCGTCCGCGTACTCCAAGTCACCGCCCACAGGGAGGCCGCTGGCCAGTCGCGTGACCCGCAGTCCCATGGGCTTCACCATCCGGGCCAGGTACGTCGCTGTCGCCTCGCCCTCCAGATTCGGGTCCGTCGCGAGGATCAGCTCGGTGACGGTGCCGTCCGCGAGACGGCTCAGCAGCTCCCTTATCCGCAGGTCGTCGGGGCCGACGCCCTCGATCGGGCTGATCGCGCCGCCGAGCACGTGGTACTTCCCGCGGAACTCGCGGGTCCGCTCGACCGCCACCACGTCCTTCGGCTCCTCGACCACACAGATCACCGAGGGGTCGCGGCGCGGGTCACGGCAGACCCGGCACTGCTCGTCCTGCGCGACATTGCCGCACACCCCGCAGAACCGCACCTTCGCCTTCACCTCGGACAGCACGTGCGCGAGGCGCCGTACGTCCGCCGGATCGGCCTGAAGGATGTGGAAGGCGATCCGCTGGGCGCTCTTGGGACCCACGCCGGGCAGCCTGCCCAGTTCGTCGATCAGGTCCTGGACCACGCCTTCGTACACGCCGACGAGCCTTCCTCACGGTTTCCGCGGTTCTCCGGTGGGGTTTCCGGAGGGGTCAGAACGGGAGGCCGGGCATGCCGCCCAGCCCCTGGGCGAGCGGGCCGAGCTTGGCCTGCTGGATCGCCTGCGCCGCCTCGTTCGCGTTGTGCACCGCGGCGACCACCAGATCGGCGAGCGTCTCGGTGTCGTCGGGGTCGACCGCCTTGGGGTCGATGACCAGGCCGCGCAGCTCACCGGCGCCGGTCACCTTCGCGGTGACCAGGCCGCCGCCCGCGGAGCCCTCGACCTCGGTCTCGGCCAGCTCCTGCTGGGCCGTGGCGAGGTCCTGCTGCATCTTCTGGGCCTGCTGGAGCAGCGCCTGCATGTTCGGCTGACCACCGGGAATCACGGTTTCACTCCTGACTGGCGTCTGCGGTGCGGTGCCACCTTTTTCGTGACAGGGCGAGCCTACGTGTTCGTACGGCCCAGCGCCCTACGCCGTACGGAGGATCGGAACCGGGCGGAGACCACCCGACGGGAGTACAACGCGTCCACCAGCGGTGGGGTGCCCGAATCCGGTGGTGAACTCGGCCGGGGACGGGTCGGGTCTTGGGCCGAGTCGTGGGCCGAGTCCTGTGCCGCGGACGCGGTCGGGCCCCGCGCCGTGCGTTCAGCCGTGCACCCGCGCCGTGCCCTGTGCGCCGCGCTGAGGGCGCCGCGCCCTGTGCGCCGCGCCTTCAGTCGTGCGCGATCTCCTCTATGACCGTGGCGCCCAGCTCCCGCACGAAGAGGTCGTGGCCGCTGAGCGCGGAGTCGACGAGATCCGGGTCGTCGTCCTCGGGGACGTCGTCCTCCAGCGGAGGCGGCATGTCGTCCATGGGGGGCGGCCCGGACTGGTAGGACGCGGACGGCGCCTGGGACGAGGAGTGGGACTGGTACTGACCTTGGCCCGGCCCCTGGTCGTGCCCGTATCCCTGTCCCTGGCCCTGGGACGAGGGGGGTCCGGCCTGGAAGTCCGGTCTCGGGGCGCCCTGGGGCCGGTCCTGCCCCTGGCGACCGGCCGGCGGCTGCGGCGGGCCCGAGGGGCGGGGGGCGCCACCGCCGCCTCCGTAACCGCCGCCTCCGCCCTGCCCGCCCGCGCTCCCGGCGCCGCCGCCCCCGTTCGGGGCCACGATCGCCTCGATCTTCCACTGCACGCCGAGCGCGTCGCTGATGGCGGCCTTGAGTACGTCCTCGCTGCCGCTGTTCGCGAAGCTGTTGCGGGCGCCGGGGTTGTCGAAGCCGACCTGGAGGGTCTCCCCGTCGAAGCCCGCCACCTGGGCGTTGTTGAACAGCAGCATCCAGGTCAGGCGGCGGCGGTTCTTGACCGCCTCCAGGATGTCCGGCCACATCTGGCGCACCCGGCTGGGGTCGCCGAGCGAGGCGGTCGGGGCGGGGGCCTGCGCCTGGGTCTGGGCCTGGGCCTGGGCCGGTGGGGTCTGCGGCGCGGCGGCCGGGGGCGCCTGAGCCGGGGGCTGCGCCGGGGTCCGGTTCTGCGGCTGGCCGGGCGAGGCGGCGGACGGCCAGGCGCCGGGGCGCTGGGCGGGGGGTGCCTGGGCGGGGGGTGCCTGGGCGGGGGGCGGCGGCACGGGCGGTGCGGCGGGCGCGGCGGCCTCGGCGCCGGGTGCCTCTGAGGGTACGTACGCGGGTACGGCGGGGGCCGGGGGCTGGGCCTGCGGTTGGACCTGGTGCGGGGGCGGTGCCTGGGCGGGGGCGTACGCCGTACCGTTCTCGCCCGATGTACGGCCGCCGCCGAGTGCGGCTCTGGCGGCGGCGGGTCCGACGGCCTGCGGCGCGCCCGCAGCCGGACCCGTACCCGTACCCGTGCCGCTGGACGGGCCGCCGCTCTGGGCGAATCCGGCGGAGACCCCGGCGGCGACGCCGCGCTCCAGCCGTTCCAGGCGGGCCTGCAACGAGCGCTCGTCCTCGTAGGCGGCGGGCAGCAGCACGCGGGCGCAGATCAGCTCCAGTTGGAGGCGGGGCGAGGTGGCGCCGCGCATCTCCGTCAACCCCGTATTGACCAGGTCGGCGGCGCGGCTCAGCTCGGCGGCGCCCAGCACGGAGGCTTGCGCCTGCATCCGCTCCACCACGTCGCGCGGCGCGTCGATGAGGCCCTTGTCCACGGCGTCCGGGACGGCCGCGATGATCACCAGGTCCCGTAGCCGTTCCAGCAGGTCGGCGACGAAACGGCGCGGGTCGTGCCCGCCCTCGATCACCCGGTCGACGATCTCGAAGACCGCCGCCCCGTCCCCCGCCGCGATCCCGTCCACCACCTCGTCGAGCAGCGCGGCGTCCGTGTAGCCGAGCAGCGCGGTCGCCATGGCGTACGTCACGCCGTCGGCCGCCGCGCCCGCCAGCAACTGGTCCATGACCGACATCGAGTCACGTACCGACCCGGCCCCGGCCCGTACGACCAGCGGATACACCCCGTCCTCCACGGCGATGGCCTCGCGCTCGCACACCTGCGCCAGGTAGTCGCGCAGCGTGCCGGGCGGCACCAGCCGGAACGGATAGTGGTGCGTACGCGACCGGATCGTGCCGATGACCTTCTCCGGCTCGGTGGTCGCGAAGATGAACTTCAGGTGCTCCGGGGGCTCCTCGACCACCTTCAGCAGGGCGTTGAAGCCCTGCGGGCTGACCATGTGGGCCTCGTCGATGATGTAGATCTTGTACCGACTGCTGGCCGGGCTGAAGAACGCCTTCTCCCGCAGATCACGGGCGTCGTCCACACCGCCGTGCGACGCCGCGTCGATCTCGATCACGTCGATCGACCCCGCGCCGCCCCGCGCCAGGTCCACGCACGACTGGCACACCCCGCACGGCGTCGGCGTCGGCCCCTGCTCGCAGTTCAGGCACCGTGCCAGGATCCGCGCGCTCGTCGTCTTCCCGCAGCCTCGCGGCCCGCTGAACAGATACGCGTGATTGACCCGGTTGTTCCGCAGCGCCTGCTGCAACGGGTCAGTGACGTGCTCCTGTCCGATGACCTCGGCGAAGGACTCGGGACGGTAGCGGCGGTACAGAGCAAGGGACACGCCTACGAGGTTATCCGGGCCCACCGACATCCGGCCCCGTCATCCCCGCCGGCCCACGCAAAGACCCCCCACGCACCCGCCAGAGCCCACCTACCCTTGCTGCCTTCCGGCCCTGGGGGAGTTCAGCGAGATAGCGCCACGTGAGGGGCTGCCGCCCACCCTACCCGATCCCCCACCCCCCCATCGAGTTCGCAACCACCCCCCCACGCCCTGTACTGTTCCTCCCGGAGGATTCGCCTAGTGGCCTAGGGCGCACGCTTGGAAAGCGTGTTGGGGGCAACCCCTCACGAGTTCGAATCTCGTATCCTCCGCCATTGCTCTCACCGGGCAATATGCCGATGGCCCCCACCGTTCGCGGTGGGGGCCATCGGTGTCTTCCCAGCCCCCGTTGTCCTGGTTTTTGCCCACAGCGGGCGTTCCCGGGTGGCCCCAGATGGCACCGGCGATCTTCCGCGCCACGTCCTTGAGCATGGCGTCCGGCACATGCAGGTACCGCGCCCGCATGCTGGCAGACGTGCCCGGCTCCCACCAAGGGCCGTTTCCCGTCGTGGTAGTCCGTGTTCGGACTCAGCGGGCCGCCCAGCGGTTTGATGAACACGTAAGTTGACCCTCACCCTGGCCAGGGTCAGAGTGTCGGCCCCCGTTGATATGGTCCATCCCCGCGGGCGCGGGGAGCAGTCTGCTTGACCTGCGGTCGTTCCGTGGATGTCGGCCGTGCAGAACCAACTTCAAAGAAAGCAGCAAAAAGAATATTCCTCCCATAGGCTGACACCTAGTCGTCCAGCAAACAGAATACGGACGGCAAGCGAGGCACCTGGCGGGTGCATCACACCAACGGCGCGCACACCATGTGGCGCAGTCGGCGATCCGCTTCCGGGACAACCTGTCTGCCCGTACGGTGCGGGTGTGATCGCTCCCCCGCCCCGGCCCCTCCTCTTTCTCGATGTCGACGGACCACTCATTCCCTTCGGGGCGACACGGGAGGAGTACCCGGACGGATATCCGACGTACGTGCCGCAGGAAGCCGGTGCGAATCCGCTGCTTGCCAGGGTCGATCCGGCTCTCGGGCGCAAGTTGCTGGCGCTGCCCTGCAATCTGGTGTGGGCGACCACGTGGGAAGCCGAGGCCAACGAGTGCCTCGCGCCGCTCCTGGGGCTGGCGCAACTCCCCGTGGTCACCTGGCCGGAACCCTCAGAGGAACGCAATCCGTCCGGGCTGCACTGGAAAACGCGCACTCTTCTCGACTGGGCTGCCGAGCGCCCCTTCGCCTGGCTCGACGACGAGATCTCCGACGCCGACCGCACGTGGGCGCAGGCGCACCACCCCGCACGAACCCTTCTCCACCGCGTCGACCACCGCCACGGCCTCACCGACACGGACCTCGCCGCTGTTGCGATGTGGTTGCACGGCAGTTAGCGGTCCCCGCCCGGCGGTCACTGACAGAGCCACAGTCTGGCCGAATACCAACCTGCGCCGACCTATGCGCACTTGCTTGCGCTCCCCCGCCTCCTCCTACCGCCCTCCGGCTCACGTCATATGACATCAACGGAAGGGCTGTCGGTGAACGAGGACGAGTCCAAAGCCATCGCCGAGATCCTCGAAGAGCTGAGCACCACCTCCCATGTCCAGGTCCGCTCATCCGCCGAACTCGCCGACCAGGTCAGCAAGGCGGCAGCGGAGGAGGACAAGAAACGGTTGGAGGACGGGCGGGGTCCGCTGCGCCGCCGCACCGACTACCGAGCCGTTCGGACAGCTCCGCAATCGTTGGCACTCACGCCGTGGCAGGTCATCCACGCCATCGGCCTCGGTGCCGCCGCGGCCCGCCAGGGCGCGGGGCGAGGGCTCGCCGAGCACTGGGGCAGCCTCCGCTACAGCCAGGCCATGGAAGCCAACCGGGGCCGTTACCTGCAGCTATCGTCCGAGGGACGCGATCTCCTGCGCTTCTACAAGGCCACGCAATCCGGGGAAATCGGCACCGGCTTCGCTTCGCTGCTGGCCGAGAACATCGTCAGGTCCCGGTACCCCGACCACTCGGTCTCTGTGATCCCGGCGGATGTCGCCCTCAAGGCCGGCTGGACTCTGCGCAGTTCCGGTACCGACGGCCGCCCGGAGGCGCTACAGCGACGGCCCCACTTCTTCGTCGAAGCCTGGCAACCGGGGCAGCCGTCCCACGTCCTCCTGCTCGCATCCAAGGGCAGACACAGCAGCGTTCGTCAGGTGCACAAGCAGCTCAGCACGGCCAGCGCCCACGTGGAGTCCGTGCACATCGGACCGTACGGCACAGTCCCGTACCTGCTCATCGGCACCGAGATCCCCACAAAGGAAAGCCTCGCCGTGCACGTTTTGGAGGTGCCGGGCGCCACCGCTCTCCGCCCGCCCGGGAAGCCATCGGCGCCCGATCTCGACCTCTACCTGGAACAGGAGAACCGCGCGGCCGACACCGTACGGCCCGCGGGTCACGGAGAGACGACCGTCCCCGGATTCCAGATAATGCCCGACTCCTTCGCCTGGTTCAGCTCCGTGCTGGCACTGACGGAAGCAGCCGCTCTCATGGCCTTCACTGGAGGCGGCAAGCCCACTGTCCAGTATCTGACCAAGGAACAAGGGAAACGCCACTTCCAGCACGACGCCTACGCCAACACGGCCAGGCTGCGCGACGCAGAGCACACCATCCACGGCATCGACTTCGTCGGCACCGATCACATCTATCGCCTCAACGGCACCCGAGTAGAGGCGTTCTCCGGCCTCCGGAGGAGCCTGTACCTGCACCTCCACCATGGGCGCGTCAACGAATACCGACGCGAGGTACACGACTTGCGCGGGCAGTGGCCGGACCACAGCACATCGAAGCAGTGGAACGCGGTGTCCGTCCGCGCCGATGGAACCGTCATGGCCATCCGGCTCCGGGGCGAGTGAGCTGGAGGGCAGACACAGCTACTGACCGGTCATCCCCGTGAGCGCGGGGAGCAGCCGACCATGGGCTGGCTCTTCGACTTCGCGCGGGGTCCATCCCCGCTCGCGCGGGGAGCAGGGCGGTCGCAGCTTCCTGCGCGGCGCGGGCTTTGGTTCATCCCCGCTCGCGCGGGGAGCAGTCTGACTGACCTGCAGTGATTGCGTGGACGCGAGCCGCACAGAACCAACTTCAGAGAAGTGGCGGCGTCCCTATCCCAGCATCGCCCGTGTCATCACGGGCGGCGATGCGGTGAGATCCAGCGCCGCCTCCTGCTCGGCGTAGGCCTCGCGCCTACGCCCCATGAGGGTGAACGCCTGCGAGAAGTGGACGTGGTGTTTCTGGAGCGGGTGGCCGAACCACGTGTCGGCGGCCTGACTCCCGTCGATGCGCTCCGCGATCAGGCGGGCGTCGGCCACAGAACGAAGCGCGCCTTGGTGGTCCGCAGCGGACGCGAGTGGCCGAGCGGGTCGCGCTGGTCACCGGGGTGGTGCTGGATATCGCCACCAGTCCGGCGATCTCGGCGGCCGTGGCTCTGCGGCCACTCCCTGTGGGACACCGACCGTGTTCAGTTCCCCTCCAGGCGCCGGTAACTCTCCTGAGTGATGAGGCGGTATCCGACGTTGCGCACCGTCGCGATGAGGCCGGGGACGGCCAGTTTCGACCGCAGTTCGTGGATATGCACTTCGAGCGCCCGTTCCGGGTCCTTCGCACCGTTGCGTGACAGGCAGTTGACGAGATGGTCCCGGCTCAGCGCCTGGCCAGCCCGACGGGCCAACGTCACGAGCAACTCGTATTCTGTCGGCCGCAGTTCCACTTCGGTCCCGCGCACGGTCACCCTCCTGGACTCCTGGGAGATCCGGAGCGGTCCGTAGGCGATGTGGGAGCTGCTGTTTCCCGTCGTGACGGCCGGGGCCGGGTGTCCCGCGATGCGCAGCCGTGCGACCAGTTCATCCAGGCTGAACGGCTCCACGAGGAATTCGTCGATCCCCGCCTCGCGCCCGGCTTTCCAGGCATCCGTGTCGGCGTGCCGGGTGATGGCGACGATCGGGGCGCCGCAGGCGGCACGCAGCCGTCCGCACTTTCCCAGAACCGGATTGTTGATCGTGTCGCACTCCAGCAGAACGACGTCCGGCCAGTGGCCCGCCAGCGCCAGCTGGTCGATCCGCGGCACCGTGAGAAGGGCGAACCCCATTGGCTGCAGGAGGATCACCATCTCCCTGTGCCGACGGACGGGACCTGTGAGCAACACCTTCATGACGGTCAGTCAACACCACGCCGAAGCTCATCGTCAGCTCAACGCGGGAGGTGCCCCGCGGTCATGTCGTGGTGAGCTGGGAACGCAACACTGCCACGTCGGGGGCTGCTCGAAGTGGCCGGTTCCGGCGCGGCCGGCACCGCAGGAAACCACGGGGGGACACGCACTGATCGGGCCCCCTCGCCGAAGAGAGAGCTGCCGAGGACATGAACAAGAAGAAAAGCCGCGGACCGGGGAACACCAGGCGCAGGGGCGCTCTGGGCTGCGCGATCTTTCTGCTGGGAGTCGTGTCACTGTGCGCCTGCAACGACTCGAACATCTCGAAGTTCGATGCGGCTCCGGCCCTCCCCCGCGGTGTGGCCGCACCGCTCCATGGACATGGCTTCCCTGCCTGGGAGCACATTCGTGGACACTGACGCGAGCGTGGGCCTCGCGGCGGCGGTGCTCGGGGTGCGCGCCGAACTCCAGGCGGCGATGGCTGAGGGCGCGGGGCAGGACCTGCGGTTCAGGGTCGGGCCGGTGGAACTCGAATTCGACGTGTCCGTGGTCCGGTCGGGCGGGGCCGGGGCCAAGGTCTACGTGCTCAGCGGGAAGGTGGACCGGACCTCGACCGTGACGCACCGCCTGAAGCTGACGCTCTCCCCGCTGGACGATCGCGGCCACGACATCCTGGTGAACGGCACCCTCCCCGCGATCCCGGAGTTCTAGGCCGAGCCGACGGAAGGGACGCCATGAAAAGCAGTGGAACAAGTCGCGTGGTGGAGGTCTTCGCGGAGCCCCTGCCGCGCGGCGAGGTGCGGATCGGGACCGGGACGTGGATCGGGGGAAACCTGATCCTCACTGCCCGGCACGTACTGCTGGACGAGGAGCGGCATCTGGAAACCGTCGCGGTGCGTTTCCTGAACCGCCCCGGCCTCGTCCGCGCCGCCGTCGCCTGGCTGGGGGACGGCGACCTTGACGCCGCTGTGCTGCGGGTCGTGGAATCCGCCGACAGCGCTTGGCGGCCGCCCGATGTCACCGCCGAGCTGAGGTGGGGTGTGCTGAGCGGGAGTTCACCCGTACGTGTCAGCGCGGTTGGGCTGCCCGCGAGTGTGCGCCGTCATCCCGACAGCGGCGGTGATTCCGATCAGGTCGAGGGGTCCATCGGCCCCCTCGCCGGGCAACGCGCGGAGCGATATCAGTTGGGTTTGGTCATCGCCCCGGACCGGGACCCGTCCGGCGGCTCGGGATGGGCCGGCATGTCAGGGGCCGCGGTGACCTGCGGCCGCCTGGTGTGCGGCATCGTCATCGAGGATCGGAAGAACTTCGGAAGCAGACGGCTGAGTGTGCTGCCGGTGTACGTCATGGCCCGCAGTGCGGAATTCCGCGCGCTCGTGGAGGAGGCGACCGGGCGCCCCCTCATGCTGGAATCCGCCGAGCTCCAGGGATACCTCGCCCCCTGGCACCTCGACATCCGCCCGAGGACCCCGGCCTGCCTGCTCCGACCGGAATACGAGACGGTGCCTTTCCGGTCGCGCGCGGAACTCGTCGAGCTGAGGGAGTGGTGCGCGGCCGACGAAGCCCTCTCGGGACGCCTGGTGATCGGGAAAGGCGGCCAGGGGAAAACCCGGCTGGCCCGCGAGCTGGCGGCGGAACTTCTGAGCGAGGGCTGGACCGTCGGCCGTCTCCGCACCCCGGAGCACGCGGCCGCCTGCGCCGCACCCGGTGAGGCAGGGTCGCGTGACGTCGCGGAGGCAGTCGCCCGCACCACCTCCAAGGTATTGCTGGTCGTGGACTACGCCGAGAAGAACGTCACCGCGATGCGGGCGCTGATCAACACCCTCGCCCTCGACACACCGCTGAGCCAGGTCCGTGTCCTCATGCTGGCTCGCAGCGACGGGGAATGGTGGCAGAAACTTCAGCAAGAGGACAAATACCAGGTCCTCTCGCACCCGCCCCTCGAACTGGGCCCGCTCGCGGAAGCGGACCGCGCCGAGACCTACGCCGAGGCCGTGAAGTGCTTCGCGGCGGCACTGCGGAGCGTCGAGGGCTACGCACACACCGACCTCGATCCCCTGCCGCTCGACGCCCCCTCCCCGGATGTGCTGCGTGACGGTCATCCGCTGACGCTCCACAACGCCGCGCTGGCCGCCGTGCTTGAAGCGGCGTCGGTCGACGGGAGAACCACTGGCGGGAAAGCGCCCATGGACGTCATCCTGGCCCACGAGACTCGTTACTGGGCGTCTATGGCCGAGTCCCGGGGTCTCGGTCACGAGCCGCCCGTGACCGCGCTGACCGCCGCCCTCCTGGTGGGGGCCGCAGACAGGGACGAGGCCGAACGCACCCTTGCCGCCTTGGAGGACACCGGACCGAGCCCCGCCGCCACAGCCGATCGCCGCCGTCTCGCCGCCACGATCAGCGACCTGTACCCGTCCTCCGGAGGGCAGGGGTACTGGGGCAGCCTGCAACCGGACAGCCTCGCGGAACACTGGTTGAAAAAGGCGCTCACCGAGGAGCTCGACGGGCGCGCCCTGCTGTCCAGAGTCCTTCCCGCCGTCAGCGACCGGCAGGCAAGGCGCGCCCTGGGAATCCTCGGCCCGCTGGCCGACGAGACTCCGCTCCTCGAAGGCCCTGTCCGGGAGCTGATCGCCGAGCACGCGGAGCGGCTCGCCCGACCGGCTGTCCAGGTGGCGCTCCGTTCCCGGACGAGCCGCGTCCTGTCCGAGGCCCTCCGGGAGGTGCGGATGGAATCCTTCACCGACGCCCGGGCCGTGACGGCTCTTCTTGAGGCAATTCCCCAGAGCACGCAAATGCTCGCCGAACTGGCCCTGTCCGCGGCGCTCCGCCAGGTGTCCGACCGCCGCCGATCGTACAGTCGCCACGG
This sequence comes from Streptomyces sp. NPDC088910, assembly GCF_044749865.1. NCBI lineage: Bacteria > Bacillati > Actinomycetota > Actinomycetes > Kitasatosporales > Streptomycetaceae > Streptomyces > Streptomyces sp. NPDC088910. The sequence continues at coordinate 38,213 of NZ_JBIVIV010000002.1, forward strand.
CTCGATCCGTTCGCTTCAGCGCCGCACACGTCTCGCGGACCTGGCACGGGCTGAGAGCGAGGTCGCGTTCAGGCTGTTCGACGCGGGTCGGTATTGTGACGGTCTCGCGTACGCCGACCGGGCCGAGAAAAGGCTCGAACGACTGACGCGGGCCAGGGCCACAGATGAGGAGAGGTCCCTGTACGCCTCGGTGCTCAGGACCCGCGCGACGCTGTTGAACTGCGTGCGCCGACGGGGGAAAGCACTCCGTGTCATCGATCACGCTATCGCGATCCACAGGAAGCTGGCCGACTCTAGCCCTGACGGGCAGGCGGAGTTGGCGTCCGCCCTCCGCAACCGGGCAGCGTACCTCCACGGGCTCAAACGGCACCCGGAGGCCCTTGCCTCGATCGGCAGCGCAATCAGCATCCAGGAGCAGTTCCGCGACGTCCTCCCCGACACCCGGGCCAGTCTGGCGAAGATGCTCAGTATTCAGGGGCGGTGCCTTACCGCACTGTCGAGATCCGAGGAGGCTCTGGAGGCGTTCGACAGAGCCGTCCGGCTCCGCGAGGACCTCGCCGCACGGTTCCCCGACACCTACCGCACCAGCTTCGCCGACATCCTGGTGGCCCGATGCGGGACGCTGACCCACCTTGACCGGTACGGCCCCGCTCTGCGGGACCTCGACCGCGCGGCGGGAATCCACGGGATGCTCGCCTTCCGCAACACCGATGACCGGATCGAGATCCTCCAGTCCCTCCTCCGGCTCCAAAAGAACGTCAGGGGGCGATGGCCGAAGGGGGCCGACCGGATCGGCGAGCACCTCGCGGCGCTCACCCCCGACGACCGAGAGACGGAGCACCGGTTCGGGAGCGCCCTGCGTCGGTGGACGAGCCCCGTGTGCGAGCGTCCGCGCGTCACCTGCCGCTGGACCTGCTCCGCACGCCGTCCGCCTCGCACCGCAGCCCCGGCCCGTCGGTCCGCACCGGCGCCGTGACGCCCGTCGGCGTCCCGGCCTCGCTGGAGATGCCCCCATGCCGGGCTACGCCCCGGGACGCTCCTCGCACTTGCCGTATCCCGCGGCCCCTTGGACGTCGTGACAGGCGAAGGCGTGGTAGGTGCCGGTCACCCATTCGGTGTGCAGACCTCGCGTCCCGTCCGACATCAGGGGTTCCCATTCACGGTTCGCGTCGGTGCCGCAGCCGATGTGCATCGTGTAGTACTCGCTCTTGGGAAGCGTGCGCCGCCACGTCGTCACACCGCCCGAGACGACCTTGGTGGCCTCCCCCCTCCCCGTGTCCGCCTGCACGTAGAGGCCGTCGTCCACCGGCTTTCCCGAGTCGCAGGTGACAGAAGCGGTGATGGAATACGGGCCGCCCGCCGGAGTGGTCGGGGTCCGGGTGGGCACCGTCGACGGCGTGGTGGGGCCGGTCGTGGCGGGGTCGGTCGTGGCAGGGCCCCCCGTGGGAGGGCCGCCCGTGGCCTCCGTACCGGGTCCGACGGCGGGGCCGCCCGCCGCGCCGTGGTGCGTCGGGCGCGGCGAACGGGACGGATGGGGCGCGGTGGACAGCGGGCCCCCGGCCGTGGGGGCCGAGTTCGCAGAAGCGGGGAGCGAGGGCGGGCCGGACGCACTCGGACGCGCTCGGTGGTGCTGGGGCGTCGTCAGGACTGCCGCCACGCCGACGCAGAGCACCACCGCGGCCGCCGTGAGCACAATCGCGCGCACGCGGCGGCGACCCGGCTCCGCGCCCAAGGACACCGACGGGGTGGGCCAGGGGCGCTGTTTGGGCACCGACGTGCCGCCCCGGCCGGCCTGGGCCCTGTTCCGCAGTACGGCGGCGAGGCGACCGGGCGCGGTGCGGGAGGCCCGGTCCGCAGTGCCATCCCCCTTTCGCCACCGCGATACGCCATCGGCGCCGAGGCCGACCAGAGCGGCCTGAACGGCGTCCGCCATCTCCGCCGCGTCGGCGAACCGGTCCTCCGGAGCCTTGGACAGCGCGCGCAGCACCAGCTTCCGCACGGCGTCCGGGATCCCCTCGGGCATGTCCGGTACCGGGGCCGAGGCGTGCAGGGCGACGTAGGACTCCGGGTCCTCCGCGTAGAAGGGCGGCTGACCGCACAGACACTCGTACGCGATGACCCCGACCGCGTACAAGTCGGCTGACGCCGTGACCTCGCCCGGCCCGGCCTGTTCCGGGGCGCTGTACTGAGGGGTGCCCATGACCATGCCGTGGGAGGTCAGCCGGGCCGCTCCCACCGCCCGGGCCACGCCGAAGTCGGTGACAATCACCTTGTCACCGTCACCGAGCATCAGGTTCGCCGGCTTCAGGTCCCGGTGCGTGATCCCGCGCTCGTGCACTGCCCGAAGGGCGTCGAGGACCTGCACGACGATCGACAGCGTGCGGACGACGCCCAGCGGCTCGCCCAAGTCCGTGAGTTCGCTCAGGGGACGCCCGTCGAGCAGGTCCATCACGAGGAAGGCGGCACGCGGGTCGTCGCTCTCGCCGAAGTCGTGGACGGTCACGACGCCGTGATGCTTCAGGCTCGCCAGAATGCGCGCCTCGTCCCGGAAACGCTCGGAGAACCGGGGACTATTCATTAGGCCTGAGTGAAGAAGTTTGACGGCGACCTCGCGTCCCAGCACAAGATCCCGTGCGCGCCACACCTCACCCATCGCCCCCGAACCGACGTACCGCACTAACCGATACCGATTCCGCAGAACGACGTCTTGTCCGCCCATGCCTATCCCCCGCGCTCCGATGTCCCGCCCTGTCCCGTGGTCTGGCAGGATAGGTCACCTCGTATGGCTGACCGCACATATGCGCCACCTCTGCGGCTGCCTAAGTCCGGCCTCCGAGTTCGGCGTTGGGCTGGTCGGGGGAGCCTCGCCGTGAGTCGTATCGGATGCGCCGTGGGAGCGGATCGAGCCGCTGTTGCCCAAGTGGGAGCGGCGGTTCCGGTATCCGCGCCGCCAGCGGGTTCGACAACGGACCGACACGCACGACGCCCCCGCGTCGGCGGGGGCGTCGTGGTAGTCAGGGCTGGCCGGGGTGACCACTCTGGAGCGCACCGTGGTTAACGGGGCGCTTCCGCGTGGGCGGCAGGCGTCATGCGCCCTGGAGGTCGAGGGGGATGTACCGGTTTCCCCTGGCCTGGTTGAGCTGGTCGCCGAATGTGCCGGTACCGAGCTTGATCGTGGCGCTGCCGAAACTCGTGTGATAGATGAACTTGTTCCGGAAAGCGACGCTGGGATAGCCGTTCCAGCCGACCAGGCGCGGGAAGAACCAGTTGCCCGTGACGTTCTCGACCGCGTCGTCACCGCTGTTGGCGAATCGGAAGCAGTGCGTTGAGCCGCCGTCCTTGTGGTAGACGACTTTCGGGTGACCGCCGGGGTCGAAGCGAACCTGACTGCGGTCGTGGGTCTCCCAGCCCTTGTGCTGCGAGACCGAGACGTACTGGATCCGGTTGTTCTGGACCCAGACGATGACGTGCTCGAAGTCATGACGGTGGCCAGCGCAGGCGCCGGAAACGCATGCCGAGACCTGGTCCTTCTCGAAGTAGCTGGCGTACATGATCGCGCACCATCCGTGGTTGCACCACTTGCGCGAATAGGTGTTGGACTGGTCGAGTTGACCGTAGTCGTGGCAGTGCCCATTTGTGGCGCCGCCCGGCTTCAGTCCCGGATTGACGTATCCGTCAGAGCTGATCGCCGCTGTCGCGTAGCAGCCGTCCCCGTCGTAGTCATAGGCGGGAGAGAATGCCTGCTCCGTGCCGTCTGCGTTCTGCGGCATTTTGTTGATCACATTGGCCTGCGCGGGCGCCGAAAGGGCCAGGATGAAGGCGATGGCGGCGAACACGCTTACCGCCGCTGCTCCCCACCGCCCACGTGGCGCGCGCCGCGTTCGAGGTCTGGGAGCCGACCCCTCGGTCCGTTCGACTGCGCTAGAACCTTCCACTGAATTCCTCCCTGGGCTCGGAGTCGTTGCCTCACGCGAATCTGCTGGATCCGCGGGATTTCTCCCAAGGCGCCTTGGGACAAGCACATTTCACCACCCGCGGATCTGCGGGCTTAACAGCGTTGAGGTAACGCTGAGCTTTATAGCGGAAGGGGACTTTAGCCGTGCGATGCCGCGTTCGACGGGGGTACGTGCCTGGGCGAGGGCTCGGTTGACGGTGCGCCGGGTGGGGGTAAGTGCCCCGCAGGCTGGTCGTCTGAGACCGGTGGCAGCTGGTTCGTCTGGGAGGCGGACGGCTGGATGAGCCCCGAGCCGTTCGACGGCACCGCCGCACGGGTGCCCGGCATCGCCTTCCCCCTCACCGAGGAGTGGCAGTGGGCATACGACTACTCCGACGACACCCTCCACTCGCCGCTGCTCCACGAGACCTACCTGCACGGCTCGGCGCTGCTGGGCAAAGGCAGACCGGGCGCGTACTGGACCCTGGTGGTGGCCGGGCCGCAACGCGGCCAGGTGTGGTGGCTCAGAGACGGATGCGCCGCGCCCTACGCCGATGCACCACATGATCAGCAAGCAGGCGACTTCCTGACCTGGGCGACCGACTGGCACACGGGACAAGGCTGGTGGCAGACCGAGTAGCACCGCCACTCGCAACTCGCGTGCTGGGAGCGACAATAGGGACGTTGAGGTCACGCGATACGCCGTGCGGCTCTCGTCGGCCAGATGACGGTGACGGGGATGCCGAGGGCGCGGGCCTCTTCGACGACGTCGGCGGTGCCGCCGCCTTCGGTGCCGGGCGGCATGCCGTTCCAGACGGCGACAAGACGGTCGGCCCGACGCAGCAATTCGCTGTTGGCGGCTTCGTACGCGTCGCGACCGGCGGTGGCGTGATCCATCACCACCGCCTCGGTGGCGGCAGCCAAAAGCCGGTCGAATTGGGCGGCGTGCGCATCCTTGACCTTCGTCTCGCGGTAGTCGCGGGAAGGGATCACGGCGACGAGGCTTCCGCCGGCGTCGAGGACGGCTTCGGCGAACAAGGAGTCCGCCCCGGCGGCGATGCAGGAGACGCCGACCAGTTCACCGTCCGCCACGTCACGCATCAACTCGCCGAGGGCTGCGCGAACCAGGGGGACAGAAGCATCGGTGAGGTCCATGTGGCCGGTCACGGCGAGGATGGTCACAGCGTTCCTTGTCAGTCGGCGAGTTGCTCGCGGAGCCTAGCGCGCGCTTCTCGTACGGGTGCCGAAGTACCGTGACCCACCGTGTAGGCGTACAGCTCGGCCATGCCCTCTCGCACGCGTCCGGAGTGGACGCGCTCGGCGACGTCGCAGGCTGCTGGGTCTCGGCAACGGCTGCAGTGAGGTCGCCGGAGAGGAAATAGACCTCGGCCAGGCCGAGGCGGTCCAACGCGTGTGATCTCCCGGCCTCCGGTCCTCGACGGGTGAGTGCGGTGCGGATCTGTTCCTCGGCATGCCCGGCGTGGAGCCGAGGGTCGCGCCGGGCGAGTTCCAGCAAGCGACCGCCGGTGACACCGGCGAGTTCCGCTTGATCGAAGTAGCCGATCCAGTACGGCTCGTCGAGACCGGCGGCTGCAAGCACGTGCCGAGCTTGCTCCGTAGCCCGGTTGAACGCCGCTGTCCTGCCCAGCGCGGCCAATGCCCATGCCTCTCGCGTGTGGAGCATCGCGCGGAGCCGGGGTCCGGCTTCGTCACGGACACCCTCTGTGCGGAGGGGTGGATCACCACTCCCGAGGTCGAGGCCGTGATGCGCGCCGTCCCCCGGCACGCCTTCACCTCCGAGGTGAGCGTGAGGAAGGCGTACGAGCCGTACGCGGCGGTGCCGACGGCCAGGTCACCCCGGTGGACATCGATCCCGTCGTCACCGACCGGGCCCGCCCGCTGCTGGACGCGCACGGCTACGGCCGGGTCACCGTCGTCACGGCCGACGCCGCCCAGCCCATCCCCGACCTGGGGAAGGTCGACGTCCTGATGGTGACCGTCGACGCCTGGGACGTCCCGCCGACGTGGATCGACCAACTCATGCCCGGCGGTCGCCTGGTGGTGCCGCTGCGGATGCGGGGCCTGACCCGTTCCATTGCCTTCACCCGCGTCGGCGACCACCTGGAGAGCGAGTCCGCGAAGATCTGCGGTTTCGTGCCGATGCAGGGCTCCACCGCGCACAACGAGGAGTTGCCGCTGGTCAACGGCACGCCGGAGATCGGGCTGCTCTTCCCCGCGGGCGCGGGGAGCGGTATTTGATCACCGCGCTGTGCAGGGAGGTGGCGGGCCCATCCCCGCGGGCGCGGGAGCAGCGTCGCCGTTGCCTGGCGGAAACTCCAGATCGGGGTCCATCCCCGCTCGCGCGGGGAGCAGGCTGTCTGACCTGCAGTCATTGCGTGGACGCAGGCCGCACAGAACCAGCTTCAGAGAAAGCCGCAAAACACGTATTGACGCCCCGGGGCGACACGCAGTCGCCCGGCCTACGGCCACCAAGAGGGCCCCGGCTACGCGAACCTGGCCGCCTTGGCCGCACCAACTTCCAGACGGCCAAGCCACGAGCGCAGCTGGCAGAAGCAGCAGGGATGAGACCCACATCTCCCCCAGACCCAGATTGCTGAACCCAGCCCACCACACGACACACCGGCTTGACAGGGCCGGCGCCCGCACCCCCGAAGGTTGCAGGTCGGGGGCGTTCGCCCCCGTCCACGAGCGTCCAGCAAGCCCTGGAGCCACCACCCCGGCCCAGCTCAGACCATCCACGTCCCGGCGCACACCAAAGCAGAACGTCGGAGAGCGTGTTGAAGGCAACCCCTCACCGGTTCGAAACCCATATCCTCCAGAAGGCTCGCCGGCCACGACGCGAATCGACCGGGATCAGGCTGGGGCGGATCTCGTACGGCGGCGGTGACCGTTCCAGCAGTCTCCGCCAGCCCCTCGATGTTGGAACCGCTGAATCCGGCGAGGTGGGTACCGTCGCGATCGGCGGAGGATTCGCAGGTCGGCAGGGCGAGGAGGATGGGGATGGGGATGGATCAGGTGGCTCTTGAAGCCGCTCTTCACGATGCCGAGCAGAGGTTGCAGGCCGCTGTTCAATCAGGTGACGTACAGGCACTGGACGTGCTCCTGGACGACCGTGTCGTCTACACGGGGCCGGACGGCAGCACCGTGACGAAGGAGGAGGACCTGGGGGCGCACAGGTCCGGGGCCCTGGCTGTCGAGGTCTTCGAGCAGCAGGACCTGGACGTGACCGTGGTGGACTCCACCGGGATCACCCGCGTACTGGCCGGGCTTGAAGGCACCGCCGGCGGACATCCGTTCAAGGCGCGCCTTCGCTACACCCGCACCTGGATCCACGTTGACGGCACCTGGCGCGTCCTGGCCGCCCACGCCAGCGCCGTACCGGATCTCGGGTAGAGGCTTACGGATCGGCCACGCACTCGCGGGCGACGCGCCCTCGTCGGACCCCGATGCCCCGTTCGCCGTTGTCGCGGGCGGCCGTCCGCTCAGCAGGTAACGTCTGCTCGGCCGTCGCTCCACCCAACACCCGCCCCAGGTCGGAACCCCCGTGCTTCCTCGTGAACGACGCCGTGGCCCGTGGGAAAGCGTGCGGGGGCAGCACGCGACGAGTTCGGATCTCGTGTCCTCCGCCATCGCTCTCACCGGGCAATACGGCGTCGGCCCGTCATGGCGGCGGGGGGCAGCGGAACCGCGCGGCGGGTGGTCAGTCGGTGACGTTCGAGGCGAGGCGGTCGAGGGCCGCGGAGACGGCGGCGAGTTCGGCGGGGGTGAAGCCGAGGTGGAGGCGGCGGTCGAAGTCGGCGGCGGCGTCGCGGAGTTGGAGGAAGAGCGCGTGGCCGGTCTCGGTGAGTTCGACGACGTGGACACGGCGGTTGTCGTCGGCACGCCGACGGGTGAGGAGGCCGTCGCGTTCCATCGCGTTGAGGTGGTGGGTCAGGGTCGCGCCGTGGATGCCGATGGCGGCGGCGAGGCCGCGCTGGTTGCCGAACCGTGTCGTCTCCAGCGACATCAGGATCAGCCACACCGGCAGCGACCCACCGGCAGCGGTGAGCGCCGCGTCGAACTGTCCTGAGACGACCTTCGCCACCCGGGTGAGATGCGTCCCGAACGGCGGGCCCTGCGGCGCTGGCATGGCCGCGAGTTTACAACGGATCCTTGCTGGCCTAATCGTTTGACCTCCAACGCTTAGAGATCGTACGGTCCTCTGATGAGCTGTCCAGCCGTGGTCCATACCGGCGAACCGGCTGCCAGCGCCACGCTGCGCCGGTCCGACGCCGAGCCCGAACTCATCTACCGCTCCGGCGTGACCGTGAGCTACTTGTCACCCGGCGGCCGGAGCAACGGCGGCTTCGGCCTGTACCGATGGGACTTCAGCCCCGCCGCGACGGTCCCGACCCGCACTTCCACCGCACGATGTCCGAGGCGTTCTACGTGCTCTCCGGCGTCGTCCGGCTGAACGACGGCACCGGCTGGACCGACGCGCACGCCGGCGACTACCTGTACGTCCCGCCCGGCGGCGTCCACGGCTTCCGCAACGACTCCGGCGAGGCCGCCTCGATGCTGCTGCTGTTCTCACCGGGCGCTCCGCGCGAGGAGTACTTCGAGCGGCTGGCCACCCTGGCCGAGGACCCGATGGGCGACGCGGAGCGCGACGAGTTCGTGCGCCGTCACGGCACGTACTGGCTCTGACGGCGTCCGTCACCGACCCGTCGACGCCGCGCCCGTACCGCTACCCGTACCCGTACCCGTACCCGTACGAAGGAGAGTGCCATGACGACCGCAACGGGCGACCCCGCCGCGTCGCTCACCGAACTCACCGAACTCACCGACCGCTGGGCCGAAGTCGAACGTACCGGCGACGCCGACGCCCTGGCCGCGCTCGTCACCGACGACCTCACGACGGTCGGACCGTTCGGCTTCGTCCTCGACCGCGGGCAGTGGCTCGATCGCTACGGCGGCGGCGACCTCGTGACGTACGCGTTCGGCTGGACGCTCGACTCCATCCGCGTACACGGGGACACCGTGATCGGAATCGGCCACGCCCGCCACGACTGCGCGCACCGCGGCCAACGCGCCGGGGGCGACTTCCGCGTCACCGTCGTCGCCGTCCTCGCCGACCGTGACGCAAGCGGTAACGGCGGTAACGGCGGGGACAGCCAACTGGGCCACGCCGAGCTGCCGCCGACGTAAGCCTCGTAGGAGCCGAAGCCCAGCTGTCCGGCCCCCTCGGTCAGCGACAACGGCCGCCTTCGACCGCGACCGGCTCCATCATTTGGCGCGGTGAGGCAGGGCGCGGATACGGTCATCCTCGCGGCTTGCCGGGAAGAACCTGTGCGGGCCGCGACAGGGGAGGGAACGAATGCGCACCACACTGCTTCGCCGGGCGGCTTCTGCGGCCGTTGCGCTGGGGCTTTCCACACTCGGCCTGGTGGCGGCGGGCGCCGCGCCCGCACAAGCCGCGGTCGGCGACTGCCCCTCGGGGTACTTCTGTGCCTGGAAGGACGACAGGGGCACAGGGCCGATGTTCAAGACGAACACGAGCAAAGCGACGCTGGGCACCTGGAACAACAGTTTCGCCCTGGTCATCAACCGCTCGGCCCTGATCGCCTGCACGTTCGACGACCCGAACTACGGGGTCGCGCACGGCTACGGATTCTGGGCGCCCCGACAGAGCTACCCCACGGGCATGCGCCCCTACATCAGCTCGTTGAAGCTCGTCCGCACGCTGCGGGAGTGCGAGGGCCCCGCCTATCCGTACTGGGACGCGGCGACGGCGCCGAAGCTGTCCGGATTCGGGGACATGAATGCCGACCGGAAGTCGGACCTCCTGGTCCGTGATCCCGTCGGACGCCTGTGGTTTCTGCCTGGTGACGACACTGGGCGCCTGGTCGGCTCCGGTGGCTGGAACAGCATGAACGCCCTGACCCGGCACGGTGACTTCAGCCGGGACGGGCGCGAGGACGTGATCGCCCGTGAGGCGTCCACCGGCAAGCTGTGGCTCTACCCCGGCACCGGCACCGGCGGGCTCGGCACGCGCAAACTGATCGGCACCGGCGGCTGGAACAGCATGACCAAGATCACCGCCTTCGGTGATCTCTCCGGGGACGGCCGGGCCGACCTTGTCGCCGTGGAGAAGTCCACCGGCAAGTTGTGGCTCTACCCCGGCACCAGCGCCGGCGGGCTCGGCACGCGCAAGCTCATCGGCACCGGCGGCTGGAACAGCGTGAACGCCCTGGTCGGTGCCGGTGACATGAACGGTGACGGCCGCCCCGACCTGATCGCCCGTGAGGCGTCCACCGGCAAGTTGTGGCTCTACCCCGGCAGGACCGGGTCTGTCGGGTCGCGTGTGCTGATCGGCACCGGCGGCTGGAACGCGATGAGTTCTCTCATCGCTGTCGGCGACTGGTCGGCTGATGGTCGTGCCGACCTTCTCGCGACGAGCGGCGACTGGCTGGTCCAATACCGAGGGCTGGGCACGGGCGGTCTGCGCGCCGCCGAGCGGTACAACGCCAGTTGGTGGGGCTTGGACAGCGGCGCCTTCTGACCGACCGCGAGGGTCTTCGCCTCGGGGCGAAGGCCCTCCCGAGAGGTTGGGGCGGGTCCGACGGTGGGCGTGGCGGGCCGGGGGGGCGACGAGTCCGGATGGCGTTCCCGGGAGGACGGCGCCGGTGAGTTGGGCAGCGGGGCCCCTGGTGAGGTGAGGGGGAAAGCCCCGAACCCGCCCTCGCGGTCTCGGATCTGCACGGTGGTGATGTGCTGGGCGACGTACGCCGGTACCTGTACGCGGTGCTGAGCTGCGCTGTCCGGTGGGGAGTCGAACCCCCGCGTCGCTCTTCACGCGGACCACCCCTCAGCGCGACGCGTACGGCTTCGGCCGCCGACGCTCCGGACGGTTCCGCCGCGGCCGGGGGAGGGATCCCCGTACAGGCCGCGACGGACCGCGGAGAACCGTCGGAGCGGGCGGCTCAGGCGGTCGGGAGGAGGGCGACGACGTCGATTTCCACGAGGATGTTCATGAGGTCGGAGCCGACGGTGGTGCGGACGGGGTAGGGGGCGGTGAAGAAGGGGCGGTAGGCGGCGTCGAAGGCGGCGAAGTCGCGGTGGAGGTGCTGGAGGTGGACCGTGACCTTGACGACGTCGTCGAGGGTGAGGCCGCGCTCGGCGAGGACGGCGGTGAGGTTGCGGAGGACCTGGCGGGTCTGGTCGCCGACGAGTTCGGGGACCTCGCCGGTGAGGGGGTCCTTGGGGCCGAAGCCGGCCGTGTAGAGGAAGCCGCCGGCGACGACGCCCTGGCTGTAGGCGCCGGCGGGCTGGGGCGCGTGGGCGGTGTGTACCGCTTCCTTGGTCATCCGGTCAGATCCCCGTCCCGCTCGTTGGCCTCGGCGAAGTGGCGCAGCTTGTCCTCGTCCACGCTGACTCCCAGGCCGGGCCCTGTGGGTACTCGCAGACGGCCGTCCGCGAGGTGCAGCGGCTCGATGATGTCATCGGCGTGCAGGTAGTACATGCTGTCGATCGCGCGGGAGAGCACGGGGGTGCTGGAGACGACCGCGAGATGCGCGGCCGTCGCGATGCCCAGTTCACCGCCGCTGTGCAGGTTCATGCCGAGCCCGAACGTCTCGCAGTGGGCGGCGAGCGCCTTGGTGGCGGCGATACCGCCCCACTTGTAGACGTCGCCGTGGATGACGTCGACCGCGTTGAGCCGCATCGCGGGGGCGAAGTCCTCGAACCGTACGACGCACATGTTGGTGCACAGCGGTATCCGGACCTTCGCCTTCACCTGGCCCATGCCCTCGATGCCGACGCAGGGGTCCTCCAGGTATTCGAGGTCCAGCTCCTCGAGGGCGATCCCGGCGCGTACCGAGTCCGGTACGGACCAGGCCGCGTTCGGGTCCACCCGCAGATTGATGCCGGGCAGGGCGGTGCGCAGCGCCCGCAGGATGGCCACGTCGCCCGCGACATCGGTGGTGCCCTTGAGTTTGACGGCGCTGAAGCCGCCCTCCTCGACCACCCGCGTCGCGTGCTCGGCGAGCTGTCCCGGCAGGGCGGCGGCGCTCGCGCCGGGCGCGTCGGCGCGGGTCACCAGGGCGGTGATCGGCACCTCGTCGCGTACGGGACCGCCCAGCAGGTCGGTGAGCGACTGGCCGGTGGCCTGGCCCATGGCGTCCCAGCAGGCCACGTCGAGGGCGGCGATCGCCGCGTACCCGAGGTAGCCGTGGAAGAAGGGCACCATGTGCTGCTTGCGGTGGAAGCTCTCCAGGGCGAACGGGCTGGTGCCGATCAGATCGTCGGCCATCGCCCGGACGATCGCCGCGACGGGCCGGCCCCACATCGTCTCGCCCCAGCCCTCGACACCGTCGTCGGTACGGATCCGCACGACCGTCCTGGTCTCCCCGGTCTTGGTCTCGAAGGAGCTGGTGAACGGGTTGAGCAGGGGCAGATTGACCACCCATACGTCGACGTCAGTGATCTTCATTCTTCTCCTCAGCTCGGATGGTGGCCGCGTCGGGGACAGCGGTGGCCGCGTCGGCCCTAGGTACGGTGACCGCGTCAAAAGGCCCCGCGGTCGCCTCGTCAAAAACCCCCGCCGTCGCCTCGTCAAAAGCCCTGATCGCCCGCGCGAGCCCCACCGCCCGGTCGGCCAGCAGCCGGCGCCCGGCCCCCGCGTCCGCGCCGGAGGCGTCGTCGGTCGATCCGCCGACCCGCGCCCACTCGCCGTGGCGCTCCACGGTCAGGCCCGGATACGGCGGGTTGTCGAAGAGCGGCGGCGGATCGACCGGGGCGCGGGCGGCGACCGGGGTACGGACGAGCTCCGGGTGGGCGGCGAGCATCAGGGAGGTCTCGAACCAGCCCGCGTGCCCCGGAGTCACCTCGGGCCTGCCCCCGTCGGGCTCGCCGTCACCGGACGTGACCGTCCAGTACGAGCAGGCCGCGACGGTGACGTCGGCGCGCAGCGCGAAGCGCTTCACGGCCAGCCGCATGATCTCGTCGTTGCCGCCGTGCCCGTTGACGACCATGATCCGCCGGTAACCGCTGGTCACCAGGGAGTCCAGGACGTCGTCGAGTACGGCGCCGAGCGTGGCGGCGGACAGCGAGACGGCGGCGGCGAACAGGTGGTGCGGGCTGTGGCCGAACGGGAGGGCGGGCAGCCGTACGAGCTCCGAGGGCGTCGGGTCCCGGTCGAGCAGCGCGGCGGCGGCGTCGAGGACGGCCTCGGCGAGGAGCGTGTCGGTGCCCATCGGCAGGTGGGCGGCGTGCTGCTCCTGCGATCCGATGGGCAGCAGGGCGATTCCGGTCGCCCCGGCCCCGCGGACTTCGCGCCAGGTCAGCCGGGTCAGATCTCTCACAGCGCTACCTCCCGGAAACCGTGTCGTGGCAGAGTCGGCGCATGGTCCATGAAGGTTCTCCGTTGCGGCTGGTGCCCGAGCCCGCGCCGGGGACGGTCGCGCCCCGGCCGCCGCGGACGCTCGGAGCTGTCGAACTGGTGCCCGGACGGGTCCGGGCGGCGGTGCTGACGATGTCCGGCGCGGTGCTGCGCCGGGCCGAGGCGTCGTACGACGCCGCCACGGCCCTGCCCGCCGACATCGACGCGGCGCTCGCGCTGGCCGCCGAGGTCTTCGCCGGGTACGAACCGGTCGGGGTCGGCGTGGCGGCGGCCGGGATCGTCGATCCCGGCGCCGGTCTGATCACCGAGGTCAACGACGTACCGGCGCTGCACGGCTATCCGGTGACCGCCCGGCTCGCGGCGCTGACCGGCGCCCCGGTACGGGTCGAGCACCGGGCCAGGCTCCAGGTGCTCGGCGACCGGTGGTTCGGCGCCGGGCGTGGCCGCCGTACGTTCGCGTCGGTGTCCACCGGTGAGGTGCTGGGCGTCGGCATCCTGTACGACGGCCAGGTGCTGGCCCCGGCCGGCGGGCGCAGCGGCGCCCATATGACGGTGTCGGCCAGCGGCGAGGCGTGCACCTGCGGCGGGCGCGGCTGCTGGAAGACGGTGGCCACCACGCGCTGGCTGCGCGAGCGCGCGCGGGCGGCCGGGCTCGGCGACGGCGCCACCCTCGCCGCGCTGGTGGAGCGCGACGACGAGGCGGCCCGCCGGACGGTCGAGGAGTACGCGGAGAACGTCGCCCTGGGGCTGATCAACGTCCAGCACTTGTTCGCGCCCGGGCTGTTCGTCCTGCACGGCGAGGCGCGCGAGGGCGGTGAACGGTTCCGGACGCTGATCGAGGAACGGCTGCGCTCCGACGTCGCCTCGGCCGGAGCCTCCGCGGGGGCCGAGCTGCCGCAGGTGCTGGTGAGCGGCGCGGCCGTGGACGATGTGGCGCTGCTGGGCGGCGCGGGGCTGGTGCTCTCCCACCTCTAGGCCCGGCCCCGTCGCCGAACCCGCCTCCGGACGCACCACACGCCGCACCTCAGGTCCCGCTTCGGACCCCACCTCTAGACCGCCTCCGTACGGGGGCGGGACCGCGTACGGCGGGCGCGGCGCGGGTCGGGTACGGGCACGGCGTCCAGCAGCTGCCGGGTGTACGGGTGCCGCGGATCGCCGAAGACATCGGCCGCGGCGCCGACCTCCACCAGCTTGCCGTGCCGCATGACGGCGACCCGGTCGGCGACCTGCCGGACGACGGCGAGGTTGTGCGAGACGAAGACATAGGTGAGGCCGAGGCGCTGTTGCAGCTCCGCCAGGAGGTCGAGCACCTGCGCCTGCACGGAGACGTCGAGCGCGCTGGTGGGTTCGTCGAGCACCACGAGCCTCGGTTCGAGGGCGAGCGCGCGGGCGATCGACACGCGCTGGCGCTGACCGCCGGAGAACTCGTGCGGGTAGCGGTCCTGGATCGTCGCGGGCAGGCCCACCGACTCCAGCAGCTCGCCCACGCGTTCGCGGGTACGTGCCCGGCCGCGTCTGCCGCGGGCGTCCGGATCGTGGGTGATCAGCGGTTCGGCGACGATGTCGGAGATCCGCATGCGCGGGTTCATGCTGGAGTACGGGTCCTGGAGGACGACCTGCATCTGGCGCCGTACGGACCGCAGTTGGGCCGGGGAGAGGGCGGCGAGATCCTGGCCGTCGAACCGGACGCTTCCGGCGGTCGGCTCCATCAGCCGGAGCAGCAGCCGGGTCAGGGTGGTCTTGCCGCAGCCCGACTCGCCCACCAGGGCGAGGGTTTCGCCCTCGGTCACGGTCAAGGAGACGTCGTCGACCGCCACATGGACCGGCCTGCCGCCGAACTCCTTGCGCAGTCCGTCGAGTTCGAGCAGCGTCATGCCGACTCCAATCGTGGGGTGGCGTCCAGCAGCCGCCGTGTGTAGTCCTCGGCGGGGTGGTCGAAGACGTCCATGACGTCCCCGCTCTCCACGACCCGGCCCGCGTTCATGACCACGACCCGGTCGGCCGTCTCCGCGACGACTCCGAGGTCGTGGGTGATCAGCACGACGGCCATGCCGTGCTGTTCCTGGAGTGCGACGAGCAGGTCGAGGATCTGCCGCTGCACGGTCACGTCGAGCGCGGTGGTCGGCTCGTCGGCGATGAGCACGCGCGGCCGTCCGACCAGCGCCGTCGCGATCATCACGCGCTGGCGCAGGCCGCCGGACATCTCGTGCGGATACTGCCGGTAGCGCCGCTCGGGGTCGGGGATGCCGACCTCGTCCAGCGCGGCGACGGCCGCCTCCTTGGCCTCGGCGCGGGAGACGCCCCTGTGGTGCCTGAGCACTTCGGCGACCTGGGCGCCGACCCGCTGGAGCGGGTCGAGGCTGGTCATCGGGTCCTGGAAGATCATGGCGATGTCGTGGCCGCGGACCGCGCGGAGTTCCTTCTCGCTCACGGCGAGCAGGTCGCGTCCCCCGAAGCGGATCTCGCCGCCCGCGTACACGCACGGCGGCTCGGGGTTGAGGCGGAGCACCGACAGCGCGGTGGCCGTCTTGCCGCTGCCCGACTCCCCCACCACGGCGAGGGTTTCGCCCGCGCCGACCTGGAGGCTGACGCCCTGGACGGCGTGCACGGTGGAGCTGTCGAGCCTGAAGTCGACGCTGAGATCGGTGATGTCGAGTACGGGTTCGGGGCGGGCGGGTGCGACCCCGGCCCGTGTCGTACGGTCGCTCGGCCTCGTAGGGTCGGTCGGCTTCGTGCGGTCGCTCGGCCTCGTAGGGTCGGTCGGCCTCGTGCGGTCGGTTGTCATCGGCGGTACGCCTTCGGGTCCGCGACGTCGCGCAGGGCGTCGCCGGTGATGTTGACGGCGAGCGAGGTGACCATCAGGGCGATGCCCGGGAACACCGCGACCCACCAGGAGGTGCCGAGGTAGAGCTGGCCGTCGGCGAGCATCGAGCCCCAGGTGACGGTCTCCTTGGGTACGCCGAGTCCGAGGTAGCTCAGCGACGCCTCGGCGACGATGGCCGCCGCGATGTGCAGCGTGCCGATGGTGGCCAGCGGCGCCATCACGTTGGGCAGCAGGTGGCGGCGCATGATCGCGCCGTCGGTGACACCGATCGCGCGGGCCTCGGTGATGAAGTCGCGCGAGCGCAGCGACATCACCTCGGAGCGCACGACGCGGGCGTACGAGACCCAGCCGGTGAAGCCGAGCACGAGGATCACGTACCAGAGCCCGGAGCCGAGGAAACCGACGACGGCCAAGGCCAGCAGGATGGAGGGGAAGGCCAGTTGGACGTCGGCGAGCCGCATGAGCACCCGGTCGAGCCAGCCGCCGAAGTAGCCGGAGGCGAGTCCGACGGCGGTGCCGATCACTCCGGCGAGCAGCGCCGCGCCCGCGCCGACCAGCAGCGAGATCCGGGTGCCGTAGATGACGCGGGAGAGCATGTCGCGGCCGAGCTGGTCGGTGCCGAGCAGATGGGCGCCGCTGCCCCCGGACTGCCAGGCAGGCGGCTTCAGCCGGAGCAGCAGGTCCTGGGCGTTGGGGTCGTGCGGGGCGATCAGCGGTGCGAAGACCGCGAAGACCAGCATGACCGTGAGTACGGCGAGCGCGACGACGGCGAGCTTGTTGCGCAGCAGGGTCCGCAGGGCGGCGGCGCGCGGGCCGGGCCCCGCCGCCGTCGCCGGTGCGGCGACGGCCGGTGATGTGACAGTCATCGGGACGTCCTCACCCTCGGGTCGAGGAAGCTGTAGGAGAGGTCGACGAGCAGGTTCACCACGACGAAGGTGGCGGCGAAGAACAGCACGGTGGCCTGGACGAGCGGGAAGTCGCGGTGCGAGATGGCCTCGATCGTCAGCTGTCCGACGCCGGGCCAGGAGAAGACCTGTTCGGTGAGGATCGCGCCGCCCAGCAGGCTGCCGACCTCCAGGCCGACCACGGTCACCACCGGCAGCGACGCGTTGCGCAAGCCGTGGGTGAGCACCACCTTGACCGGGCCGAAGCCCTTGGCGCGGGCGGTGCGGATGTGGTCGGAGGACAGGACGTCGATCAGCGAGGAGCGCAGCAGCCGCGCGACGACGGCGACGGAGTACACGGCGAGGGTGACCGCGGGCAGCACGAGGTTGGCGAACGTGCCGTAGCCGGAGGCGGGCAGCGCGTGCAGTCCGACGGCGAAGACCAGGATCAGCAGGATGCCGACCCAGAACGGCGGGGTCGACTGGCCGAGCAGCACGCCGGTCATCACGGTGCGGTCGGAGGCCCGGCCGCGGCGCATCGCCGCGAAGATGCCCGCGGGGACCGCGACGACGAGCGTCACCACCAGTGCGGCGGCGGCCAGTTGGAGCGTGGCGGGCAGCCGGTCGGCGAGCACGGTGCGTACCGGCTCGTTGTAGAAGAGGGAGTTGCCGAAGTCCAGGCGCGGCAGCCCCCACAGGAAGTCGAGGTACTGGGTGAACAGCGGCCGGTCCAGGCCCAACGACCCCCGCAGCACGGCTTCTTGCTGGGCCGTCGCGTCGGGCGGCAGCAGCAGCTTGACGGGGTCGCCGGAGAGCCGGACGAGGAAGAACGAGACGGTCGCCGTGCAGAGCAGGACCAGCAGCGCGGTGCCGAGCCTGAGCAGGACGGTGCGCAGCAGCCGCAGTCCCGCGCGGTCGCGGGTGCGTTCCCGCGGCTCGCCGTCGGCGGCGGACGGCCGCCGCTGGAGGGAGATGTCGGTCATCGGGAGACCTCCGCGCTCGACATGTCGAGGACGCCTGCGGGGCCCGGCTTCCAACGCGGCCGTCGGTTGCGGGCGTAGATGTTGTCGAGCTGGTAGAGGAAGACGAACGGCGCTTCTTGCTGCATCAGCCGTTGCAGGTCGGCGAACGCCTGGGTGCGCTTGGCGGGATCGACGGAGAGTTCCTCGATGTCGACGAGGCGGTCCGCCTCCTTCGAGTGCCACCTGCTCTGCCTGCGGTCGCTGCGGACGTTCGACTGGATCATGCTCTCGCCGTCCAGCGTCCAGATGGTGCTGGCGGCCAGGTACATCGGGCCGAGCGCCGAGTGGTTGGTGGAGGTGAGCCGGCTGGCGTACGTGCCGGGGTCGAGGAGGCTGACCTTGGCGCGTACACCGGCCTTGGAGAGGAGTCCGGACAGCGCCTCGGCGACGTTGGAGTCGTTGTTGGAGGCGGTGAGCGTGGTGCTGAAGCCGTGCGGGTATCCGGCGTCGGCGAGCAGCGCGCGGGCGGTCTCCACCGAGCGGGTGAACGGCTTGACCGAGGGGTCGAAGCCGAAGGCGCCGTGCGGGATCATCGCGGGCACCTCGCGCGCCTTGCCGCCGAGCACCGCCTTGATCAACAGGGGTACGTCGATGGCGTGGTTGAGGGCCTGGCGCACCCGCCGGTCGCTGAGCGGCCCCTTCTCCAGGGTGTTCAGGGACAGGTACGAGGTGCGGATGCCGGTGTAGGCGTCCAGGGTGACGCCGGGGTAGCCGTCGAGCTGCTGCGCGGCGTCGGGGGTGAGTCCGGCGACGAGGTCGACGCCGCCGCTCTGGAGTGCGGCGAGCGAGGACGAGGCGTTGGGCGCCGGGCGGAAGACCAGTTCGTCCACGTGCGGGCGGCCTGACCAGTGCTTCGGGTAGGCCCGCATGCGCAGTTCGTGGTCGCGCTGCCAACTGACGAACGTGAAGGGCCCGGTGCCGACGGGGTGGGCCGCGAAGCCCCGGTCGCCGACCTCCGCGAGGTAGCGGGGCGGCACGACGACGCCGCCGAACAGGGAGAGTTTGTCGGGCAGGATCGGGTCGTGCAGCGTGGTGTGGACGTCGATGGTGAGCGGGTCGACCACCGAGACGCTCTTCACGTACCGCAGTTCGACGATCGGTGACTTGGTCTTGGGGTCGAGCAGCCGCTCGATGGAGAACTTGACCGCCGCCGCGTCGCACACCTCGCCGTTGTGGAACGTCACGCCGGGGCGGAGCGTGAACCGCCAGGTGCGCTCGTCGCGCGCCGTCCACGTCAGCGCGAGCCGCGGGTGGAGGGTGGTGTCCTGCCCGCGGGTGGTGAGGGTGTCGAACATGTTGATCAGGGCGTTCATCGAGACCATGTCGCCCTGCTTCTGCGGGTCCATGGTCACCGGGTCCCCCGGCTGCGAGACCCGCAGGACGTTGCCCGCGCCGCTCGCCGGGTTGGCGCCGCATCCCGTCAGCAGCCCGGGCGCGGCGATGGCCGGCACGAGCAGGCCGCCGAGGCGCAGGACGTCGCGGCGGCGCGGACGGCTGCGGTCCACGGCCCGCCCTTGACGTATTCGTTCCATTGAACAACACATCCGTTCCGGCAGATGGAATGCGGTTGGGTTAAGCTAAGCGACATGTCGAAAGCGGTCAACACCCGAGCCAGCGAGCAAGAGCCCGCGAAGGGTCCCGTCGACAAGGCGATGGAGGTGCTCGAAGCGCTCGTACAGACCGGTGGCCCGCACCGGTTGGGCGATCTCGCACGACGCACAGGACTGACCAAACCGACCGTCCACCGCCATCTGAGAACGCTGGCCGAGTACGGCTTCGCCCAGCCCGCCGAGGGCGGCAGCTACCGCGCCGGACCCCGGCTGCTCGGGCTCGCCGCCGCCGCGCTGCACGACAGCCGCGACCTCGCGCTCGCCCGCCCGGTCCTGGCCGACCTGCGGCGGCGCACCGGACTGCTCGCGCAGTACGCCGTACGCCACGGCGACGAGGCCGTCCTGCTGGCGGAGTCCGAGCCCGCCAGCGAGTACCGGATGAGCGGGCGGCCGGGCGGCCGGGTCCCGCTGCACAGCAGCGGGGTGGGGCTCGCGATGCTCTCCGCGCTGCCGCCGCACGAGACGGCGGCGCTGCTGGACGCCGGACCGCTGGCCGCGCGCACCCCGCGCACCCTCACCGAGGCCGCGGAGCTGCGCGCGCTGCTGCGGGACGCGGCGAGCACCGGTTACGCCGTGGACGACGAGTACGACGAGCCGGACGTACGGTCGGTGGCCGCGCCGGTCCTCGACGGCGAGGGGCGGGTGGTGGGCGCGATCGGCGTGCGCGGCCTGACCTTCACGCTGGACGAGCGGAGTGCGGAGATGTTCGGTCCGATGGTGCGGGCGGCGGCGCGGACGGTGTCGGGGGGGCTGGGCGGTGTGGGCGGCCCGGGTCGCGTGGGCGGCTCGGGTCGCGTGGGCGGCTCGGGTCGCGTGGGCGGCTCGGGCGGTGTGTCGGGCAGGGGCCCGGTCGGCGCGGCGGGAGGCATCTTGGGCAGCGTGCCCGCGACGCCGTTTCTTGTGGTGGACACCGAGGCGGGTGAGCTGGCGTGAGCGGGGTCGGGGACGAGTTCGGGGCCGGGGTCGGGGGCGGGGCTGACGTCGAGGCCGGGGCTGACGCAGGAGTCGGGGACGGGGCCGGTGTCGGAGTCGGAGCTGGCGTCGGGAGCGCGCTCGGGGAGATCGTCGCCGCCGGGCGTACGCGCCGCGCGTACTCGGGCGCCGCCTGGTCCGTCGGTACGGCGGCGGGTCCGCTGGACCGCGGCTGGACCGGCACCCGCGCCTGGGACGGACCCGCCCTCAACGGCGACGAATTGTGGGACCTGGCGTCGGTGACGAAACCCGTCGTCGGCCTCGCCGTGATGGCCCTGGTCGACCGCGGCGCGCTGGACCTCGCGGGCACCGTCGGACGGTATCTTCCGGCCTACCGGGGCGGCGACAAGGCGGATCTCACCGTACGGCACCTGCTCACGCACACCTCGGGGTTGCCGGGCCAGGTCCAGCTCTACCGCGAACACCCCACGCGCGAGGCCCTGTTGGAGGCGCTGCGCCTCCTGCCGCCGCGCTCGGCGCCCGACACCCGGGTCGAGTACTCCTCCCAGGGCTTCATCCTGCTCGGCCTCATCGCCGAGAGCGCGGCGGGCGAACCGCTGGACGCACTCGTGGACCAACTGGTCTGCGCGCCGCTCGGGTTGAAGGACACCGGCTTCAACCCGGACGAGGCGGGCCGCGCGCGGGCCGTCGCCACCGAGGACTGCCCCTGGCGCGGACGCGTGGTGGCGGGCGAGGTGCACGACGAGAACGCCGTGGTCATGGGCGGAGTCGGCGGCCACGCCGGGCTGTTCGCCCCTCTCGCGGACGTGGAACGGCTCGGCCGGTCGCTCGCGGGCGGCGCGCGCGAACTGCTGCGCCCCGAGACCTTCGCCGAGATGACGGCCCCCCACACCGACCACCTCGCCCTGCGCCGCGGCCTCGCCTGGCAGGGCCAGGACCCGGTCGGCTCCCCCGTAGGCCCCTCCCCCGGCCCCGACTCCTTCGGCCACACCGGCTTCACCGGCACCAGCCTCTGGATCGACCCCGCCACCGCCCGCTACGCCGTCCTCCTCACCAACCGCGTCCACCCCTCCCGCACCGCCGACGGCATCACCGCCGTCCGCCACGCCTTCCACACGGCGGCGGCCACTGTGGAGTGACGGGCCGTCAACTCCTTGGACGGCAGGCGCGATACGGACGGGCGGCGGGATACCGACGGCCAACGGGTCCTGTCCCGGCGTCCCCTGGCGCCGCCGTCACGCGATGGCCCAAGGTGGCCCGCATGGACTGGTTGCCACTGCTCTCCACCCTGGCCGGCGCCGCGATCGGCATCGTCGCCACCCTCATAGCCGACCGGAACCGCTGGAAGCGCGAGGACGACAAAGAAGCCCTCCGGCTGCGGCTGGACATCTACACGCAGTACACCAGCACGGTGAAAGTGCTCGGCGAGACCCTGCGGGCCCTGGCCGGACGGGACCACCCCTCCGACGACGCACGGGCGTTCGCGCTGCGCGAAGCCTTCCGGGAGTCAGGCATCGCCACCGCCTCGGAACGCATGTGGCTCATCGCACCCGAACCCGTCGTCAAAGCCTCCAACAACGTCTTCCACTGCCTGCGCCGCATCTGCGACGGCTACGCCGCCGGCACCGCCCTCGGCAGCACCGAAGACCGCGCCCGCTGGGAAGCACGCGGCAAAGCCGCCGCCGACATGCGCAAACTCATGCGCGAGGACCTCCGCGTCGGCCCCCTCACCGAACGCCACACCAACACCCTCGACACCGACACCCCCACCGCGTAGGACCCGCACGTGCGGCGGTTGGACGTCAGCACCCCCCTGCGCCGCTGACGTCCAACCGCAGTCACACGCACACCGGTTCAGACCGAGACGGCCGTGATCGGTCGGTGCTGTCAGGCCGGGTCAGTTGGCCTTCCCGTGCTCGGTGGCGCACCACTTGCGCGCGCCGTTCGCGCCGTCCTTCAGGCAGACGGTGATACTGATGGCGGTTCCGCTGGGGATGTTCGCCGAGTCGTTCTGCGCGCAATTTCCATTGGCGCCGTCCGCGTCCTCGACCGTCACGACATTGCTCTTTCCCGAACCGATCCAGATCATCTCCGCGAAGGCGCGATAGCCGTCCGCCTGGATGTCACAGGCAAGGAGGGTGTCGCCCACGCCGGTGTAATACGCCTCCCCGCCCGGATTGCCGTCCGTGGTGTAAATGGCGCCGGTACCGGCGCTCGCGGGTCCCGCCGCCACGACAGCCGCGGCGGTGGCGACGACGGCGACACCAGCCGCCTGCGCCAACCGGCCCGCCCGGATCCGCCGCCTTCCGACACGTGCCTCCGAACGCCCACGCAATTTCATCGTGTCCCCTCCCCGAGGCGCACCATGCGCCCCGCGTGACCCAATCGTTTCAAGGGCCATTCGGGAATTCCAGGACGGGGCGATGACACTCAGGGCCTGATCCATAAACTGACGGTTATGACCGAAGCCGAGGACGGTACCGGCAGGGCGAGCAGGCCGGGTCGGCCCGAACCCACTGTCCACCAGTTACGGCTCCTGCTCGTCATCGCGCAGGAGTTGCATTTCGGGCGAGCGGCGGCGCGGCTGTTCATGTCGCAGCCGGCCCTCAGCAGACAGGTGCGGGCTCTGGAGGAGCGGCTCGGTTTCCCGCTGTTCGAGCGCGGCAGCCGGAAGGTGGAGGCGACCGAGGGCTGTCTGGCGCTGCTTCCCCAAGCGGAGTCCGTGGTACGGGAGATGGACCGTCTGCGGGAGGCCGCGCGGGAACACGCCAGGGGGCCGTCGGGACAACTGGTGGTGGGGGCGATCGGCGCCGAGACGTCAATGCCGCATGCCCGGGCCGTCCTTGACGAACTCCGCCGCCGATACCCGCGGATCACCGTGGAGATCCGCAACCTCAACTTCGTCGACCACATGACCCGGTTGATCGACGGCGAGGTCGACGTGGTCTTCTCGCGCCCGCCGGTCCCGCCGGGGGTTCAGTCGCTCCACATGGCCAGCGAGGCGCGGGTCGTCTGCCTGCCCGCCGACGACCCGCTCGCGGCCCGCGCCTCGGTAGCGCTCGCCGATCTCGCGGGTCGGCCGGTGGTGGACGTACCTCCCGAAGTACCGCGCCCATGGTGGGACTTCTGGGTGACCGATCCGCGCCCGGACGGTTCGCCCGTCCGGTACGGCCCGGTCGCGGCCGACCTGGAAGCGCTGCTCCACACCGTTTCGGCCGGTACCGCCGTGGCGTTTCTCCCCGCGGCGGCCCGCGGCTTCTTCCCCCGTCCCGGGGTCGCGTACGTCGATCTGAGCGACGTGGCACCTTGCACCTCCGCCCTGGCCTGGTCGGCCGCCTCCCGAACTCGCCCTGCTGTGGCCGCGATCCGGCAGGCGGCGTCCGCCGTGCTCGCGCGGTAGGCGACCGGCCGTACCCGGCCGGCGAGGCCAGATCCGTGATCCAGGTCACACCGGGGCCGTGCAGCAGACGGGGCCGCTTCCACGTCAAGGAGGGGTGACAGGAAGGGAGGAGCGTGTGGATCTGGAACTGGCAACCGAGCGGATACCGCGTACGGAACTGAGCGGACCCGAGCCGGTGGAGAACGACTTCCACGCCTTCGTCGTCGCCCGGTCGGCCGTACTGTTCCACGGCGCGCTCGTCTTGACGGGAGACCGGCAGACGGCGGAGGACCTGGTCCAGGAGACTCTGGAACGGGCGTGCCGCAAGTGGCGCACCATCGCCGCCAAGGACTCCCCGGACGCGTACGTACGGCGGATCATGGTGAATCTGGCCAACGACAGATGGCGCAGATTCCGCCGTACGGTCCCGTTTCAGGACGGCGTCGACAGGGCCGCTCCGGGGGACCAGTACGGACAGGTGGACACCCGGGACCAGTTGGTCCGCGCTCTTCAGGGTCTGCCGATGCGCATGCGGACGGTCGTGGTGCTGCGGTATTTCCACGACCTGTCGGACGCCCAGATCGCAGCCGATCTGGGGATCTCGCTGAGCACCGTACGGTCCCAGCTCACTCGCGGAATCGACAAGCTCAGAGGCCGGTTCCCCGCGCCCTCCGCCCCTTCGCCGCCGCAGCCCACGGAAGGAACACGATGACGTCACACGGTTCGCGGCCTTCCGGCTGCACGGGTTACACACCCTTCGAGCAGGAACTGGTGAACTCCATGAACGACTTCGTCAACGGCGCAGAGGCGCCGCACTTCGACACCGCGGCCATCGCGCGCGGGGCCCGTCGCAAGCGGGCCACGGCCATCGCCGGTATCGCCACCGCCCTCGTCGTGGCCGGCACCGGCACCGCCCTGGCCATCGGCACCACCGGCGGCTCGCACGACTCGCGGCCCGCCGCCCACACGTCCGCCACGACCGACAAGAACCGCACCACCGTGCAGTACGGCGAGATCCCCATCCAACTGGCGGGCTTCACGCTCGACTTGGCCAGGCCCGTCCTGGTGGACAAGGCCCAGCTCAAGATCGGCCGGGTCATCAAGACGGCCTCCCCCGGCTGCAAGCCGGGCACCGTCATCGCCGTCTCCCCGCACGCCCCGACCGTCGTCCACAAGGGCGACACCGTCAATCTGACCCTCTGCGCGGGGTGACCTGACAGATCATCACAGGGGTGGTGGCCCCGCCGATACCGGGGCCACCACCCCTGCCCCATGCTACGGAGCGACCGGCTCGGGCCGGGGCGCCGGGAACTATGAGTTGCCCGTGGGACGTCGGAGTGAGCAGGGGCGTCTTTCGAGGGCTGAGGGCCGTTGGAAGGATGGGGGCGTTCGCCGAGGCTGATGGGGGTGCTGGCGGGGTGACGGGGCGTCCGACGGATTGGGATGTGCTGGATCTGGACCGGGATCCGGTGCCGGGTGATCCGTTCGAGGTGAAGGAACTCGCGCGGAAGCTGGGGGATTTCGCTGATGATGTCGCCTCGGCGCTGCGGTCGGTGCGGGGTCTGAGCGGTGACTCCGTGGTGCAGGAGTGGGCGGGGCTGTCGGGTGACGCGTACCGGCGGCAGTTCGGGGATCTTCCCGGTGAGCTGGACAAGCTCGAGCGGTCCTACCGCCTCGCGTCGGGTGCTCTGGACGACTACTGGCCGAAGCTGGAGACCGCGCAGGGTGACGCGGACCGGGCGCTGGCGCAGGGGCGCACGGCGCGGCAGGAGCTGGACACCGCCAAGTCGCAGCTCACGAACGCCGATGCGTGGGTGAAGCGGGCCCAGGACAAGTCGAAGTCCTACCAGGAGGACCCGAAGCCGGACGTGCCGCCGCCGTCGGCGGAGGAGGTGCGGGCGGCGGCCCGTAATGCCACGGACGCTCAGAGCGCCCACACCACCGCCTCCACCGCCGTCCACAGCGCGCAGGCCAAGCTCGACGCGGCGAAGCAACTCGCGGCCGACGCGGCCCAGCTCAGGGACGACGCGGCGTCCACCGCCCAGCACGCGCTGCATGAGGCGTCGGATGC
Source organism: Streptomyces sp. NPDC088910 (assembly GCF_044749865.1). Taxonomy (NCBI): domain Bacteria; kingdom Bacillati; phylum Actinomycetota; class Actinomycetes; order Kitasatosporales; family Streptomycetaceae; genus Streptomyces; species Streptomyces sp. NPDC088910. Next base: position 64,270 of record NZ_JBIVIV010000002.1, read on the forward strand.
GGGGATCAGGAACAAGCACTGGTGGGAGAAGGCGGTCGACTGGGTCGCGGACCACTGGGACGACATCATCGCGGTCTGCAAGGTCATCGTCGCGGTGCTGGGCATCGTCGTCCTGATCATCGGCGGCCCCCTGGCCTGGCTCGTCCTCGCAGCCGCCGTCCTGGTCCTGGCCGACACCGTCATGAAGTACCTCAAAGGCCAGGCCAGCCTCTGGGATGTCCTGTTCGCGGCCCTGGACTGCATCCCGATGTTCAAGGGCCTCACCACCGCCGGCGGCCTCCTCAAAATGGCCCGCGAACTCCCCGCCCTCCTCAAATCCGGCAAGGCCCTGGAGAACATCGCCAACAGTGTCCGCAAGGGCGCGGGAGCGATACGGGACGCCGGCCGCACCATCAAGGGCCTGTTCACCTCGGGCGACCCCATCGACATGGCCACCGGTGAGATGGTCATGTCCGCCACCGACGTGCATCTGCCCGGCATCCTCCCGCTGTTGCTGGAGCGCGCCCATCGCACCGGGTTCCGCGGCGGCCGGTGGTTCGGGCCGACCTGGGCGTCCACGCTGGACCAGCGGCTGGTCCTGGACGACCAGGGCGTGCGGTTCACCACCGCCGACGGCATGGTCCTGCACTACCCGGTACCTGAGCCCGGCCACCCACTGCTCCCCGTCGAGGGCCCGCGCTGGCCCCTGACCTGGGACGGCACCCCCGGCAGCACCATGACCGTCGCCCAGCCCGACACCGGTCGCACCCTGCGCTTCCGGGCGCAGCCGCGCGGGGGGCTGGCCCTGGCGGAGATCACCGACCGCAACGCCAACAGGATCGTGATCACGTACGACGACCTCGGCGCCCCCGTCGACGTCACCCACAGCGGCGGCTACCGCGTCGCCGTCAGCACCGCGGACGGCCGGATCACCGCCCTCCACCTGGCTTCCGCCGATGACCGGCCCGCCCTGTGCGCGTTCGGCTACACCGACGGCCACCTCACCGCCGTCACCGACTCCTCCGGCGTGCCCCTGACCTTCGGCTACGACGACCGGGGCCGCATCACCCGCTGGCAGGACCGCAACGACACCTGGTACACGTACGCCTACGACGACCAGGGCCGCTGCGTCCGCACCGGGGGAACCGACGGCGTCCTCGCCTACAGCTATGTCTACGACAGCGCGCCGGGGACGACGGTGGCCACCGATTCGGTCGGCGCCACGACGACCTACGAGTTCAACGTCGCTCGCCAACTGATCCGGCAGACCGATCACTTCGGGCACAGCACGACATCGGCGTGGGACCGCTACGACCGGCTGCTGAGCCGTACGGATCCGCTGGGACGCACGACGCGCTACACGTACGACGGCCTGGGCCACTGCACCGGCATCACCTATCCGGACGGCGCCGTCGCACGGATCGAGTACGACGACCTCGGATTTCCCGTACGGGCCGTCGATCCGGACGGGGCGCGGGTCGGCCAGCGGTTCGACGCGCACGGGAATCTGCTGGACACCACGGACGCGGCCGGTGCGACGACCGCGTACACGTACGACGACCGCGGCGCGCTCACGTCGGTCACCGACGCTCTCGGCGCGACCCGGCGCATACGGACCGACGCGACCGGGCTGCCCGTGGCGGTCGTGGACCCCGACGGCGGGGAATCCGCGTACGTCCGTGACGCCTTCGGCCGTGTCGCGGAGGTCACCGATCACACGGGACAGGCCGTCAGGACCGGCTGGTCGTCCGAGGGCCGGCCGCTGTGGCGGAGGCGGCCGGACGGTTCGGCGGAGGAGTGGGAGTACGACGCCGAGGGCGACCTTGTCGCCTACCGCGATCCGGCGGGCGGTGTGCACCGCTTCACGATGACGCACTTCGGTCTCCCGGCCGAGCGGACCGCACCCGACGGATCACGTCTGCGCTACACCTACGACACCGAGCTGCGACTGACCGAGGTGCGCAACGACGACGGTCTGACCTGGTCGTACACCTACGACGCCGTGGGCAACCTGGTCAGTGAGACCGACTTCAACGGGCGTACGCGCACGCACCGTTACGACGCCGCGCGGCAGCTCATCGGCAGTGTCGACGCCCACGGGGGGACGACCGGCTACGAGCGGGACTCGGGCGGACGAGTGACCAGGATGGTCACGCCCGACGGCGACGCGGTCTTCGCCTACTCGGCCACCGGTCGCATGCTGCGCGCCGAAAACGCCTCCGCCGTCGTGGAGTTCACCTACGACGAGGGCGGTCGGCTCGTCGCCGAGAGCTGCGACGGGCTGGTCATGACGAGCCGCTACGACGCGATGGGACGCCGGATCGGCCGCCGGACTCCCTCGGGCGTCGAGAGTGCGTGGACCTACGACGAGGGCAACCGACCGGTGGGCCTGCGGATGGGTGACCAGTCGCTCCAGTTCACCTACGACCGCGACGGCCGGGAGACCGAGCGGCGGTTGGGGCAGGCGGCCCGGCTGCGGCAGAGCTGGGACCCGGTCGGCCGCCTGACGGTCCAGTCCCTCGTGGACGAGGCGAGCGGGCGCCCGGTCCAGGAGCGCAGGTACCGCTACCGGCCCGACGGATATCCGACGGAGATCGCCGAACTCGTCGGCGGCACGCACCGGTTCACGCTCGATGCCGCCGGGCGGATCACTGACGTCGACACCGGTGATCCCCGCGGTGCCGGGCCGGACGACCGGCGTCCGCCGCTTCCTGAGGTGTCGGGATCGCGGGTGCTGCGTTCCGGCCGCGTCCGCTACACGTACGACGAGCGGGGCCGCGTCGCCGTCAAGACCCGGATGCTGCTGTCCGGCGGTCGGCTGCGCTGGACCTTCGGGTGGGACGCGGAGGACCGGCTCCGGTCGGTCACCAACCCGGACGGCAGTGTCGCCGCGTACGCCTACGACGCGCTGGGACGCCGTACGTCCAAGAAGCTGGTGACGGCGGACGGCAGTGCGGCCGGGGAAGTCCGGTTCGCCTGGGACGGAGAGGTCCTCGCGGAGCAGGTGCGCGTCCCGGCCGCGGCGGCGGACACCGTGGTCACCGGGTCCCACGAAGCGGTCACCACCTGGGAGTGCCTGCTGGGAGAGGGCCCGCGCGCGGTCGCGCAGGTGCAGAGCAGGCGTACGGCCGAGGCGGTGGCGGACCTGCCGCAGGAAGAGATCGACCGCCGGTTCCTCGCCGTCATCACGGACCTGGCCGGTGCTCCCACCGAACTCGTCGGTCCTGAAGGCGCCGTCGCCTGGCGGCGACGCGGTCATCCGTGGCTGCCGGAGACCACGCGGACGGCGGAAGAGGAAACCGCGGCTGCCGCGTCGGAGACGGCCGCCGGGGACCCGGTCGACTGCCCGCTGCGCAGTCCGGGCCGCTACCACGACCCCGAGACCGGCCTCGACTACAACTACCACCGCTACTTCGACCCCGAGACCGGACGCTACCTGAGCCCCGATCCGCTCGGTCTGGCTCCGGGGGCCGACGACTACGCCGATGTCATCAACCCCACGGTGCTGGCCGATCCGCTCGGCCTCTCACCCTGTTCCTCGTTGATCAACGTGTTCCGGGGCCCGTCGCAGGGCCTTCCCGGCGGCCAGCTCGGTGCGCCCATCAGCATCCGGCAGTTGCGCATGGCGCTGGGCAAGGCGGACATGTCCGTGAGCCACTACGACATCGTGCACGTTCCCGAGATCCACACGCCGACCGGACTCGGTTTCGGCAACAGCCCGCACCTGGTGTCCGGCACGCCTCAACTCGGGCCCCGGGGGCTGCCGTTGATCCAGATCTCCGACCTGGGTCTGCGCAGCATGGACGAGGGCGTCGCCACCGTCTTCCACGAGATCTACCACCATCAGCAGTTCCGGCTGTCGCTCAATTCGAAGCCGCTGTGGGGCGAGACCGTCGCGCCCAGTCATATCTGGGGCGGCACGGAGGACGCGGCGGAGGAATACGGCCAACGTATGCTGTCGCTGTTCAAGTCCAGGACAGGTTGACGAGGGGCGAGCGGTGCGGGAATTCGATGCGGAGCAGGTCCAGCAGCTACTGGCCGGCCCGAGATTCGTCGATGAACCCGGTGAGCGCGCCTGCCCGGCATGCGGAGCCGTCGCGGTGCGGACGTACGTCTACCGGCGGGTGGGACCCCACCGCACCGTACGCATCACCTACATGTGGTGCGCGTCCTGTCGGCGCCACAAAGGATGGACGGGCCCCGACGCCGGGCCGAGCTTCGATGACCCGCTCCTCCAACTCCCCGAAGCGGCGCGCGACATCCTCCTGAAGGACTTGGAATCGCTCTTCGCCAAGCTCGACGCGCTCTGGGATGCCGGAGACCTGCCCCAGCACTTCGGCGACTGACCGCTCGCGGAACACGGGGCCGGGCGTTGGAGAGGCCGATCCACGGGGGCGACCGGCGTCGGCCGGTGCCGGGCGGCGGCCCGGTCCCGCCGCGTTGGTCCGCGCTGACCGAACGTGTCGCGCGGTCGGCCGGGTGGTATCCGGGACGCGCGGTGCCGGTCGGGAGGATTGGCGGAGGTGCTGCGCCCGCCTGTCCCGTCCGGCGGACCGCGTGATCGCCGGGAAACGGCTCGGCAAACCTCCCGAATCGGTCGGGCGGGCACAGACCGGGGGCTTGCGGCAGTACGCACCGGCTTGTGCGGCGTACGGGACCTCGTGTGCATCAAGCGGGGCGGCGCGCGCCGATGTGCGCAGGGGCGGGGGGCGGGGAGGGTGACCGCAGACGCGCAACGCGTCGGCACGGCGGGCCTGTGGACGAGCGATCGGACGGCGCACCGGCGTGCCCGTACGAAGGAGATTGTCGATGAGAGGCTTCGGCCTGGCAGATACCGGTATCGACGGAAGACGGCGCGGCGAAGGGAGCGGCGGGGCCAGTGGCCGGGCGGACCGGCGGTGGCGCAGGCGGGTGGCCACGGCGCTGTTAGGGGTGACCGTGCTGGCCACGGGATCACTGGTCGGGGGCGGCCCGGCGCAGGCGAACACGCCCGGTCAGCCCGGTACGCCGAGCGCGCCGACGAGCGTGTTCACGGAGGACTTCGAGAACGGTCAGGGCCCGGCGGTGACGACGCTGCCGGACTACACGGGCGCGGCGCCGCTGGCGCAGACGTACACCGCCGATCCGGCGTGGCTGACCTCCTGCAACGGTCTGCTCGTCTCGCAGCAGGGCCCCGCGAGTCCCCCGCCGGGCGTCAACTGCGGCGGCTTCTGGAACGCGAACAAGCAGATGGCCGTCGCGTTGGGCACGTGGGCGGGCGGCAACGCGTCCACCAACCACTCGCTCACCGCCTACACCTCGGGCGATCCGGGCGCCGGGCGCACCGAGTTGGAGACCGTACGGCCGATCCCGCTGAGCGCGAACCACCGGTTCCTGACCTTCTCGGTGGACGCGGCGGCCCAGAACTGCTTCGCCAGCCACCCCCTGCTCGCCTTCTACCTGCTCGACGGCGGCACCGCGCGCGCCGCGTTCACCTCCCCCATCGACCCGTGCCAGAACCCCGGTTCGGTGATCGGCGGCACCTCGGTGGGTACGTACGCCAGCAACGGCTCGGTGCTGTTCAGCGGCGACTCGGCCGGTATCCGGCTGGTCAACGAGCAGGCCAGCGGCAACGGCAACGACGGCGCGATCGACAACGTCCGTCTGCTGGACGCCACTCCGCAGCTCGACCAGGGCTTCGCACCGGCGCACCTGCCCGTGGGCGCGCCCACCACCCTGACCTTCACCGTCACCAACACCAGTGAGCTGGCCGCCAAGAACGGCTGGTCCTTCGGCGCCCAACTCCCGGACGGGCTGCGGCTGGACGGCAGCAGCGCGACCACCGACTGCGGTACGGGAACGGCCACCGCGAACGCGGCGGACGGCACGGTGACCGTGAGCGGTGACCTCGCCGCCGGTCAGCAGTCCTGCACCGCCACCGTCAAGCTCACCTCCAACGACGGTGGCACGTACCAGATCTGCGGCTCGTCGATCACCGACCCGGTCGGCGTCGACCTGCCGGGCTGCGCCTCGGTGACCTTCACCGCGCCCGTCTTCGACGCCCGCGCGCACGGCGTACGGCTCACCTCGCCGCTGCTCAACATCGGGCCGCTGGCACCGTCCGCCCACTCCTGCACGCCGCTGCCCGGCAGCGACAGCCACTCCGTGGTGAGCGCCGGGCTCGGCACCGTCGGCAACCTCGGTGTCCTGACCACCGACGCCTCGGGGACCGTCGACAGCGACGGGACCCGTACGGCCGCGGCCCACGCCCAGACCACCGGCGTCAATCTCCTCGGCGGCCTGATCACCGCCGACCTCGTCGGCACCTCGGCCCGGGCGCGGCAGTCCCTCACCGACACCGGGCCAGGACCGGTCTCCTCGACCGGCTCCACCGTCCTGACCAACCTCCGCGTCGCCGGTGTCACCGTCGCCGCCAACGCCGCGCCCAACACCACCATCGCCCTGCCGCTCGTCGGCTCCCTCGTCATCAATCAGCAGACGACCGTCGCCGGAGGCAAGGGCATCACCGTCACCGCCCTCTCCCTGACCCTCCTCACCGGCGTCCACGTCACGATCGCCCAGAGCACCGCCGCCCTCCTCACCTCCACCGACCCCTGCCCCGCCACCTGACCCGACCCGACCCGACCCACCCGCCCTGCCCGGGGCCGCGCGGACACCCCCGGGCAGGGCGGCTCCACGCCGAGAGAAGGCCCCCGGACCGGACCCGGTCAGCCGGCAGCGGCCCGACGCCGGGCGATGAGTTCGGGGGGTGGTGGGGGTCTACCTCTTGGACGGGGAAAAGACACCGATCGGGAGTACGTCATGGGTCTCATTCACATCGAGCTGTTCACGACGCTGGACCTGGTGGGGCAGGCGCCCGGGGGGCCGGAGGAGGATCCGGAGGGGTTCTCGTACGGGGGGTGGCAGGTGCCGATGCTGGACGAGGTGGCCGGGGCGCAGGTGGACGCGGCGTACGAGGGGACGGACGCGCTGCTGCTCGGGCGGCGGACGTACGACATCTTCGCCGGGTACTGGCCGCATCAGAAGGACGGGGACAACGGGGGGTTCGCCACGCTCTTCAACAGCGTGCCGAAGTACGTGGCCTCGCGGGGTACGCCCGATCTGTCGTGGGCGGGGTCGACGCACCTGGGGCCGGACCTGGTGGCGGCGGTGCGCGAGGTGCGGGAGCGGCACGAGCACATCAAGGTGGTCGGGAGCCTGAACCTGGTGCAGACGCTGCTGCGCGAGAAGCTGTTCGACCGGCTGGACCTCTGGGTGCACCCGATCATGCTGGGCGTCGGGAAGAAGGTGTTCGACGGCGGCGCGGTCCCCACGAACGTCACCCTGCTCGCACCGCCCGTGGCCAGCCCGAAGGGCACCGTGCACCTGCGGTACGCGCGCGCCGACGGCGTCCCCGGCACCGGCGACATGAGCGCGGTCGACCGCGACGCCGGGCAGGGCGCCTGAAGCACCGTTCGGCGGCTTTGCCAGCTCTTTACAATCCGTTCCGCCCGCGTCTCGTCTTTTCAGTCGATCCGCACCTCAGCCCGCGCGTGACCGCGCGGGCGGGCCGACGAAAGAGAGCGATTCATGCGCCGAACTGTTCTGAGCGCCGTGGCACTCGCGTGCACTGCCGTGCTGGCGAGCGGTGTGCCCGCGTTCGCCGACGGGGCGTCCCCGACCCCCACCCCGACCAGCGTGAAGACGCAGTCGGCCGCGCCGTCGACCGGGCCTTCGGACGCCACCTCGTCCGCGCGGCCCTCCGCGTCCCCCGCGCCGACCAAGGCGACGTCGGGCCAGGTCCCCGCGGTGCCGAAGGGAGCGCCGAACACCGGTGAGGCGCCGGTGGCCTCGCACGGCGGAAACGACGGCGGCCTGATCGGCGGAAGCGCGGCCGCGGTGCTCGCGCTCGGCGGCGGGGCGGTCCTCCTCGTACGCCGCCGGCGGGCGACCGGGGCGTGACCTCCGGCCGCGCGGGCGACCGGAGCGCGGGCGACCGCGGCGCGGGATTCCGAGACGTGAGCGACCGCGGCGCGGGCGACCGGACCGCGGGCGACCGGACCGCGGGCTTCCGACTCACCGGCCCCCGGCGCGCCTTCGTCACCGCGGTGACGGCCGCCCTCCTGCTCACCGGCTGCGGCGGCCATCACGCCGCGGGCCACGCAGCGGGCGACGCCTCGGGTGACACCTCCAGCCGTACCGCCGTGACCGAACGTCCCACCGGCGCACCGCCCTCTTCGCGGCCCGCCGCGAAGTCGGTACGCGCGCTGGCGCGTTCGGTCCCGGTGCGGCTGGAGGTCCCGGCCATCGGGGTCAACACCCCGGTCATGGAACTGGGGTTGGCCCCGGACGGCACCGTCGAGGTCCCGCCGATCACGGCGCACGACCGCGCGGGCTGGTACCGGGGCTCGCCGACACCGGGTCAGACCGGCCCCTCGGTGATCCTCGCCCACGTCACGGTCGGCGCCTACGGGGACGGGGTCTTCCGTCACCTCTCGCGGCTGCGCGCGGGCGACCGGATCGTGGCACGCCTGAAGAACGGCGAGGCGGCGCGGTTCGCCGTCACCGACGTCCGTACGGTCGCCAAGTCGGACTTCCCGACGGACGCGGTCTACGGCGACGTGAACCGTCCCGAGCTGCGGCTCATCACGTGCGGCGGCCCGCGCGAAGGCACCGGCTACCGCGACAACGTCATCGTCTTCGCCTCGCTGATCCCGTAGCGGGCGCGTCACGACGAACCACAGCCAAGGCGGTCTCCTGACGCCTTCCCCGAGTCCCGGGCCGCCGCCGATCCCCGTACGTCGGCGGCCCGGGACCCTCCCCGAGCGACCGCACAGGACCGTGAGGAACCGTAAGAAAACATAAGGAACCGTAAGAAACCAAAAAGACCGCGAGAGTCGGCGACGACCCGCACGACCCGCAAGAAGTCCGCGACAGCACCACCCTGCCCCCGACATGGAGAGCGTTGAAACGGTCCCGCGAGAAGGCAGCGTCCGAGCTGTTCGCCGCCTTCTACCCGCGCCTCGCCGGCTGGTGCCGCCGCCTGGTCGACGATGACGAGACGGCCCACGAGATCGCCTCGGAGGCGTTCACCCGGCTCTGGGCGCGCTGGACGGCGGTGGCCGAGCCGCGCGGCTTCCTGTACGTCACCGCGACCAATCTCGTACGGGATCATTGGCGCAAGCTGGAGCGCGAGCGCAGGGCCGTACGCCGGGCCACCGTGGAAGCCGCGGTACGGCCGCCGGCCGAGCAGACCGACCCGTCGCTGCGCATGCTGGTGCAGTCGCTGCCGGAACGCCTGCGCGTGCCGATCCTGCTGCACTACTACGCCGACCTCCCGATCCGGGAGATAGCCCTGCTCACCGGCCGCAAGGAGGGGACGGTCATGTCCGACCTCCACACCGCCAGGGAACTGCTGCGCGCCCACTTGAGGAGAAGCCTTGATCACACAGTCTGACGACGGTCAGGACTTTGACCCCGAGGACCCGCTGACGGTCATCCTGCGGCCCGCCCCCGACCATCTCGGGCTGCCGCCCGGCCGGTACGAGAAGATCCGCCGGGGCGCGGCCCGCCGCCGCCTGCTCCGTATCGCCGTCGGGGTCGGCCTGTCCGGCGCCGTCGCCGTCCTCGTCGCGCTGCCGCTGCGCATGGCGGGACCGCAGTCGCCCGCCGCGCCCGCGATCCCGCTCGGCACGCCGCCCGCGAGCGGCCCCGCGGCCAGGCCCGCCGCCACCACCCCGACGCCGCGCCCCGCGCCGACCGACGCCCCCGCCACGGCGAAGACCCGGCCCACGGCCCAGGCCCCGTCCCCGAGCGCCGCCACGCGGACCGGACCGCCCTCCAAATCCGCCTCCGCCTCGCCCACTCCGACCCCCACCACGGCCCGCCCGACGGACCGTTCCTCGGACGGTCCCGCCACCTCGAACCGGTAGGCCGCGCAGGGGTGTTGCGTCCGCGAGCCCCGCAACACACCGCGGGGCCCGGCCAGGATGCGGTCGGGCCCCGCGGGGCTAGGCGGATCGGGGCGCGGTCAGTGCCCGTTGCCCCGCGCGGACCGGTGGAAGGCGACGGTGTAGGTACGGGTCACCGAGCCGTTGGGTGAAGTCAGGGTGACGGTGCGGGTGGTGGAGCGCGGCGCGGTCGAGGAGACGACCGCGCTTCCGTCGGTGACCTTGACCCGGGTGCCGGGCTGGGCCGGGACGGCGGTGACGGCCGGGACCTTGCCGTTGGCGGGGAGGTCGACGACATACGTGGAGACCTCGGGGTCGAAGCCGTCGACGGCGACTCCCCCGACCTTGAGGGCACTCGCGTCGGCGACGCTCGCCTTCGTGGCGTCGGCGTGGTTGGTGACGGTGACCGAGCCGTCGTGGTTGACCACGACGCGCGCGGCCATCGCGGCGGCCAGATTGATCCGCTCCCAGCTCGGTGCGCCGTCCGCCGTGAGGTCGAGCGGGTAGCCCGAGTCGGTGGCGGTCTGCTGGAGGATCTGGGTGCGCTGCCCGGCGGTGAGGTCGGGGAACGCGGTGATCAGCAGGGCCGCCGCGTCGGCCGGCGCCGTGAGGGGCTGACCGGCCTTGCCCGTACGGGAGAAGCCGTAGGTCAGGCGCTGCGTGTAGAGATCGATGTCCTGCGCCGTGGTGAGGCCGCCGTAGGAGTCGCCCGCGCAGGCGGCGAGCGTGTCGCCGTATCCCCGCTGCTCGCACTGCGCGAGCAGCACGTTCTCGATCTCGGTGTGGGCCTGTGTGAGCAGGTGCGCGAAGTCGGGGTCGGCCCATCGGTGGGCCACGGTGGCCTGTCCGGTGATGCGCCCGCCCATGACGTCGAGCGGGTAGTGGAAGCCGAGGATGACCCGGTTGTCGCCGTACTCCGAGGTGCGGGCGAGGATCGACGGCGCCAACTCCGGCAGGAGCGTGGCCAGTACGGTCCCGGCCTCGTAACCGCCGTACGTGTGACCGCTCGGGTACGAGCCGCTGGTGGCGAGGCCGCTGTACGAGCCGTCCTGCGACTCGTAGACGTCCCCGCCGTCGCCGACGAAGCCGAGCCGGACGTACGGGCGCAGGTAGCCGTAGTGGTCCTTGGCCGCGTCGTGGGTGTCGAGACCCTGGGTGACCCGGCCGAACAGGGCGTTGGTCTTGGGCAGTTGTCCGCCGCTCAGCGCGTCGCTGTAGATCGCGCCGAGCCGGGACCCGAGGCCGTCCGCCAGGGTGACGGTGGCGCTGTGCGTCGCGTCGACCTCGGCCCTGTCCACCTCCTTCTGCGTGGCCGCGTTGTTGACGCGCACCGCGATCTCGTCGTTCTCCGCGGTGAGCGACGCGCCTTTCGCGACCTTGGAGTTGGCGCCGAGGACGCTGGAGGGGAGGTGGTCGAAACCGCTGAGGAGATTGGTGAAGTAGTCGGAACCGTCGCCGGTCGCGGGCCACTTGTCCGACGCGTAGCTCGCCTTCAGCGTCTCGTCGGGGAACGGGGACGGGGTGTACGCCGGGGCCGCCGCGTCCTGGGCGGCGGCCGGGTCGTCCGAGGTCCCGGCCAGCGTCACCGCGGTGACGGTGGCCGAGTGGGCCTTGGCCTTGGCCGCCGAATTGCCCTCGGACTTGCCCGCCGTCGTGCCCTCGGACTTGCCCGCCGAATTGCCCTCCGCCTTGCCCTCCGTGTTGCCCTCCGCCTTGCCCGAGACCGTGAGCAGCGCCGTGCCGGTCGTGGCGGGAAGGTGCGCGCTGGAACCGTCGTCGAGGGTCACGGTGTAACCGATGACCGGGAATCCGCCGTCTCCGGCCGCCCGCCAGGTCACCCGGACGTGGCTGCCGTCCGTGGTCACCCCCGTCACGTGGGGCTTCTGCGGCTTGCCGCCGCCGGTCACCACGGGCGCGGTCGCGGCGCTCTGCCGCGAGGCGCCGACGGCGTTCAGCGCCTGGACGCGCGCGGTGTACGAGCGGCCCGCGGGGAGCGAGGTGAACACCGTGCCGCGGCTGTTCGGGTCGCGGATCTCGACCTGGTGGCCGTCGCCGAGGCTGATCCGGTAGCCGGTGACGGGCGAGCCGCCGGTGTCCTGCGGCGCGGCCCAGGCGACGGTCACGCTCGCGCCGGACGAGGTCGCCGACACCGCGCCGGGCGCGGCCGGAACGGTCTTGGGCTTCGTCCTGAGCGCGGACATCGCGCGGTCGAGGGCCTGGTAGCGCGCGGTGAGCGTCGTGTCCGTCGCCTTGTCGTCCGCGACGGCCGCCTTGGCCGCCGCGAGGGCGGTGGTGAACGCCTTCCACGACGCGTCTGTGTAGCGCGCGTTGTCGAGGGCCGACGCCGTGCCGACCAGGTTCTCAAGTCGCAGCCGGGGCAGCGGAATCAGCTGGTCGGCGGCGAGGGTGAGGCTGCGGGTCTGCGTGTCGACTTCGAGCTGGGCCGCGTCGTCGGCGGCCAACACAGCTTGCGCGAAGCCGAGTTCACGCCGGAACACGCCGAAGTCGATCGTGTCGTAGCGCGCCGCGTCACCGGACAGTCCCGCGTACCGGTCGATCGCCTCGCGCAGCGCGGTCTTGTCCGTCGCGGTGGGCGTGTCGACATGGCTGAAGGTGATCCGGCCCAGATTCGCGACGTACGGGTGCGAGGAGTCCGGAGTCGTCAGCAGCCGCAGGTGGACGGTGTGGGTGCCGGTGACCGGCGTGGGCAGCGTCAGGCTCGTCGTGCCTCCCGACGACCACGCGCTTCCGGTGACCGGCAGCGGGACGGTCGCGTACGGCGTCCCCGGATCGGCCGCGTCGAAGGAGTCCAGGTAGAGCTGGACGGCGGAACCGGTGCCGCAGCGCGCGGAGTTGTTGACGTAGGTGAAGGTGACGGTGTTCTTCGGGGCGGACCCGAAGTCGACGGCGCCGTAGCCGGCCCAGGCACCGTTGTACGTACCGCCGAGGTCGGTGGTGGAGCCGGAGCCGGTCCAGCCGACCGGCTCGCTCTTGAGGCCGCCGCCGCTGTTGGAGTCGAACGCGGTGGCGTCGAAGCCCACCGGGGCGTCGGCGGTGCGCGTCAGGGTCAGCGAGTAGACGTTGGCCACGTACGGCTGCGAGGACGACTGGGTGCTTGAGACGAAGTCGGCGTACACGTCCTGGACGCCGGTGAAGACCGCCGGGTCGAGCTGGACGGTCGCGGTGGCGAGGGTTCCCCAGCCGGAGCCGGTGTAGTCGAGCGGGATGTCGACGGCCTTCTCGCCGTCCTTCGAGCCGAGGTGCAGTTCGAGGTGCGAGTCGGACGCGGCGCGCGACTGCGGCTTGTCATAGCTGACGGTGACGGTGTCGGCGCCGTCCTTGAGGTCGGTGGCCTTCCACTGGGCCCACGCGCCGTTCGTGGTGTTCTCGAAGATGCCGTTGCCGAGACTGAGCGGCAGCGAACCGCCGCCGGTCGTCGTGCTGTTGGCCGCCGTCAGCGTGGCGAGCGTGGTCAAGGGCGACGAGGAGACCGCATCGGGCGAGAACTGGTACCAGTCGAAGTTCGACACCCACTGCTGGCCGGACGGCGCGTGGAAGACGAACGTCGCACCGGACGCGGCCAGCAGCGCGTCCGGGTCGGTGACGGCCGCCCGCACGGTGGTGTAGGTCTGCCAACTGCCCGTGCCGGGCAGGGAGACGGTGGCGACGACAGGGCCGTCCGCGGCGCCCGCGTGCACGTCCACGCTGCTCGGCTTCGCGCTCGTGGCCTGCGAGTTGGCGTAGCGGACCGCGACGCTGCGCGGGGCGACCCCGCCGAAGTCCAGCTTGTTGTACCGCTCCCAGGCGCCCTCGGTGACCCCGCCGAGGTCGCCGTCGGAGTAGTACGCCTCCTTCACGAGGCCGGGGCCCTCCATCTGGTCGGGGGCCTCGGCCTGGAGTACGGCGTAGCCGCCCTCGTCGATGGTGAGCGCGTCGGCGGCCGAACGCAGCGCGTCCTGCGCCGCCATGAGCGTGCCCGTCCTGGCGGCGGTGTCCGCGAGGACGGTCCGCGCGCGCTCCAGCGCCGAACGGAACAGCGTCCAGGAGCCGTCGGAGTAGTTGCCGCCGCGCACCAGGGACGCCTGGTCGACGAGCGCGCCGAGCGAGGCGCGGTACACCGCGGCGGCGGAGACGGTCAGCGGGTCGGTCGCCGAGATGCCGGTGCCGCTCACCGTGGAGGCGCGCACGCCGTGGGCGAAGGCCGCGTCGCGGAAGGTGATGCCGTAGCGCGCGTCGACCTTCGCGGCGCCGGTGAGCGACAGCGTCGCCGTACGCGAGCCGGTCACGCGGAGGTCGGCCGTCACGCCGCCGGGCAGGCCGGTCACGCTCGCCGCGCCGGACTTGGTGAGGCTGGTCCCGCTGCGGGCGGCGAAGGACGCCGGTCCCGACAGGGTGAGCTTCACGCTGCCGTGGACGGTGCCGTCGGCGGCGGTGGCGACGGTGTCCGGGCGGGCGGACATGACGGTGCCTGTGCTGCCCGTTCCGGTGCCGCCGTGGCCGGTGTCGGTGTCCAGCGAATACGCGGGCTTGGTGTCGACGCCCCACCGGGAGGGCTTGGCGCCCATGGTGAAGTCGAGGGTCCCACCGGCGATGATCTGCGAGTAGTCCAGCCAAGTGTCGCCGAAACGCTTGCCGTTGAGGGTCGCGCTCTGCACGTAGTAGTTCGTCGGCGAGACCCCGCCGGCCTTCACCGTGAAGCGCGAGCCGTTGGCGTACGTGATCGTCGTGGAGTCGAAGAACGGGCTGCCGATCTGGAACTGGCTGGAGCCCGCGGTCACCGGGAACAGGCCGAGGGCCGCCGCGACGAACATGGTCGACATGGTGCCCGCGTCGTTGTCCATGGTCGGCAGGAAGCCGTTCGGGGCGAGCTTGTAGACCTGCGTCTTGACCGGCGGGGTGAACTCGCCGCCGCCGCTGGGGGCTTCGTTGGTGGAGCCCGTCGCGATGTACCGGTTCCAGGTCGAGCCGGTGTAGATGGCGCGCACCCACTTCTGCGTCAGGCTGGGCTCGCCGACGTAGTTGAAGAGGTACGGGGCCTGGAGGTCGATCTCGTTCGCGTTGGAGTGCAGCATGGTCGAGCCGTTGTCGAGGGCGGAGTCCTCGCCGAACATGTGGTAAACGGCGGCCTTTCCGGCCTTGGCGCCGCCCATGGCCTTGATGAGGCCGCCCATGTCGTAGGCGTCGTACCAGTGGTACTGCCAGAGCGTGCCCTGGTAGAGACCGGCCGCCTCGAACTTCTCGTAGTCGGCGCTCTGCCAGTCGCCGCCGGACGCGCGCGGGGTCAGCAGACCGACCTTGGTGCCGTCACCGGCGGTCCAGGCACCGGACTTCACCAGGTTGTCGATCGCCATTGTCGACTGCGTGCGCAACTTGGCGGCGTCCGCGTCCTTGCCGAGCGCTCCCGCGATGACGGACAACGCCCACTGGTCGTAACCGCGTTGGACCGTCGTACCGGGATCACCGGTGACGTATCCCTGGCGCAACTGCGCGCCCGTGTAGAACCCGGAGTACGACAGCAGCGCCGGATACGCCTCGTCCAGCCGGTCGAAGTTCTTGTACCCCTTCGACAGCGCGTCGGCGATCACCACCGCCGAGCGCTCCCACCGCACGGTCGGCACCGAGTGGGTGAGGCTGCCGAGGCTCTTGCCCGAGGCGTGCGCGTCGGCGAAGAGCACGATGAGCGACTGCACCAGGTCCCGGTACGTGGCCGGGTCGATGTACGCCTCGACCGAGTACTTCCTGAAGTCGTCCCAGGTGGACCAGCCGTCGTAGTACGTGAAGCCGTTCGCGGTGTGCACCGCGCCGTCCGCGCCGCGGTAGGTCCCGCTGGTGCTGGTGGCGTTCACCGGCAGCCCGTACATCCGGTACAGGTGCGTGTAGAACTCCTTGGTGAGCGTCGACCCGGGGTCGGACGTCGCGGAGGCGCTGACGGCGACGGCGCCGAGCGTGCTGTTCCACTCCGCCTTCGTCCGTGCGCGCGCCTGGTCGAAGGTGAGGCCGCCGACCTCGTTGCGCTGGTCGGTCACGGCCTGTTCCGCGCTGATCGGCGAGAGCGTGACGCGCAGTTCGACGTCGCGCCCGTTCGCCGTGTCGAATCCGAGGACCGCTCCGGCGTCGGAGCCGTCCCGCGTGGTCGCGTCGCCCAGCGTGCCGTCGTTGCCCCAGCTCTTCAGCGAGGTCACCGGGACATTGGTCGTGGCGGCGTAATAGAGCTGGTACGAGGCGCCGTTGAACGAACCCGCGATGAGGCCGGTGATCGAGGTCGTCCCGTTCGGGAGCGTCGTCGCCTTCATCGTCGTGCGGGTGCGGCTGGTGAAGTTGTTCGCGAGGTCGAGGACGAGTTGGGGCTCGGCGCCGTCCGGGAAGCTGTAGCGCTCCAGGGCCGTACGCGTCGTCGCCGTCATCTCGGCCTTGACGGTCCCGGCGTCCCGCGTCACCGCCGAGGCGGTCCCGGAGACCGACCCGAGCCCCACCTGGTAGTAACCGGGCGTCGCCGTCTCGTCGTTGTGGCTGTACGGGTGCGCGTATGTGCTGGGCGCCGGGCGCTTGTCGTAGCGCACGGACGTCGGGACGACCAGCAGGTCACCACCGCCGCCCGAGCCGCCGACGCCGTCGAGATTCGTCGCGGTGAACCCGGCGATGCGGCTCTCGTTGTAGTCGTACCCGGTGTGGTTGCGGCCCGGTGTGGTCAGCGGGTTGACCTTGGCGAGGCTGTGCGGCGCCTCGGCGCCCGGCAGGTCGTTGCCGTCGTCACCCGCGGTGGAGACGAAGGGGTCGATGAGCTTGGTGTAGTCGGTGCCGCTCGACGCGCCGGACGTGTGCGACGTGTTGGACGCTTTGGCCGAGGGTGCCGCCGCGGCCGTACCGGCGCCCGCCAGCGCGGCGAAGGCGAGCGACCCGGTGAGCAGCGCCGCGACCGTGGCGCGCAGGCGGCCGTGGTGCCCGCGGGCGGCTCCCGGTGGCGTCACGCGCGGCGTCGGGGCGTGGGATCTGATGGGCATGTGGCCTCTCCGGAGTCGCGGAACGCACGCACGACCCCGGGACGACAACGTTGTCAACCCAACACTGGAGCGTGCAGAGTGAGATGGCGGTGGACACGCCGGAGTATTCCCGCAAGCGCCCACGGACGTCCACCATCAGACACGGGAAAGGCGTACGGGGGACGAACGGAATCCGCACAGAAGGTGCGCTCCGGGCGCACGGGCCGGGGCGTGGGCGCGCCTCATGCGGCCGGTGGCCCGTCGGCCGGAGCGGACCGGCCCCCATGGCCGATGTGAAGGGGTGTGGGACGGGAGTTGGAGGGGAGCCGTGAGGGGAGTCGGACCGGGCGCCACATCTCCGGTGGATAACGACTCGGTGAGAACCGGCCGGGCACCACATCCATCCGGCCGGGTGGCGCGTCTCACCTTCGAGCCGCACACTCTCGTGTGACCGCGCCGCAGGGGCATTTGGAGCAATCAACGTGATAACCGGCAGCAAGGCCATTCGTCGTACGTCCGTGGTGGCCGTCACCGCGGGCGCCGTACTGACCGTCGGAGCGCTCGGCTCCACGGCCCAGGCGGCGACGCCCGCGCCGCCACCGATCGTGGCCAAGGGCGGCTACGTGATGAACAACTCGACGGGCACGACCTACTACACCAAGACCGCCGACACCAAGCGGTCCACCGGCTCCACCACGAAGATCATGACCTTCGAGGTGGTGCTGCGGCAGAAGAAGCTCAACCTGAACGCCAAGGTCACCGTCCAGAAGGCGTACAGCGACTACATCGTCAGCAAGAACGCCTCCTCGGCGCGCCTGATCGTCGGCGACAAGGTCACCGTGCGGCAGCTCCTGTACGGGATGATGCTGCCGTCCGGCTGCGACGCGGCGTACGCGCTGGCCGACAAGTACGGCGTGGGCTCCACGCGCGCCGCGCGGGTCAAGCAGTTCGTCGGCCAGATGAACTCCACCGCCAAGGCGCTGGGCCTGAAGAACACCCACTTCGACTCCTTCGACGGAATCGGCAACGGGAACAACTACTCGACGCCGCGCGACCTGACGAAGCTCGCGAGCACCGCCATGAAGAGCGCCGACTTCCGCTCGGTGGTGAAGACCCGCTCCATCAAGACCAAGGCCACCACCAAGAGCAACGGCTACCGCTACTACACCTGGACCAACACCAATACGCTGCTGGGCAGTTACAGCGGCGCGATCGGCCTCAAGACGGGCTCGGGCCCGCAGGCCGGCTACTGCCTGGTCTTCGCCGCCACCCGCGGCAACCGCACCGTGATCGGGACCGTCCTGTCGTCCAGCTCGGTGAACCAGCGGGCGACGGACGCCAAGAAGCTGATGGACTACGCCTTCAAGCGCTGACGCGCCAGTTCGGCGGGAGCCCTTGACGAGAGGGCCCGCTGATCAAGAGGCCCCCTGACGAAGGGGCGCTGACGAAAAGGCCCCGCTCGCCGTCTCCGGTGAGCGGGGCCTTCGTCCGTACGGCGCGGGCGGGCGCCGTCAGTTGGTGTAGTACAGGTACTTCCACCCCGTGGACGTCGTGGTGTTCAGGCGGTCGCCCGAGGAGCCCTTGACGTACACCGCGCGGACGCGGGCCCGGATGCCGGACTCGCCGGGTCCCGCGAGCCCCACCCGCGAGGTGCCGGTGATCGCCAGCCGGAAGTACTCGCTGCCCGAGGAGTACCAGCGGCCCTTGTAGTAGACCTGGAGGTCCAGGCGCTGCGAGCGGCCGTTGGCGTACGTCATGTGCGTGGTGAACAGCGCGGACTTCTTCTTGTGGAACCAGTAGTACGAGGTCGAACCGACCTTGCCCTTGCGGTAGTTGCCGGACACGGCCAGCGAGACACTGACCTGCGTGCCGACCGAGCGGGCCACCGACTTCGGCGCGGAGACGGCGTCACCGGCGAACGAGGCCCAGAAGGTGGTGTTGCGGCTGAGCCGGTAGGTCACCTTCAGGTCGCCCGCCGCGTTGACCTTCGCGGACTTGACCAACTTCTTCTGCCCGCCCGCCGGTTGGGCCCAGATCGAGAGCACGCGGCTCTTTCCTGTCTTGCCCAGGTGCCCGGTGACGGTGGCGGTGGACCCGTAGGCGTACGTGGCGCGGTTGGTCTTCACGCTCGCCGCGGTGGCCAGGCGCGAGACCTGGACGACGCGCTTGCCGGAGCCCGCGGTGTGCGTGGCGTCGCCCGCGTACGTGGCGGTGTACGTGACGCCGCCGCCGGTGGTCGGGGTGTCGGTGAAGCTGAACGTGCCGTTGGCCGCGACCGACTTGGCGCCGAGGGACGTGCCCTTGGGGGAGGTGAGGTCGGTACGCGTCACCGTGACCTTGGCGCCCGCGGGGAACGCCGTGGTGGCGGTCAGCTTGCCGCTGACCGTGATCTTCGTGGCGCGCTTGGCGGTCGACGGGGCGCTGACCGTGACGGCGGTGACCGACTTGGTGGGGTCGGTCAGCACGCGCAGGGTCGGGTGCTGGCCGTAGACGTCGGCCGTGACCGCGAACAGGCGGCTGCTGTCGGGCGCCCACGCGAGGCCGCCCGCCACCAGGGCGGAGGCGGTGCCGGGGTTTCCGACGACGCCGAAGTCGTAGGTGCGGACGCGGTGGTCGGAGCGCGGGCGGAAGATGTAGACGTCCGGCTCGTAGGCGCCGTCGATGCCCGCCGCGATCGTCCCGTCGGGGGCGACCGCCACCGCGTTCGGGTACGCGTCGGTGGTGTAGCGGCCGTCGTCGGCCAAGTCGGAAGTCCGGTACGCCTGTTGGAAGTACGGGGCGCCACTGGCGACCAGCACCTGCTTGCCGTCCGCGGACAGCGCGATGTCCTGCATGTTCCCCGCGTTGTTGGCGTTCCACCGGTACGCCTGGGGCTCGGCGTGCCCCGACGACACGTTGTAGACCTGGAGCTCCATCGGGCTCTGGACGGGCGTCCCGGCCGCCACCACGTCCGGGTTACCGGGCGAGGAGGCGAGCATCGGGGCGGTGCTCCAGGTGTGGGGGCCGCCCTGGCCGAGGGTGACGACGGCGCCGTTGGTGGTCCGGGTGGGGGTGTCGGCGGCGAAGGGGGCGGGGGGTGCCGGGGTGGTGGCGTCCGGGGTCGGGGAGGTGGTGACCGGCGGGTCCGAGGGCGAGTCCGTTGGCGTGTCGGTCGGGGTGTCGGTCGGGGTATCGGTCGGCGTGTCCGACGGTGTGTCCGACGGGCTGGGGCTTGGGGCCGTGGTGTCCGTCGGGGTGGGGGTCGGCGTCGACTCGGGGTCCGTCGGGGTCGGAGTCGGGGCGTCCGTCGGAGGAGTCGTGGGCGGGGTCGTCGGCGGTGGAGTCGTCGGCGGAGTCGTCGGCGGGGTCGTCGGGTCGGTCTCCGGGTCGAGGTCCAGGGAGCCGAGGTCGGCGGACCCGTCCGCCGCGTATCCGAACCAGATCGTGTGCCTGGTCATCGCCAGGTGGCGCGGGGCGACACCGAGCGGGTAGCGGGCCGTCTCGCGCAGGGTGGCCGTGTCGATCGCCGAGATCGCGTCGGCCTTCGGGAGCGCCACGTACACCGTCGAGGAGTCCGCGGACAGCACGAGCCCGGCGGCGCCCGGCTCTGAGGTGATCTGAGCGACGGTCTTGCCGTTGTAGTCGGCGACGACGACCTTGTTGTCGGTCGTGCTGATGAAGACGCGCCGGTGCGCGCCGTCGACCACCATGTCGGAGTACGAGGTGATCGGCAGGGTGGCCGCGCTGTCGGCGGCGGCCGGTTCGGCCGCGACCCCGAGCAGGGAAGCGGTCGCGAGCAGGACGGACAGAGCCGTCCCGCCCGCCACATGACGGGTGAGCAAAGTGGGTTCCCCCCAGGAACACGTGCGGGGCCGGACGTCCTCCGGCACGATGCGGGCGCGCCGCCGAGCGCGGGTTCCGATGCGGACCCGGCCTGCTCGCGGCGCTGACCATGAGCACGATAGGGCACGGCTGTGACAGCGGGCCATCGCATTGGCGCGGGCCGCCGATCCGTCACGGCGCCTTGTCCCCGCGGTGGCCGTACCGTGCCCGATTCGGTCTCTGGGCTCCTACAACCCTCCGGCCGCGCGTGCCTTGGGGCCGGACACGCCTCCCGGCCGGACATGCCGGACGCGCGGTACGGAGCCCGTGCCCGTACCGCGCGTCCGGTGGCGGGTCAGCGCTGAACGCCGGTAGCGCTGAGCGTCGGTCAGCGCTGAGCGGTGGACGCCGAGGGGGACCAGATGTCGATCACGATCTGCTGCCGCTCGGGGCGAACCGCCGCCGCGCGGCCCGCGTAGTTGCGGTCGACCTGGGCCGCCTCCGCCGCGTTGGGCTTGGCGTTGAGGCACGCCGTGCCGGGGCCGTGCCCCGACATCAACTCCGAGCACGGGCCGCTGTAGTGGTCGAGGAGCCCGAGGATGTGCCCCGTCTCGTGCGCGGCGATCCGGGTCACGTCGTACCCCTCGTTGACCGCCTCTTGCCCCAACTGCACCTGTCCCCTGCTGCCTCCCGGCACGATCGGCCCCAACGTCGTCTGCGGCCACCCACTGGTCGCCTTGTACACGAAGTTCGCCGAGCCCGCCGAATTGGCCGCTTGCAGACGCACGTTGTGCACCGCGCTGTTCCAGTTCTGCACCCCCTGCGTGATCGCCGCCGCCCACTGCCCCGCCTGGCTGGCGTCATAGGTCAAGGTGACGACCGCCGTCGCCGCCTTCGGTTCGGCCTGCGCCGAAGCGACCCCGGACGCGGTGCCCACCATGGCCGGAATCAGCGCCGCCACAGCGACTATTCGCGTGATCATGAGACTCACCCACCTCCTCAGAACCAGTTGCCCCGCAGTCCCCCAGGGCACCACGCCCCCATCCCCCACCACAAGTACCCGTTTCCCGCCCTTTCTCCGCCATCCCACCCCAAGCCCCGGACGTGCCCGCGTGGCTCCGCCCTCGGCCGCGGTGCGCGCCCGGGCTTCGGGGCGGGCTCATCCCCACCAATTACGACAAGGTCACAATGCCGGGACTTTTCCGGTCACTCCCGCCGAGGTGCGGGACGCCCTTCAACGCTACGCGGGACAGCACCTGGTGGAGTTCACCGAGGAGCCCGAGGCGCTGGAATGGCGGGCCAGCTCCTCCCGGTGACCACGGCCGGGGGCGGACGGGCGCCGCGGGTGCCGCGGGTGCCGCGGGGCGGGGGCGGCGTGGCAGCATCTGGGGGTATGGAATTCTCCGAGGTCGTCCGCCGTCGACGCATGATCCGGCACTACTCCGACAAGCCGTTGGCTCCCGAGGTGACCGAGCGGATTCTCGCGTCGGCGCTACGGGCGCCCTCGGCCGGTTTCTCGCAGGGGTGGGCGTTCCTCGCGCTGACCGACGCGGCCGACCGTGCGCGGTTCTGGCCCTTCGTGCCCACGCGGGTCGAGAACACGCCGACCATGCAGGACGCGCCCCTGGTCGTGGTGCCCCTCGCTCACAAGGCGACGTACCTCGAACGGTACGCGGAGCCGGACAAGGGCTGGGAGGACCGGGCCGAGGCGCGCTGGCCCGCGCCGTACTGGTACATCGACACGGGGATGGCCTCGCTGCTCATGCTGCTGAGCGCCGTGGACGAGGGCCTGGGCGCCTGCTTCTTCGGCATCATGCCCGAGCATCTCCAGCCGTTCCGGGACGAGTTCGGCGTCCCCGACGCCTACGCGCCGCTCGGCGGCATCACCATCGGCTACCGCGCCGACGACCTTCCCCCGCAGAGCCCCCGCACCCGCGACCGCCGCCGCGACCCCCGAGAGGTCGTCCACCGCGGCCAGTGGGGCCGCCACGCCTGAGGTCGCGGAAGCGGCCCGCCGCCTGTGAAAGAGCCCTCGCGGGCGACCCGGGGTGCGGGCCGCCCGCGAGGGCTCGGGGAGGGAGCGGGGTCAGCCGGTGGTGCCTGCCGCGGCGCCGGCGGCGATGAGCCTGCGGTTGATGTCGCGGACCGGGCCCGGTTGGACCTTGAGGACTTCGCGGTCGTACGTGATGAGGCCGTTCAACTCGCCCTCGACGTCGCTGATCTGGGTGTACACCGAGCCGGAGAGGTCGGTGGAGGCGTCGGGGACGAGAAGAGCGGTGTTGGCGACGTACGCCTTGGTGAGCTCCTCGATGGTGGGGACGTCACCGTAGTTCTGGCCGCCGGAGACACCGAGGATGTGGCCGGGGACGGTGAGGGAGTAGCCGCCGTGCTCGCCGTCGACGGCGGCGCGGGTGGCGTCGGGGGCCGGGGAGGCGGGACCGTGGTAGAGGTGGTAGTCGATCAGGTCACCTCGGCCCGAATCACCCTTGGAAGCGCAGCAGTTGACGCCGGAGGCGGGGTCGACCAGGCGGCTCGGGTCCTGTTGCTTGACCGAGTCCGCGAGGGCGCCGGTGGCTTCCTTGGTCTTCTCGCCCCAACCCTCGTTCGTCATGGTCCAGATGACGATGGACGGGCTGCTGATGTGCTGGTCGACGATCTCGTGGACCTGGCTGGTGAAGGCCGCGTCGCTGGCCGGGGTGGAGTCCGGGCCGGTGTTGCGGCTCGGCATGTCCTGCCAGACCATCAGGCCGAGCTTGTCCGCCCAGTAGTACCAGCGGGCGGGTTCGACCTTGATGTGCTTGCGCACCGCGTTGAAGCCGAGCTGCTTGTGCAGTTCGAGGTCGGACTTGAGGGCCGCGTCGGTCGGCGCGGTGTAGATGCCGTCGGGCCAGAACCCCTGGTCGAGGGTGGCCAGGACGAACGTCGGCTTCCCGTTGAGCTCGATCTTGTTCACGCCGCCGACCTTGCCGACCGAGATCGACCGCATGCCGAAGTAAGAGCCGACGGTGTCGATCGAGCGGCCGTTGGTGAGCGTGACCTGGAGGTTGTACAGGTACGGGTGGTCGGGGCTCCACAGCTCCGGGTGCGGTATGCGCAGCCGCAGTTCGGCGCCCGCGCGGCCGACGGCCGCGCCGACGGGCTTGTGGCCCGCGTACGCGACGGCGGCCACCAGCGAGGAGGACGACGTACCGGCCGCGGGACGCACCGTGACGGACAGCGTGCCGTCCTTCACGTTCGGCGTCAGGACCAGGGAGTCGATGCTCGCGTCGGCCACCGGCTCCAGCCACACCGTCTGCCAGATTCCGGAGGTCGGGGTGTACCAGATGCCGCTGGGGCTGCGCGACTGCTTGCCGACGGGCGTGCCGTCGTCGGTGGTGTCCTTCACCTTCAGCAGGACGGTCTGCGGCCCGCCGCGGGTGAGCGCGTCGGTGACGTCGGCGGTGAACGCCTCGTATCCGCCGACGTGGTGGGCGACCTGGCGGCCGTTGACGTACACCCACGTCTCGTAGTCGACCGCGCCGAAGTTCAGGTGCAGGCGCTGGCCCGAGCCGATCCGCCAGTTGGCGGGTACGGAGAAGGTGCGCTGGTACAGCGACCAGTCGTGGTGCTCGGCGACGCCGGACAGCGGCGCCTCCATCGGGTACGGCACCAGGATCTTGCCGCTCAGCTTCGACGTGGGCAGCGGCGCGCTTTCCGAGGTGCCCTGGAACTGCCACGTCCCGTTGAGGTTCTGCCACTTGTCCCGCGTCAACTGCGGCCGGGGGTAGTCCGGGAGCACGTGGGACGGGTCGACGTCCTTGGCGTACTTGCTGGCGAAGTACCAGGTGGAGTTGTTGGTCGCCAGACCCGAGAAGAGCGGTACGGGACCGGCGGACGTCGTCAGGCCGCCGAGGCCGTCGTAGCTGATCCGCACATCGGAGTGCAGGGAGACCGGCGTGTCCGACTTCCCCGCCGTGAGCAGGAGTTGGGAGCTGTTCGCCGGGTTCACGGAGACGCCCGGCGTCCACCGGCCCGCGCCCGCGATCACCGCGAGGTGCTTGGTGATGTCGGACGGCACCGCGGTGACCGGGCCCGCCAACTGCACCGTGGCGGTCTTCCCCGAGGGGGCGACCACGGCGTTCACGTCGGACGGCGTGTAGCCGACCGGGAGATGCAGCGCCGCGTCCGGGATCGCCTGGCGGGCGATGCCGGGACCCGACCACTCCGTCTTGATGTACGCGCCGCCGTTGCCCTGGTTGTAGTCGAACGCCAACTGATGGGCGCCGGCGGTCAAGGTGACCGGCTCGGACGTCGTCTGCACGTCCCAGTCGGTCGTCCAGTGGTCGATGACGCTCGACCCGTCGAGCGACATCCGGAAGCCGTTGTCACCCTTGATGTAGAAGGTGTACGTGCCGTCGGCCGGGACGTCGAGCTGGCCCGTCCAGTGCACGGCGACGTTCTCCGTCGAGCCCGCGTAGCCGCGCAGCGTGGGGATCAGGTCGGGCACGTTCAAGGACGGCTCGACCGCGGTGCTGCTGTACTGCGCGAAGTCGAGCGAGGTGGCGTCGGTGCTCAGGTAGTAGTCGCCGCGCAGACCTTGAGCGGTGTCGGCCGGAGCGGCGGACGCCCCGGCGGTGGACGAGGCCGGTGCGGCGGCCGGGGCCGCGCCCGCCGCGGCCGGGGTCAGCAGCGCCGCGCCCAGTATCAGCGGCACCAGTGCGGTCAGCCGGGCCGTCCGGGACAGCCGGGACGACCCCGTGCTGCCCGCCGCTCGGCGGCTGTTTGTTGTGCGGGATATGCCTGATCTCACTGCGGATACACCTCTCCGTAAGAGAACTCGGCGTCCAGGAAGCGGGTGAGGACGTGCGGCTCCACGACAGCGCCTTGGGGGCCCTGCCGACTTTCCAACGTTAGAAACCTGGACCGGGAGCATGAAACCAGCAGGCTTCAGCGCCGTCCACCCTCCGCGCAAAGTTTGTGAAAAATCGAGCGGCCCGATCACACCAGGCACGGCTCACCACATGGGGCACAGGGGAGGCACGGGCAGTGCGGACTGCGAAGGCGCGCGGGCATACGAGGGCCGCACCGGGGTCCTCCGGCCCGACACCTTCGCCGCCGGAGGCCGTCTCCGCACGCCTCGCGGCTCTTTGCATCGTTAGAAAAAATGAGAAAAAGGCGCCGTTAAAGGGGGAAGCGGAAGGCCGCCCTCAGATCAGGGGCGGGCCGCGCTCGGCGTGGCCGCGCTCAGACCCGGTGCGCGAGGGCGCGGCGGAGGTCGTCCAGGCCGTCGGCGAGCTGGCGGCGCATGGACGGGACCAGATCGGTACGGGCGAGGCATTCCTCGGCCGCGCGTACGGTGCTGGCGTCGGCCGCACCGACCGGGAACAGCGCCCGGCTCAGCGCCTGGACCACCGCGCCGCCGCGCTCACCGGCCGCCGGAAGCCGCTCGAAGTACCTCTGTACGTAGGCCCGTTGGACCTCCGGCGCGCCCGAGCGCCAGAAGCCCTCGGCGGTCGCGACGAGCTGATGAATGGTCAGCTCGCCCGGGGCGAAGAGCAGGTGCCAGGCGCGTTCCTTGGCGGCGTCGTCCGGGAGCGCGGCGCGGGCCCGGGCCGCGCCCACCTCGCTGACGTTGCCGGGGTCGGCCGCCAGCTCGGCCGCGATCCGCTCCTCGTCGGCCGCCCCGGCCGCCGCCAGCCGGGCCAGCGCCGCCCAGCGCAGATCGGCGTCGAAGGCGATGCCGTCCGGCACGTCGTCGCCCGCCAACCAGCCCTCAAGCTGGGCGAGTTGCGCGTCACCGGACGCGGTGGCGACGGCGGTGCGCAGGGCGGCCAGCCGCAGACCCCTGCCCGTGGCCGCGGCCGGGCGGGCCAGGACGGCACGGGCGGTGTCGCCGAGCCGGGCGAGCGCGGCGGGCCGGTCGGCGGGGGCCAGATAGCGGCCGATCACGTGGTCGGCGGCGAAGGCCAGCACCGCCTCGACGACGCAGTCCGAGGTCTCGCCCGGCAGGTGCGCGGCGACCAGGTCCAGATACGCGGCGGCCGATGTCTCGGCGCCGCGCGTCAGGTCGCGGAGGTGTTCCCACAGGACCGCGCGGGCCAGTTCGTCCGTGACGGCCGACAGCGAGGCGGCGACGGTGGCCGCGGAGTGCGCGTCCAGGCGCAGCCGCGCCCAGGTGAAGTCGCCGTCGTTGGGCAGCAGCAGGGCGGGGCGCGGGGCGCCTGCCAGTTCGGACAGCGGCGTACGGCCGCCCGGCGCGACCTCGACGTCCAACTGTCGGCGCGGGACGACCGCCGCACCGTCCCGGTCGTACACGCCGACGCGTACGCGGTGCGGGCGGGTGCCGTCGTTGACGAGGACGGCGGAGGTCAGGACGCCGGGCGCCGCGCCGGGCACCGTATCCACGTCGGCCTCGGCCTCAGGCTCGACCTCGACCTCGATGCGCAGCGTGTCCACGCCGGTCGTCCGCAGCCAGGCGTCGGCCCAGCCGGACACGTCCGGTCCCTGTGCGCCCGCCGGGCCGGCGGGGAGGGCGAGCGCGGCGAGGAAGTCCCGGAGATCCGCGTTGCCCCAACGGTGCGCGGCGAAGTACCTGTTGAGCCCGGCGAAGAACGCCTCGTCGCCCATCCAGTGCACAAGTTGGTGCAGTGCGGAGGCGCCCTTGGCGTACGAGATGCCGTCGAAGGCGGACAGCGCCTCGGCCGCGGACTCCGCTCCGGTGGCGGCGACCGGGTGGGTGGTGGGGCGCTCGTCGGCGTCGTAACCCCAGCTCTTGCGGCGGGAGAAGAGCGTCCAGGCGCTGTCGTAGCGGGTGGACTCCGCGGCGATGCGGTAGCCGAGCACCTCGGCGAAGGACTCGTTGAGCCATACGTCCTCCCACCAGGCCAGGGTGACGAGGTTGCCGAACCACATGTGGGACATCTCGTGGCACACCACGACGGCCCGCAGCGCGCGCTGCGTGTCGGTCGGCGCGGACCGGAACAGCATCTCGTCCTGGAAGAGGACACAGGCCGGATTCTCCATCGCGGCCCAGTTGAGCTCGGGCATGAACACCTGGTCGTAGCCGCCGAAGGGGTAGCGCTCCTCGAAGAGCCCGTGCAGCCGGTCGAAGCTCGCTCGGGTCACCGCGAACAAGTCCGGTGCCTCGCGGTCGAGTTCGGCGGCGAGCGAGCGGCGCGCGTACAAGCCGAGCGGGATGCCGTCGTGTTCGGCGCGGACCGCGTAGAGCGGCCCGGCGGCCACGGCGACCAGGTAGCAGGAGATCGGGCCGACCGGCGCGATCTCCCAGCGGCCGTCGTCGAGTTGGGACGACGCGCCGTTGCCGACCACCGTCCAGCCCTCGGGCGCGGTCACGGTGAAGGTGAACGGCGCCTTCAGGTCCGGCTGGTCGAAGCAGGCGAAGAGCTTCGAGGCCAGGTCGGGCGCGCACGCCGAGTACACGTAGACGGCACCGTCCGCCGGGTCGGTGAAGCGGTGCAGCCCTTCCGCCGTACGCGAGTACGCCATGTCGGCCTCGACCAGCAGCTCGTTGTCCGCCGCCAGGTCCGCCAACTCCAGCCGGTTGTCGACGTGTCGCGCGAGGTCGAGCGGCCTGCCGTTCAACTCGGCGCGCAGCAGCGTCTCCGGCTGGATCTCCACGAAGGTCGACGCGCCCGGCTCCGCGCAGCCGAACCGGATCGTGGTCGTACTGCGGAAGAGACGGTCGCCGCGCGTGACGTCCAGGGCCACGGCGTACGACCGTACGTCGAGCAGGGCGGCGCGGGCTGCGGCTTCGGTGCGGAGGAGGGATCCCATCTACGGCATGCTGTCCCAGGTCCGCACGGCGGACAACAGATTTGGGGGCGGTGCGGTTGCGCCGAGCGCGAAGCCGGGGCGGCCCCGAGGCAGACCCCTACGGCCCGAACCCCCGTACCGCACGCGGCCCCGTACTCCCGTTGTCCGCGTACTCCCGTTGTCCCCGTTGTCCCCGTACCGCGTACGCCGCTCAGCCCATGGTCTTGGCGCCGTCCAACGACTCGCGGATGATGTCCGCGTGACCGGCGTGCTGGGCGGTCTCGGCGATGAGGTGCAGCAGCACCCGCCGCGCCGACCAGAGAGCGCCCGGCTCGAACCAGGGTGCCTTCGGGAGCGGTTGGGAGGCGTCCAAGTCGGGCAGTGCCGCGACCAGTTCGTCGGTCATGCGGGCCTGCTCCTCGTACTCCTCCAGCACCCCGGCCAGTGTCTCGCCGGGCAGCAGACGGAATTCGTCGGTCCGCCGCTGCCAGTCGGCCTCGGTCATGGCCGTCGCGTCCCCGATCGCCGACGGGCCCGCCACGATGAAGTCCGTCCAGGCCCGTTCGCCTCCGGTCAGGTGCTTGATCAGGCCGCCCAGACACAGCTCGCTGACGGTCGTCCGCTGCCGCGCCTGCTCGTCCGTGAGGCCCCGCGTGGTGACGCGCAGGAAGTACCGGTGCTGGGCGAGCATCGCCAGCAGGTCCGCCCGCTCATCGGTGACGGCCCCGGCGGCGTCCTCCGCAGCCTTCGCCGCCGTGCTCTCCGCCGTGCTCTCCGCCGCGTTCACCGTCATGGTCTCGCTCATGATCCACGCCCTTCGCAGTGCTGCTCGGTCCCCCGTTGATCACCACCCTAGGAGCCGTTGCGGTCAGCTTCTGTCCGCGATGACGCGTCTCCGTCCGTTCGGTGTTTGCGCTGGTCAGAGCCCATTCGGCGCTAGATGATTCCGGGGCGGGGCCGGGCGCCGAGGGTGTGGGCGAGGCGGAGGAGGTCGCGGTGGCGGGGGTCGGCGGCGGTCGCGCGGGCGAGGACGTCGAGCTGCGGGGTGTCGAGGGCGGCGAGGGGGCGCTGGAGGAGCGCGCCGGGGTGCTGGAGGTCGTGGACCCTGCTGATCCAGTCGAAGGAGCGGCGGCGCGCCGGGGCCGTGACATCGAGCTGGCCGTAGTAGACGACGTGACGCCCGCCGGGTGAGGTGATCACGGCCTTGAGGTGGCCGGGGTCGCCGACAAAGGCGGCCGGGGCGGCGACCGGTGCGAGACCGTCGGCCGGGTCGAAGAAGTGCACGCGGTCCTCGGAGCCCGCCTGGCCGCCGGCCACGCCCCACTGCGGCACGGCGAAGAGTCCGGACAGCCGTACGGTGTCGCGGTGGGCGACCGGCGTCAGCTCGGTGCCGTCCAACTGCCAGAGCATCAGGCCGCCTTGGTGGCCCGCCGTCATGAGCAGGTCGTCGTCGGCGAAGACCAGCTCCGACACCGGCGCGTGGTACCGGGGTACGGCGCCCACGGCCAACACCCTGCTGAGCGTGGCATCGGTGGCGATGATCCGGCCGCCGTCGGACAGGACGAGGCGGTCGCCGCGGGGCGTCACCGCCATCCGGTTGTCGTAACCGAGGCCCCACGCCTCCAGGTTGACCTGTTCGAGCCGCCCGTCGGGGCCGAGCGTGAGCGCCGCGGGATGGAGCGCGAGGGTGGCCACGCAGCCGCGGGCGGTGGAAGCCAGCCGCGTTCCCAGGAGTTGGGTGCCCTGCGCGAGGACCGTCGTGCCGTCCGGGCCGTGGCGGACGAGCTCCGTGCCCGCGTCGCGTCCGGCCCGCCGCCGGACCGCGATCACCTCGGTGGCGCTCAGGCAGGCCAGGGTGCTGTGGCAGGCGGGGCCTTCGTACAGGACGGTCCGCCGGGCGGAGTCGAGTCCCGCCTCCGGGCCGGGCTTCGGCCCTGAGGCGAGGTGCTTCCGTCCTGAGCCGAGGTGCTCCGGCCCCGAGCCGAGGTCGAGGGTCTCGATCCGCTCGGTCGCCTCCGCGTCCCCCCGCTCCGGCACGTAGTCGATCGGGACCAGGGCCAGCACGTCCCCGCCGTGGGAGAAGGCGGAGAACGAGGGCGAGAAAAAGGTCAGGTCGTCGGGCAGCGGGCGGGTGGCGGCCTTCGCGGCCTCGGCGATCAGCGCCTCGGCCTTGCGGGGCGAGGTCTCGCGCAGCCAGGCCAGCAGTTCCTGGTCCGAGCGGGACGCGGGCAGCCAGCCGCGCCGGGGAACGCGGCGCGCGAGCCGTACCGCCTCGGCCAGGGGCGCGGCGCAGATCCGTTCCCAGTACGCGGGCCAGTCCCGCGCGTCCGCGAGCCGCGCCGCCTCCGCGCCGAATGCGGCGGCTGGCGGGGACGGCCGGGGCAGGAACTCCGGCTGCCAGCCGTGCACGGTGACGGTAACGCCCGGGACCGTGTACGTATCCCTCAGCTCGACGCGCCGGGAGCGGGCGTCGGCCTCCGGGTCCTGCGCCAGGCCCGCCGACCGCCGCGCGTCGTTCTGCGCGTGCAACGCGCCCACCAGCTCCATCTCGTACGTGGCGGGCGCCTTTTCGACGAGCCGCCGCAGGATCGCGATCGCCTCCTCGCCCACCTCCATGGCCTCGCGGGGGCGGCGCGCGTCGAGGAGGGCTGAGTGCAGCAGCCTCAGCGCGGTGACACAAGCCTCCTCGTAGTGCCTGGAGTTGGCCCGGGCGAGGCGGCGGTTGATCGCGGCCACCTCCTCCGCCACCTCGACGGCCTCGTCGTGCCGTCCCTCGGCGGTCAGTTGCCGCCCCAGCAGGGACAGCGACCTGCCGAGCGGCGTGTCCTCGACCTGCTCGCCCTCGGCCACCAACTCCCGGCTCAGGGCGACCCCTTCGCGCAGCGCGTCGGCGCCCGCCGGGGGACGGAAGGTCAGCGTCGCGCCGTTGACCAGGGCGATGGCCAGCCCCCTGCGGTACGACGGATCGCGCGCGGCGACGGTCCGATACGTGCGCGTGGCCCGCTCGTTGGCGCGGTACGCGTCCTCCCAGCGACCGGCCGCCTCCAGCCGCGTACTGAGATTGGCCAGCGCGGTGGCCAGGTGGGGGGTGTACGCGGACACATAGTCCGTCACCGGACCGGACGACGCGTCGTCGGGCCGGTCCTCGGCGACCAGCCGCTCGAAGAGGTCCACGACCCGCT
The DNA here is from genome assembly GCF_044749865.1 of Streptomyces sp. NPDC088910. Classification (NCBI taxonomy): domain Bacteria; kingdom Bacillati; phylum Actinomycetota; class Actinomycetes; order Kitasatosporales; family Streptomycetaceae; genus Streptomyces; species Streptomyces sp. NPDC088910. Next base: position 95,893 of record NZ_JBIVIV010000002.1, read on the forward strand.
GCTGGGTGCTCAGCGACTCCTCCAACCGGCCCAGCGAGACGAGGTGGTTGGCGACATTGGTCAGGGCGCGGCCGACGTGCTCCTCGTACCGCCGGGGGTCGGTCGCGGCCAGCTCGGCGAAGAGGTCCGCGCCGCGCCGCGTGGCCCGCAGCGCCTCCTCCGTACGGCCCAGGTCGTCCAGGTTGTTGCCGTGGTTGACGTGCAGCCCGGCTCGCGCGTCCACGTCGTCCGCCGCCGCCAGCCGGTGCTCGAACAGCCGTACCAGCAGCGCCGCCCGACCCACCGTCAGGTCCGCGGGCACCGGTTCCGGCAGCTCGGCGGCGACGTCTTCGAGGAGGTCGGGCCCGATGTCCGGCAGACCGGCCAGGGCGGTGAGCGCGGCGCCCCCGGCCGCGACGCCGAGCGCGGGCTCGGCGGCCAACAGCGGGTAGAGGCACGTGCGTCCGACGTGCGGCCAGCGGCCCGCGGCCGTGGCGAGCGCCGTGACCGGCCGGGCGGGACCGCCGCAGCGGCGCAGCACGGTCGCCGCCGTTTCCGGGGCCCAGGGCTGCGCGGGGTAGTCGGCCGGGTGGCCCGGCAGCGTGAGGGCGACGAAGTCCTCGGCCAGGCGGTCGGGATAGAGCGGTTCGAGTACGGTGTCGGCCGCTTCCTCGGGCGGCGGGTAGCACACCGCGTGATCGGCGAGGACGGTCGGCGGCGGGTGGCCGAGGCGTAACTCGTCCACCAGGAGCGTGCCGCGGGCGGTGGGCTGCGCGCCGCCCAGCGAGGCGGCGAAGACCACCTGGTTCATCACCGCGGGCGGGACGGTGACGCGGCCCGGTGTCCCGTGCAGCAGCGCCCAGCCCAACTGCTCGCGGTCGAGGAGGTAGACGGTCAGTCCGGCCAGGTCCTCCGGGGCGCGGCGGCCGGTGGCCTCGGCGTCCACCGCCACGAGCGCGGCCATGTGGACGGCGAGGGTGAGGCCGAAGTCGGGCGGCCGTAAGTCGGGTTGGCGGTCCGGCGGGGGGATGCCGTATCGGGCGGCGAAGCCGTCGCGCGCCGCGCGGAACATCGGGCCGCGGTCGTCGCGGCGCGGGTCACCGGCCCGGCGCCGGAAGCCCTCCTCCATGTCCAACGGGCCCAACGCCTGTGTGGAGACGTCGACTTGCTCATTGCTCAGGGCGGCGCGCAGCGCGGGCCAGGGGTCGGTGCTCCGCGCCAGGAGCAGGACGCGGGTCGGCACGTCCGGCCGGTGCAGCAGCGCGTTGCTGAACAGCCACGTCAGGCTGGTCAGCGCCCAGCGGTCGGCGTAGTCGACCAGGAGCAGCAGTCCCGCCGCGTCGTCCAGCCGCAGATCCTGGCTGCCCTGCGGCGGAAGTACGGTGCCCGGTCCCTCGACCGCGGTGACCACTTTCCAGCCCTGCTCGGCGAGTTGCCCCGCGAGCTGCTGGGCGAGGCGGGTCTTGCCCTGGCCGCCGGGCGCGTGCAGCCAGCGGGCCGCGCGCCGGGGGCCGTCCGCGCACCAGGCGTGCAGGGAGGCCAAATCGGTGTCGCGGCCGGTGAAGGGGGCCACGGCGTAACGGGCGTTGAGCATCCGGCTGGGCTGCTGGGCCAGCCACTCCGCCGCGGGCTCCGGGGCCGGGGACCACTGCCTGAGGAGGTAGAGGGGGGTGCCGTCGCCGAAGACGTGGATGTCCGCGCCGATGGCGCCGTAGGCGAAGCCGCCGACCGCGGTGACATTCTGGCTGGTCACGTCATGGGTCCGCCGTCGCGGCGGGCACCGGGTGCCTGGCCGTCGGGCGATGGGGCGTCGGGCGATGGGGCGTGGGGCGTCGGGGTGACGGGGTCGGCGCTCGGGGTCACGGGGTCGGCGCTCGGGGTCACGGGGCCGGTGCTCGGCGTTACGGGGTCGGCGCTCGGGGTCACGGGGCCGGTGCTCGGCGTTACGGCGCTCGGGGTGACAGGGCCCGCCGCCGGGGCCTCGTGGATGATCACGTTGCCGTTCTGGACGCCGAAGGCGCGGGCGTTGTCGTGTGCCTCGACGTTCTGGTGGTACCGCACCCACTGCTGCTCGGAACCCGGCAGCTCGGCCTCCAGCCGTACCGTCAACTCCCGGATGGCCTCGGCCGCCTCGGGGTTGTCCCGCAGGAACTGCTCCAGGCGCAGCCGCCAGCCCGGCTGCAAGCTCTCCCTGGCCGCCCCCGCGTCGTCCGCCGCCACCACCAGCGCGGCCTCGCTGTCCAACTGCGCTGCCAGCGCGGCCGGTTCGTGCTCGCCGCCGCGACGCAGCACCCGCAGGATTCCCGTACGCGCCGTCTGCCAGGCGTCCGTGGCCATCGCGGCGACCAGCGTCGTGGACGCGGCTGCGGCCAGCGTCGCCAGGGATTCGATCATCGGCTTCCTTCCGCGGCGTGGCCAGGTGCTTCCATCGTGCCACCGAACCGCCCGGCCGTTAGGCTTGTTGGTCACGCCCGCGCGGCGAGGGAGGGGGGCAGCCATGGGGAACGGCTCGACCCGCAGGCGGCTGCACCGGCAGGTCCGTACGGCCCGCGCTCTGTTCGACGAGGGCGCCCTCGAAGAGGCCGAAGCCCTGCTCCGCAGCCTCATGTCCGACTGCGACGACGCCTTCGGCGGCGACCACCGCGAGTCGATCGGCCTCCGCAATCTGCTCGGCTCCGTCCTCTACCAGCAGGGCAAGCTCGGCGCCTCCGCCGCCCTGCACGGCGAGGCCATGGCCCGCGCCGCCCGCGTCCTCGGGTCCGACGACCCCGCCACGCTCGGTTACGCCCACAACTACGGTGCGGCGCTGGCCGTCCAGGGCCGCACCTCCGACGCCGTATCCGTCCTCGACGACACCCTCCAGCGCCGCGTCCGCCGCCTCGGCGACGCCCACGAGGACACCCTGACCACCGCCAACACCCTCGGCGCCACGCTCTTCACCGCCGGTGCCCGCTCCGACGGCCTCACCCTCCTCCGCCGAGCCCACGCCTCCGCCCAACGCCTCCCCCCGAGCCATCCGCTCCGCGAGGACATCGCCCGCAATCTGGCGATCGCCCAACGCAACGCGGGCAGTTGGTAGCAGCCTCCCCGCGCGAATCGAGAGCAGCCGGGCGGGGGGCGGTGGGCCGTCCGTGGAGGCCGCGCGGGACGGCGGCGCCGGGGTCAGGGGTGGAGGGTGCGGGTGACGAGGGCGGCGAGGAGGCGGGCGCGGGGGATGAGTTCGGAGGTGAGGACGTGTTCGGTGGGGGCGTGGGCGCCGGTGCCGACGGCGCCCAGACCGTCGAGCGTGGGGCAGCCGACGGCGGCCGTGTAGTTGCCGTCTGAGGCGCCGCCGACGGGGAGGCCGCGCAGTGGGGGGCGGCCCGAGGCGGCGGTGAGGGCGGCGGCGAGCGCGAAGAGGTCGGCGGAGGAGGCGGGTTCCATCGGGGGGCGGCGGGGGCCGCCGCGAAGGGAGAGCCGGGCGCCGGGGGTACGGGCGGTGAGGCCGCGCATGAGGACGTCGATACGGTCCTGTGCGGCACGCGTCGGCGCGCGGACGTCGACGGAGACGACGGCCTGGGCCGGAACGGTGTTGCGGGTGCTGCCCGCCGACAGCAGGGTGGGGGTGACGGTCGACGTGCCCAACTCCTCATCCCGCGCCGCCAATTCGGCCAGCGCCAGCACCTGGTGAGCGGCCTCGACCGCCGCGTTGACCCCCTTCTCCGGCTCCAGTCCCGCGTGCGCGGCGCGGCCGTGCACCACCACCTCGTAGCGTGACGTCCCTTTGCGCGCCGTCTTGAGCGCGCCGGTCCCGTCCGCCGACGCCTCGAGGACGAAGGCCGCCGCGCACCCCCGCGCGGTCTCCTCGATCAGCGCGCGGGAGGTCGGGGAGCCGACCTCCTCGTCACCGTTGACCAGCACGCAGACGCCGTCGAGGGACGGCAGCGAGGCGAGCGCGTGGAACATCTGCACCAGCCCGGCCTTCATGTCCAGGACGCCGGGGCCGCGCGCGATCCCGTCCGTCACCGACCAGGGGTGGGTGGCGAGCGTGCCGGCCGGCCAGACGGTGTCGTGGTGCCCGACGAGCAGGACGCGCGGAGTGCCGAAGGCCCACCGCAGGTGCGGTACGCCGTCACTCACGATGGTCTCCGGCGCGGTGCCGAGCAGGCGGGTGCCCAGCGCGCCGACCACGTCGGCGCTGCGCGCGAGTGCGACGTGGTCGGCGGAGAAGGACTCGCAGACAACCAGCTCCTCAAGGTCGGACAGCATCTCCCGCAAGGAGAAAGGGGGTTCGGAATTCGGCTGCGCCATGGCGACTCCCGCGTCAGAGGGAACGGGCTCAGGTCCGGTCGGAGCAGGCCCCGTTCGGTCCCTTCGACGGTAGGAACCCCCGCCCCATTCCACCAGCGACTACATTTCATGTGACCCATGCAGAGAGGGAATGGCGTGCGCGACACCTTCGGTACGGACGCGCTGCGGCTGCTGCTCGCCGTCGCGGACACCGGCTCCTTCACCGCCGCCGCGCAGCGGCTCGCCTACACGCAGTCCGCCGTCTCCCGCCGCATCGCCGCGCTCGAACGGCAGGCGGGCGGACCGCTGTTCGTCCGCCTGCCGCGAGGCGTACGGCTGACGCCCGCAGGAGCGGCCCTGCACCGGCACGCCACCGAGGTGCTGGACCGACTGGCCCGCGCGGAAGCCGAGTTGGCCGCCATTCACGCGGGCCGGGGCGGCACCCTGCGCGTCGGCGCCTTCGCCACCGCGAACATCGCCCTCGTACCGGCCGCGCTGCGTGCCTTCACCCGCGCGCGTCCCGACGTCGAGGTCGTCGCGGTCGAGGGCCGCAGCGACGCGCTGGTCCAGCGCCTCGCGGACGGCGCGCTCGACATCGCCGTGGTCAGCGACTACCCGTCGGGCCTGCCGTCGGCCGAGGGCGTCACGACGGACGCGCTGCTGGCGGACGAGCTGTACGTGGGACTGCCGCCCGACCACCGGCTGGCCGCGAGCGCGGATGCGGTCCAACTCGGCGACCTGCGCGACGAGTCCTGGATTCAGGACGCGCCCGCCGGAGGGCACCCGGCCCTCCTGCTCGACGCCTGCGCGCAGGCGGGCTTCGCGCCGCGCAAGCTGATCCGCGTCGCGGAGTGGAGCGGGAAATTCGGCTACGTCGCCGCCGGGCTCGGTGTCGCCCTCGTGCCCTCCCTCGCGCTGTGGGCCGTCCCGCCCGACCTCGCCCTCCGCCCCCTGGCGCCCCCGTTCCCCCGCCGCACCGTCCACACCGCGCTTCCCCCGTCCCCCCTCCCCTCGGCCCGGCTCCTTGCGGACCTCCTCCGGGCGGCGGCCCGCCCCGCGACCCGGACGGGCGGACCGGGCCGAGTACGAACGCCCGCTCCCCGCAGCCCTGCTGACGGCGGCGTTGAGCGCGCCGAAGTCCAGGCCGTGCGCCATCCCGAAGTACGTTCCCTCGCTGAGCAGTTCAGCGGCGGCTCGCCGGGCGGCACCGTAGGCGGCCTGGGCCAGGGCGGTGCCGACGCTGATCCGACGGACGCCGACGGCGGAGAAGTCGGCCACTGACGGCGAGCCGGGACCGGCCATGACGTCGACGGGCAGCGGGCTGTCGCGGACGAGGGCCGCCACGGCGGGCAGGTCGACGAGGCCGGGGACGAAGATGGTGTCGGCGTCGGGCTTCGGCGTACGCCGCCCGCCGCGAGGGAGTCCTCCAGGGTGACGCCGACGGCTCCGGCCACATCCGGACACGCTGCCACGCGCCCCGGAACGGGCCGCGTCCGGGCTGAACGGCTAACGTCCAGCCGGAACGGGCCGCGTCCAGCCGGAACGGGCGGCGGAAGCGGATCGGAAGCGGTCCGGTTCTGGCCGGGGAAGCGGCGGCACTGGTCGCATCTGAGGTGTCAACAGCCCTTCCGCGCAGGCGCGTACGCCAGCGTGCCGAGCGGGATCGGGCGCACACCGCACCGACCGTTGGAGTGGTCCATGAGCGACCCCGGCCTCCCGTCCCCCGACCCGAATCCGTACCCGTATCCCAGATCCGCCGACCTGCCGGTGCCGCCATCGGCGCCGCCGTCCACACCGCCGTCCACACCCGTACCCGTACCCGTACGGGCCTCCGAACCGGCCTCCGTACCGGCGCAGTTCCCCATGCACGTGTCCGCGCTCGGTCCGACACCGTACCGGCACGTGGGCCTGATACCGAGCGCCGGGCCCGCGCGCGGGTGGGGGCTGGTCGTCGCCGCCGCGCCCCTGCTGCTGATCGCGCTGATCGCCCTCGTCGCCGGCTCGGCGCTGCACCCGACGAGCGGCCTCACCTCCGGTGCGCGCACCGGCCTCAGCTCCGCCCACGGCGCGCCCGCACACCGCCCCGCCGCCGACGACCTGTTGAGAGCGGAGCGCTGAGCCGCCATGACCGTCACCCCCGTGCTCCCGCACACCGCCGAGCCCCCGCAGGCGCCGCCGGTGTCCCGCGCGTACGCCCGTACGAAGGCGACCCGTCTGCTGTCGGCGGGCACGTACCTCGACCCCGTCTACCGCGGCACCGTCATCAGGGAGTTGCTGCGCAACCGCTTCCGCGTGGTCGCGCCGTCCTACGGCTACGACAACGTGTCCGTCCTCGCGCACGCCCTCGCCGCCCGCCGACTGCGGCGTCTGCAACGGTGGTTGGGCGCCGGATCGGTCGTCGCCGCGCTGATCCTGACCGCGAGCGGCGCGGTCAATCCCGTCATCGCCGTCCTGCTGGTGTTCTGGGCGCTGTGGGCGCTGGCGTACCTGCGCCGGATCGTGACCCTGAACATCCTGATGACGCGGCTGAAGGAGACCGGCACCGACGGCGGTTTCGACGGGGCGTACCCGGCGAACGCGCGCCTGACCGAGACCCTGATCCGCAAGATCGACCGGGAGCAGTCCGCCAGCGACAGCCTGGTCTTCTACGGCGGCTTCCGGCCGTTCGTCGGCGCGGGCGAACCGCTGCGCGACTGGGCGAACGCCCAACTCCTCATCGGTGCGCGGAAGCTGCGCCTGAAGTCGAGGGACCACGAGGGGAAGCGGGACGTCGAGGGGACGGCGCCGGGGCTCGACACCGACGAGCGCAAGCCGCTCCTGCCGTTCACCGTGGACAAGATCACCGCATACGTCGGCGAGCGGATGGCCGCCGAACTGCGCGACGGCGCCAAGCCGGGCGAGCGCATCGAGGGCCTGGCCGTCGAGCGGCGCCGCTTCACCACGGCGATCCGGACCAACGACCGCACCAGCGGCGAGGGTTGGTCCCGGCTGCCGGGCATCGGCGATCTGCCGGACCTGCACTGGCGCGAGGACTACGACTCGGCGCGCGAGTACCTGTGCGTGCGGATCGGCTCGTGGAACGAGGAGTTGGTGACCTCGATCTTCGTCGGCTTCGACCTCAAGGGGAACACGCTCCACACCGAGTTCTACCCGTACGTCCTCGGGCCGCTCGTGGAGGACTTCCACCTGGTCGACCGGCTGCCGGACGCCTTCGACGGGCGGCTGGCGGTGCGGGTGGCCTGGGACATGGTCAAGGCGACGCCGCGCTGGGGGTTCAGCCTGCTGCTCTCGCCGCTGCGGCTGCTGCCCGAGCGCTTCCTGCCGTCGCCGCTGCGCTCCCTGGTCCGGCCCGGCCGCCGCGGCCCCAGTTCCATCCGGATCGGCACGAGCGTGACCTCGGTCGACAGCAGCGAATTCCGCCTGGGGCGTTACGTGACCAAGTCGGTCAACTGCGGCGCGCTGACCAGCGTGCGCGAGTTGGCGACGAACGACTACTACCACGCCTTCTTCCAGAAGTCCGACGCCGTGAAGTACACGCAGATCGTCGAGCGCCGTCTGCTGGAAATCATCCGGACGTTCCTGAACGACCACAATGTGGATCTCACCGACCACGACAGGGCGCAGAACAACATCCTCAACTACGAGGACAAGAGCATGCACGTCTCCGGCGACAACAACAGGAATTTCGGCTACGAGTACGCGCCGGGCAACGGCGGAACCGCGAACGGCCAAGGGGATTGAGCGGCATGGGTGACGAAATGGATCACCAGGACAAGCGCATGACCGTTTCCGGTTCCGGAAATGAGCACTTCGGGTACGAATACCGTCCTGTTCTGGCCGCCGCGCAGGAGCCGGCCGCCACCGGGACCGCGCGGCCGGACTCCCCGGCGCCGACGCCGTACGACGGCCTCCGCAGCCGTAACGTCTTCGTCGTGCACGGCCGGGACGAACAGGCGCGGCTCGCGATGTTCGGGCTGCTGCGGCGGCTCGACCTGCGCCCGTTGGAGTGGGAGGAGTTGGTGCGGGCGACCGGCAAGACCTCGCCCTACATCGGTGAGGTGATCGCGAACGCGCCGTCGCTCGCGCAGGCCGCGCTCGTGCTGCTCACCCCGGACGACACCGCCAAGCTGCACCCCGAACTCCTCGGTGACTACGAGCGGGTGGACGAGGTGCAGTACACCGGGCAGCCCCGGCAGAACGTGCTGATCGAGCTGGGCATGGTGCTGATGGCGTACCGCGCGCGCACGGTCATCGTCGAGGTGGGCCGGCTGCGGCACGCCACCGACATCGAGGGCCTCAACGTCATCCGCTTCGACGGCTCGCAGTCGTCGCTGGAGAAGGTCGTCGCCCGGCTGAAGGTGGCCGAGTGCCCGGTGGACGACAGCCGCTCCGACTGGCGCGACACGTCGTACTTCGAGAATCTGTCGGCCTATCGGCGGCTCGCCTGACACGCGGGCCGCCGGACACGCACCGCATCACCTCGCAGGACGGAGCAGGGGGCGGCCGGAGACCGGCCGCCCCTTCTCGTACGGTCCGCACGCGCCATCCGGCGTCCGCCTTACGCGCGGTCGACGCCCGACGCCAATGTCCGCAGGAAAGCGGCCACTTCCGGCATATTGACGCGCTCCAGGTCCGCGGACCGGACCACCACCCGAAGCTCACAGCAGACCGCGCCCTCGCGGGACCTGGCGATGAACGACATCAGGATCAGCCGCAACAGGCTGTCCTGGTCGAGGTAGTCGAGACGGGACAGCCCCGAACCGACCAGCGGCATCGCCACCGCCTCCGGGCGCGCGTACCGGCTCACTGTGTCCCAGAGCCGGTTGAGGCTGAACCAGAGGTCCTCCACGCTGGACGCGGCCACGTAGTCGTTGCCGATACGGCTGTACGCCGCCGCGAACGTCAGCCGCGGGCGGGTGCCGAGGACCGCCACCGTGCCGATCGGGTAGCGGTCCAGCTTGCCCAGCGGCTTGCGGGCCCGGTCCTCGCGCGCGACGGGCGTCACCGCGCCGAGGGCCGCGTCCAACTCGGCGTCCAGGCGCGGGAGGTCGTCGTCGTAGCGGCGGGCGAGCAACTGCCCCTGGACGCTGTCCTCGTTGATGACCAGGCCGCCCTCGGGGGCGGTGTCGAAGGTGTCGGTGAAGCCGATCACGAGGTGCGCGGCCTGCTCGAACAGGTCGCCCTCCTCGACCACCACCGTCATGTCGGGGCGCCGGAACTCCTGCCGCACGCGCGTGACCGGCCGGGCCCTGCCGATGCCCCACAGCACGCAGGCCGCCACCGATGCCGCGGTCACCGGGGCCGGATCGGGAAAGCTCTGGGGAAAGAGCTGCCCCACGAACTGGAGGACCGCGGATATTCCGCCGAATGCCGCAATGGCATTGCGCACGAAGATCTGCCGGGCGCGCCGCGCCACACGCAACCGTAAGCGAGCGCGGAGCCGAGTCCGTAACACGGAACGCGACGGAGAACGCGACGGAGAACGCGGCGGGGGAAGCGACGGGGAACGCGGCCCGGTAGGCGATCCGCGCCGTAACCGCACGCGTAACCGCGCGCGCACGCGCATCCTGCGCCGCACCCCTGTCGGCGGGAGGGCCGGAACCGGGCCTGTGGGATCAGCGGAACTCATGGTTTTTCCAAGGCGGCTTGATAATCTGGCATTCGCCTCCGGGAGTTTGCGTCGAGGGAGGCGGAAACGGGTGGGGAAAGCAATGACGCACGTTCGGATAAATGTGCTGGGGCCCGTACTGCTCGAAGTCGACGGTCTTCCGGTACGGCTGACACCGCTCACGACCCGGCTGCTGGTCCGGCTGGTGGCCGCCGAGGGCGAGGCCGTTCCCGTACGTCAACTGCGCCGCGACGTCTGGGGGCTGGCCGACGAGCCGCGGCACCAGGCACAGCGCAATCGCAACGAGGTGCAAAAGCGTGTCCTGGAGTTGCGGCGCGCCCTCGATCCGGGTCAGGACGGCACGGCCGCCCGGCTGCTGCGGACCGAGCAGCAGGTCACCGTGGGCGGCGCGGAGACCGCGTACCGACTGGTGCCGCGCGCCGAGGAGTTGGACAGCGCGCGGTTCACGGCGGTCGTCGGCGAGGCGCTGCTCGCGCCGCCCGCGACCGCGGCCCACCGGCTGGCCGAGGCGCTGGGCATGGTGCGCGGACGGCCGCTTGCCGAGGTCAACGGGGAGGCGTTCGCCGTCGACTTCGTCCGGCGGCTCACCGCGCTCCAGGACTCCGCCCGGCGCGGCCTGGTCCGCTCCCGCACCGAACTCGGCCGCCCCGATCTCGCCCTGCCGGTGGCCGAGTTGATCGCCCGCGAGCATCCCGGCGACCCGGACGCGGCCCGCACGCTCGAAGCCCTGCGGACCGCCCTGCGCGCGCGGCACGGCGCCGAACTGCTGCGCCACGCGGTGCCGTTGCCCGGCCGACAAGTGGACGTCGTGCTCGTGCAGGGCGATCTGTTCGACCAGACGGACGCCAATCTGGTGGTCGGCTTCACCGACACCTTCGACACCGCGACCGACGAGGACGTCGTCATCAGCCGCGGCAGCGTCCAGGGCCAGCTCGTGGACCGGCTCTTCGCCGGCCAGCGCCGCCTGCTGGACGAGAAGCTGCGGGCCGGGCTGCGCGCGGTGCCCGCCGTCGGTACGGAGAGCAGCCGCGCCAAACCGCGCGGCCGGCGCGTGCGCTACCCGGTGGGCACGACCGTCGCCGTACCGGTGGACGGACGGCGGGTCTTCGCGACGGCGTATTCGCGGATCGGCAACGACCTCGTCGCGCACTCCGGCCACGACGACCTGCGGGCCAGCCTGGACAGCCTCTGGGCCTCGGTGGCCGTGCACGGCCTGTTCAAGCCGCTGGCCGTCCCGCTCATAGGCTCCGGACTCGCGCGCGTCACCGACCTCGACCGCGGTCAGCTCGCAGCCCTGATCGTCGACTCGTTCATCGGCGCGTGCCGTCGATACGCGGCGCTGACACCGGAGTTGCGGATCGTCATCAGGCCCGAGGACCTGGGCAGGACTGATCTGTCGCCGGTGGAGCGGCGGTTCGAGGAGCGGTACGGGGAGGCGGTGGCGGAGCCGGGTGGGCGGCCGATGGTGGAGAGGGTCGCGGAGGGGGCTGTCGCGGGGCGCGCGGAGAAGATCGCGGAGCCCTTCGCGGGGGCGGACCTGGCCGAGTGACGGCGGGTGCGTGGTCGTCGCCGCGACCGTGGCCGTAGCCGTAGCCGTAGCCGTAGCCGTAGCCGTACGCGTCCCCGAGCCCGTACCGTACGACCGGCTGTACCCGCCCATCTGCCCGTCCCCGTCCCGCCCGAGGCGTCGGCCCGGCCGGCCGCGCACACCTCAGTCGACCGCGGCGGGCGCTTCCGCGGGTACCCGCCGGGCGCTTCCGCCCCGCTTCCGATGCGGGGCGATGTCGGGGCCGCGTCCGTGTCGGTGTCGGTGTCGGTGTCGGGACCGTGTCGGTGTCCGGACCGTGTCGGGCGGTGTCGGGCCGGGATGTCGTCCGGGCCGAAGGCGTCAGGCGGCGCTGAGGAGGGAGACGAGGTGGTCGACCGTCGCCGGGGACTCGCGGTGGAGGCCCGGCAGGTCGAGTCCCTCGTCGGCGAGGATCACCAACAGGGCGTGCTCGCCGACGGACAGGACGACGATGTAGCCGCCGTTGCAGCGGACGACGACGTCGCGCAGCCCGCCGAGACCGACCTCCGCCGCCGTACGGCGGCCGACGCCGAGGCTCGCGGCGGCGAGCGCCGCCACCGACTCGGGCTGCACGGTCGCGGTGTCGGCGGCCACGAGCAGCCCGTCCGAGGTGGAGATCACCGTTTCGTTGACGCCCATCACGCGTTCACGCAGGGACTTGAGCGAAGCGACGAGCGCTTCGTAAGGGGCGGCACTGGTCATGGTGCACTCTCCTCGGGCAGGCCGGTCGCTGTCCCGCTCACGGCAACAGGTTGTTCTGTGACGGGTGGTTCGGTGACGAGTGATGGGGGTGACCGGGCGGCTTGCGCTCCGACGGCGGTCGTGTGGACGGCAGTTGGCCGCCGGGCTGGCGGCGCGGAAGCGGCCTGTCGTCGGCGCCTGGCGGCGGCGGTGACTGCCGGTCGGCGGCCCGCGCGGTCAGCAGCGGGCGCGGCGCGAGCGGGTCGTCGTCGCGCGCGGCGGCCCTGCGGGTCGCGATCCTGGCCAGGTCGAGCATCACCGGGTACACCCCGCGCCCCAGCGCGAACGCGAGATCGCGCGGTGTGCGGCGGCCGTTGGCGGCGAGCAGCAGCGTACGGCCGCGCTCGCCGATACGGTCCGCGTCGGACCTGGCCTCCGCGCGGACCGCGCCGCGCGCGAACTCCGCTACGGACGGCACCATTTCGCGCAGTGTCCGCAGTCGCAGCGCGGTCTCCTCGGTCAGGTGGGCGGGCTCCTGGCCGGGCCAGGCGGCCAGTTCGGGGCCGCGTCCTGGACCGTGTCCTGGGCCGCGTTCCGGGTCGGTGCGCCAGCCGGTCACCGGTTGCAGGGCCATCGCGAAGGCGCCGTCGAAGAGCGCGGCGGTGCAGACGACGAACAGCTCCGCCGCCGTAACCGATCCGCGCGCGGTCAACACCGCTCCCAGTTCGCCGTTTTCGGGGAGCGCGGCCAGCGCGGCCTCCCACTCCCGCTCGTCGATCCGCCCGGACTTCAACAGCAGCGAGCGGGCGGAGGGGGCGGCGGGTGTCTCGACGGCGCCGACCAGTCCTTCGCGGAGGAAGAGGGTGCCGCCGGGGCCGCCTTCGACGGTGACGGCTCCGGTGAAGCGCTCCTGGCGGAGCTGGGCGAGGAGAGCGGGGACGTTCCGGGGCACGCGCAGCTCGGGGTCGGAGTCGGAGTCGGGCGAGGGATCGGGCTCGGACACGGACACGGACACGGACACGTCGTCGGGCTCGGTCCCGCTGTCAGCCGTCATGCGAACAGGCCCTCGGCGGCCGTGGCGATGTGCCGGGCGGCCAGCGCCAGATTGGTGTCGGCGCGGTCGAGCACCGTGGAGATCAGCACCGGGTCGCCCTGCCGGGCCACGACCCGCACGACGTGGTACGTCCGCCGCCCGGTCACCACCACGCTCTCCAACTCGCCCTCCGCTCCCGCCTCGTGCAGCCCGTCCTCGATGAGGCTCAGCAGATGGCAGACCTCAGGTCCGTTTCCGGCCACCGCGCAGTCCCCGCTCTCGGCGTATGTGAGACCGGTCACCGCGTCGACCAGGGCCGCACCGGACGTCCCGGACGCACCCGAGGTCCCAGCAGTCCCTGACGTCCCGGCAGCGGAAAGGACTTCGCCGAGTACCGACTCCAGCGCGTCCACAGGCACCCCTTCACTTTCGAACACCTGGCAGAGTACTTTAACGCCGAACTCTTTCACCTGTGATCGCGCATAGCTGTTTTCCGCTCACGCCGATCCTCGCCCGTACGGTCCGCGACACCCATGGACCTGCACAACCAAGGGAATTCCCGTGAACATTGAGTCGGCACTCAAAGAAGCGATGTCCGTCGAAGGCGCCATCGGGGTCGCGCTCGTCGACTACGAGAGCGGCATGGCGCTCGGCACGCTCGGCGGCGGCCGGGGCCTGGACCTGGAGGTGGCGGCGGCGGGCAACACCGAGGTCGTACGCGCCAAGGTCCGCACGCTGTCGATGCTCGCCATCGACGACACGATCGAGGACATCCTCATCACGCTGGGCACCCAGTACCACCTGATCCGCCTGCTCGGCAGCAGCACCGGCTCGCTCTTCCTCTACCTCGCGCTCGACCGGAGCCGGGCCAACCTCGCCCTGGCGCGGCACGTGCTCAAGCAGGTCGAGAACGGCCTGGAGGTCTGAGCCCCACCGGCTCCACCCGCCCCATACGCTCCACCTGCTCCACCTGCTCCATCCGCCGCGTCGGGTCCACCGGCTCCCCGGGGTCCACCGGCACCCCCGGCTCCACCGGCCCTGCCGGACGGAATATGCGGTCGGAATTTGCCCGTCGGTGAATTTCCGCCCGCCGAATTCGCTTTTCCCTCAGCCCGGCCCCAGCGGGCCCCAACCGGCCTCAGCCAAAACATCCACCCCGCCCGTCACACGGTCGACAGATTCCGCGGGACGGTGTTTTGGCATGCGCCGTGCCGCATACACATGTGGGGCGGCGCCCCGCCACGCACGGGAAATCCATTTCTCCCGCCCCCGGCCCTGGCCCCACTTTCCCCACGGGAACCACCTCGCGCGGCCCCCTCACCGGCCCCTGGTGCCGTGGCCGGATATCGCCGCCCCGGCGGCGGACCGGTGCCGCCGGGCCGCTCCGCCGTCGCGCCGCCCCGCCGCTCCGCCGTCAGCCGGCGACGCGGAAGACGTAGTCCCCGGGTCCGACCTCGTAGGCGGCGTAGCCGTCCTTCAGGCCGGTGAATCGGGCGTCGGAGGGGGCGTGGACGGCGGCGCGGGTGCGGGCGGGGACCAGGATCTGGGCCGTGGCGCCCACGGGGACGGTGGCGTGGAGCGTGAAGCGGCCGTGGTCGAGGGTCCAGGAGGAGGCCACGCGGCCGAGCGGGGACTCGACGTGGGCGGAGGCTTCGGTGAGGTCGCCGACCGGGTGGGGCCGGATCGTGATCCGGGTGTAACCGGGCGCGGCGGGCTCGATGCCCGCGACGCACTGGTAGAGCCAGTCGTCGACCGTGCCGAGGAAGGCGTGGTCGTGGGAGCGTGACGTGTCCTGCCACTCCTCCCACATGGTCGTGGCGCCGAGGCCCTGGAACCAGTAACCCCAGCCGGGGTAGGTGGGGTTGGTGGCGACGTCGTAGGCGAGGTCGCCGTTGCCGGTGTCGGTGAGGACGGGGAGGATCAACTTGGTGCCGAGCGCACCGGTGTTGAGGTGGCGGCCACGGGTCCTGATGTCGTTCGTGAGGTTGGCGACGACGGCCGCGCGCTCGGACGCGGGGACGATGCCGAGGCTGAGCGGCAGCAGGTTGGACGTCTGCCGGTAGCCCGCGTCCTTGTTGTCGTAGTACGCCTTCGCCTTGGCGTCGTAGAAGTTCGCGTTGATGGCGTTCGCCGTCGTCGTCGCGAAGGCGTCGAAGTGCGCGGCGTCGGCGCCGTGTCCGAGGGCGCGGGCGATCCTGGCCATCATGGTGGCCGTCTGGTGGATGTACGCGGTGCCCGAGAGCCGGGTGCCCTCCGGCGGGAACGCGGCGCCGGGCGCGACCCAGTCGCCGTAGCTGAAGCCGGTGTAGACGTTGCCCGTCTTCGCGATGGTCTGCTCGTAGTGGTCGAGCCACAGCTTCATCGCGGCGTAGTTGTCCGCCAGCGGCCGGATGTCGCCGTAGTACCAGTACAGATCCCAGTTGATCAGCACGAAACTCGCCGACCAGACCGGGTCGTTCACGCCCTTGGCGCCGACGGTGCCGGGCACGGTGTGGCCGAGCGTGCCGTCCGCGTTCTGGTCGTCGCGGTGGGCGCGCATCCAGTTTTCGTAGAAGTTCTCCATGTCGAAGTTGGCGATGGCGGAGTCGGCGGTGAGGTGCGCGTCCGCGTCGTACGGCCGCTTCTCGTACATCGGGGTGTCGGTCGGGATCGAGTGCAGGTTGTTCAGCGTCGTGTTCGCCTGGGCGTCCTGGAAGCGGTTGAGCAGGTCGCTCGAACTGCTGAAGTCGCCGGTGGCGGTGACCGCCGTGTGCACCCGCTCGCCCTTGACGGAGGTGACGGTGACGCCCGCGGGCGCGGCGACCTGTACGTAGCGGAAGCCGTCGTAGCTGTAGCTGGGGCGGTAACTCTCGCCGCTCGCCGCACCCTTGAGCGTGTACGTGTACGTCTGGAGCCCGGCGTTGTCGACCGTGCCGTCGGCGAGCAGCTTCTCGCCGTACGTGATCGTGACGACGGAGCCGGCGGGGCCGCGCAGCGCGGTGTCCGCCCAACCCGCCGTGGGCGAGGCGAAGTCGTACACCTTGACGGTGCTCGTCGCGTCGCTCCTGGGCGTGGTGACCTGCTTGACCGGGAGGGTGCCGGTCACCTTGATCGGCGGGAACGCCTGCGCGCGGAGGGTGCCGCCCGGGGCGGTGACGGGGAGCGCGGGCTTCCAGGCGGTGGCGTCGAACCCCGGCTTGTTCCAGCCGGGTTGTTCGAGCCGCGCGTCGTACGTCTCGCCGTACAGGACGGATTCGGTGCGCGTCGGGCCGTCGGCGGCCTGCCAACTGCCGTCGCTGGTCACCTGTTGGGTGCTGCCGTCGGTGTAGGTGATGTCGAGTTCGAGCTTCAGCTTCGGCTCGCTGTGCCAGGGCGAGGCGTTCCACTCGTCGGGGTTCGTCATCGCGTAGTACCCGCGGCCGAGGCTCACGCCGAGCGTGTTGCCGCCGCCGCGCAGGGACTTGGTGACGTCGTACGTCGCGTACAGCACCGTCTTGTCGTAGACGGTGAAGGCCGGGTCGAGTTCGTGGTCGCCGACGCGCTGTCCGTTGAGGTAGAGCTTGTAGTAGCCGAGCCCGGCGACGTAGGCGCGGGCGGACGCGACCTTCTTGGGGCGCTGGGCCTTGCCCTTCGCGCCGCCGGTGGTGAAGTCCTTGCGCAGCAGCGGCTCGGGCGGGCTCGGGACGCCGACCGAGCTGTACCAGGGCGCGTCGCCGTAATGCGCGGCCTCCAGGGCCGCGGGCCAGGCCGCGTCGTCGAAGTCCGGCTGCTGCCAGCCGGTCGGCGCGGTGTCGCTCGCCTTCCAGGCGGCGTCGGTGACGAGGTCGGGCGGGACGCCCGCCGAGCCGTCGATGTGCAGCGTGCCGATCACCCCGGCCGGGCCGGGGAGGGTGTTGACGGCCTGGACCGCGATGACGTTACGGCCGGGCCGCAGGTCGGCCGCGATGTCCGTGACGGTGGCCGTGCTCCAGGAGTTGCTGACCTGCGGCGAGCGCGCGATCTCCTTGCCGTTGACGTAGAGGACGAAGCTGTCGTCCGCCGTCAGCTCGAACGGGGCCGCCGTGACGGCGGCGTTGGCGGGGAGGTCGACGGTGCGGCGGAAGTACCGCGTGGCCGCGGGCGCCGAGTCGGCCGGTTTGCCCTCCGGGTACCAGATCCAGTCCGCGCCGGTGAGCGTCGTGGTCGCCGGTTTCGTCGGCGAGCCGATCCAACCGCCCTTGAACTGGCCCGGATTGAGGAACGCCGTCTCGAACGAGGCCGGTTGGCTCCACCGTGACACCTTGTGCGCGCCGTCCCAGACCCGCACGCGCCAGAAGTACCGCGTCTGCGACCGCAGTTGGCGCCCCGCGTACTCGACATCGAAGGACTTCGCCGAGCGCACCTCGCCGCTGTCCCACACATCCGCGCGGCCGTCGCGCGTGCTCGACACCGCGATCTCGTACGCCGTCTGCCTGGCGCCGTGCGCGTCGCCGCTCGCGCTCAGCGTCCACCCGAGCCGCGGCTTGGCCTCGTCCACCCCGAGCGGCTCGGTCTGATGCTCCACCGTCAACTTCCCGGCCCGCACCCCGCCGCCCCCGCCGCCCCCGCCGCCGTGCCCGGCCCCACCGGCCTGCGCGGGCGCCACCCCCACGACCACCAAGCTCAGCACCGCCGTCACCACACGCACGATCACCGGGGTCTCCTCTGCATCTCTGCTTCGGCACGATCTCCCCATGCGCCGACCCCACGCGTCGCCCACGAAAAAATCGTTTCAAGTCCGTGGCCGCGAACCTAAGCGGCCACCCACCGAAGGGTCAAGAGCCCCACCACAAAGCATCAACCCCACTCAATTGAAACGTATTTGAAACCCTGACACCCCCACCCATCCCCCACCTCCACCGCCCACCGTGCAGCCATGACCGCCGCCGCCCCGCACCCCCATCCGCTGCTCTTCCTCGACGTCGACGGACCGCTCATCCCCTTCGGCGCGACGCGTAAGCAGCTCCCGGACGGCTACCCGACCTACACGAGCCAGCTCGGGCCCGACGCCAACCCCCTGCCGGCACGGGTCAACCCCGCCCTGGGCGCCCGCCTGAGCGCCCTGCCGTGCGAGCTGGTGTGGGCCACCACCTGGGAATCCGAGGCCAACATCTCCCTCTCCCCGCTCCTCGGCCTCCCCCAGCTCCCCTTCGTCTCCTGGCCCGACCCCTCCGAAAGCCACGACATCCCCGGCCTCCACGGGAAGACCCGCCCCCACCCTGCTCCACCGCGTCGACCCCCACCACGGCCTCACGGCAACGGACTTCGCGGCGCTCGACGAGTGGCTGAGCCGACTGCCCGACAGGGGCGAGTGATGGGGCCGTGCCCAGAGTGCCAAGTTCGCCTGACGGGTCCTACGACCTCCACGCCGAGTCTCCTGGAGCGTCCACGGGCGCCGCGGCCTGCGCCCGGCGAACTCGGTCCAACGTCTCCTCGCCGTGCGGCACACCAGTCGCACTGAGGATCTCCGCGAACTTGACGCCGATGAAGGCTCGATGAGTTCCCGTCAGTTCCCGGAGCATCGAAGCCAAGGAGTGCTCCCAACTGTCCGAGGCATCGAGCAACCCCTGGTGATCCACAGTCCATTGCAGGACGTCCTTGGCTTGGTCCGGGTGGTAAAGCAGCCACAGAGCCGCCAGGCCGTGGGGACCCCCGCCCACAACGTCGCGATAGAACCGGTACGCCTCGTGCTGGTCCGCCCCCCACAGCGACGGCAGCGCGGGCGGGGCCGGTGGCGGCGACAGGGCCGGGCGCCCCGGCCGGAAGCGGAAGGAGACGCCCAGTGGATCCAGGCGGTAGGGCTTACCGGGATCATGGCGCCCCGAGCTGAAGGGGGAAGGGCTCGCGTCGGACAGGCCGGGCCAGACGCCACTGAGCGAGGCGCTTTCGACGATCCGCCGGACCATCTCGTCCTCGGTGAGGGCGAGTCGGGCGACCACGGCGGGATCGCTCACCCACCATGCCAGGCCCTGGGGATACGTTCGGCCGGACTCGCCGCCCGAATCCCGACCGCGAGTCCGCGGTTCCACCTGGCACTCGCGTACTCGCAGCGACACCCATCGCGCGTCGCTCGCAGGCGCTCGCCAGGCGCTCATCAGGCCGAGCCGAGGGTGCCAGCCCACCGGCGCGCGGTCCTTCGGGTAGGCGACGAGGTCCTCCCCGTTCGGGTCCAACAGCACGAGTGCGCGGGCCTGGACGGCGCGACTCCACCGGAGTGCGATCAGGCACGACAGCGCTGAGGAGGTGGGCATTTCGACCAGCGGCTCGTAGACCTGCGACTCGTTCATGTGCGACTCCATTCGGCAGGACTGACGGCAGAGTGGGCGTGGTATCAAGTGAGGAGAAAGGCGACAACACCCGGCCGCCCGGTGGATTCGGCGGCGAGAGTTTCGAGCAAGGCGGCCAGCGCGACGCGGTGGCGACTGTCGGGCGATTCGCCGACGGCCGTCAGCGCCGCTGACATCACGGTGTCCGTGCCCGGACTCTCCAACGCCGCCATCACCAGGGGAACCAATGCCTCCGGCTGCTCCACGACCAGTTCGGAGAGCCGCAGCTTGAGAGCGCCGGTGCGCTGACCACCGTCGACGGCGCTGCGGCCGAGTTGTTCCATTACGTACACGGCGTAGGCATGGTGGCCGGTGCCGACCTGCGCGGTGGACCATTCGGCCAGTCGGCGCAGTACCGGATCCCGGTTTGCCGACTCCGTCAGGAGGGCCCTCAGCGCGAAGGACACGGCCGCGTAGAGTCTCCTGACGGTCTCCTGCTCGACGGGGCCGTCGAGCACCTTGTGCAGCAGTTGCAGGGCGGTACCCGGGCGACCCAGGCCAAAGCTGCCCGCGCAGGTCTCCGCCACTGTGCAGCGGAGATTGACATCGACGACCCGACTCCAATCCCGCACCTGTGCCGTCACCCTGCCGACCATCTGTTCGTTCTGCGCCGCCTCGCCGAGGGCGTATGCCGCCAGCCGACGGCGCCAGCGCAGGCCCGACTTCGCGAACGCCTGGAGCGGCTGGAGCGGCCTGGTACCGGTGGCATGGCAGAGAACCCGCCCGATCGACCGCCCGGCGGTCAGGTCGTATCCGGGCTGGTACTCGCGGCTGAGAAGGACCGCGCAAAGGTGGGTTTCCATGCCCGCCCGATCCCACCAGAGTTGCCGGAGCACCTGGTCCGCACGGTGCCTGGCCGGGAAGTCGACGGCTTGGGACCAGTAGTTGGAACTGTCGCCGGGGACCAGTCGGCGTGGCAGGAGTCGCGCCTCCACACACGCCAGCCGACTTTCGAAGCTTGGTCCCAGCACGTTCGGCGGCCGGGCACCGTGGACATCGGGCACAAGCACATCGCGGACACGCGTACGGTCGCCGTCGAGGTCGACGGCTCGGTCATGCGTGGTGTCCCACCTACCGAGGCGCTCGCGCAGCGCCGCCGCGTACGTCTGTACCGACTGGCGGTCCTCCCCGTGCAGAAGGGCGACCGCCGCGAGCAGTGCCAGTTCGTCCGGCTTACCGGCCACCTGGTCCAGAGATTGGCACACCTCGTCCGCGCCGCCCTGACTCAGGTTGGTGACAGCCTTCTCCACTGATTGGGCGCCGGCCGCCACGGCTCGCAGTTCCTCGGCGACATCCACCCCGGACTGCGGAAGTTGGTCCGCGTCGAGGTATCCGGCGAACACCGGGTCATCGAGGTACGACCAGGCGGATGAGAGGTGATCCGGCGACAACTCACCTGATTCCACGGCGGACTTCAGGTGTCCTGCGGCGACGTCGTACGCCCGCGGACGCACATGGTCCACCAGCCGATTTCGCGCTTTCACCGACTGGGCGAGATCGTCGTCCACCACGATCACCAAAGCGGCTCCGGCGTGGACCAGATGACCGGCCATCGCGCTCAGCACGACATCGTTGAGCGCGTCGACGGTCTGCGGTGTGGCGCCCGCGAGGATGTAGCCACGCGGTGCGGACGGACGCCAGCGGGCCAGGTCCTGTCCGGCATCGAGGCCGGTGATGCCGTCGGCGCCGAACCGCTCACGGAGCAGGGCGAACGCCGCGGTGGCCGCACCAGCGCCGCGGGCGCCCCGCAACAGGAGAACGCGGTCCTCCAGCACCGCACGGCATCGGGGATACGACGGGGGCTCGACAAAGCCGCGCAGCCGGTCCTCGATCTCCGCTGCGGAGTATGCGCCTTCGCGTAGCCGTGGGGTGAGGATGTTCTCGGCTGCTTCTTCGCCGTCGCGGAAGATGAGAAGATTCAGGTCTCGTCCCACATTGCCCATGTGAGCTGCGGCACCGGCGCCCACCTGCTGCCGATTGCCCTGGTACGAAGCCGACCCGGCGGGCTGGGGCGCCGGGGCGGAGCCGTCCTCGGCCCGAGGGTGCGGTATGTCCCACTCGCCGCGCACTTCGTGCGCGTCTGCGGTTTCCGCGGTCACCGGTCGTCCTCGGCACCGCCGCCGACGTGCTTGGAGCCGGAGACGTTGTCGCCGCTGCCCCAGTGCTGGTTGGCTGCGCGATGGGTTGTGGACCGGCCCGTGAAGTTGAAGTCCCCGCCCACACCCCCCATGAGCGCGGCGCTGCCGTCTCCCACTTCCTGGCTGTTGCGGTGATACGTGGCCGCCGGTGGCACACCCGGCGTTGCCGAAGCGGCCGGGGCACCAACCGCTGCGTCAGCGCTGTCGGCAGAGGGGGCCTCTTTGAGCTCCTCCCTCGCCGGAACTCCCGCACTGAGCAGGTTCCCGGATGGCGAAGGGACATAGAGCCAAGCCCGCTGGGCGAAGTTCTTGCCGTCCACTGTCGCGGGCACCTCCGTGCAGCGGTCCGGGTGCAACTGTGTGTATCCGCCGATTACGGCATCCTCATAGACACGGTTGGAGAGGATCGCGACAACGTGCGTGGTCTGCTCGCTGGCATTGGCGAGCATCGCCTTGACCTGCCGGGAGTCCAGCAACCTGTGTGTGTCGTTGCGAGGGGTGCCGTTGCCGTCGCCCGGGGCGTCCGCGTCCGGCACCGGACCGACGTGCACGCTGGCCCGCAGCCTGATCCGCGGCCCCACCTCGGAGCTGTTGTACTGACCGAGAATCTCGTCGAGTACGGGCAGGAACGGCCAGAGAACATAGGGCAGATGTGTCGGGTCGAAGCCGAAGACGATGCCGTCGCCCGTACTCGCCGGGAATCGCTTCGCGTCCCTCAAGTCCTTGAGCTCCGCCTTTTCCAGTGCGCGATCGACGAGTTCGGGAATCAGCTCACTCACCGGGGCGTGCAGAACGGACGGAAGTCCGGTGAAGTCCTTCGCGTCGACCGCGAGGAGGGCGCGGTAGGGAGGCAACGGTCGGCTCTGCGACCAGGGGGCGGGAACGGTCACGCTCACAGGTGTGCTCCTGACGTCGGACGGATGCTCTGGACGGTGCAACTGCCGGTTGGCGGCCGACTCCCAGCATTCGCGTACGTCTTGAGCCGTTCTGCACAGCGCAGGGCACTCCGCGAGTGACCGCGGTCACAGCGGACACGTCTCCTTCAAGGGCTGACCGGAGAGCGGGCCGACGGGACGTCAGGCCGTATCGGCCCACGTCCGTAACCCGTCCAGGTCCTTGATCACGATCGACCGTCGCGCCGTCTCCACTGCGCCGGCGTCACGTAAGGTGCGCAGCGCCACGCCCACGGCGTTCCTGGTCACTCCGATGGACTGGGCGAGTTCTTCCTGCGTGAGGCCGGTCAACCGGACCGGCAAGCCCGGCTGTGCCGTGGCCGGTACTGATATCGGTCGACCGTGACCCGAGCCCGCCAGTTCGACCAGTCGCACCAACGTGCGCGCGAGGCGGGTCACCAGGGGAAGGGTGAGCAACTCGGCGCGCAGCAGATCCGATTCACGCAGCCGGTGCATGGCTTGGCGCATCAGGTCGATCACCAGCCCATGCCGCTCGACGTAGGCACGGAAGCGCTCGGCCTCCAGGACCACCGCCGTGCACGGGCTGAGCGCGATCACATCGGCGATCCGCGTCCTGCCGTCAAAGACCGACACCTCGCCCAGCAGGTCACCCGGTCCGCGGAAGGCGAGCAGTGTCGTGACCCCCTGATGGTCCCGGCTCACAACCTTCGCGATTCCGGTGGTGAGAGCCAAAAGATGTGTCCCGGGATCGCCCTGCCGCAGCATCACGCTGCGCGGGCGAAACCGCCGTGTCGTCCCTTGGCTCATGACGTCGCGCCACGGCTCCGCTGGCAGCACGGGGACCTTCCCTCGAACCGACGAACCTGTACGTGCGATCACGGACCGGGGCCGTGGCGTCACAGAAGGTTCTACTCCCGGAACGCGACAGATGTAAGCGGGCGTCGAACGGTTCCCCGCGCGGGGGATGTCAGGCGTCGGCGAGGAGGGGGTCGTAGGGGGTGGAGCGGTGGCGGGCGGACATGAAGGTGAGGAAGTCGGTGATGAAGGCGGAGCGGGTGTAGGTGGAGGCGGTGGCCGGGACGGTGCGGGTGAAGGCCGTGCGGAAGAGGGCGCGGTATTCGGTGGCGTCGATGGTCTGGTTGCCGTCCTTGTCGGTGACGTCGAAGAGGACTTCGGCGACGCGGATGAGGGCGGGGCCCGCGAGGGTGGGGGCGGCGGCGGTGTATTCGGCTCTGCTGACGCGGCCGTCGCCGTCGGTGTCGAGGGCGGACTGGAGTTCGCGCCACCAGTCGGCGTAGGCGTTGTAGAGCTTGGTCTCCTGGGGCTCGTCGAGGTCGAGGCGGGAGGACAACTCACGGGCCATGGCGGCGAGATCGGGCCAGTCGAGGAAGCCGTCGCCGGTCTGGTCGAGGACTTCGGTGAAGAACTCGTCGGCGCTGCGCCGCGATCCGCCCGTGGCGGAGGCGCCGGTGGCGGTGGGGCCGTCGTCGGCGGACTCGCGCTGGGCGGGGAAGGGCGTGACGAGGCGGATGAAGGCGCCCGCCTGCTTCATACGGTCGCGCACGGCGGTGACCGTGGCGTAGGCGGGGTCGTCGCTGTCGGAGGTGAGGGCCATCAGGTTGGTGAGGGTCTCGGTCCTGATCCAGCCCTCGGGGAGGAAGCGGGCCAGGCCGGCGGCCATGTAGGCGCCCTGCATCAGCGTCTGGGCGCCGGGGATCTCGGGCAGACCGGCGCGGCGGCGGAAGGGCTCGGGGAGGGACGCGACGGTGATCTGCCCGATGACGGGCCCGGCAAGCGCGCGGCCCGCCGCCCAGACGGTGGGCAGGCCGTCCAGCAGGGGCGGCGCGGGGAGGTGGTCGAAGAGCTTGTAGAGGATGATGCGCAGCGCCTCGGTGTTCTCCAGCTTCTCCTCGACCATGCGGTCGAAGTACTGCCAGAACTCCGGAAGTGTGGCGGGCAGTTGACCTGCCGGGTCCCCCAAGGCACCGAGGAACGCCTGGAATTCGGCGTAGAGCTGCTCCATCGTCGTCTGGTCGAGCGGCTGCCCGCTCAGCCGGCACATCGTGACCGAACTCTCGAAGAGCGTCGCGACCACCCACGCGCGGACCTCGGGGTCCATCGCGTCGTACGGACGGTGCCGGGCGTCCGCGCCGTTGAGCCGCGCGTGCAGGCGGTTGAGGCGCGCCGCCTCCCGCTGCCGTACCGCGTCGTCCGCGCCGAACATCCGCTGGAGGCTGACGAGGGTGTTGCGCAGCCGCCGCCACGGGTGCGCGACGAAGGTGGAGTTGTCGGCCAGGGCCGCGCCGATCTGCGGGTGCGCCGCCTCCAGGACCGTCGCCCTGATCACCGCCAGGCCCCAGCGGGGGTCGTTGAAGAAGCGGTGGAACTGGGAGTCGGGGCCGAAGAGGGATTCGATCCGCGGGGCGGGCGCCGCCGGAGGTGGCCCTGCCGGCGGCTTGACCGGGTCCGGTGCTACGGGGTCCGGTGCTACGGGGTCCGGTGCTACGGGATCGGGTGCTACCGGATCGGGTCCTACGGCGTCCGGTGCTACGGCGTCCGGCTTCGACGCTCTCGGCTTCACCGGCTTCGCCTGCTTCACCGGCTTCGGCTTCACGGCCCTCGGTTTGACGGCCCGCGGTTCGACGACGTCCGGCTTCACGGCCCGCGGCTTCACCGCCTTCCGCTTCGCCGCGTCCGGCTTCACGGTGCCGACCGCCTCGGCCGCCCCGACCGCCCCGGTCCCCCCGGCCGCCCGCGAACGCACGCGCTTGGAAGGCCGGTTGATGCTGCTGCTACTGCCTGTCTCCGTCACGTGCGGGACTCTCCGTTCGCGTGCGGCGGCACGCCGCCGAAGCGGCGCTTGCGTTGCTGGTATGTGTGCAGGCACTCCAGGAAGTGCGGCGCGCGGAAGTCGGGCCAGAGCACCGAGGGGAAGGTCCATTCCGCGTAAGCGACTTGCCAGAGCATGAAGTTGGAGATGCGCTGTTCACCGGAGGTCCGGATCACGAGGTCGACGTCGGGTGTGTCGGGGAAGGGCAGGTGTGCGGCGAAGTGGCTCTCGTCCACGGCGTCGGCGGACACCCCGCTGCGGATCAGGGAGCGGGCCGCCTCGACGATGTCGCCGCGTCCGCCGTGGTCGAACGCGACGGTCAGGGTCATGCCGCGGTTCGTGCGGGTGAGTGTCATCAGGTCGGCGAAGTCGCGGGCCAGCGGGGCCGGGATTCTCGGGTCGGCGACGCCGAGGAAGCGGCAGCGGATGCCGCGCGCGTGCAGGAGTGCCGCGTGTTTGCGTACGACGCGGCGCACCAGGCGCATCAGGTAGTCGACCTCGTTGCTCGGGCGGCTCCAGTTCTCGGTGGAGAACGCGTACAGGCTCAGCCACTCCACCCCGGCTCCGCGCGCCGCCTCGATGACGTCGATCACCGTCGTCTCCGCCGCGCGGTGGCCCGCCGTCCGCGGCAGCGAACGGCTCTCCGCCCAGCGGCCGTTCCCGTCCATCACACACGCGACGTGCCGCGGGGCCGGGGTCGGTGACGTGGCCCGTCGCGGCTGTCTGCCCACGCGGACTCCGGTGTCCCATACGACCGAAGTGCCGCTGTCTCGCTCCACCGTCACAGGTGCCCCCGGCCGTCACCGTCACCGCAATTGGATCAACACCTCACAGAGTCCTGGCACTTGGCCTCCGGCACATCCCGATCCGCGCATATTCACCCATGGCACGCCAGTCCGATTCCCCGCCTCCGCGACACGCGGGCGAAGGCACACCGGGGCGCGCAGAGACAGCGCCGCCTGACTCCCTGACGCCCTGCTCCCTGACCAGGAATTACGTGGCACGTAAAGGAGAGGCCGCGCCAAGAGGCCGCAGAAGGACGGGGCCGCGTCAAGGCGAGGCCGCACCACGTGGCCGTGGAAGGACGGGCCCGCGTCCAGCCCGGGACGCGCGTCAAGACGGCGACCCGCCAGTGGGCTACGCGCTGCCCACCGCGTCCGGCTCTCCGCCAGGAGATTTGGCGGCGCGCATCGGAACGCCGCGGAAGGCCTGGACGAGGACGAAGAGGGCGCCGGCCGTGACGCACTGGTCGGCGAGGTTGAAGATGCCCCCGTTGCCGACCTGGATGAAGTCGAGGACGGCGCCGCGGCCGAAGGCGGGGGTGCGGAAGAGCCGGTCGGCGAGGTTGCCGCCCGCGCCCGCGAAGAGGAAGCCGAGGCCGAGGGCCCAGCCGGTGGAGCGGACGGCGGGGGCGACGCGGGCGATGAAGACGAGGACGCAGAGGGCGAGGAAGGTGAAGACGAGGGTGGCGCGGGGTGCGAAGGAACCGGCCGCGCCGGAGTTGCGGATGGCGGTGAAGGTCACAGCGCCGCCGAACGCGTGGCTGGCCTCGTGCCCCTCGACCACGACCGCCGCGACGGCCTTCGTGGTCTGGTCCACCACGAGCCCGACGGCCGCGGTCGCCCACAGCAGGTACGTACGCCGCACCGCACACCTCCCGATCCCAGCCCCGTCCCCCATCGAGCGTACGTGGCCGCCCGCCGAAACCCGGGCCCGCACCCGCGCCGACCTGCCGCCCGTACGCCTCCGGGACCGGTCCGGCCCCGCGCCCGCGCCGACCTGCCGCCCGCACGCCCCCGAGACCGGTCCCGCCCCGCGCCCGCGCCACCCTGGCCCGGCGGACAAGCGGCGGCGAAACCCCTACGCCTCCGCCGGCGCCGGCATCTCCCCCACCGTCCGCGCGGTGTCGATGACCGAGAAGTTCGCGCCCTGCGGATCGGTGACGGCGGCGAACCGGCCGTAGGGGCTGTCCATCGGGCCGAAGCGGAGGGTGGCGCCGAGGTCGACGGCCTTCTGTACGGCGGCGTCGCAGTCGCCGACCGCGAAGTAGACGTTCACGTACGCCGGTACCTCCGGCGGGAATTCGTCACCCATGGTCATGCGGCCGAGCACCGGATTCGGGCTGCCGCCGACCTTGAAGACCTTGAAGTCCACCCCGGCGTCGGTCATTTGCTGCGCGGAGTACGTGAACGCCTTCGTCAGGAAGGCATCCGTGACGTCGGGCTCGCGCGTGAAGAACTCGGCCCAGCAGAAGGCGCCCGGCTCGCCCACCTTCGCGAAGCCCTTGTGCTGATCCGGCTGCCAGAGCCCGAAGGCCGCGCCGGTCGGCTCCTTGGCCAGCGCCATCGTGCCGAGCCGGCCCACCTGCATGGGCTCCATGAGCAGTTCGCCGCCCGCCGCCTTCACCTTCTCCGCGGTCGCCGCCGCGTCCGGGGTGGCGAAGTACAGGTTCCAGGCCGACTTCCCCTCTTCTCCCGGCATCGGCGGGACCACGCCCGCGACGGCCTCCCCGTCCGAGAACGCCTGCGCGTAATCGCCGAATTCGCTCGCGCTCTCCCCGAACGTCCAGCCCAGCACGTCGGCGTAGAAACGCTTGGCCCCTTCCAGGTCCACGAACATGGCGTCCACCCAGCACGGTGCGCCTTCCGGGAAATCAGTCATGACCCGCGACTCCGTCCCAACGAATGTGACGTACGTCACTTACGTACGTCTCCACGCTAGTCAGTCCTCGCGCTCCCCGCACGGCGAGGGAACGGTGACGGGCGACGGAGAGCGGAAACGTACGAAGTGGCCATGGTCACCACCGATCCGGGAATGCGCGCCCGGCGGCCGGAGGCTGAGGGAGTACGGAGGCCGCACCTCCCGTGAGACCCCTTCGGACAAGGAAGTTGACCCCATGTACAAGAAGATCCTCGCCGCTGTCGACGGTTCGGCCCACGGCAGTGCCGTCCTCGACGCGGTGTCGGCGCTCGCCAAGCTGACCGGCGGGACGGTGCAGGTCATCCACATCCGGCCGTCGCAGGTGATCTCCGGGGGGATCACCAGCACAGTGGTGCCGGTGGAGGAGAGCGCCGAGAGCCGCAAGGTCGTGGACGACGCGCTCGCGCGGCTGCGCGCGGACGGCATCACCGCCGACGGCGAGGTGGACGAGGGCCTGACCGAGGACCTGGCCGCGATACTCGTCGAGCGCGCCGAAGCCCTCGGCAGCGACCTCATCGCCGTCGGCCCCGGCCATTACAGCGGCATCTCCGCGCTTCTGCACCCGAGCGTCAGCCGCGCCGTCGCGAAGGCGTCTCCCGTGTCGGTCCTGCTGGTCCACAGCGAGGCCGGGGCCACCGCCTGACCTGCCCCTTCCCCTTTCCGGATCGCCCCACTGCCCGCCACCCCCGGTTCCGCACCCGGCCGGGGACGGCGGGCAGCGTCGTACCGGGAGCCTTACGCGGAGCCGCGCCCGAAGCCGTACGCGGACGGGGGCGGCGCCACCGAGGACAAGCAGCAGCACCGGAGGACAAGCGGGACCACCGGAGGACAGGCGGCGGCACCGGAAAACAAGCGACGGCACCGGCAGAAACGGTCAAGCGGGGCAATTCCCCGACCGCCGGACACGGAGAGTACGGCCACGTAACCTGACCGTCAACCGGGCGCCTGGACGCTGGTGCCCTCTCCGTACATCGCATTCGGCGGTGTCCGGAGAGAGGAGCAGTGCAGTGGCGCGTCACCGCAGGCCGAAGAGGCTGCGGACTACCGATCGATTACGCATGGGCTGGTGGCTCGTCCAGATTGCCGTCTGGATCCATCAGCACGTCAACGACCGGTAATCCGGCTGGGCGGGGGCCGTCTTCGTGGGATGCGGCGGCGGCCTCCGCGTACTCATCTCATGATGTGCCGCCCCGGCCCCGCGGGCCGGGAGTCGCACGACTTTGGCATATGCCAATCCACGCGTCGAGCGTTCCTTCGCGTGCGCGCCCCGGCCTCATTCGGCCGCGGCGTGCGCCCCCCGGCCTCATTCGGCCGCGCCCTCAGGAGCGGCGGTACGGACCGCGCCCGCGTGGCGCTTGCGCTCCAGGACGACGAGCGGGCAGTTCAGCGCATCGGCGATCTTGATGAGATTGGCCGGGGTGGCGCTGCGCCAGCCCGACTCGATCTCACCCATGAGCTGCTCCGAAATGCCGACCTGGTCGGCGAGCGCCCGCTTGGTCAGCCCGGACTTCTCCCGCGCCCAGGTGACGGCCTCGGGCTCCTGATGGAGCCTGCTCGGCCGGGTGCGGTGCGACATGGGCAAAAACTAGCGCGTAGTAGCGCGTAGCACAAGTATTTATCGGGAACTACGCACACCTGCGCACGTTGCCGCCGCGCATATGCGCAGGCCAGACCGGCCGATACCCGCCCCTCTTCGCCGTATCGCTGGACGCATAATGCGTAGTTGTGCGAAGCTCGCCGCATGACTGAGCGCCCGGACGCGCCGCCCGAGGGGGAGCTGATCAAGGTCGCGCTCGCGGCGTCCGGCCTTTCCCAGCGGGAGGCCTCGCGGCGAGCCGGCATGAGCGACACGCGGTGGCGGCAGATCGTCAGCGGTTACCAGTCGGTCGACGGGACACCGGTCCCCGTTCGCGGCCGTGACGAGACGCTGGCCCGGATGGCGCATGTCGTCGGCGTACGCCCGGAGCAGTTCGAGGACGTCGGCCGCCCCGACGCCGCCGAGGAGCTGCGCGACCTCACGGCCCGCAAGCGCGACATCGACGCCGCCTCGGCCATCCCCTCCGGCGCGTACGACCGCCTGGAGGAGCGCTGGCACCTGGTGGAGGCCGTGCTCCGCACCGCGCGCGAGGGGCTGAGCCCGTCCGAGGACAGCAGCCTCGTCGGCCGGGTGCACGGGCTGCTGGCGCAGGACCCGGACGGTTTCACGCCCAAGGCCCCTGGCTAGCAGCCGACTTCACCCGTCGGCGCTCAGGCCGCGCCGGGGGACGGCGCGCTCGCCCGTACCAACTCCCGTGCCAGACCGACGCTTTCCGCGAGCGTGTCGAGCGGCAGCGGCTGGGTGGCGAGCGCGCCCTCGTGCAGCAGGAGGAGCCGGGTGGCCAGGGCGGCGGGGGACGCGCACGCCGCCGCGGTGGCGAGGCGCTCGAAGAGCCCGAGCAGCCAGAGCTTCTGGTCCGCGGCGACGCGGTGCGCGGGGTGCGCGGGGTCGGGGAGTTCGGCCAGGGCGTTGATGAACGCGCACCCGCGGGTGTTGGTCGCGCTCCAGGTCCGCAGCGCCTCGAAGGGCGCGGTGACGGCCTCGACGGGGTCGTCGCAGGCGTCGACGGCGGCGCGGACGAGGGCCCGCCAGCGCCGGTCGCGCTCGCCGAGGTAGACCGCCACGAGCCGGTCCTTCGAGCCGAACTGGTTGTACAGCGTCCGCTTGGTCACGCCCGAGTGCTCGGCGATCAGGTCCACGCCCACCGCCGTGATCCCGCGCCCGTAGAACAGCTCCTCGGCAGCCGCCGCGATACGGCGGCCCGCGGCGGTCATGGGCCGTACGTCGCCCGCTTCCGTCTCCTGGACCTCCGGCATCGGGCCCCCCTTCACTGATCGGTGTACCGTGGGTTGATGTTCACAGATCAGTGTACTCAGGAGGACGGTGGAGCGATGAGCATGCCCGGGACCATGCGTGCGGTACGGATCGCCGGTCACGGCGGGCCGGAGGTGCTGGAGGCGGTGGAGGTGGCCGTGCCCGCCCCGGGGGCGGGCGAGGTGCTGGTCGAGGTCGCCGCCGTCGCGCTCAACAACACCGACCTGTGGACGCGCGAGGGCGCGTACGGGAGCCCGCAGGACGCGACGGCGCTGTCCGGCTGGCGCGGGCCGATCGACTTTCCGCGGATCCAGGGGGCCGACGTGGCCGGGCGGGTCGTGGCGGTCGGACCCCGGGAGGACGTCTCCGCCGACGGGGGCGCTGGCTTCGAAGGGGGCACTGGCCTCGACGGGGGCGCTGTGGTTGACCGGGATACGGCGCGGGCGGTTGACGGGGATACGGCGCGGGCGGTCGCCGGGAACGCCGCCGAGGCGGCGGCCCGGGGCACGGCCGCGGAGCCGAACCCGTACGCGGGCCTCCTCGGCCGCCGCGTCGTCATCGACCCGGCCGTCTACGACTCCGACCGCCAGGACGCGAATCCCATCGGCCTCATGGGCAGCGAACGCGACGGCGGCTACGCCGAATACGTGACCGCGCCGGTCGGCCGCGTGCACGACATGACCGAATCCCCGCTCACGGACGACCAGTTGGCGTCGCTGCCGACCGCGTACGGCACGGCGCTCGGCATGATCGAGCGCGGCGGGCTGCGGGACGGCGAAACCGCCCTGGTCTCCGGCGCGTCCGGCGGCGTCGGCCTCGCCCTGACCCAACTCGCCCGCGCGCGCGGCGCGAAGGTGCTCGCCGTCAGCAGCGGTTCCAAGGCCGACGCGGTCCGCGCGGCGGGCGCGCACGTCGTCATCGACCGCGCGCGGGACGTCGCCGGGCAGATCCGCGCCGCCGCCCCGGACGGCATCGACATCGGACTCGACGTCGTCGCAGGGGAGTTGGCGAGCGCGTGCCTGCCGCTGCTGCGCGAGGGCGGCCGGTGGGTGGTCGCGGGGGCGCTCGGCGGGTACGGCGTCACCTTGGACGTACGCCGTCTGTATCTGCACAACGCGCGGGTGATCGGCTCCTCGATGCACACGCCCGCGCACTTCGGGCTCCTCATGGACCTGGCGCGCGAGGGCGCTGTCCGTCCGGTCGTCGCGGCGACGTTCCCGCTCGCGCGGGCCGCGCGGGCGCAGGAGGAACTGGCCCGCAGGGGGCACGTGGGGAAGATCGTGCTGCACCCGTAGGGCCGCCCGCGGCGCCGGGCGGCGGCCTCCCCCGCCCGCGCGCCCCGCCGTGGTGGAATTGGGTGCGTTCGAGCGAGGCGGGCGCGCGGGCACGCGGACGGAGCCGGGATGGGGAGAGTCGTGGGGCGGCGGGCAGTGCTGGGGAGCGGGGATGTGCGGCGCGTGGCGCTCGGGCTGCCCGGGACCGTCGAGAAGGAGTTGTGGGGACATCCCACGTTCCATGTCGGCCGCCGGATGTATGTGACGGTGCCCGACGACGGGACGTCGTTCGCGGTGCGCTGTCCGCGGCACGAGCGCGCGGAGCTGATCGCCTCGGAGCCGGAGAAGTTCTGGGTGCCCGCGCACGAGGCCCACTCGTCGTGGGTACGGGCGCGGCTGGCGGCGCTCGAGGACGAGGGCGAGCTGTACGACATCCTGCTCGACTCGTGGCAGCAGGCGGCGCCGCAAGAGCTGGTCGAGACGTTCCCGGCGAACGGCCGTCGCCCCGAACGGAATTGATTCACCCGGCGGGCGGGGGCTGCCCATCAATGCGCGCTGCCGTGGAATCAATCTCGCGGGCGTCGCATACGGGGTCCGCGGGAATCGTCGCGGAAGGGCAGCACCGCCGATGGACGAAGCACGTCCGCACGCATGGGAGTTGGGGCAGGTCTGGCTGACGGTGGTGCGCCCGCCGGGACCGCTGACCGTACGGCCGGGGGCGGGGCCGGGGCGGGGATCGGGGCGGGGATCGGGGCCGGGGCTTGGGCAGGGGCCTGGACGTGGACCGGGGCATGGGCCTGGGCATGGGCCTGGGCCGGGGGTCGACCACTGGCGGCTGGCGCTGGTGTCGGAGGGGCCGCTGACGCTGCGCCGGGCGGACGGGGTGGACCGGGGGGACCTGAGCGCTGCCGGGAACGCTGCCGGGAACGTCGGCCGGACCGGTGGCGGAGACCTCGGCGGGGACGCGGAGCGCGACCGGGCCGGTACGCGGCTGGAGGCCGGCGAGCTGGGGCTGTGGGAGCCCTCACGGCCGTTGCTCGTCAGGGCGGTTGAGTCCGCCGCGCCGCGAGGGCGGGCGATCGTGCTGCACCTGCCGCGCGAGGCGGTGCCGGTGCCCGCCAGGTCGCTGAGGCACCTGGTCGCGCGCCCGCTCCCCTCCGACACCGGACCCGCCGCGCTGCTGGCGCACTACGTCGAAGGGCTGGCCGACCAGGCGGCCGGTTCCGTGCTCGCCCCGCAAGGCGCGCGCCTCGGCTCGGCGGCGCTGAGCCTGGCCACGGCCTTCCTGGCCCAGCTCGCCGAACCGGCGGCCGTACCCGCGTCCCGCACCCTCGAACTCCGCTGCGCCATAGGCGAGTACATCGACCGCCACCTCGCCGCGCCCTGGCTGTCGCCCGCCGCCATCGCCTCCGCGCACCACATCTCGGTGCGCTACCTGCACCACCTCTTCCGCCAGGACGGCGGCCGTACCGTCGGCGGACACGTCCGCGCCGAACGGCTCGACCGCTGCCGGGCCGATCTGGCCGACCCTCGGATGGCGCACCGCAGCGTCAGCCGGATCTGCGCGCGGTGGGGCTTCCCGGACGCGGCGGTCTTCGGCCGTGCCTTCAAGAAGGAGTACGGCGTCGCGCCCGGCGCCTACCGCAGGCGGCTGTTGAGCGCGTGAGCGTCCACACCGCCCCCGCACACGCCCGCCGAGCGGGCGACGGTACGCCCGAACTCCCCGCCCCCACACGACCGGTCGGCCGAGGCGCGACCCCTGCCCCCATCGCGGCTCACTGCGGTCGTCCTCCCCGATCGTCGTCGCCACTGACGACCCGCACCGCGCGCCGCGCTCTCGGCCCACCGGCCCCGGGCACCCTCCCCCGTGCGCCGGGCCACCGAGTCTGCCGGGGGCCGAGCCGCCCGTCATCGGCCCTGTGCGCAAGGGAGTTGACCGAGAGCGCAATGCCGGGCCCGCGCGGCGCGGGCCTCAGCGGGCCGTGGTGCCGCAGACCGGGTGGGCCGGTTCGTCGGGGAGATACGTGCCGCGCTCCTGCCGGGTGAGGTCGCGGCCGACCGCGCGGCAGACGGCGGTGACGGCAGCCGCGGGGTCCGGCAGGTCAACGGCCCACAGCCGCACGGTCTGTTGCGGGTCGAGAACGAGGAGCGTGTGCGCGTCGGGGCCGAAGGCGAGGTCGGTTGCGGAGCGGGGCGCCGCCGTGAGGGTGGCCCGCACGTGTCCGGTGGCCACGTCCAGGAGGTGCACGGGCCCGTCCCAGTCGCCCGCCGCGACGGTCCGGCGGTCGGGGGTGAAGGCCACCGACGTCACGGGCGCGGTACGGCCGGTGGCCAGCGCGCGGGTGCGGCCGGTCGTCAGGTCGGCGAGCAGGACGTGACCGTCCCAGGTGCCGACGGCGGCCGTGCGCCCGTCCGAGCTGAGCGCGACGCCCGAGTCCACCATGGGCATGCTGCCCGAACTGCCGTGCACAGGAGCGCCGTTGAGGATGGACCGGGTCTCCCCCGTGCCCAGGTCGACGAGCGCGACCGCGCCGTCCACGGTCTGCGCGGCCACGATCCGGCCGTCCGGGCCGAAGACGGGTCCCGTGCCGGGTGCGATCCACACGCGGAAGGTCGTACGGAAGCGGTGCGCGCGCACGTCCCACGGCCGCAACCGGCCGTCGTAGTCGGCGATGACGAGCGTACGGCCGTCGGGGCTGAACGCCAGGCCGCCCGCGTTCCCGACCGCCGCAAGGGTGGCGGTGACCTGCCCCGACACGGTGTCCCACAGCCGCACCGAGCCGTTGCCGTCCCAACTGGCCACCGCGCGACCGTCCTTGGTGACGGCGACCGCGACCGGCGGCGGTCCCGAGGACGGACCGGCCAGGACGCGCACATGTCCGGTGGCCGTGTCGCGCAGCCGGAGTCCGCCGTCCGTTCCGGCCAGTACGACGCCACCGCCGCCGAAGGCCGCCGCCGCGACGCCGGGCAGGACGGCGGGGCCGTTCGTCACGTCCCACAGCCGTACGGTGCGGTCCGCGCCCGCCGTCGCGAGGGTGCGGCCGTCGGGGCTGAAGGCGAGCGCGCGGACGGTGCCCGTGTGACCGGACAGCACCGCACGGGCCCTGCCCGTGGCCACATCCCAGATCCGTACCGTCCGGTCGTCGCCGCCGGTCGCGAGGGTGCGGCCGTCAGGGCTGAACGCCAGCGCGCCGACCTGGCCCGCGTGACCGGACAGCACCGCGCGTACGCGGCCGGTCGCCGCGTCCCGGATCCGCACCTTGCCGTCGGCGAAGTCCCCCGTGGCCACGCTGCGGCCGTCCGGGCCGCACGCGAGGTCGAGGAAGTCCCCTCCGTCGTCCGGGACTTCGTGGGCCTGCGACCTGGCGGCGAAGTCGGCCAGCGGGCGGCCGGTCCGGGTGTCCCACTCGCGGATCCGCCCGGCGTCGGACATCGCCACGACGCGCCCGCCCGCGCAGAACGCCATCGGTCCCGGGATCTTCTCGCGGCTGGTGACGATCCGCCGGTCGCGGCCGGTCGCCACGTCCCACAGCCTGATCGCGCCGCCGCGGTCCGCGGTGACGGCGGTGCGGGCGTCGGGGCCGAGTTCCCAGTCCAGCGGCGGCTCAGGGCCGAGGGCCACGGTCCTGGCCCCCCGGCCGCCCTCGGCGGACACCGGACGCAGGTCCAACTCCCCCTTCCAGCCGGTGATCGCGAGGGTACGGCCGTCCGCGCCGTACGCCAGCGCGGTCGCGCCCGCGCTCGGGTGGCCGACCGTCGAGCGGACCCGGCCGCCCGCCGCGTCCCACTGGATCACCGTGCCCGCGCTGTCGCCGGTCGCGAGGGTGCGGCCGTCCGGGCTGAACGCCAGTGACTCCACGTCGTGTTCGCGGTCCGGCGGGCGCAGGACGGCTTTGAGGGGCAGCGCGGCGGCGGCTTCGAGGCTGACCACCGCCTCGGTGGTGGGGCTCTCGCGATACGCCTGGACGGCCAGCAGCGAGGCGAGTTCGGGGTCGGAGCCGACGAGCGCGTCCGAGGTGGTGGCGAGCTGCCGCGACAGCGCGACCTGCCGGGCGGCGTCGGCGGCCCTGCGCTGCCGCTCGTTGCTGCGGCTCTGCGTCCACGCCGTCGCCCCGGCCGCCACGGCCAGGACGAGGAGTACGGACAGGGTCGCCGTCAACGCGCGGAGTCTGCGGGTGGTTCGGGCGGCGGCCTGCTCCTCGCGGCGGCGGGCGGCGGTGCTGGCGTCGAGGAACGCCCTTTCGGTGGGCGTCAGTTCGTCGGGTCCGCCGTCCGCCTCCGCCGCCGGGAACGCCTCCTCGGCCGGGAACGCCTCCTCGGCCGCCGCGAGCCGCGAGCCCCGGTACAACGCGCCCGGCTCGCGGTCGAGTTCGTGCCACATCACCGCCGCGTCGGTGAGCCGACGGTGCACGCGCAGCCGGGTCCGCTCGGCGTCGATCCAGGACCGCAGGCGTGGCCACGCCTGGATGAGGGCTTCATGGGCGAGGTCGACGGTCCCGTCGTCCACGGTGATCAGCCGGGCCCCGGCCAGCTCGTCCAGGACGACGGCGGTGTCGTCCGCGCCCAGGGCGAGTTCGGCGCGGGCCACCGGTCTGCGGGTGTCGGGGGTGCCGTCGCCCGGCATGACCAGGCGGAGCAGCACGCGGCGCGCGAGGGCCGCCTGCTCGGCGGTGAGCCGGTGGTAAAGGTCCTCCGCCGTACGGGAGATGGCGCCGTGCAGACCACCGGCCTCGTCGTACGCCCGCTCGGTCAGCGCCCGGCCGGAACGCCGCCGCCACGTCTCCAGCAGCGCGTGCGACATCAACGGCAGCCCGCCCGGCTCCCCCACGACCTCCGCGACCACCCGGGCGGACAGCGCCCTCTCCACGATCAGCCCCGCGGCCTGCGCCGGCCGCACCACCGCCTCCCGCAACTCGTCCCGGTCCATCGGCCCCGCCAGCAGCGTCGCGTCCTGCAACGCCCCGATCAGCCGCGGATGCTCCGCACACCGCCCCAGAAAGTCCGCCCGCACCGCGATCACCACCCGCGTCCGCCCCGCCGGATGCGCCGCGGCCAACAGCCGCTCGATAAACCCTTCCCGCTCCGCCGCGTCGGCGCACAGCGTGAACAGCTCCTCGAACTGATCCACAATCAGCCACGTATCCCCCCCGCCACCCTCCGCACCAATCCCCCGACCGCCCACCGGCCCAAGTCCCGCACCAGCCCCCCGACCGCCGGTCGCGCCGATCGCCGTACCAGCCGTGAAGCCAGCCGCGCCAGCGCCCTCCGAGCCGGACTCGGAGCCGGTCACATGCCCAGCCGCCGTACCGCCGGACGAGCCGGACCCCGCGTCAGCCGCGTACCCAGTCGCCGGACGAGCGGTGAACGTCGCACGACCGCCCGCCGGGCCGGGGGCCGGACCGGCCCCGTAGCCAGCCGCAGGACCGCCCACCGGGCCGGACCCCGAACCAGGCGCAAGCCCAGCCACGCGACCATCGGACGAATCCGGCACCGCGGTCGCGGCCGAGGCGGTCACCGGACCAGAAGCATGCCCGTCGGCCGGACCGGCCTCCGGGCCTCGCTCCGGATCGGCCGTCGTACCCGTCGCACGACCGCCCTCCAAGCCGGACGCCGGACCGGACGCGTGCCCGGCAGGGCGACCGCCCTCCGGGCTGGGCTCGGAGCCGATCACGTGCCCAGTTGCCGGG
The DNA here is from genome assembly GCF_044749865.1 of Streptomyces sp. NPDC088910. Classification (NCBI taxonomy): domain Bacteria; kingdom Bacillati; phylum Actinomycetota; class Actinomycetes; order Kitasatosporales; family Streptomycetaceae; genus Streptomyces; species Streptomyces sp. NPDC088910. Next base: position 133,768 of record NZ_JBIVIV010000002.1, read on the forward strand.
CCGCCCACCGGGCCAGACCCCGATCCAGCCGCAAGCCCAGCCGCCCGACCGTCGGTCGAATCCGTCGCCGCACTCGCGGCCGAGGCCGTCGCGGGACCACCCTCCGGATCGGCCGACGTGCCCGTCGCACGACCGCCCTCCAAGCCGGTCGCAGGACCGTCCGCGGTGCTGGCCGCAGGGTCGTACGTGGAGCTCGCCGCAGGCGTCAGGTGGGGGGCGTGGTCGCGGAGCGGATGGGCGCCGGGGGTGAGGATGCGGAGGGCGGCGGGGCGGGTGGCGGGGTCGGCGACTTGCTGGAGGCGGGGGATGAGGCCGGCGCGCAGGAGGGAGGACTTGCCGCTGCCGGAGGGGCCGAAGACGGCGGTGAAGCGGCGGCGGGCGGTGAGTTCCAGCAGGCGGTCGGTGAGGCGGTCGCGGCCGAAGAAGATGTCGGCGTCGCCCGCTTCGAACCGGGCCAGGCCCCGGTAGGGCGCCGGATCATCGCCGTCCTCGGCGTCCCGCGGCCCCGCGGCCCGCGTGGCCGCCGCACGCCAGCGCCGCTCCCAGTCGGCCGGATCGCCGCCGCACGCGCGGACGTACGCCAGGACCACCGGCAGCGTCGCCAGCGTCTCGCCGGAGGCGGCCCGCGACAGCGTGCTCGCGCCGAAACCCGCGCCCCTGGCCATCGTCCGGTACGTCGGCTTGCCCGCCGCCTCCCGCAAGTCGCGCAACTCGCGCGCCAGTTGGCGTACCGGGTCGTCGCCCGGCGCCATCTCCTTCTCCGGACGTCCCGACACCGCGCACTCCCCTCGACGGACAGAGCTGCCACGCTACGCAGACCCGCGCCCCACGGGGACGGCCACGGCCCGGAATTGCACTGGGTGCACACCGCTGCCGCATACCTCCCTGGCGGGGCACCGTCCTCCTCCCGTACGGCGCGCGGACGGCTCCGTAAACGTTGCCGGAAGCCTTGACAGGGGCTGGGGCAAGGCCGACTCTCGCGTGGAGAGAGCGCTCTCACGCACCCCCCACACAAGGAGCAGGCATGTCGATGAGAGACAAGCGCTTGCGGAAACGGCTGGGCGTCGGATTAGTCGCCGTCAGCGCGATGGCCGCGGTGGCGCTGGCCGGTTCGCCGCAGGCGTCGGCGTCCGCGTCGGCGTCCGCCGTAGGAAAGGGCACCGTCTCCCCACAGACGGCGACCCGGACCGCGGCGGCACAAACGGCCGCACAAACGGCGGCACAACAGGCCGCGCGACAGGCCGCACAACCGGCCGCCGTACAGCCGAACGCCGTCCCCGCCGCCCCGAGCGGCTTCACCACCACCTGGAGCGACGACTTCAACGGCGCCGCCAACACCGGCCTGGACACCGGGACATGGCGCTACGACGCCGGTGAGGGCTGGACCTTCGGGACCGGCGAGATCGAGACGATGACGAACAGCACGGCCAACGTCTACCAGGACGGCAACGGCCATCTGGTGCTCAAGGCACTGCACTCCGGCACGGACCCGAACACCGGCTGGACGTCGGGACGGGTCGAGACCCAGGCGGACGGCTTCGGCGCGCAGCCGGGCGGCGTGGTCCGGATGCAGGCGTCGATCCAGCAGCCGAACGTGACCACGGCCAACGGCGCGGGCTACTGGCCCGCGTTCTGGATGCTGGGGTCGCCGCTGCGCGTGGGCGTGCCGTGGCCGGGTTCCGGCGAGGTCGACATCCTGGAGGACATCAACGGCCGCAGCTCGGTGTTCGGCACCCTGCACTGCGGGACGAATCCGGGCGGCGCGTGCAACGAGTCCAGCGGCGTCGGCAGCGGTGAACGGGCTTGCTCCGGCTGCCAGACGGGCTATCACACGTACGCGGTGGAGATCGACCGCTCGACGTCACCCGAGCAGATCCGCTGGTACCTGGACGGCGCGAACTACTTCACGCTCAGCTCCAACCAGGTGGACGCCACGGCGTGGGCCAACGCCGTCGACCACAGCTTCTACATCATCTTCGACCTGGCGATCGGCGGCGGCTTCCCCGCCGCCTTCGGTGGCGGCCCCAACGCGGCGACGGTCAGCGGCGGTTCGCTGAACGTCGACTACGTGGCGGTTTACAACAAGGCCGCGCCCGGCAGCACCGGCACCAACATCGCCAAGGGCAAGCCGACCACGGCCTCCTCGACCGAGAGCGCGCAGTTCCCCGCGTCGAACGCGACCGACGGCGATGTCACCACCCGCTGGTCGAGCGGCTTCAGCGACCCGCAGTGGGTCCAGGTCGACCTCGGCCAGTCCTACAACCTCACGCACGCGAGTCTGGTCTGGGAGGCGGCGGCCGCATCCGCCTACCAGCTACAGACGTCGGCCAACGGCACGACCTGGACGACGGTCTACTCCAACAACAACAGTCCGGCCGACATCCAGGACACCGCGCTGTCGGCCACGGCCCGCTACGTGCGGGTCTACGCGACCGCCAGAACATCCCAATACGGCGATTCGCTGTACGAGTTGGCGCTGTACGGCACACCGACGTCCGGCGGCGGCGACCCCGGCGGACCCGGCACACCCACCCTGCTGTCGCAGGGGAAGACGGCCACGGCCTCGTCCAGTGAGAACGGCAGCTTCACGGCGGCGAGCGCGGTGGACGGCGACCCCGGCACCCGCTGGTCCAGCACCTTCAGCGACCCGCAGTGGCTCCAGGTCGACCTCGGCGCCAGCCACACCGTCAGCCAGGTCAAGCTCAACTGGGAGGCCGCGTACGCGACGGCGTACCGGATCCAGACCTCCGCGAACGGCACCACCTGGACGGACGTCTACTCCACGACCACCGGCACCGGCGGCAATCAGACGCTGAACGTCACCGGCACCGGGCGGTACGTGCGGATGTACGGGACGGCGCGCGCCACGCAGTACGGCTACTCGCTCTGGGAGTTCCAGGTGCTCGGCACCTGACCCTCAGGACCGCGTGCGCACGTGAGCACGTGAGCACGTGAGCGTCAAAGGCCGCCCCCGGGTGCACGTGCCGGGGGCGGCCCGCGTACCAACAGCCCTACGCGTTACGGCACTTGCGCCAGCCGCAACGTCCTCGCTCCCGCCTTGAAGGACTCCTGCGCCGCAGTGCTGGACATGAACGTCCAGTCGGAGCCGCCGCCTTCGGCGTGGGTGTACTGGAACCAGATGAAGCCGATGACGTCATGGCGGCTCGCCAGCCACGGGAAGAGGCTGGCGATCCAGGGGGCCTTGCGCCCGCCCGGCTGAGCGCCGGTCTCGGTGATGAGCAGCGGCTTCGCGGTGAACGCGCGCAGGGCGTTCACCGACGGGTTGAGGAGTTCGCCCGCCGAGCGCTCGGCGACCCCGTAGGCGTCGAGGCCGATCCAGTCGACGTAACCGTCGCCCGGATAAAGGGACTTCAGGCTGATGTCGTCCGCGCCGCGCAGCGTGTTCGGGGCCCAGACCCAGATCACATTGGTGGCACCGGCCTGCTGGAAGATGTCGTGGACGTGCTTCCACGCGGCGACGTACTCACCGGGTCTGTTGCCGCCGTTGGGCTCGGCCCACGGGTACCAGTGGCCGTTCATCTCGTGGGCGAAGCGCAGCGCGATCGGGAAGCGGTTGGCTTTGACGGCCTCGGCGAAGGACCTGATGTACGGGTCGTGCGCACCGTCGATGATGGTGCGCAGCGCGTACGAGGGCTGCTCGGTGCCCTTCGCGGAGCCCGCCCACGGTTCCCAGGAGACGACGGGCACGGCGTGCTGGGCGTAGGCGGCGCGGACCGGGTCCGGGTCGAAGCCGCGCGTCCAATTGACGTAGTACTCCACCATGTTGGGCGTGACGCCGCCCGCGTCGCGGCCGACTCCGGCCAGGACGGCCGAATTCCAGGGCGCGTCGGGCTTGGCGACGCCGAAGTACGTGGTCCCGGCGGGCGGTCGGCGGATGGCGTCCTTGTCGGGCACGGCGGTCCGCGGCGGTCCCGGCGCGATGGTCGACACCCCGTCGCCGTCGCCCGCGCCGCTGTCGGCCGCCCGGTCGGCTCCCGCGCTGCGGTCGCCGCCCCCGTCCCCGCCGTCACCCCAGGCGAGCGCGGCGACCCCGATCAGCAGCGCGAGGACCGCGGCGGGCACGACGTACTTCGCCCGGCTCCAGACCTGGCCGTAGAAGGGGCTGGACAGCCGCCCCGGCCAGTTGACGAGCGGACCTCCGCGTGTCCACCGGTCGCGTCTTCCCCCGAGCATGCTCCCCCGCCTCCGTCACCCGTTCCCCCGACGATTCCCTGAACGCCCCGCGCACCCTGCCCCCGCGCGCCCCGCCCCCTTAGGGCCCGGCCACGCCAGCGACCGGCCCCGCCCGCGACCGGCCCGGTCGGCGCGCCCAACGCGCCCGCTACCGCGCCGACTTCCGCGGCAGCCGGTCGAACAGCGTGATCCGCAGCCCGCCCGCGAAGTCCTTCGCGGTGCCCGCCTTGTACTCGGTCTGGAGGAATCTCCCCTCGTCGGCCGTCATCCCCGCGTACGGCGTGCGCGGCGCGGTGGCCACCAGCCAGATCCGCTGGACGTCCTTGGTGCACACCACGGGCGCGGAGCACGGCTGTCCGGTGTACGTACCGTCCCGCTGCGGCGACACCGTCACGTACACCGCGTCCGGCGGGTCGGCCACGGCGCGCAGTTGGTACGCGGTGCCCCGCATCGCCTTGTCCAGCTCACCGCTGTAGACGACCCCGTCGCCGCCGCGCGTCTGCGTCCGCAGCCAGGCCGACGCCGCCTGGTAGTCGGGGAGTCCGGGCCGCGGGTCGGTGCGCAGGCCGTTGAGGGCCGGCAGCGAGACCGCGGCCACGGCGACGGCGGCGACTGCGCCGAGCACGATCTGCCGGGTCGCCGCCCCGCCCTCCCTGCCCGGCAGCAGCTTGGCCAGACCGCACACCCCGGCGCCCGCGAGCAGCGCGACGGCGGGCACGGTGAAGACGAAGTACGACGGCGTGAACAGGTTGCCGTACGAGCGCAGTCCGAACAGCGCGACCGGCGGCAGCACCGCCCACACCAGCAGCGGTACGCCGTTCCTGCGGCCGAGCAGCACCCCGAGCAGCGCGAGGCCGCCCACCGCGAGGGCGGCGTGCTGCGAGCCGAGCAGCTCCTGCGGCAGCCGCAGCAGCGCGTGCACGTCGGTGCCGCCCTGCGGGTCCTGGTGGTTCTGGCCGCGCGCCAGCATCAGCACCGCGAAGAGCGGCGCGACCGGCACCAGCGTCACCGCCAACCACGCCCCGGTGCGCTGGCGTTCGGTGGCCAGCGTGATCAGCAGATACGCCACCACGACCGTGGCCGCCACCGGGTGGAACAGCCCCGTGCACAGCATCCCGAACGCGTATCCGCCCCACCGGTCCGCGCCCACGTGGTCCAGCGCCCGGTACAGCAGCAGCGCCCCCGCCACCACCGACAGCGCCGCCAGCGCGAACGGCCGTGCCTCCTGCGCGAATCGGGTCGTCACCGGCAGCACCGCGAACACCAGCCCCGCGACCAGCCCGGTCGGCGCGTCGAACATCCGGCGGCCGAGCAGCGCCAGCAGTCCCGCCGTCACCGCCATCGCCACCACCGACGGCACCCGCAGCATCGCGGGCGAACTCCCGGCGACCGCGACCCAGATGTGCATCAGCACGTAGTACGGCGCCAGCACCACATCGGTGTTGTCCAGCAGCCGCCCGAGGTCCGACCACGACAGATGCGCCGCCCACCACGTCGCCGCCTCGTCCTCCCTGACCTGCGCCGCGCCCACCCGGTACCCGCCCGCGACGAGCGTCACCAGCATCGGCGGCAGCATGATCGCGGCGCGGCCCATCCCGCGCCGCTTCTCCTCCTGGCGCCGCCGCGAGGCGCGCCCCCCCGAGGCGGGGCGTTCCCCGGTGCTGTCGTCCTGGATCTCCCACTCGCCCTCGTCGTGATGGGAGTTCCGCGGCTGCGGAATGATCGAGATGGGAATGGTGTCGGGGTGATCGGGGTAGTCGGCGTCGGATTCGAGGACTTCCCGCTCGCTCATGGGGTGCTCCCGGCGGGGGAGTCGGAGGGCGCGGGCGCGCCCGCGTGACCCGTCGCCAGACGCAGCGTGGCCAAGCCCGCCTGGAACTCCTGCTGTTCGGCCTTGCTGGAGGTGAACCGCCAGTTCCCGCCCGCGCCCGAGTCGCGGTCCTTCTGCATCCAGACGAACCCGATCACCTCGGAATTCTTCCGCAGCCACGGGAAGAAGGCCTCGACCCAGCTCAGTTGCTGCGCGTCGATCTGCGCACCGGTCTCCATGATGACCAGCGGCTTGTCGGTGAAGGTCCTGATCTGGTCGATCGTCGCCCGGAAGGTGATCTCCGGCGTCGACTCGCGTACGCCATAGCCGGTCATGCCGACCCAGTCGACGTAGTCGTCACCGGGGTAGAGCGCCTTGAGCGAGACCTTCTTGGCCGGCCGGACGATGTTCGGCGACCAGGCCCAGATCACATTGGTGGCCCCGACCTTCCGGAAGATGTCGTGGACGTGCCGGTACGCCTTGACGTAGTCGCCCTGGTGATTGCCGTTCACCCGCTCCGCCCACGGGTACCAGACGCCGTTCATCTCGTGCGCGAAGCGGATCACCAGCGGCCACTTGGCCGCCGCGACGGCCTTCGCCGTCTGCGTGATGTACGTGTCGTACGTGCCCGCGGTGATGTTGGCGAGCCGGTACGCGGGCTGGTCGATATTGGACTTCAGGATCTGGTCGGGTTCCGGATTCTGCGCGCCGCCCTGCCAGGGCTCCCAGCTCAGCACCGGAAGCGTGCCGTGCTCGTAGGCCGCCGTGATCGCGTACGGGTTGAACTTCTGGCTCCACGACAGGAAGAAGGACGTCATCGTCGGCCGGATGCCGCCCGCGTCGACGGTCAGCTTGTCGACCTCCGCCGCGTCGTAGGGAGCGTTGGTGGTGGCCGCCCCGAAGTAGACGCCGTCCGGGTGCAGGAACTGCGCCTTGGTCGGGATGCCGGGCTCGGTCCTGCCCTTGAGCCGCTCCAGCAGGCCGGGGTTGGTCCTGCTGCCGCCGCCGAGTCCGGAGTAGCCGGTGCCCTCCGCGTTGGAGACCACGGCCGCGTAGACGCCGTAGGACAGGGCGGAGAGCAGGACCGCGTTGACGGCCATCCAGATCCGCAGCCGGATGCCGGTGCCCCGGTTCCACCAGTGCGCCGGCTTCTTGCGCCGTCGGCTGGCGCTCGGTCGCCGGGGGTCGGAAGGGGGCGGTGTCGCCGGGGTGTTCTGGCTGCTAGACACTCATCATCACCGACCCCCCGAGCATGAGGCCGCCGATCACGTACGGCACCAGGACCAGGGCGCTGTGCGACTTCTCGCCCGCGAAGCTGTCGGCGCGGGTGCCCCAACTCGCGTTGTGCGCGCAGCGGAAGAAGCCGAGCAGGCGCACGGGGAGCAACAGCAGGGTGTTGATCACCATGAAGGCGGGCAGGAAGAGCAGGTCCTGCGGCCGGTAGGCGAAGTGCCGCCCGAAGCGGAACATCAGCGAGAACAGCGACATCACGGCGGCCAGCGCGATGAGCAGGACCAGGGCCTTGGTGGGGTCGCCGGGCAGCGGCAGGTCGTGGTAGACGCCGGGACGGCCGCGGTGGAAGGCGGCGACCAGCCAGGAGGCGAAGGTGCCGAGGAGCACGAACGGCACGGCCACGTCGGTGAAGTAGAACAGCGCGAGCATCTTCGCGTTGCGCAGCATCCAGGGCATCATCCGCAGCGTGTTGTACTGCGAGCCGCGCGCCCAGCGGTACTGCTGCTTGGCCAGCTTCTTCAACTGGAGCGGGGCGTCGGTGTAGACGAGCGACGTGGACTGGTAGACGGTCTTGTACCCGGCCTTGAGCGTGTAGTTGGTGAGCGTGCGGTCGTCGCTCACCTCCAGGAAGACGCCGAGGAACTTCTCGCCGAGGAAGGCGTCCATGCAGTCGAAGAGGATGTGACTGCGGAAGGCGATGGTGCGGCCGGGCAGACAGCCGACGGTGCCGAGCACGCTCATCGCGGGCATCGAATACTGGCAGCGCACGCTCTCCAGCCAGTCCGCCCAGCGGGTGAGCACGGTGCGGCTCGGCTGGAGAATGCGCTGACGGGTCGTCACGCCGCCGACCTCGGGGTCGCGGAACGGCTTGACCAGTTCGCTGAGGGTGTTGGCGGTCCAGATGGTGTCGGAGTCGACGAGTACGGCGATCTCGCCGCTGGATTCCGCCAGGCCGACCTTGAGCGCGTTGCGTTTGCCGGGAACGGGCGTCCATTTCCAGAACACGCCGAGGTCGTCGCAGATGTGCTCAAGCGCCTCGTTGCGGCGGCCGTTGATCACCACGATGATCTCGGTGGGCCGCTGGTCGATGATCCGGCCGACAACTTCGCGGAACAGGTCCTCGGGCTCGTCCACGACCGGGATGATCACGGAAGTGGTGGATTGGAACGGGCGCTTCCATGGCTTGTACCGACGCGCCAACACGACTTTGATCAGCCACAGCAGCCAGATCAGCGCCATGAAGGCGGCGAAGGGGTACACCACCCCCTGGAGCCGCAACTCACGGATCTCCAGCAAGAACGCCAGCATGTCTTCCTATCGCGCCGATTCCCCCGAGCCACCTACAAGGCGGCACGCCGCAGAGAACGTAAGTGGTGACACGATTTTTATCATATGATCCTTAGCGTCCCCCAATTCGGTCATCACCTGTAACACAGCCGGCACCTGCGGCCCGACACACAGCTGACACACATACATGTGGCGTACCGCACACCGATGTCGCGCATTTCGCCCCGCTCCGTGAATTACCCGGACAAGCCCGTCGCGCCGTCGTCCGTATGGTCGTCGGATGAGATGCTGACGGTTCGCTGAGACGCTGACGGTTCGCGGATCCATCGATCCGCGACTCCGCGGAGAAGAAACGGCCGGGGATACCGGGGATGAATGTCCTGACACGACGGATATGGCGCACGTCCGCCCTGCCGGCGTGCCTGCTCGTGGGCGCACTGCTGTTGAGCCTGGTCGCATGCTCCTCCGACGGCGGCGGGGGGACGACCATCGCGGGCGACGCCGTACCGGTCACCACAGCCCCGCCGAGCGGCCCCACGGGATCGGCCACGGCGCCCGGAGCGTCCGGAACGCCGGGATCACCGGCATCACCCGGAACGCCGCCCCGCACCAAGACCCTGACAAAAGCCGAGTATCTGCACCCCGACGGCCTCTACTTCGGCCTCGCGACCTTCCACGGGCCGAACCGCGCGACCACCGCCTCGGCCTCGGCCGCCGCGGGCCGCCCGCCCAGGATCCTGGAGTACTACCAGGACTGGCGGCGGGACTTCTCCGCCTCCGACGCCGAACTCGCCTACCAGCAGGGCGCGCTGCCGCTGGTCACCTGGGAGCCGTACGGCGATTCACGCTCCGCCGACCAGCCGAAGTACGCGCTCAAGCGGATCGCGTCGGGCACGTACGACGCCTACATCATCCGTTTCGCGCGGCAGGTCAAGGCGATCGGACAACCGATTGGTCTGCGTTTCGCACACGAGATGAACGGCGACTGGTACCCGTGGTCAGAGAAGAACAGCGGGAATTCATATGGAGATTATGTGAAGGCGTGGCGCCACATTCACGATCTCTTTCAGATCGTCGGAGCTTCCGAGGTGATCTGGGTCTGGAGTCCCAATGTGCTGCGCGGCACGAACGGCGTCGCGTTGAATCCGCTCTATCCCGGTGACGGGTACGTCGACTGGATCGGACTCGACGGCTACGGCTTCGGCGAGCGCACCGCGACCGAGGTGCTTCAGCCCACGGTGGACGAGATCACCAAGTTCTCGCACAAGCCGATCCTGGTGAGCGAGACGGGCAGCGCGCCGGGGCCGCAACAGGCAGGCTGGACGGCCGATCTCTTCCGCTGGATCAAGCGCACGCCGAACGTGATCGGCTTCATCTGGTTCCAGTACAGCAAGGACGAGGGCGGCAAGTACGACTACCGGTTCGACATCTCGCCGCAGACGAAGACGGCATTCCGCAAGGGACTCGACTCGCTCACCCTGCGGCCCTGGCCGATGTCGGCCGGAGGGTCCTGAACGCCGCCCGCGTGACTAGTCCGCGGGCTGTCTGTGAGCCGTCTGAGAACCGAAGGTCCTGTGAAGGTGCCGTAACGGGAGAAGCCACCCTGAGTCCATGACGGACGCTATGATTCACCGAAATGAGTGACGGAAGGGCGAACTCCCCCAGGCCATGAGTACTCCCACGGGGCCCCAGGATCCTCGCATACCGCACCAGAACGGTGCCGTACCGAAGGTCGACCAGCAGCAGACGCAGGCCGCGCGACCGACGCAGCAGGCGCAACCGGGTTACGGCTACCCCCCGACCCAGCATCCGCAGCCGGTCCAGCAGGGCTACCCGTACGAAATCCGGCCGGGCGTACCGCAGTTCCCGCAGCCGCAGCCCTACGTGCCCAATCCGAACGAGCCCGACTGGTCGGCGCTCGCGGACCAGCACGTGGCCGAGCAGCGGGCACGGAAGAAGCGGATGCTCATCATCGGCGTGGCGGCCGTCCTGGTCGTCGCCGTGGCGGGCGCGGCGGCGCTGTTCCTGATGGGCGGGTCCAAGAAGGACGACGGCACCGTCGCCAAGGACGACAAGGACAAGCAGACGACAGCGCCGTCCGTCCAGCCGACCGAGTCCGCGGACACCTCGCCGACCGACGGCACCCCCGGACCGTCCTCGACTCCGACGTTGCAGGGCAGCGACCTCTTCACCGCGAAGACCCTCACGATCAACGGGCAGAGCTTCGCGCGGAAGGCCACCAGCCACCGCACGCCCTGCTGGAAGAGCACCCAGGGCGGACTCGGCCCGGTCCTGGACAAGAACCACTGCACCCAGATCGTGCTCGCCACCTACGTCTCGGGCAAGGACTCGGTGAGCGTGGGCGTGCTGGTCTTCCCGACCGAGGCCGAGGCCAAGGCCGTCGACACCGGCTTCAAGGGCAAGTTGATCCCCCTGACCGGCCAGCCCGGCATCCCGAACTTCTGCAAGCAGGTGCCCTGCGCGGTCACCCACGCGGTCCACGGCCGCTACGTCTACACCACCCTTGCCGGTCCCAACACCGGCGCCGCGGGCAACAAGGACTCCGATTCGGTGGCAGCCGGTCACGGCATCGCCGGCTACACCCTGACCCGGCTGACCGAACTGGACTGACCGAACTGGACTGACCCGCAGGGGTCGTTGACGCCACGCGACCGCGCCTTGTGAGCCCGTGACCCGTAACAGGGTCACGGGCTCACGTCGGTTCTTCGCCGATGCGGCGCAACAGGGCGAGGAGGGTGGCGCGTTCGGTGTCGTCGAGGGCGGAGAAGGCGGAGGAGAGGACGTCGTCGGCGATGCGGTGGCCGGCGGAGAGGAGGGCTTCGCCGGCGGGGGTGAGGTGGTGTTCGATGCGGCGGCCGCGGCCGGGGCGGCGGTCGATGAGGTGGCGGTCGGCGAGGCGGGTGGCGAGGGTGCCGAAGGACTGCTCGGTCTGGAAGGTCGCGGCGGCGAGGTCGCGGGCCGAGGCGCCGGGCGTGCGGGCGACGGCGCGCAGGGCGTCCCACTGGGCGAGGGTGGTGCCGACGGTGGCCAGGCGACTGTCGAGGGCGCGGTGCTGGCGGTACTGCGCCTGCTTGACGGCTCGTCCGAGGAGCTGGAGTTCAACGGGCATGGGCACAGCCTAACACTCCAACTAAGCTTGCTTATATAAATATCCTTAGTTACAGTCGACGGTATGACGACCCCATCGCAGCTCACCGTTGCCGAGACCGGCCCCGCCGACGCGGAGACCGATGCCGCCGCCGCCCGCCCCGTACTGCTGCTGCACGGCGGCGGAGGCCCCTTCACCGTCGCGGGCCTCGGCGCCCACCTCGCCCGTACCGCGCGTGTCCTCACCCCGACCCTCCCCGGCTGGGACGGCACGCCCCGGCCCGAGGCGTACGACGGCGTGGACGACCTCGCCGTGGCGTACCTGGAGCTGCTTCGGGAGCGCGGGCTGCGTGACGTCCTGGTGGTCGGCTCCTCGCTCGGCGGCTGGATCGCGGCCGAGATGGCGGTACGGGACGGCGCGGGCCTGATCACCGGGCTCGTCCTGATCGACGCGGCCGGAGTGCTGGTCGAGGGCGAGCCGATGACGGACTTCTTCGCGCTCGACGCGCGGGGCGTGGCCGAGCGCTCCTTCCACGACCCCGACCGCTTCTTCGTGGACCCCGCCACCCTCCCGGCCGGTCAACTGGCCGCGCGCCAGGCGAACATGGCCACCATGCGGATCATCGCGGGCGACCCGTACATGCACACGCCCGGCCTGCGCGAACGGCTCGCCGACGTCCGCGTCCCGACCCTCGTCCTCTGGGGCGAGAGCGACCGCGTCTTCACACCGGGGTACGGGGCCGCGTACGCCGCCGCCTTCGCCGACGCGCGCTTCGAGGTCGTCCCGAAGGCGGGCCACCTCCCGCAGATCGAGCAGCCGGAGGCGACCTTCGCGGCGATCGACGCCTACCGCGCCCGCTAGGACCCGGCACCCGGCAGAAGAACCGCCCGGGGCCGCGCCCCAAAACCATCGGCGAACCCCCACGGCAGAGGAACCGTCCTCGCGGCGCGGGGGAGGGTCACTCGTCCACGACGACGACCCGCAGGAGCGAGAGGCGGGCCTCGTCCGCGAGGACGTGAATTTCGGCGACGCGCCCGGATGGGCTGACGGTGAGGGCGAAGACGGCGCGGGCCCGGCCGTCGTGGATCCAGGCGAGCTGGGGGACCCCGTCGACGAGGACGCGGCGAGCCCCCTTGGCCCGGGTGAGGAAGGTGGTGGCGACGGCGGCGGCGCCGCGGACGGAGGTGGCGCCGGACAGGGCGGCGGCGGGATCGGCCCGGAGCACGACATCGGGGTCGAGGAGTTCGAGGAGCGCCTCGAAGTCCCCGCCGCGGGAGGCCGCGAGGAAGGCGTCGACCACGGCGCGGCGCCGTACCGCGGAGCGCTCCTCGTCGACGACGGCGACCCCCCGCACCCGGCGCCGGGCGCGACTGGCGAGCTGACGGGTGGCGGCGGGCGAGCGCTCCACGATCGGCGCGATCTCGTCGAAGGGAACGGCGAACATGTCGTGCAGGACGAAGGCGAGCCGTTCCGCGGGACCGAGCGTGTCGAGGACGACGAGCAGGGCGAGCCCGACCGAATCGGCGAGCAGCGCCTGCTGCTCCGGGTCGGTGTCCTCGGCCGCGGCGGCGCGCGTGACCGGGCCTCCCGAGGGCGTCTCCAGCGGCTCCTCGCGGCGGCTGCCGCGCGAGCGCAGCATGCTCAGCGACACCCGGGCCACCACCGTGGTCAGCCACCCGGCGAGGTTGTCGACCTCGTCGGCGTCGATCCGGCTCAGCCGCAGCCAGGTCTCCTGCACCGCGTCGTCCGCCTCGCCGGTGGAGCCGAGCACCCGGTACGCCACCGCGCGCAACCGGCCGCGCTGCTCCTCGAAACGCGCCGCCAGGAACTCGTACTCGTCCATCGGGCCACCCACCTCCGTCACCTCGTCGTCGTGGCAGTGACCCGCCGGACGGGCCCGATGTGACACCTGGCGGTACCGCCACGCACCGTACAGACGCTTTTACTGGGCGGAACGGCCCCCTGCCGTCACCCGGAAGAGTGGTCTCGGTGCCCGTACGGAGGACGGGACCAATCCGGATGAGCCGCCGCCACGAACCTGTCGCAGGAGTGCCCTCACAAGAGCGGGCACCGTGAGAGATGGGGCGTGATGGGCGTAGAGCGCATCGACACCCGGCTGCTCGAAGAACTGACGGAGCAGTCACAAGACCTGAACAGTGACGCCTTGCGGATCACCGCGAGCGCGCTGGACGACTTCCGCGCGGCGGCACAGCCCGCGCCGGCGTCCTCGCGCCGCTGGTGGCACCGCGGCGGAGCGGTCGCCGGAGTGGCGGGCGCCGCCGCTCTGCTGCACACCTCGCGGGTCGCCGCGGCCTCCTCCAGCGACGACATCATGGCGCTGCAGACGGCGGCGTCGATCGAGAACCTGGCGATCAGCGTCTACCAGACGGCCGCGGGACTGCCGTTCATCAAGGACGGCAACAAGACGATCGCGGCGTTCATCGCCAAGACGACCACGCAGCACCAGGCGCACGCGAAGGCGTTCAACTCCGCCGCCACCCAGGCGGGCGGCAAGGCGCAGGACCAGCCGGACCCGAAGTACGCGGCCGTGGTCAAGCAGGCGCTGCCGTCGATCAAGACCCCCGCGGACGTCGTGAAGCTGGCGATCACGCTGGAGGACGTCGCGGCCCAGACGTACACGAAGAACGTCAGCCAGGTCAGCAACGGCGACCTGCGCAAGCTCTTCGCCTCCGTCGCGCCCGTCGAGGCCCAGCACCGCGCGACGCTGCTGGCCGTACAGGCGCTGCTCGCCGGGAACATGGGCGACCTGATCGCCATCCCGACGGACGTCGCCAAGCTGCCCGCCGCGGCAGGCAGCGTCGGCTTCCCCAACGCCTTCTACCCGACCAAGAACGCTTCACCGATCTCTGAGGGGGCCGTGAAGTGACCACCGCACGCGACGGCTGGGAGCTGCAGATCAGCGAGCGCGAGCTCGCCCGTCTCACCCAGGACATGGAAGAGGCCCACCGCGACACGCTGCCCGCGATGCGTGCGGCGGCCGCGGACCTCGCAGCGGAACAGCGCGACAAGGCACAAAGCGACCGGCGCGGCGGGGTGGCCGACGCCTCCCGGCGGCGTTTCCTGCTCGGCGCCGGCGGGGTGGCGGCGGCGTTCGCGCTCGCGGCGTGCTCCAGCAGCGACAAAAAGACCTCCGCGGACTCCGCGACCGGTGCGCCCGGCGGCTCGCCGACCGCCTCGGCGTCGGCGTCCGGGAGCAGCCAGTACACCGGTGACCTGAAGGTCGTCGCGCTGGCGACGGCGCTGGAGAACCAGGCCGTCGGCGCCTACAAGGCGACGCTGGAGGCGGCCAAGGCGGGCAAGCTCGGTACGGTGCCGCCGGCCGTCGCCACCTTCGTGACGACCGCGATGGCTCAGCACGCGGACCACGCGAAGGCGTGGAACGCGGTACTCACGGGTGCGGGCAAGCCCGCCATCACCAATGTGCCGCTGTCCAACCAGGCCGCCACCCTCAAGGCGCTCGGCGAGGCGAAGACCTACGGCGCCGTCGCCAAGCTGGCCCTGCAACTGGAGGACCAGGCCGCGCAGACGTATCTCTTCGCGACCTACAACGTCACCAGCCCCGCCGGGATCGCGACCGCCGCCACCATCGCGCCGGTCGAGGCGCAGCACGCCGCGATCCTCAACTTCGTCCTGGGCCAGTACCCGGTCCCCGACGACTTCCTGCCCGTGGACAAGGCGGCCAGCCCGACCCTGCTCACCGTCTGACCCCACCTGTACGGGACGGCCCGCACCCCCACACGGGCCGTCCCGTGCCTCGCCCGAATTCCGAAGGGAAAAGCCCGAGTTGATCGTCACCCGGCTCCACGCACGCACCGCTCCCGTCCCCGTACGCGTGCCTTCGCGCGTTCCCGTACGCGTACGCCGTGCGCCGTTGCTGGCCGCCGCCTGCGCCGCGCTGGCCCTGACCGGTTGCTCCAGCTCGGGTTCGAGCGGCGGTAGCGGTACGAGTACGTCGGCGGCTGCCACGTCGGCGTCCTCGTCCGCGTCGAGTTCCGCGTCGAGTTCCGCGTCGGCCTCCAGCGGCGGTGGCGCGGACACCATCGTCATCCAGAACTTCGCCTTCACGCCCGCGTCGCTGACGGTCGCGGCCGGCGCCACCGTGACGGTCACCAACAAGGACTCGACGGCGCACACGGTCACCTCGGTCAAGAGCGGCCAGTTCAACACCAACGACATCGCGCCGGGCAAGACGGTGACCTTCAAGGCCCCCTCGGCCAAGGGCACGTACGACTACATCTGCACGATCCACCAGTTCATGAAGGGCACGCTCACCGTGAACTGACGCGCCGTCGGATCACCGCGCGTTCCGCTCCCCCCACCGTGGCCGTACGACCGGTACGCGCCGTACGAGGAAACGAGGATCCGTCATGCCGTCAGCCGGGGTCAGCTCCACCGGCCGAGCGCTCGACCTGGCGGCACGCCTCGTCGCCGCCGCCGGGCTCGCCGTGGACGCCTATGTGCACGCCAAGCTCGCCGACCAGTACGACGCGGTGTCCGCCGACATCAGCCAGGGCACGCTCTTCCGGATCGAGGCGGGCATGGCGTCGTTCGCGGCCCTGCTCATCCTGGTCTGGCGCCGCCCGCTCAGCGCCGCCCTGGCCTGGCTGGTCGCCGCGGGCGGCCTCTTCGCCCTGATGCTCTACCGCTATGTGAACGTCGGCGCGCACGGCCCGTTCCCCAACATGTACGAGCCGGTCTGGTTCTACGACAAGAAGCTCGCCGTGTGGTCCCAGATCGTCACGATCGTCATGGCGACCGGCCTGCTCATCCACTGGTACGTCACCCGCGTCACCCGCCGCCGTGACGCGTCCACGCTGCGCTAGGAACACCTCTCAACGACGAACTGCCCGATCCGGCCGGTGCGGCCGGGTCGGGCAGTTCGCTGTGCGGTGCGGTGGAGCAGATCAGCCGTGGGGGGCGGATCAGCCGTTGTGCACGCCGTTGCCAGACAGGACCGGGATCTGGTCCAGGATGTGCGAGGCGGGCTCGTCACCCTTGATCTGGCTGCTGTTCTCGGCGCACTGCTGGTTCTGCGGGGAGGCCAGGACGTTGACGTCCTGGACCGTGACCGGCACGAGGCCCACGAGGGAGCCGACGTTGGCCTTGACCGGGACGCCGAGGCAGGGCTTGTTCAGGGTGCCCTGGACGAGGCCGATCTGCGGGCTCTGGGTGCCGCCGGTGTGGGTGTTGCCGTAGCTCTGCTCGGCGCCGTTGCCGTTCACCGTGGTCGTGCCCTGGTCGTCGCCGAGGGCCATGGCCTGCGGGGCGGCGGTGACGCCGACAGCAACAACCGAGGCGGCGAGCGCAGCGCCGGCCAGCATCTTCTTGATCATCTGAAATCCCTTTTTGGTGCTCGATTGCACGGTTCTGGAGCGATCTGATCAACCGCTCACGTGGGGTTTGGTTCCGGCGATTCACTCCGATGGCGGAGTGCTGCCGCGAGGATGGCCGAAGCCGACGCGCGGCAGGTGGGGGAGCCGGGGCCGGGTCAGCGGCCGAGCGGGAGTCCGCCCAGCAGCGAGGCACCGGGCACCGCACCGGTCACGGTGGAGGTGGCGGCATCCTTGGTGGCGGAGGTGGCCTGGCCGAGGAGCGCGTCGGTCGAGGTCTCACCGCGCAGGCGGTCGGCGGCGGCGCTGACCGTCCGGAGCGCGGAGTCGACCTTGAGGCCGTCACTGAGCTGCTGCAGCGGCTGCTCGTTCAGGGCCTGCTCGACACCGCCGTTGATGCTGGTGGGCATCGTGGCCGCGGTGGGCATCTCGGGCGCCGTCATACCGTCGGCGAAGGCAGGCGCGGCGACGCCGACCGCCATCATCGATCCGGCCACGACTGCTGCGACCTTCGAGTACTTCATTGCCACCCTTTCAGTGCCGGTGTCTGTCGGCATGGTCAACGACCGCGGATAGCAACGGAAACGAGGAGTAAACCGGCCTCTCGACAATCACCCGAACGTGAGAGCCGCCTCGCCCAATTCTCGTATTAATTCCGTTGCCCAGGGTTACGAATACGTGCGGCGAATACGGGCCATGGAGGCCGCGTGGGCGCCCGACGCGGCGTGCGCGCCGTGGGCGGCGGCGTGCGCGACCCGCGGTCCGCGCCCGCGGCGGTAGAGCATGGCGCCGCCGAGCAGCAGCGCGGCGCTGGTCGCCCCGGCCGCCCCGAACTCGCCGCCGGCGACGCCGGTCTCGGCGAGCGACTGCTGGTCAACCCCGTCCAGGACGGCGGGGACCGCGTGGTTCGGCTCGGGAGCCGGCGGAAGCCTCCGGACGTCGACCGTCGGATCGGTGTGCACCGAACTGGTGTCGGTGCCGGTGACCGCGTGCGCGCCCGTGCCGTCGTTGTCGCAGGAATTCCCGGACACCGCATTCAGCAGCGCCAGGGGGTCCACGGTGTTTCCGCACACATTGAGCGGAACGTCGACCGGAATTTGCACCGAGTTCCCTGAGGCCACGCCCGCGGAGCCCTGGGTGCCCGACGAATGGGCGGAGGAGGGGGCGCCGGAAGCGGTGTGGTGGTGGGAATGCGATTCGTTGGAGCAGTGGTTGCCCAGCGCGGCGTTGTCGGCTCCCACGACGTTCACGCTGTTCCCGCACGCGTTCAGCGGGACGTCGACCGGTGCCTCGACGCTGTTGCCCGACAGCAGGCCGGGTGAGTTGGACGCACCGCCCTGCGCGTCGGAATCCGCGTTCGCGTACCCCCCGGTGGCCGCGAGGATGCTGCTGGCGGCGGCGACGGTGAGCAGGCTCCGGCTCAAGATGTGTCGCATCGACTTCTTTTCTCCGCTCGGTTCTTCGGCTGCGCCGAATACGTCCCGCGGCCGTCCCGTGCCCATCCCCGTAAGACGGACCGCCCCGGAGCGCGACGCACACGCTCCGGGGCGGTCCGGGATCAGAACCTGACGGCCTGACAGGACGACGTCACTTCACTTCGTCACTTGTTGACGCAGGTGTTGCCGAACGCGGGGTTCAGCAGACCGATGACGTTGACGGTGTTGCCGCACAGGTTCACGGGGATGTGAATCGGCACCTGGATGCTGTTGCCGGACAGGACGCCCGGGGAGTGCGAGGTGATGCCACTGGCGTCGGAGTCGGCGAACGCGGGGGCCGCGACACCCACAGCCATGAGCGTTCCGGCAGCGACCGCCGCGACCTTCGAGTACTTCACGTTGAGCTCCCTTTCCGGAGCGGTGTCTGGCACCAGCACGTCCTTCGTACGGGCCGGACACAGGAAATCCGCGTCCGTGAACACCACTACCGACCGGGCTAACGACGGGTGCCGACCGTAAGCAACTCCCCAGCGTGCGGCGCCTTCCATCATCCACTCGAATGGCTCGGCTTTTTCCGCCCGGAGCGGAAACCCCGAGGCGGAAGGCGCGGGACGGAAGGCGCGGGGCGGAAACCCGGCGCGGAAACCCGGCGCGGAAAACGCGTACGGCCCCGGCCGTCGACGGAAAGTCGACGGCCGGGGCCGTACGGAGCCAGGGGAATGGCTCAGTGGTTGGCGGCACCGTTGCCGGACAGCACCGGGATGTTGTCCAGGATGTGCGACAGCGGCTCGTCGCCCTTGGCCTGGGTGGAGTTCTCGGTGCACTGCTGGTTCTGCGGCGACGACAGGACGTTGATGTCCTGGACGGTGACCGGCACGACGCCGACCAGCGAGCCGACGTTGCCCTTGAGCGGCAGCGCGAGGCAGGGCTTGTTGAGCGAGCCCTGGACCAGCGCGAACGACGGGCTCATGTAACCGCTGGTGTACGTGTTGCCGTAGCTCTGCTCGGAACCGTTGCCGTTGGCGGTGGTGGTTCCGTGGTCGTCACCGATGGCCATCGCGGAGGGGGCCACCGACGCCGAGACGCCCGCGATGGAGACGGCGACGGCGGCCGTGGCGAGGAACTTCTTGATCACGGTTGGTCCTTCTTGGGTGAGATTGCCCTGTACATGGGTCTACATGGGTCGCACTGACCAACCGGCTCCCAGGCGATTAGTAATGATGTTTCACCCGAATGGATAGAACCCCCGGAGGCCGGGCGCCAGGGCATATCGGAAGGGTGACGGCGGTGACGTGGGTTGACGTCTCGTCAACACCGGTCATGTGATCGTCATAAGACATTCGTCCTGCTCGGCGGGCCGCGCGCCTTACGTGAATCGTGCGCCGAGGTCTGCGACCGTGCATTCCTGTTTCACGAGGATTACCTGACAGGCACGGGATTCGTTGACTCCACGCAGCCCGCTCGAACGCGCGGGCGCGCACATGACACGCAGCAAACCCATCGGCTTCTCCTCGGCCCCGGTCGGTCCACCGGAGACGGTCACGGAGATGGTCACGGACAGAGAGACGGCGCGCGATGCCGCAACACCAGTACGAACTCGCCGGGCTGACGGTGCTCCATGTGACCCAGCCCGTCGAGGGCGGAGTCGCCCGCGTCGTCACGGACCTGGTCCGGGCCCAGCTCGACGGCGGTACGCGCGCGGTGGTGGCCTGTCCGCCGCACGGCGCGCTCCCCGAGGCCGTCACGGCGGCCGGCGGCCACGTCGTACGGTGGCAGGCCGGCCGCTCGCCGGGGCCCGGCCTGCCGCGCGAGGTCCGCACCGTCGCCCGGCTGATCCGCGCCGTCCGCCCCGACCTGCTGCACGTCCACAGCGCCAAGGCCGGGCTCGCGGTACGGCTGGCCGTCCGCGGCGGCCTGCCGACCGTCTTCCAGCCGCACGCCTGGTCGTTCGACGCCGTCACGGGACCGACCGCGCGGGCCGCGCTGCGCTGGGAGCGGTACGCCGCCCGCTGGGCCGACCGGGTGCTGTGCGTCAGCGACGCGGAGCGGCGCGCGGGACAGGACGCGGGGGTACGGGGTACGTGGGCGGTCGTGCCGAACGGCGTGGATCTCACGCACTTCACGCCCACGGCGGACGTCGGTTCGGCGCGGGCCGCGCTGCCCGCGCTGTCGGACCTCGGGCCCGACACCCCGCTGGTCGTGTGCGTCGGCAGGCTCTGCACGCAGAAGGGCCAGGACGTGCTGCTCAGGGCGTGGCCCCGGGTCAGCGAGCGGCTGCCGGACGCCCGTCTCGTGCTCGTCGGCGAAGGCCCGGCGCTGCGGCCGCTGCTGCGGGACGCGCCGCCCGGTGTGCTGTTCGCCGGGAGCACCGTGGACACCGCGCCCTGGTACCGCGCGGCCGACGTCGTCGTGCTGCCGTCCCGCTGGGAGGGGATGGCGCTCGCGCCCCTGGAGGCGATGGCCTGCGGACGGCCGGTCGTCCAGACCGACGTCAGCGGCGCCCGCGAGAGCGTGCCGCCCGCCGACGCCGCCGGTTCCGTCGTCCCGGTCGAGGACGAACGCGCCCTCGCCGACGCCTTGCTGAGGCTCCTCACCGATCCGGTACGGCGCGCCGACGCCGGTCGCCGCGCGCTCGCGCACGTCCGCGAACGGCACGACGTACGAAGAACCGCTGCCGCCGTCGCCGACCTCTACCGCGACGTCCTCGCGCTGCCCCAGCCGGGCCGCCCCACCGAGAGGGTCACCCGATGACGTGGGAGAGCGCGCGCGTGCCGCCGCCCACCCCCACCGGCCGCCCCCTCCCCTCAGGAGGCCGCCCCGCCGACCGCACACCCGCGCCAGGGGGCCGTACGCCCGACCGCGGAGGCAGTACGCCCGACCGCGAACCCGCGTCCGGAGGCGGTACGCCCGACCGCGCGCCCGTGTCGGGAAGCCGCCCCGCCGACCGCGCACCCGCACCTGGGGCCCGTACGTCCGACCGTGCAGCCGCACCCGCGGCCCGTACGGCCGACCGCGCGCCCGCGAGCGGGGGCCGTGGCGAGCGCGTGCTGGGCGTCGTGGGCCAGGCCGCGGAGAACGCCACGGCGACGCCCGGCCAGGGCGGTGACCGCGCCCAAGGAGGCGGGCCCGAACCGGCGCCCGCGCGCGCCGCCGACCGCAGGCTCAGCTTCGCGCTCGCCCCCGCCTCCGACACCGCGTCCAGTACGCCCCCGAGGTGGGGCGGCGACCGCAGCCTCCGCTTCACCCTCGGCCCACGCCCCGAGTCCACGACCCCCGCGACTGCCACCCGCGCCCCGGAACGCCCCCGCGCCGTCACGCGCGGCCAGGAGCCGGAAGCCGCTGCGGGCCCGGCCCCCGGGCGGGCCGTCGACCGGGGGGTCGGTGTCGCGCTGGACACGGGGCCCGGGACCGGCTCAGCCGGGCGGGGCAACGGGCAGGCGGCTGAGGCGTCCTCGGCCGGGCGGGTGCTCGGGGTGGTCGTGGGGCAGGGCGGCGACGGCGGAGGGCGGGCTCCCGTGTTGGCGTCGCGGCAGACGCCCGCGTCGGCACCGCGGCAGACGCCCGCGACGGTGTCCCGACCGCGGCATCGGGCGTTTCGGCAGCGGGTGGCGGGGCCGCTGGTGGCGGCGGACTGCGCGGCGGCGCTGATGGGCGCGTTCGCGGTGCGGGCGGATGTGGGGCCGCTGCTGCTGGCGCCGCTGCTCGGGTGCCTGGTCCCGGCGCTGCGCAGGGCGCGGCTGTACCGGCCGGGGTTCGCGCCGACGGCGTCGGACGAGGTGCCGGCGCTGGCGCTGTGCGCGACGCTGGCGTGGGGCCTGGTGGCCGTGACGGCCGCGGCGACCGCGCCCGAAAGCGCCCTCGGATGGAGCGAGTTGCTGACGGCGCTCGTGCTGACCGTGCTGGGCCAGTGGGTGCTGCGCGGGGTCGTGCACGGCGCGCGGCGCCGGTACGCGCGGCTGCACCCCGGATCGACGCTGATCGTGGGCGGCGACGGGTCCGTACGCGAGGTCGCCGCCGTACTGCACGCGCATCCCGAGTACGGGATGCACCCGGTGGGCATCGCGGCCACCGGCCAGGTGCCGGGGCAGGAGCAGGGCCCGGGGCCCGGACACGGCACCGCGCCCGACGACTTCCCCCTGCCGGTGCTGACCGGCCACGGCGACATCACGCGCGCGGTGATCCAGAACTCGGTGCGGTACGCGGTCGTCGCGGGCCCGCAGCCGCTCGACGCGCGTACGACCGCGACGGTACGGCTGCTTGCCGCGCAGGGGGCCTGCGTGTGGCAGGTCACCGCGGGTCCCGGCCCCGGCGACGGCCAGGCGGCCCCCGGCCACCTGTGGGGCTTCGCGTGCCGCCGCCTCGACCCGTATCCGCCCGCGCCGCCCGGCCGTTGGGGCAAGCGCGCCCTCGACATCGTGCTCGCCTCGGCCGCCCTGCTGGCGCTCGCGCCGGTCCTCGCGGGCTGCGGCCTCGCGGTACGGCTGACCGACGGCCCCGGTGTGCTGTTCCGGCAGGAGCGCATCGGCCTGGGCGGACGCCCGTTCACCCTCCTGAAGTTCCGTACGCTGCGGCCGGCCGACCCCGGCGAGTCCGCGACGCGCTGGAGCATCGCGCACGACCGCAGGGTGAGCCCGGTCGGCCGACTGCTGCGGCGCACCTCGCTCGACGAGCTGCCGCAGTTCTGGAACGTGCTGCGCGGCGACATGAGCCTGGTCGGTCCGCGCCCCGAACGCCCGTATTTCGTCGAGCAGTTCAGCCAGACCCACCCCGGCTACCAGGACCGGCACCGGATGCCGGTCGGCATCACCGGGCTCGCCCAGGTGCACGGGCTGCGCGGCGACACCTCGATCGCCGACCGCGCGCGGTTCGACAACCACTACATCGACAGCTGGTCGCTCTGGCAGGACGTCAGAATCCTCGCCCGCACGGCGACTTCGCTCTTCCGGTTCGGTGGGAGCTGAATCATGGCCACGATCGCCACGCCCGCGCCCGCGCGAAACACGGCGCCCGCGCACCGAGCCGAACCCGCCCCTCGTATCCCCCCGGGCCTCGCCCGATACCGCTGGCTGGCACCGCTGTTGCCCGCCCTGGCGACCGTGCTGCTGCTCGCGGCGCCGGTCAGCACGGGCGACGTCAGCACCTCGGGCAAGGTCACCCCGGCCGACGCCGCCTCCGCCGTACTCATCCTGACCGTCGCCGTACGGCTGCTGCGCGACCGGGCACGGCCGCTGACCGCGACCGCCGCGGTGGTGCTGGGCGCGCCCGTCGTCGGCTTCGCGCTGTCCGCGATGACCTCGGTCGACCCGGCGGCCGGACTCGCCGGATTCCTGCGCTACGCCCAGGTGTTCGTCCTGGTGCCCGCCTCGCTGGTGCTGCTGCTGCGCGACCGGCGGGACTTCGCGGTGGTGGCGGGAGCCGTCGTCGCGGTCGCCCTCGTCCAGGGCGCGATCGGCGTGTGGCAGTACGCGACCGCGACCGGCGCCTCCTACATGGGCGAGGACATCAGGGCGGTCGGCACCTTCGGCCCCTCGGACATCATGGGGATGGCGACGGTCGTCGCGTACGGCCTGGTCATCGCCACCGGCTGCGCGCTCGTACCGGCCGCGGCGGGAGCGCCCCGCTGGCTGCGCCCCGCCGCGCTGGCCTGCGCGGCGGCGCTGCTCGTACCGCTGGCGGTGTCCTTCAGCCGCGGTACGTGGATCGCCACGGCCGTCACGTGCGCGGCGATGATCGTGCTGTCGGGACGGCGTCAGGCGCTGCGCGTCTTCGGCGTACTGACCGCCTCCGCCGTGCTGTTGGTCGGCGGGCTCGGCGTGGGCTCGCAGATGATCGGGCAGCGGGTCAGCAGCATCACGCAGGTCACCGCGGACCCGGACCCCTCGGTCACCGACCGGTACACGCTGTGGGCCGCCGCCGTCAGCATGTGGCGCCAGCACCCGGCGACCGGCGTCGGCCTCAAGCGCTTCCCCGACGAGCGCGACGGGCACGCCTCGCTCGCGCTGTCGTCGGGCAGCGACACGGCGGGGGCCGGGCAGCGCTTCACCCGTGAACCGCTGCTGTCGCCGCACAACATGTATCTGCTCGCGCTCAGCGAGCAGGGCCTGATCGGCTTCGCTCTCCTCGTCGGCGGCTGGGCCGCCTTCCTCACCCGCGGCACCGACCGTCTGCTGCGCGCCCGCCGCGCGGGCAACCGCGCACCGGGCGCCGCCGCGAGCGGACTGGCCGCCGTCGGGCTGCTGATCTGGCAGTGCGTCGACTTCCTCTACGCGGACATCGGCGGGCCCTCCACCGTGCTGACCGCGGTGCTGCTCGGCCTGACGGCCTGGTGGGCGCTGTCGCCCGCGGCGGACGCCGCTGCCGACGCGGACCTCGGCGCCGACGCCACGGACGGCCGCCGCCGATGACCGCGAGTGCGGCGACCGCCGCCCACGAGGACGACGCGCCGACCGGCCGTACGCTCCGGGCCCCGGACCCGGCTCCTGGCGACGGCGACACCAACGGCAACGGAGCCAGAAGCGGCGTCGACACCGGCGTCGAATCCGGCCCGAGCTCCGGCTCCGGCTCCGGTTCCAGTTCCGGCTCCGGTTCCGGTTCCGGGGGCGACCGGGGGTCGAAGGGCCTCGCGCGGGCCGCCCTGGTCACCGCCGTGCTGTCGGTGGCCGGTTCCGTGCTGGGGCTGGTGCGCGACCAGGCCATCGCCCACCTCTTCGGAGCGGGGGCGGCCAGCGACGCGTTCCTCGTGTCGTGGACGGTCCCGGAGCTGGCGGCGACCGTCCTGATCGAGGACGCGATGGCGCTGCTGCTCGTACCGGCCTTCGCCGCCGCCCTCAGCAGGCGGGCGGACGGAAGGGCGGCCGACGGCCGGGCGGCGCGGACGGGCGATCCCGTACGGGCCCTGCTGGCCGCCACTTTGCCGCGGCTGACGCTGCTGCTGGCCGCCGTCGGAGCCGCCATCGCGGTGGCCGCGCCCCTCGTGGTCGACGTGCTCGCGCCCGGACTGACCGACCACCGCCTCGCGGTGGACTGCACGCGGCTGACCGCCGTGACGGTCTTCACCTTCGGCCTCGCCGGGTACCTGAGCGCCGCGCTGCGCGCCCACCGCCGCTTCCTGCCGCCCGCCGCGATCTACGTGGCGTACAACGTCGGCATCATCGGCACGCTGTTCGCGCTGCACGCCCACTGGGGCGCGCGGGCCGCAGCGGCCGGTGTCGCGGTCGGCGGCCTGCTGATGGTGCTCATCCAACTGCCCGCGTTTCTGGCCGAGTTGCGCACCGGGCGGCAGACCGTACCGGCGAAGACCGCGGCCATTCCCGAACAGCCGCAGCGAGAGGGGCAGTTGAGGAACGCGGGCCGGTCCGGGCCCGAAGCGCCGTCCCTGGCAAGCGAATCCGCCCCGGCAGGCGGCCGAGCGAGCGCCGGAGCCCGCTCCCACCGGGCCCCCCGCGTCCGGACCGGCCCCCAACTCCCCACGCGGCCCAAGGCGTCCCGGCTCGGCCTCGCCCTGGTCGCGCCCGTCATCTTCTTCACCGTCAGCCGCCAGGCCCAGGTGCTGATCGAGCGGTTCTTCGCCGCGCCCCTGCCGTCGGGCGCGATCTCGCACCTCAACTACGCGCAGAAAGTGGCGCAGATGCCGATGGTGCTGTCGGTGATGATCTGCACGGTCACCTTCCCCGTCGTCTCGCAGGCGCTCGCCCGCGGCGACCGGGAGCGGGCCAGACGGCAGGTGCAGCGCGACCTGACGGTGGTGTGCGTCGTGGTCCTGCTCGGCACCGCCTTCATCATCGGCTGCGCCCCGCAGATCATCCAGGTGCTCTTCCAGCGCGGCGCGTTCGACGCCTCCGACACCGCGGCGACGGCCGCCGTGATGCGGGTGTACGCGCTCGGGCTGCTCGGCCAGAGCCTGGTGGGCGCGCTCATCAGGCCGTACTTCTCGGCCGCCCGGCCGACCTGGTACCCGGCCGCCGCCATGTCCGCGGGCCTGCTCGTCACGATCGGCGCCGACGCGGCGACGGTCGGCGCGTGGGGCGCGTACGGCATCGCGGCGGGCAACGCCGCCGGGATCACCGTGACCGCCGGACTGCTGGTCCGCGGCCTCGCGGCGCACACCATCGCGATCGGCGCACGCCAACTCCTCACCGGCGTAGGCCGGATCACGCTTGCCGCGGCGGTGGCCACCGTCGCCGGCTGGGGCCTCGGATCCCTGATCCCCGATCCGCTGGCCGCGACGGCGGTGTGCTGCATCGCCGTGCCCGTCACCTTCGCCGCGGCGGCCGCCGCGGTGCGGGTGCCGGAGGTTCCGCACCTGCTCGCCACAGCGAAACGAAGGCTGTCCCATGCCTAGTTCGAACGCCATGCCCGGCTCCGCGCCGGAATCCGTCCTCCGATCCGTACGCAGGCCGTCCCCCGGCCCGGCCCCCGAATCCGCGCCCGTGTCCCCCAGCGGACCGGCCTCGGTACGTACCACCGCGCGGACGACCGCGTTCCGCCCGTCGCCCGTGCGCGTCTCCGGCGCCCGCTCCGGCTCGGGACCCGTCCCAGGTCCCCGGCCCGACAGCGCCGCCGACCGGGCCCGCGCGCACAGCGCCGCGCGCAGCCGCAGGAGGCAGGCCGCGCTGCCGTGGACGCTGATGTACCACTCGGTGGGCGACTGCCGGGACGACCCGTATCTGGTGACCGTCTCGCCCGAACGGCTCGGCCGCCAACTGGAGTGGCTGCGCCGCAGGGGCCTGACCGGCGTCGGCGTCGGCGAGTTGATGCGCGCCCACGCGGCCGGACGCGCGAGCCGCATGGTCGGGCTGACCTTCGACGACGGCTACGCCGACTTCCTGGAGTACGCCGTCCCGCTGCTGCTCCGGTACGGCCACACCGCGACGGTCTTCGTGCTGCCCGGCAGGCTCGGCGGCGTCAACGCCTGGGACGAACAGGGCCCGCGCAAGCCGCTGTTGACCGCCGACGGCATCCGCGCGGCGGCGGCGGCCGGGATGGAGGTCGGCTCGCACGGCCTGCTGCACCTGGACCTCACCGCGGTCGACGAGGACGAGCTGACCGTCGAACTCACCGAGAGCCGCGAGCTGTTGCGGGAGATCACCGGCCACGAGCCCGACGGCTTCTGCTACCCGTACGGCGCGACCGACGCCCGCACGGTGGCCGCCGCCCGCAGCGCCGGTTACCGCTACGCGTGCTCAGTCGACCCCGGCCCGCTCGCCGGGACGTTCGCGCTGCCGCGCGCGTACGTCGGCCAACGGGACGCGGCGGGGCGGCTGAACGCCAAGCGGCTGCTGCACAAGCTGCGGACGGCGACGGCCGCCGGAGGGCCGCCCGCCGCACCCGCGCCGACGCCCGTGCCGGGAGACGGGATCAGCGTCCTGCCCGGCGTGCGGGACGGCGGGCAGTCAGGCGGGCGGGACGGCGTGCGGGACAGCGGGCGGTCCGGCGTTCGGGACGGCGCGCCGTCCGGCCCGGGGTCCGGCCGGGGGACGGCCGCTCCGGAGGAGCCCAGGTGAAGGTCCTGCACGTCATCACCGGTCTGGGCATCGGCGGCGCGGAGCAGCAACTGCGGCTGCTCGTACGCCACCTGCCCGCCTCCTGCGAGAGCGAGGTGATCACCCTCACCAACCCCGGCCCGGTCGCGGACGCGCTGCGCGCCGACGGCGTACGCGTCACGCACCTGGGCATGACCGGCAACCGCGACCTGTCCGCGCTGCCCCGGCTCACCCGGCAGATCAGGGCGGGCCGGTACGACGTCGTGCACACCCACCTCTACCGCGCGTGCGTCTACGGCCGCCTCGCCGCACGGCTGGCCGGGGTGCGTACGGTCGTGGCCACCGAGCACTCGCTCGGCGACTCCCAGATCGAGGGCCGCCCGCTCACCCGTGGCACCCGCGCGCTGTACCGGGCCACCGAACGGCTGGGCGTGGCCACCGTCGCCGTCTCCGCGACGGTCGCGCGCAGGCTGCGCGAGTGGGGCGTGCCCGACCCGCGTATCCACCTGGTGCCCAACGGCATCGACCCGGCCCGCTTCCGTTTCGACCCGGCGGTGCGCGCCGCCGCGCGGGCCCAACTCGGTCTGCCCGAGCGGGCGTTCGTCGTCGGCGGGGTCGGCAGGCTCGTACCGGGCAAGAACTTCGACACCGTCATCCGCGCGCTGGCCGGTGTCCCGGACGCCCATCTCCTCGTCGCGGGCACCGGGCCCGAGCACGACGCCCTGCTGCGGCTGGCCCGTTCGACCGGCGTCGCGCCGCGCGTGCATCTGGTGGGCGCGGCGGGCGGGGAGGACGGCAGCGGTGTCATGCCCGACATGCCCGCGCTGCTGGCCGCGATGGACGTCTTCGTGTCCGCGTCGCGCGAGGAGTCCTTCGGGCTCGCCATGGTCGAGGCGCTGGCGGCCGGGCTGCCGGTGCTGCACACCGCGTGCCCCGCGATCGAGGACCTGCCGCCGGACAGCGCGCCCGGCGCCCGCCGGATCGGCACCGGCCCGCGGGACCTCGTCTCCGCGCTCCACGCCCAACAGGGCGCGGGCGTACGGCGGTTGCCGGTGCCCGCCGCCGTCGACAGCTACCACATCGCCCACACCGCCGACCGCGTGATGCGGCTGTACGCAACGGCAACCGCATCCGCATCCGCATCCGCCACCGGCGTGGGGCCGGGACAGAAGAAATGAGACCGCTCATGCAGGACACCGCAGTGCAGGAGAAGGCCGCGATCCGCGACGAGGGCCGCGCCCCCGCGGGCAGGCAGGGGCGCGGGCGCCGCGCTTCGTGGCGGACGCCGCCGCGCTGGCTGCCGCTGCCCCTGTGCCTGGGCATCGGCCTCGCGGGCGGCCTCGGTTACGGCCTGACGGCGGCCCCGCAGTACGCCGCCACCAGCTACGTCATCGTGGTGCCGCAGCACGGCGACGCGACGACCACCACCGGTTTCGCGCAGGCGTACGGGCGGGTCGTCACCGGTTCCGCGGTGCTCGCGGGGGCGCAGGCCGCGTCCGGGATGGCGGTGGACGACCTCAAGGGCAGCGTGCAGGCCGCGACCTCGCCCGACGCGCCGATGATCTCGATCACGGGGACGGCCCGGCGCGGGGCGACCGCCGCGAAGGTCGCCAACGCCGTGGCCGATTCGCTGGCCGCGACCGGCAACCGCAGCGCCGGCAGCACCGGCGTCCGCCTGCTGGTCTTCTCCCCCGCCACCGCCCCGACCTCTCCCTCCTCGCCCTCCACCGCCCTGTCCGCGGCGGTCGGCGCGAGCGCGGGCGGCCTCCTCGGCGCCCTCTTCCTCCTGGTCCGCCCCCGCACCCGCCGCGAGCCCGCCTACGGCGCCTCCCTCCCGGCCCCCACCCCGGGCCACGCCCCGACAGCGATCCCCAGGGAATCCGTATGACCACCCCCGCCGCCCACCCCCGGCCCACGCCCGAGACCCCCCCGAAGCCCCCGCCCACCCCCGGGCCTGCGACAACGCCGATGGCTGCGCCCGCGCCAGCGCAGGCACCGCAAGCGACCACCGGCAGCACGGGCGGCACCGCGGCCGGACGCGTATCCGAGCCACGCACTGCCCCCGGCGCCGACATCGGCGCACCGGACGGGGACGGGGGCGGGCTCAGGGTGGAGGTGTGCCGGGACGGCGAGGCGTTCGGGGGGATGGCCGCGCAGTGGGGGCGGTTGTACGGGCGGTGCGGGGCGGCGACGCCGTTCCAGAGTCACGCGTGGCTGTATTCGTGGTGGCTGTCGTACGGCAGGCGCGGGCGGCTGCGGGTCGTGGTGGTGCGGCGGGGCGAGGAGCTGGTCGCGGCGGCGCCGTTGATGGTGACGTACCGGCCGGTGCCGGTGCTGGTGGCGCTCGGCGGGGCGATCACGGACTACGCGGACGTGCTGGTGGACGACGCGGATCCGGCGTACGCGGCGGCGTTGACCGGGGCGCTGCGGCGGTTGGCGCGGACGGCGGTGATCGACCTGCGCGAGGTACGGCCGGGCGCGGCGGCCGAGCGGGTGTACGGCGCGTGGCGCGGCCCGCGCAAGGACCTGGAGGACTCGGTCTGCCTGGAGCTGCCTGGCCTGCCCATGGACGGCCTGATCGCGAGGGTCGGCAGTTCGCGCGGCCAGCGCATCCGCTCGCAGTTGCGCAAGCTGGACGCGGCGGGCGTCGAGGAACGCGCGGTGCCCGCGCACGAGGTGGCGCCCGCCGTCGGGACGATGCTGCGGCTGCACCTGCTCCAGTGGCAGGGCCGAGGGGTCACCCCCGAGCACGTACGCCCGCGCTTCGCCGAGCACCTGACCCGCGCCGCGCGGCTGATGGTGGCGAACGGCGACGCGGCGGTCACCGAGTTCAGCCTCGGCGGCGAGGTGGTGGCCGCGAATCTCACCGTGCTCTGCCCGAGCCTGGCGGGCGGCTACCTCTACGGCGCCCACCCGGACCTGCGCACCACCAAGGTCGACGTCACGACGCTGCTGATGCGGCACGGCGTCCGGCAGACCCAGGACGGCGGCCGGGCCGCCCTCAGCCTGCTGCGCGGTGCGGAGCCGCACAAATTCCACTGGCGCCCCGACCACCTCGCCAACCGCCGCCTGCTGCTGACCACGCGACCGCTGGCCGTCGTCCTCCACAGCCGCGTCGCCCTGGCCGCCGCCCGCACGCGCCTGGCCGCGACCGCCAAGCGCCGCCTGCCGGTGCTGCGCGCCTGGCGGGCCGGGCTGAACGACCGGCTCGCCAGGCGCGGCGGCAAGGCTCACGGCGCCTGAGCCGCCCTGCGGCTAGCCGGCCGGCGGCGTCGGGCTCGTCGCGGGCGCGGCCTCCTGCACCGACTCCGGCTTCACGGCGGACGTGGCCGTCGGCGGCAACGTGGGTGTCGGTGTCGTCGGCACGGCCGGAGTCGGCGCCTCAGGCGTCGGCGACTCGGACGTCGGCGCGGTCGGCGTCGGCGTCGGCGAACCGAGTGTCGACGCGCTCGGCGTCGGCGTCGCCGTCTGCTCCCCCGGCGCCTTCGGTTGCAGCTTGATGCAGACCTGACCGCTGGCGTACTGCTTCTGCATCTCCTCGCTGAGCTGGAGCGGCAGGCACGCCTCCACCACGGGCGGCAGCGGCGAGGGCCCGGCCTGCGGCACCGGCGTCGGGCCCGGCGTGACGGCCGGAAGCGGAGTCGGTACGGCCACGGGTGTGAGCGCCGGGGTCGGCGTCACGGGCGGCAGCACGCTGGGCGTCGGGCTCGCGCTCGGACTGACCGCCGGGCTCGGCGACAGGTCGGGGGACGGCGACACCGAGGGCGTCGTCGGCGCGGTCGGAGTCGGGCTCGGCGACAGCGACGGCTCCGGGGTGAGCGTGCCGCTCGGCGTCGGCGTCACCGTGGGCGTGTCCGTAGGCGTCGGGGTCTCGGTCGGCGTCGCGGACGGGCTGACCGAGGGGGTCGGCGTATCCGTAGGCGTGCCCGAAGGCGTATCCGTGGGCGTCGGCGTCACCGTGGGCGTATCCGTAGGCGTATCCGTGGGCGTCGGCGTGACGGTCGGCGTGTCCGTGGGAGTCGGAGTGCCGGTCGGCGTCGGAGTCTCCGTCGGCGTGGGCGTACCCGTGGACGTCGGCGTCTCCGTAGGCGTCGGCGTCTCCGAAGGAGCAGGCGCCGGCTTCAGGTCGAACAGCGCGTTGCGATACACCTTCGAGGACTTCGGGTTCTCCGTGCACTGCCACACGCCGTGCGGGCAGTAGTCGGTGATGGTCTGGTACACCGGCTGGTGGTCGTTGATCCACTGGAGCATCTGCCGCATGTAGTCGGGGTTGTCGCCGTTCCTGAACAGGCCCCACTCCGGGTACGAGATCTCCTTGCCGTGCAGGTCGGCGAAGTCGACCTGCGCCTGGAGCCCGTACGCCTCGTTGACCTGGTCGTAGAAGGTCTCGCCGGGCGGCTGGTCGTAGGAGTCCATGCCGACGATGTCGACGGTCGCGTCACCGGGGTAGCACTCGGTCCAGCCGATGGCGTCCTGGCCGCGGTTGGGGGTGAAGTCGAAGCGGAAGCGCTGGCCGGGGACGGCGCGCATGGCCTTGACGATCCGGTTCCAGTACGTCTTCCAGCCGGACGGGTCGGGCCCGCAGCGGTGGGTGTACGTGGTGCCGTTCATCTCCCAGCCGAGGACGATCACGGTGTCGGGCACGCCGAGGTCGACCAGTCGGTGGGCGAGCCGGGTGAAGTGGCCGTCGAAGTCGCCGCGCGCGCCCTCCTGGATCAGTTCGCGTACGTCGCGGTCGGGGACGCGGTCCTCGTTGTGCTCCTGCATCGGCACGTTGAGGACGAAGAGCCGGTCGGACTTCGCGCGTTTCCAGGCGGCCCACGGCTGGAGCAGCCCGCCGCTGCCCTCGATGCCGGACCAGTCGTCACCGGGCAGATACGTATGGCCGACCGTCGCCTCCGTACCGCCGAGCCAGGATTCCAGGGCGCCGATCCGTGCTACGCCCTCGGCGCCGGAGTCGGTGAAGGCGCCCATGGGGGCGTACGAGGCGCGCGGCGGGGGCGTGGGCGTGGCCCCGGAAGCACCGGCGGGACCGTTCGAGCCGTCAGGGCCGTCAGGGCCGTCAGGGCCGTTCGATCCGCTGGCGCCGCTCGATCCGTTGACGCCGTCCGGGCCGCCCGGTCCCGTGGCGCCCTCCGCGCCGACGGCACCGGCGAGCGCGGTGACCAGGCGGCGGCCCGCGCCCGGCGGGTCACCCGCGATGCCGGACAGTCCTGACACGATCAAGGCGGCCGACACGAACCCGACGCCCGCACCCGTCAGCCACTGGCGTCGGTTGGCCATGGTCACTCCTCGTTCGCTGTCCGCTGTGCGTGGTGCGTGGTGCGGTGACCCCCGTGCGACCGCACGGAAATCGGACTCCTAACGATCAGTCATAACGTATGAGTAATAAGCGCGCCCCCTGACGTAGACCAAAAGCGGTTCCCACGACAGTTCCTACCCGGCCTCAAACAACCTGGCGGTCCGTCAATACCGGCACCGGGCCGATCGCGATATCACTCGGGCGGATGAAATTCCTTGCATCGCCCACCGATTATCCGGGTGACTCACCCCTACGGCGGCATGATGAGCCGCGGAAACGGCCGGAGGAGAGGAGTGTGTCGGACATGAGCGAAGCCATCGAGAACGGCAGCGGAAAACACTCACGACCCCGGGTGGCGACGCGACGGCGGTTGATCAGGCGCGGCATCACGACCGTGGCCGCCGTATCGGGGACCACCGCGGCGCTGCGTCCGATGCTGGCCGCGAGGCAGTCGGACACCGCGGTCGCCGAGCCCGCCGCCGGGTACGACAGCGCCGCCGCCGGGTACGAGCCCGCTCCCGTACCGGGCGCGGGGGCCGCCCTCTTCGACGAGGTCTACCGCGGGCGCCGCATCCAGGGGTTCAGCTCCGCGCGGGACAGCGGCGTCGACATCCGGATCGACGGGCGCCCGCTGCACGTGATGCGGCGCGTGGACGGCAGCTTCATCAGCATGGCCAACCACTACCAGCCCTTCCCCACCGCCCTCGGCACGGCCCGCGGCGCGGTCGACGTGCTCGGCCGCGCCCAGCTGTCCACGACCGCGGAGCACCACCACTGAGCGCCGTCCACGGGCGCCCGCACTGAGCGCCACCACTGAGCGCGGCACCACGCGCCACCACTGACGGCTGAGCGCCGTACGACCGCCGAGGGGTCAGTTCCTGTGTACACGCGA
Organism: Streptomyces sp. NPDC088910; assembly: GCF_044749865.1. NCBI lineage: Bacteria > Bacillati > Actinomycetota > Actinomycetes > Kitasatosporales > Streptomycetaceae > Streptomyces > Streptomyces sp. NPDC088910. The sequence continues at coordinate 167,864 of NZ_JBIVIV010000002.1, forward strand.
ATGAATCAGCGGCATCTGACCAGCAGCCAACGCTCCCGGTTCGTCGAGGCCGTGCTGGAGCTCAAGCGCGTGGGCGGCTACGACAAGTACGTCATCACGCACGGCAAGTACTTCGCCGCCGACGGCGAGAGCGGGCTGCGGGTCGCCCACATGGCGCCGACCTTCTTCCCCTGGCACCGCCGGTTCCTGCTCCAGTTCGAGGCCGATCTCCAGATGTTCGACCCGGGCGTCACCATCCCGTACTGGGACTGGACGTACGACAACGCGCAGAGCTCTTCTCTGTGGGGCCCGGACTTCATGGGCGGCAACGGCCGCGACAGCGACGGCCAGGTGATGACGGGCCCGTTCGCGTACCAGACCGGCGACTGGCCGATCAATTACGGGGTCACGCAGGAGAAGTACCTGACCCGCAACATGGGGCGGCCCGACCGGCCGATCGTGCTGCCGACGAAGGCGGAGCTGGACAACGCGCTCGCGATGCCGGTCTACGACGTCGCGCCGTGGAACTCCGCCCCGTCCACCAAGGGCTTCAGGAACAAGATCGAGGGCTGGACGGTCAGCGACACCAAGGGCGGCTACCTGCACAACCGGGTCCACCAGTGGGTCGGCGGCCACATGATCGGCGGCACCTCGCCGAACGACCCGGTGTTCTGGATGCACCACGCCTTCCTCGACCTGGTGTGGATCCGCTGGCAGCGGCTGCACCCGAAGTCCGCGTACCTGCCGTCCATGCCGCTGTCGGCCAAGGACCCCGAGCACGGCCGCGTGATCAGCAGCAACGAGCTGATGCCGCCGTGGAACGAGAAGCCGTCGGACTACTTCGACCACCGCTCGTTCTACCGCTACGAGGAGAGCTGACGCGCTCGCGCCGCGGGTGACGGGCCGCAGGTGACGGGCCGCGGGTGACAGGCGGAGGGAAACGCGCCGAGGGTGACGGGCCGAGGGAAAAGAAAACGGCCTCCCGCACACAAGGTGACGGGAGGCCGCGGTGGCGCGGAATTACCACTCGCCGCCGTCGTGCCCGGAGACGTTGGCGCACTGGTTGCCGAACGCCGGGTTCAGCAGGCCGATGACGTCGACGGTGTTACCGCAGACGTTGACCGGGACGTGCACGGGCACCTGGATGAGGTTGCCGGACAGCACACCCGGCGAACCGACAGCGGCACCCTGCGCGCCGGAGTCGGCAACAGCCATACCGGCGCCGGCGGCCAGAACGGCACCCGCCGCGGCGGTGACGGCCGCCGCCTTTGCGATACGCGACATCAAGATCTCCCTGAGACGAAACCCAACCGCAAATACCTGCGGCGTTGACGCTGTGCGCAACGGGGGGAGATCACGAATAGTCACGCATGTTGGGCTGAATCGGTGACGGCGTATCAAAATAGGCCGAAGGGGTGAGCGCTGTTCGCGCTCACCCCTTCGGGTGTCACATCCGGCCGGAGCACGGCTCGTGGCGCCGCTCGGGAACCCTGTGAACCACGGCTCCGGCTACGCCCGGCGCTCGGTCAGAGCGGCAGGCCGGGGGCCGAAGGGAGGCCGCCGGGCAGCGACGGGAGGGCGGGCAGACCGGGCAGGTTCGGCGCCGGCAGGCCACCTCCGAGGACGGTGGCGACGACGACGTTGACCAGGCCGGTGACGACGGCCGTGGCGGCGGTCAGCAGCCCCGCCGGGTCACCGGCCGTGGACGCCTTGACCAGGTTGTCGACGGCCGTCTGGAGCGCGGTGAGGGCGTCGGCCTTCAGGTCCCGCGTGGCGGACGGCTTGGCCGACGGCTGCGTGGCGACCTTGCCCGAGGGGCTGCCGAGGCTCGGCACCGCGGGGGCGGCGGGAGCGGCGGGAAGAGCCGGCGCGGCGGGAGCCGCGGGAGCCGCCGGGGCAGCGGGAGCCGCAGGGGCGGCGGGAGCGGCGGGGACGGCCGGCGCGGCGGCCTTCGCCGCGTCGATCGCCGACTTGGCCCCGGCGGCGTCGGCGGTGATGGTCTCGGGCTTGACGGTGCCGGGCTTGGCGAGCACGTCCTGGACCAGTTTCGTGACCGGGGTGAGCACGCCTGCCACGTCTCCCAGTGACTTGGCCTGCGCGAGCAGCGCGGTCGCGTCCGGCGCGGCCGGTGCCGTCACGGTGCCCGCGGGCTTGGTGTCTGCGGGAGTGGCGGCAGCGGCGGTCGTCGTGAGCGCGCCGCCGGCGATGGTGGCGACGAGCGCGGAGGCGACGACCACGCCGGTGATCCGGTGGGTACGCATGGAAAACAGTTCCCTTCGGTGGTGAACAGCTACGCCACCACCGTGAAAAGCAGACGGTATTACCGCAACTGCTGAGAATGGCCGCCGCCCACGAGGGTGGCGGCGCGAACTGTGTGAACTGCGGATTTCCTGTTCTCAACCGCTGCCGATCCACATCACCCTGATGGGCCGTTAGGGTGCGTACGCGCGGCCGACTTCTCCCCTAACGGAGGAATCCGGGAGCCTCGGGTCGCCCGCGGAGGTGATATCCGCCCCGGCCGGGCTCTCCCGGCGGTTAGGGTCCGGCGCATGAGCCAGACCAATACCGCCCTGAATTCCGCCCTCCAGCGCCGACTCGGCACCCTCGTGGTGATTCCGTGGGCCGGTGAACACCACGAGGACGGCCGCGACATGCCGTTCCTGATGGCCTATTCGCTCGGTGACGGGCCGGACGGCCCGGAGTCGGGGCAGGAGGCGGCGCTGGCCGTCGCGGAGGAGGTCGGGCTGCCGGTCGGCGGCGCGATCCTCGACGTCAAGCAGGCGCCGAACGTCCCGGTGAAGGTGCTGGTCGAGGGCGGCAAGGCCGTGCTGACGATGCCGTACCTGCACGCCGCGTGCCCGGTGCCCGAGCAGTGGGTGGCCGCGGCGCAGGACCGGGGCGCGGTGTACTTCATCCTCGCCACCCGCCCGTGGCCCGAGGCCAAGCCGGGCACCCCGGTGACCGAGGAGACCCTCCAGGGCTTTGCCGGGGACACCGACGTCCTGGGCACCGCCGCGCACTGCCTGGTGCCGGTGGGCACCCTCAAGGGTTAGAGCCCGAAACCCGCGCGCAGGGGCGCCCCGCCGGACCGGAGAAGTCCCGCGGGGCGCCCCTGCGTGTGGTGGGTCTGTGCCTACGCGCCCGCACGCGTCCCGTGCGTACGGCGTTTGGCTCGGGTCAGTGGACCAGGTCGTTGGCGGCGGTGACCGCGTCGGTGCCCGCCTGGGCGACGTTCTTCACGTCCTGGACCTTCTGGTCGACCTTGTAGTCGCCGAGCACGCTGGCGGTGGCGCCCTTGGCCTGCTCGCCCGCGGCGCTCGCGGTGATCGCGGTGCTGCTCAGGGTGGAGCCCAGGTCGGCGGACTGCTCGGCGGCCATGGCGGCGGGGGCGCCCGCCGCGATCAGGAAGGAACCGGCGGCGGCGGTGGTGAGGATTCGGCTTACGTTCATGATCGATACAACGCGCGAACCGCCCGCAGGGCACGCGGACCGTACCGGTCCTGGTCGGCGCGGGACCGCGGGCCCTCCCGCCGCGCGCGCCCCCGCTGTTGCACTGGCGTGACAACGGCAGCACAGGAGACGGACGTTGCGGGAGCACTCTTTGTGTCACCGGCACGAACAGCCGGAGCCGGCCGGAACAGCGGGACACCGCCGCGAGCGGCCGGAGAACGCCGCACCGCATCCGTTCCTGGGGGGAACCCGATATGTCCGTTCGTGCCCGTGGCCGTCGCAGCACCGCCGCCGCCATCGCGCTCACCGCCGGGATCACGGCGGGTGCCGCCCTGCTCCTGTCGGCCTGCGGCCCCGCGGACGGCACCGCCTCCGACCCGGCGCCCTCGGCGACGAGCGGCGCGAGCGGTCAGCCCACCCCCAGCGGGAAGGGCGGCAGCGGGGGGAACGCGGGGGACGACGGCGCCAACGGCTCGGGGGCCAGCCCGGTGGGCAGCAGCACCAAGCTCAACGGCACCGCGCACTCCGGTCTGACCATCAGCGACGGCACCCGCTATGTCGTCATGAACGGCACCCGGGTGGACTTCGGCACCGAGGTCCGCGACCTGGCCTGGTCGCCGAACGGCGCGAAGGCCGCCTTCATCGACGGCGACGGCGACCTGGCGGTCAGCGACCCCGACGGCAGCGGGCGCGTGATCGTCGCCAGGAACCCGGGCGACCAGAACTGGTCGCACCCGACCTGGCAGGTGCGCGCGAAGGACCCGCAGAACGGCCTTCCCGCCCTCGACAACATCCTCTTCGCCGGCCGCCGGGGCGGCACCGCCCGGCTGTACGGCGTCCCGGCCACCGCGCACGGCGGCACGCCCAAGGTGCTGAGCCTGAACCACGAGTCGGACGAGAACGTGAAGCCGCTGCCCCAGACCGGCAACGTATGGCCCAGCTCGGCGGGAAAGTACGGCACCGCCGTCTACGCCAACACCGGCGACGGCAACGTCTACATCCGCGACGACTACCTGCGGCAGCAGGGCTACGCGCTCACCCCGGGGTCCGAGCCCGCCATCGGGCCGACCGAGGACGACGGCATCGTCTTCGTCCGGTCCGTCGGGGGCCACGACCACCTGTTCCTGGAGACGCCCCACGACGGCGCGCCCGTGTACAAGGACCTGACCCCGCAGGCGACCACCGACTACACCGAGCCCGCCTTCGAGCCGAACGGCAGGACGGTCGTGGCCCGTACGCCCAACGGCATCGTGCGGCTGCCCGTGGACGGCTCGCAGGCGCCGGTCAAGGTCTCCGACTACGTCGGGCTCCCGGCCTACCGCGCCTGAGCCAACTCGGCCCGCAGCGCCTCCAGATGGGCGTCGGCGGTGTCGTGCGGCAGGAACTCCACCACGTCGACGAAGCGGAACAGCACCTGTGACGAGGTGACCGCGAACTCGTAGTCGGCGAAACCGACGACGGCGCCCAGCGTGCCGCGCACCGCGCCCCGGACGACATGAGCGGTCATGTCGTCCGGGTTCCGCGCGTCCAGGCCGCGCCGCGCGTTGGGCCGCGCCAGATACGGGCAGACCATCGAGGCGTAGAGCATGCAGGCGCGGTGGCCGGGCCCTTCGAGGGTCGGCGCGAGATTGCGGTACGGGCGCCCGGCCGCCAGCGCCTCGCCGATCGCGGCGCTCTCGGAACCGCCCACCACCCGCCACACCGGGCCGCGCGGCATCAGCGTGTCGCACACCGAACACAGCCGCTGCCGGGCGCAGTTGGCGCTGCGGTCGTAGTCGGTCAGCGCGAACTGCGGCTGGTCGTCCTGCCACGGGGTGATCGCGGGCACCGGGTAGCCGCGCGGATCGCGGGGCCTGACCTCGACGGTCGGCGGCATCGGCACGGAGTCAAAGCGCACGGCCCATCCCTATCAGGCGGAACGGTCCCTGCGGAACAGCCGTCCGAACCCCGTCCGCCGCCCGCCCCTGCCGGAATCGGTATCGGTTTCGGTATCGCTATCGGCGGCCGTACCCGTACCCGTATCCGTATCCGCGCTGTCGTCCGTGCCCGTACCGACGGCCCGCGCCGCGTGCCAGTCCGCCACGACCTTCTCGACGTCGAACAGGCCGAGGTTGAGGGGCGGTCCCTCCGGGGGGCGGCGCAGGGCCTCGCGGATGCGGTCGTTGATCTCGGTGAGGATCTGCCGCACCTGCCGTTCGGAGCGCGCCCGCGCTATCGCGGCCGTCGCGTCCTCCGCCGCCTTGCGCAGCACGAGCGTCGGCGGCAGCGCGGACAGGCCCTCGCGGTGCATCTTGCCCTTGATCCACCACAAGTCGTCGTACGGGGTGTCCAGCGAGGCCAACGGCTTTCCCGCGCCCGGCAGTTCGGCGAAGTCGCCGCGCTGCTCCGCCTCGCGGATCTGCTTGTCCACCCACGTCTCGAAGGAGACACCGGCGGGTTTGCGGTCGGTCATACCTCGCTCCTCACGTGGGCGCACGCAGCGGGTGGCGTACGTACCAGGTTACGGCCGCGCCCGCGCGGCCAGCAGGGCGACGTCGTCCTCGGCGGCGGAGGGCGCCAGGCGGTGCACGATCCGGGCCAGGAGCGCGTCCAGCGGTTCACCGTCGGGCGGGAGGACGAGCGAGGCCAGCCGGGCGAGCGAGGCGTCGATGTCCTCGGTACGGCGTTCCACCAGCCCGTCGGTGTAGAGCAGCAGCGTCTCCCCCGCGCGCCACGGCACGTACACCGTCTCGTACGTGCCCCGCAGGTCCGCGCCGAGCGGCGGTCCCGGCGGTACGGCGAGCAGCCGGACGCGGCCGTCGGGGGTGACGACGGCGGGCGGGAGGTGGCCCGCGCTGGCGAAGAAGCAGCCGCCGCGCGCCGGGTCGGCGAGGCCCAGCAGGCAGGTGCCCGGCCGCTGGGCGCCCGCGGCGGCCAGCAGCGCGTCCATCCGGCGCAGGACGCGGTCCGGCGCGTCGCCCTCGCCCGCGACCACGCGCAGCATCGAGCGGTAGTGGCTCATCTCGACGGCCGCCTCGACGCCGTGCCCCATCACGTCGCCCATGGCCAGCAGCGTCACGCCGCCGGGCAGCGCCAGGGTGTCGAACCAGTCGCCGCCGACCAGGTCGGTGGCGCCCGCCGGGAGATAGCGGGTGGCCACCTCGACCCCGGGGTGCGGGGCGCCGGGCGTGGCCAGCAGGGCGCGCTGCAACTCCACCGCGATGCCGTGCTCGCGGGTGTAGCGGCGGGCGTTGTCGAGGCTGATCGCGGCCCGGTCGGCCAGCGCGCGGGCGATGGCGGTGTCCTCGTCGTCGAAGCCGGGCGAGGTCCCGGCCCTGATCAGCGTGACCGTGCCGATCCGGTCGCCGCGGGCGCTCAGCGGCACGACCAGCACGGAGTGGATGCCCGCCGCGCGGTAGGCGGCGACCCGCTCGGCGTTCGGCGCGGAGTGGGCGATCTCCTCGTCGCGCGGCAGATTCTGCACCACGGGACGCCCGGTCTCCAGGCAGGTCGGGATCGCCGAGCCGCGCTGGTAGACCACGTACTCCCCCGGCGTCCCGAAGATCCGCACCCGCTCGCGCAGCGCGGGCCGCGCGGCCATCGCGGCCCTGCGCAGCCGCAGCGCGCCGTCCGGCGGGGGGCGGCGGCGGGCGCGCGGGCCGCTGTCCAGCACCTCGACGGTGGCGGTGTCCGCGATCACCTCGACCAGCAGGTCGGCCAGTTCCTGGCAGGTCGGGTCCATCTCCAGCGTGGAACCGATCCGGACGGCCGCCGCGTCGAGCAGCAGCAGCCGCTCCTTGGCCCGTTCCAGCTCGCGCTGCGCCTCGTGGTCCTCGCTGACCTCGATGATCACCGCGCCGATCCCGCCCACCCCGCCGTCCCGGCCCTGGAGCCGGTGGTACGTGCACTGCCAGTAGCGCGTGGTGTGCGGCGAATCGGCCCGGGTCTGGCCGCTGGAGAGCAGCTCGCGCGGTGTGCCGTCGGCGAGCACCATCCGCAGGACGCCCTCGCCCACGTCCACGCCCGGCACCGTCTCGGCGATGGTCCTGCCGATGTGCGCGGCCGCTTCGACGCCGTTCATCCGGGCGAGCGCCGGATTGACGTACCGGTAGCGCAGGTCGGGGCCGAGTACGGCGACACCCGCCGCCGTCCCCTCCAGCAGCGCGCGCCACAGCGACTCATCCGCGTTCACCTGTTCCACAGTGCACGCAGGGTCGCGGGGCCGCGAATCGGGACGGCGGAGGGGCCGCGCGGCGGCCGGTCCTACGGGGTCCGGGGGTCCGGGGATTCGGGGTCCGGAGAGGCTCGGCGGGGCCGGGGGGGTCGGGATTCGGGGGGCGGAGAGGCTCGGCGGGGTCGGGGGCGCGGGGCGCGGGCTGATATAACAGCGCTGTTAGATTAGCCGCCCGGCGCTTCGACGGTTGAGGCGTCGCGCCCGTCGAGAGGAACGGACCGCCATGACCGAGACGCAGCGGAGCCACCCGCCGATCGAGCCGTACGACCGGGGCATGCTCGATGTCGGCGACGGGAACCTCGTGTACTGGGAGACCTGCGGCAACCCCGAGGGCAAGCCGGCGCTCGTCGTGCACGGCGGCCCCGGCTCGGGGTGCAGGCCGTCGCACCGGCAGGACTTCGACCCGGAGCGGTACCGGGCGGTGCTGTTCGACCAGCGCGGCTGCGGGCGCAGTACGCCGCACGCGAGCGACCCGGCGACCGACCTCACCCACAACACCACCGACCACCTGATCGCCGACATGGAACGCCTGCGCGTCCACCTCGGCATCGACCGCTGGCTGCTGACGGGCGGCTCCTGGGGCTCGACGCTGATCCTGGCGTACGCGCAGCGGCACCCCGAGCGGGTCTCGGAGATCGTCATCAACGGCGTCACGACCACCCGCAGAGCGGAGATCGACTGGCTCTACCGGGGCGTCGGCCGCTTCTTCCCCGAACAGTGGGCGGCCTTCCGCGCGGCGGCCGGTCCGGCGTCCGACGGCACGGGGTCACGCACGGCGCCCGGCACGGCGCCCGGCTCAGTGACCGGCATAGTGTCCGGCTCAGCGACCGGCATGGCGTCCGATACGGCGGGCGGCATCGCGGGCGGGCTCGTCGCCGCGTACGCGCGCCTCACCGAGGACCCCGATCCGGCTGTACGGGCCAGGGCCACCGCCGACTGGTGCGCGTGGGAGGACGCGGTGCTCTCCCTCGAACCCAGCGGCTCCGCCCGCCCGTACAGCGACCGCCCCTCCGCCGCCCGGCTCGCCATGGTCCGGATCTGCGCCCGCTACTTCTCGCACGGCGCCTGGCTCGAAGAGGGCGCCCTCCTGCGCGACGCGCCCCTGCTGCGGGGCATCCCCGCCACCCTGCTCCACGGCCGCCTCGACCTCAGCTCGCCGCTCGACACCGCCTGGCACCTCGCCGCCGCCTGGCCGCAGGCCACCCTCACCGTCGTGGACGACGCGGGCCACAAGGGCAGCGCCACGATGTCCCGCCACGTACGGGACGCGCTGGACGGGTACGCGCGAGCGGTCTAGGGGCGGGCCCGGTCAGCCGCGTACGGGGACCGTCGAGGTGGTGAGGAGCTGACGGGCCTGGCGCTCCGGGGTCTCGGGCGGGACGACGAGCAGGTCGCAGCGGCCGACGCCCCGGCAGAGCAGGCACACCGAGTCGCGGTGGCCGGTGGTGGTGGAGCGGTGGATACGGAGGGTGTGGCCGCCGAGCAGCAGGGCGGAGGGCCCGTCGAGCCAGTTCGCCGCGTCGAGGGTGATGTCGGTGATCCGGCCCCAGCGGCCGTTCAACGCGGCGAGCAGCGGCGGCAGTTCCTTGGTCACGTCACGGGTCCGCGGCCACCAGGCGCCGTCGATCCGTACGGGGCTGCCGCCCGGGTGGATCAGGGACAGCCGGGCGGGCGGCCCGTCCCAGACCGGCAGGGCGCAGGCGGGCAGCGGCGGCGGTGTCTCGGTCGCGGTGGTGATCGTCATGGTGTCGGCCTGTCTCCGGACGGTTCGTCCGGGGTGGTGGGTGGTGCCAAGCGCGTGTTCGGGGCGGGCCGCGGCGGGCGGGGCGGCGACGGCGGACGTACGGGCGGCGGTACGTCGTCGGCGGCGGTCCCCTCGGTGACGTCCGTGCCTCGGCTGACGTCCGGGTCCTGAGTGGCGTCCGCGTCCTGGGCGGCCTCGGTGACGCCGGTCACGCCGGTGACCTCGGCCGTCCCGGTGCCGTCCCGTACGCGCTCCTCGCCGCCGACCAGGCGGAGCTGGAAGGGGCCCGCGTCGGGGAAGTGGACGGTGTCCACGGTCAGCCGCAACCGGGTGCCGCCGTCCTCGTCCACCACCGGGCGGCCGGGGGGCGGCTGCTCGGTCGCGGCGAAGCGGAAGCGCAGCACCTGCGCGATCCTGCGGGCCGCCTCCGGGGTCGCGGCCACGATGCTGACCTCGGCGAAGCCGGGCGCGGGCAGCGCCCGCTCCGCGCCGCCGGTGCCGGAGCCGGAGCCCGAGCCGGTGGCCGCCGCCGCGTCCCGCGCCGCGTCGTCGCGCCCGGCCCCGGCGCGGCCCCGCGGCGGCCCGGCCGTACCCGCCATGCGCGGATCGGCCCCCGTCCCCGCACCGGCCGCGCGCGGCTCGCCCGACTCGTTCTCGCGCGGGGCCATCAGGCCGCCCGCTCCGGCCGGGCCAGCCCCGCGGGACCGCCCTCGGCCTCCCAGGCGGCGTCCGCGCCGCGGTCGGGGTCGGCCTGGGCCATCAGTTCGCTCGCGGTACGGACATTGGCCGGGTCCGCCGCCGCGGCCATCAGCCGGGCCGCCGTCGCCGCCGGGGTCTGCGGCGGGACGATCAGCAGATCCCAGCGGCCCGTACGGTACGAGAGCACCAGCAACTTGTGCGGGTCCTGCTCCTCGACGAACCAGCCGACATGCACCACGTGCCCGGCGACCGGCACCTTCTTCGGCACGGTCGGCCAGTACAGGGGGTTGACGGTGACCCGGGTGATCCGTCCCCACAACAGGTCCAACGCGCCGACCAGGGACGGCAGTTCGAGGGAGAGGTCACGGGACTTGGGCCACCAGGCGCCGTCCAGCGGCCCCGGTCCGTGGCCCAGCTCGGCCGAACCGATCCGCAGGGCGCTGACGCCGGGCGACAGCGAGAGTCGCGGCGCGGGGGGCGCGGGAGGGGGCCGCGGGACCGTACGGACCGCCGAGGGGTGTGCGGAATCCTGAGAGGAGAGCATGGAACAAATCCGTCCACGGGCCCGCTGGAACGGGTCCGGCACCGTCGCTCACCGCGAACGACGCCGACTTGAGTGCCGGTGTACGGAATGCCCTCGGTCCGTTCACCCTACTCCGTCCGGGGTGTCTGGGACGATGATGGAAGGTCACCGTTCCGGACCGCCGGGACACGGGGCCGATGGGGGAGGGAACACGTGGCCGAGGTCTTCACGCGCCGCATGTCCAGATGGCAGGCGGAGCAGCAGCGCGAGGCCGTCGCGGATGTCTACGTCGAGGCGTACCGAGGTGTGCCGGGCCAGGAATTCCACGACCGGGAGGATTTCCTGGGGCGCTTCGCCGAGGCCACGCAGCGGCCCGGCTTCGACATGATCGTGGCCAGCGAGCGGCGGCTGACCGGGGTCGCGTACGGCTACGTCCTCGACCGCGCCGACGGCTGGTGGCGGGACTTCACGGTCGCGGGCACCGACGGCGCGGGGCCCGACGGCACGGACATCGAGGAGCTCACCGCCTCGGGACAGGTCTTCGCGCTCGCCGAGCTGATGGTCGTGCCCGCCTACCGCAGGCAGGGCATCGCGACCGGTCTGCTCGACCAGCTCCTGCTGCGCAGCGACGCGGCCCTCGTCACCGTCCTCACCGCGCCGGACGCCGACGCCGTCCACGCCCTGCGCGCCTGGGAGTGGACCTACCTCGGCGACACCCACGGCCCCCGCCAGGCATGGAGCCGCCCGCTGCGCCCGTGAGCGTCGCCGCCGCCATGTCCCCTGGCGTCGCTACCGCTTGCGGACGCCGAACAGCGAGCGGCTGATCTCGCGGCCGAGCTGCGTACCCATGGAGCGGGCGAGGGACTTGAACGCGCCGCTGTGGACGACCTGTTCGACGATTCCGGCGTCGGCGGCGGCGCCCTTGGCGGAGGAACGGCCGCTCTTCGGGGCGGTCTTGGGCGCGCTCTCGGCGGTTTCGGCCCGCGCGGCGGAAGCCGCTTCGGCGGCGGCCAGCTTCTCGTAGGCGGACTCGCGGTCGACCGCCTCGGCGTACCGCCCGTACAGCGGCGAGGACTTGACGGCGGAGTCGAGCACGGCCGCGTCCACGGGACCCATCAGCGACTCGGGGGCGCGCAGCCGGGTGGCGGCCACCGGCGTCGGCGCGCCGTTCTCGCTGAGGACGGTGACGACGGCCTCGCCGGTGCCGAGCGAGGTGAGCGACTCGCCCAGGTCGTAAGCGGAGTTGGGGAAGGTGGAGACGGTGGCGCGCAGCGCCTTGGCGTCGTCGGGCGTGAAGGCGCGCAGGGCGTGCTGGACACGGTTGCCGAGCTGGGCGAGCACGTCGCCGGGGACGTCCTTGGGCGTCTGCGTGACGAAGAAGACGCCGACGCCCTTGGAGCGGATCAGCCGTACGGTCTGGGTGATCGCGTCGAGGAACGCCTTCGAGGCGCCGTTGAAGAGCAGGTGCGCCTCGTCGAAGAAGAAGACCAGTTTCGGCCGGTCGAGGTCGCCGACCTCGGGCAGGTCCTGGAAGAGGTCGGCGAGCAGCCACATCAGGAAGGTCGAGAAGAGCTGCGGCTTGTCCTGCACGGCGGGCAGCTCCAGCACGGAGACCAGCCCGCGCCCGTCGGACGCCGTACGCAGCAGCTCGCTCGTGTCGAATTCCGGCTCGCCGAAGAACGCGGCGGCGCCCTGCGCCTCGAAGGCCGTCAGCGTCCGCATCAGCACCCCGGCCGTCGCCGACGAGATCCCGCCGATCTCCTTCAGCTCCGGCTTGCCCGCGTCGGAGGTCAGGAAGGCGATGACGGCCCGCAGGTCCTTGAGGTCGTACAGCTCGAGGCCCTTGGTGTCGGCGTAGTGGAAGATCAGGCCGAGCGACTGCTCCTGCGTGGTGTTCAGGCCGAGCACCTTGGACATCAGGACGGGGCCGAAGGCGGTGACGGTCGCCCGTACCGGGATGCCGGGGCCGAGGCCGCCCAGCGCGTAGAACTCGGCCGGGAAGCCGGTGGCCGTCCAGTTCTGGCCGACTTCCGCCGCCCGCCGCTGGACCTTCTCACCCGGTTGGCCCGGCGCCGACACGCCGGAGATGTCGCCTTTCACGTCCGCGAGGAAGACCGGGACGCCCTGCGCGGAGAGCTGTTCCGCGACGAGCTGGAGCGTCTTGGTCTTGCCGGTGCCGGTGGCGCCCGCCACCAGGCCGTGCCGGTTGAGCATGCCGAGCGGGATGCGGACCGGCGCGTCGGGGTGGCACTCGCCCTCCCAGAGCAGCGCGCCGAGGTCCAGCGCGGGGCCGGTGAAGGCGTAGCCGCGGGCGATGTCGGCGGCGGGGGACGGCAGTGTCGGCCCGGACGGCGCCGCTGATGGCCCGGACGGTGGGGCTGTCGGCCCGGACGGCGCGGGAGTCGACCCCGGTGTCACGGCCGCCTCACCCGTGACGGCCTCACCGGCGGAACTATTCGGCTGGGGATCGGTCATCACATGCTCCCGATTCATACGACGATGAGGCTTTTGCCACCATCGCACCCCGGCAGCGGTGCTGCGCCCGGACAAGCCGGGCCGGTAGGCTTTCCGTGTGATCTTCAAGCGCATCGGAAACGGGCGGCCGTACCCGGACCACGGCCGGGTGAGTACGCGCGAGTGGGCCGACGTCGCCCCACGTCCCGTGCGGCTGGACCAGTTGGTGACCACCAAGGGACAGCTCGACCTGGAGACACTTCTCGCCGAGGATTCCACCTTTTACGGCGACCTCTTCGCCCATGTCGTGAAATGGCAGGGCGACCTCTATCTCGAGGACGGACTCCACCGGGCGGTACGCGCCGCGCTCCAGCAGCGCCAGGTGCTCCACGCCCGGGTCCTGGAGATGGACTGACAATCCGCTTACGCTGCGCTCATGAGCATGCTGACCCCCTCCGGTATGGGCGGGAAGTACCGGGTCACCGGCAAGCAGTACCCGAGGATGCGCCGCCCGCGCCGCCGCGGCCGTGTCGTCACCGCCGTGCTCGCCTCGGTCGTCGTGCTCGGCCTCTTCGGTTACGGGGCGCTGCAACTCGTCCATGTCTTCCGCGGGGACGACAACGGCGACACGAAGGCGAACGCGGCACCGCAGAACCGCCCCTGCGTCACCGTGGCCCCCACCGCCCCCACGGGTAAACCGGCCCCGCTGCCGCAGCCCGCGGGCGTCACGCTGAACGTCTTCAACGCCACCGCCAAGGGCGGTCTGGCCAAGACCACGGCCGACGAGCTGGCCAAGCGCGGCTTCAAGGTCAACAAATTCGGCAACGCGCCCGACCCGTACGACAAGAAGGTCGGCGAGTCCGCGCTGATCGTCGCCGGGCCCGCGGGCGAGGCGGCGGCCCGCACGGCGGGCACCCAGGTGGCGGGCTCGACCGTGAAGATCGACCCCAAGCGGACCGACAAGACCGTCGATGTGATGATCGGCACGGCCTTCACGGCGCTTTCCGGTCCGACCGACGTGGCGAAGGCCCGGATCGTGGCGGCGAACCCGCCGCCGCCGAAGCCGGTGTGCGTGACGCCGAGCCCGAGCGCGTCGGGGGCCACCCCCGGCAAGACGGGGGCCACGACGAAGGCGGGCGCGCCGACGAAGCACTAGCCGCCGCGGCGGGCGCCGCCTTGGCGGGTGGCGCTTGCGCGGGTGGCTTGGCGCGGGTGGCTTGGCGCGGGTGACTGCCTTCGTGGCGGCCGACAGCGTATGTGCGAGAGGGGCGGGACCTGCGCCAGGTCCCGCCCCTCCGCTTGTCGGATCAGCGGCCGGACAGCGTTCAGGGTGTCCGGACCGTTCAGCCCGTCTCGGTCATTCAGCCCGTCCGGACCGTTCAGCCCTTCCGGGGCGTCCGCGACACGCCGGGTCGGGCCGGGCCGATTGTCAGCTCACCGTGCCGTACATCCGGTCGCCCGCGTCGCCGAGGCCGGGCACGATGTAGCCGCGCTCGTTCAGCCGCTCGTCGACCGCGGCCGTGACCACGGTGACCGGCTTGCCTGCCAGGGCCCGCTCCATCGACTCGACGCCCTCGGGCGCGGCCAGCAGGCACAGCGCGGTGACGTCGTCGGCGCCGCGGTCGATCAGCAGGTCGATCGCCGCCACCAGGGTGCCGCCGGTCGCCAGCATCGGGTCGACCACGTACACCTGCCGTCCCGACAGGTCCTCCGGCATACGGGTGGCGTACGTCGCCGCCTCCAGCGTCTCCTCGTCGCGGACCATGCCGAGGAAGCCGACCTCGGCGGTGGGCAGCAGCCGCACCATGCCGTCGAGCATGCCGAGCCCGGCGCGCAGGATCGGCACCACGAGGGGGCGCGGGTAGGAGAGCCTGACCCCGGTGGTCGGGCCGACCGGGGTGCGGATGTCGACCTGCTCGGTCCGCACGTCGCGGGTGGCCTCGTAGGCGAGCAGGGTGACCAGCTCGTCGGCGAGCCGCCGGAACGTCGGCGAGTCGGTGCGCTCGTCGCGCAGGGTGGTGAGCTTGTGCGCGACCAGCGGGTGGTCGACAACATGGAGACGCATGAATATGACTGTATCCGCCGGGTGGGGGGCGCGTCGCCAGTGCGATGAGCAGCCCGGCTCCGCGCACCTTCTGCGCCTGGCGTGGGGTAAACGGCGCGAACGAGGGAAACTGGCCAGATACGCCCGGTGTGCCTTCCGGGTGAAGCGAGCCCCAGGGATGGTGCCCGAGATGCCGGAGCCCGACCGAGCAGCCGAGCGAGCAACCGACCGAGCCATCGACCGTGACGCGGATCGCACCGACCGCACTCCGGATCGCGCCACCGACGGCGCCCCCGCCGGCGCTGCGGACCGATCCGCGGACCGTACTGCTGACCGATCCGCGGACCGTACTGCCGACCGGTCTCCCGGCCGTTCCCCCGCCCGCGACACGGACATCGAGCGGCGCCGCAAGCGCGCGCTGTTCCTGCGGGAGCTGAACGAGGCAAAGGAGCTGCGCGAGCGGGTCCAGCCGCGACGCGCCCGGGTCGCCCGGCTCCGTCAGCAAATGCGGATGCGCACCTTCCGTTGGTGACCGCGCCGCGCGGGTGACCGGGTACGGATCACGTATACGCCGCGTACGCGCCGCGTACACAGCGTGACGGATCAGTACCGTACGGGTGACCGTTCCGGGCCCCCGATGGCCGGACTTTCCAGAGAAGTGACGAAGACCTGGCACGTCGCGGTGCAGAAGACCCTTCGCAACGCCCCGGTTTCTGCCACGATGCCGAGTGGGTGGGGCCAACGGAAGTCGAAAGCGGCCCCCATCCGGTCCGGACGGCCTGAGACCCTGTGGGAGAGTCACGGTGTACTTCGCCGCACTGCTCGCGCGCACCGAGGACGGTTGGCAAGCGAGCGAACCCGATCTCGACGATGTGGAAACCCTCGCCGATCTGAGCGATCTGGCCCGCGCGGCCGGCGACGAGGAGGAAACGGTTCTGGTCTTCATCGAACAGGAGGACGCCTGGTTCGGCGTCATCCGTGTGGACGGTGAAGAGGATCCCAGGATCTATGTGTCCGACGCGGCTGCCGCCGCCCGCAGTTCGTACGGGGAGATCCTGCTCACCGACGAAGTGCTGGGCCGCGACCCCGAGGACCTGGACGAACTCGTGGACCTCGACGGCACCGAGGACGGCGAGGACGACGAGACCGAGGACGCCGTGGCGGGCCCCTCGGAAGACCATGTGCCGACCGGTCCGCTCGGCGAAACCGACATCCTCACGGATCTCGGCATGAGCACCAGGGAACTGCTGGCGCTCAGCGGTGACGGCGCGCTGACCGGTGAGGCGCTCGGCGAGATCGCCGACGCACTGGGGTGCGGGGACGTGCTGGAGGCGGTCCGCTGACAGACCCTCTGAAGGACCCCTGGGTCGCCGCGATGCGGCTGGCCCTGGAAGAGGCGGCACAGGCCCCGCTCACCGGTGACGTACCGGTGGGCGCGGTCGTGCTGGCCCCCGACGGCACGGTGCTGTCCCGTGCCCGCAACGAGCGCGAGGCCACCGGCGATCCGACCGCCCACGCCGAGGTCCTGGCCATCCGCCGCGCCGCCGCCTCCGTCGGCGGCTGGCGCCTGACCGGCTGCACCCTCGCGGTCACCCTCGAACCGTGCACCATGTGCGCGGGCGCGATCGTCCTCTCCCGGCTCGACCGCGTCGTCTACGGCGCCGCCGACGACAAGGCGGGCGCCGCCGGTTCCCTCTGGGACGTGGTCCGCGACCGCCGCCTCAACCACCGCCCCGAAGTCATCCCCGACGTCCTCCCCACCCCCTCCGCCGCCCTCCTCACCCGCTTCTTCCGTACAACCGATTTCTGACCACCCCCCCGCGTGGGCTAGGATCTCTCTCGGTAGCGTGTCCGAGCGGCCTAAGGAGCACGCCTCGAAAGCGTGTGAGGGGGCAACTCCTCCGTGGGTTCAAATCCCACCGCTACCGCCACGAGCAACACGTGGCTGAGGGCAACATGGAACTTCCATGTTGCCCTCAGCCACGTCCGCCTCAGTTCCCACCCAACTTGACTTGCACAAGCGCCCCAACGATCGGCGGCCATGACGTGCGAGCGCCTTGTGTGTTGATGTCCGGCAAGACTGCCCCTGGCAGGCACAGACCTGCGCCATCAGGTGACAGAGAGGCCGTCGCGTCCTTTGGCGAAGCAGCGACTATCTCAAGGCATGTGGGCGGACTGTCCCACGCCACACCGAGATGTCCCGTCGCAGTCACGTTGGGTTCAGCCCGATGCGATGTTCATCACTCTGCGCGAAGCATTGGCACAGGGTGCCGTAACGGAACCTGTGATCCCATCAGGCACTTTGCAGGCCAAAGGGCTTGGGGTGGTCTACACCTCAACTGCCCTTTGCACTCAGTGGCGTTGTAGCAGCCGACATGTCGACTGAGAGACCGCGAAGTTACGCGGGAGTTCGCGTCGGAGCCGAGTAACATCTTGCTACTGCTCGTCCTCTGAGCTGGACCGCGACCAGGTGAACGTGACCCCCGGGGGCCCACGATCCCGTGCAGCCCTTTGCGCAGAGGAAAGGCAGGACCCCTATGCCCGATCAGGGTGAGGGTGGCAAGAACCGTAAGAAGTGGCAGGCATGGACCCGACTCAGGGCCCGCACTGCCGTCGGCATCGTCGTGACAGTCGCCGCGGTTGTTACCGCAGCTGCGGACGTCACGCACGCGATCGAGGTGATCAGCCGGCACCTGTGACGACGTGACCCTTACCGGGGTCACCCGGCAAGGGTCACGTCTTGCGACTGGAGCGCTTCGCCGTGCGGCCGACCAAGCATGCAGCGGCGGGGCGCTCCTTCTTTGTGCAGTTTTCCCGACAGCAACGCAAATCACCGCATGTGACCTGCGTCACGCAAAATATGCGCCTCTCTCATACTGCCTTGCCGGAGACCTGGTCCGCCACGAACACGCGACGAACCGGCTCTAGGGAAAAGCCGCACAAAGTGCAATCGGTGCAGGCCAAAGAGGGTAACTGTGACGCAAATCACAGTCGCTGAGGCGCCTTGAACACCAGAAATTCACCCATTGAGGAATACCTCGAACGGTTGATCTCGGTTGGCACCGCCCCGTCCCATGGCCAACGCCTCTACATAATGCCACCGCAATGCATGTGCATCTAGGCCTGATCGAATGCTGATACCGCGCGCGACCAGGCATGCCAGTCATGATCATCGCGCTTGATTATGCCACACAGGGCTCTTGGCATATGCCAAATGACAACGAAAGCCCTCTACCTGCACCGGAGCCATGCGTCTATACCAGGGCCCTCTGACAGACGACAGGCAAGCCTCCAAAACGGAGTAGCCCAGATCACACCCGTCCAGGGGTGCTTGCAGCGCCAACAGCAGCTCTTCGAGCGAGAAATGCCGTACCCCGCGTCCTGCCAGCATGCCGAAAGTGTGCCAGGGCCGTGTCATCGCACGATGTGAGCACCCGAGGCCGAGAGGCGTGCGCTTCACAGGTTGTGTCGGGCCAGGTCGTGCGGAACGTTCTGAACTACGACGCCACGCGCGGTGTTGTCAGCGCTTTGGCGACGGGGAGGGCCGTGCGCCGGGGAACCCTTCGTGGCCGTTACTCGTCGTCGTAGCGCTTGAAGTCGCTGGTGTCGATGGTCCAGGGGCCGAAGGGGACCTGGTCGCCGAAGACGTAGGGGAGCACGGTGGAGTAGTGCGGGCCGCTGGAGCCGGGGGCGGGGTCGGCGTAGGTGAAGACGAGACCCTTGCGAGGGTCGATGAGCAGGTAGAGCGGGATGCCCATCGCGGGGTAGTCGGCGGCCTTCTCGACGTAGTCGTTGTCCGGGTTGGACTCGGAGACCACCTCGACCACCGCGAGCAGGTCAGCGGGGTCGACTGTCGGTTTCGGCTCTTCCAGGATGTCGAGCGGGAGGACGACGGCGTCCGGTCGGCGCATCCGCCCCACCGCCGGGTGCTCCACTTCGGCACCTGACTGGGCGACGATGTCACGGTCCGGATGCGTGGCCGGGAGCTGAGCGTTCAGCTGGCGGACGACGCGGGTGGCGATGGCCTCGTGGCGGTTGACCGGGCTCATCATCACGACGACCCCGGCAGCTCCGATCTCGATCGCCCAAGCCCCTTGCAAGCGGTCCGCCAGCGGCCAGAGCTCCTCCGCGATCTTCCGCATACGTGCGTAGACCTGCGGGTCCGCTGCTTCGGTCACGACTCCTCCGTACGGTGGGTTCAACCGGCACCCGAGCCAGTGAAGCGCCTGCAACCGACTGACGCGGTTGCTCCTGCGAGTCTGCATGCCACCGCGGCCATCGCCAAGGCGGACTTGCCCCGGCCTGCGGCGTTCCGGGACCGGCCGAAGAACAACGATCCATGAGCGCATGGCTCCCAAGCCGCGCCGCGCGCCTGTCGCCCCCCCAAACGGCTCTACCTTCTTGATCGGGTTGATCGAGCCATTCGTAGGGTTGGGTCGCCCAGGGGTGACCAGCGGTGAGCCCGCGCTGCTGCTGGCGCTGCTGGTCAGCCACGGCCAGGAGGTCCTCACCCGCGTGGTCAACCGCCTGCGCGGCACCCCGCTGTCCATGTTCCCGGCCCTGGAGAGGGCCCTGGACATGGCCAACACCGGCCCACTCAGGCTGCTGACGGGCTGCCAGACTCCGCATGCGATCCGCCGTGCCGGGGTCACTCGGCTGGCGATGGCCCTCAACGAGCATGTTGTCGAGCTGGACAAGCTCATCGAGGACCGGTTTCGCGAGCACGAGCTCGCTGACATCGTGCTGAGCGTCCCGGGCATCGGCACGACTCTCGGAGCCGAGTTCCTCGCCGCCGTCGGTGGCAGCCTGGACAGGTTCGACTTCCCAGACGCCTTGGCGGCCTTCGCCGACGTCGCCGCGGTGAAGGCGCATGGAAGAATCGACGTATGCAGTCTTTTTCCGCCAGCCCCGACAGTCTGAGCGGACCCCTGACCCTCCTTGACGACGAAGGGACGAGCTGGATTCTTCATCGCAAGCGGCTTGACCTGCGCATCGTCCGTCGGCTGGTCAAGGACGCCACCACACTTGTCTTCTGGGGAGACATGGGCGGTATGAGCCCCCGGCTCACGACGGCGGCCGAACGTCCCCTGCTCTGGGACCGGATCAAAGACGAGTACATGGGCCCCGGCGGAACATGGTCGACCGGCCGCTACCTGGCTCACGAGTTCCGCGCCGAGCCGGGACACCGCATGCTCTACGTCGAGGACCACTGCTGAGCTCCGCGCGCGGCGATTGAGTCGGAACCCGTTTCCGCGAACGGAGTCATCGACAACAGCAGTAGGAAGCTGGGACATCACTGCTCCCGAGCCTCACCTCTTCAGTGACCAGCGGTTACTCAGTAAACCCGGCCCGCTCCCCCGGTAGAATCGGAGCCATGCCCTCCCCCGTGAACGCCACGACCGGCGAAGGCGCGGCTCCGGGCGCGCCGCGGTGGCCGGGGTGGTCGACGCACGACGAATTCCTCGCGGTGCCGGGTGACGCGGCCCGCGCCTCGCGCCCGCACCGGCGCAATCCCCAGGCCCTCGAACCCGGCGACGGCGAACCGAGGTTCGGCCTCTTCCCCGACGTCCTCCCGCGCGGCCTGCCCGCGACGGAACCGACGACCCCCCGCCCGTAACCGATGCCCGCCACGTCGAAGCGCCTGGTCTGGTACGTGTCGTACGGCTCCAACATGTCGCTGGCGCGCCTGCGTTGCTACCTGACGGGCGGCACGGCCCAGGACACCGCGGACGGCGGCGGGCGTACGTATCCCGGTTGCCGCGACCCGCGGATGCCGGAGCGCTCAGTGGGGATCGAGCTGCCGGGGACGGTGTACTTCGCCACCTGGTCGCCGGTCTGGCACGGCGGACGCGCCTTCTACGACCCGCTGGCCCCCGGTCGCGCCTGGGCCCGCGCCCACCTCCTGACCCTCGGTCAGTTCTCGGACATCGCCGCCCAGGAGATGTACGCCGCCCCCGGCCACGACCTCGACCTCACCCGGGTCCTCGCCGAGGGCCGCGACCGCCTCGGCCCCGGCCGCTACGAAACCCTCCTCCACCTCGGCGACCTCGAAACCCACCCCCTCCTCACCTTCACCGCCCCCTGGCACGCCCCCGACGCCCGGTCGGTCCCCCCGTCCCCCGCCTACCTCGCCCACCTCGCCGCGGGCCTCCGCGAAGCCCACACCTGGCCCCCCGAAGCGATCACGACCTACCTCGCGGGCCTCACGTCGCGGAGTACGGCTCGATGAGCGGTCGCGGATCACGTACTCCGCGAACGATCTCCTCCGGCACCCCGGGGCCCTGTGCGTAGTAGCGCCCCTGCGCTTCACCGTGGGCCGACAGCCATCCCGCCCTGACGAGTTCACGGATGTCACGTTGGGCCTGCTGCTCGCTCAACTCCGCGTCCGCCTGGTACGTCGCCCGCCGGACCCGGTTTCCCATCAGGGCCGGGTACAGGGCGTACAGCGTGCGCTCGGGCAGCCCTTGTCGCTCGACGGCCTCCTCAAGCGCGGACCACACCGTGCGGGTGGTCTCGACCTGCCGCTGTACGGCCTGGGCCTGTTGATGGTGGGCGCGCAGGCAGAACCGGACCCAGGCGCGGGTGTCCCGGTCCGGCGTCCAGACCGGGCCGCCGACCTCCGCCAGTACGTCGTAGTAGCGATAGGTGTTGCGGGCCCGGCCCAGCCACTCCTCAATACTGGAGAACTCCGGCGCGACGATCCCTTCCCGCGCCAGGACCAAGGTCTGGAGCGCGCGGGACATCCGGCCGTTTCCGTCCGCCCAGGGGTGGATCGCGACGAGATTGAGGTGCGCCATCGCGGCTCGCACCAGAGCGGGTGCTTCCAGGTCGCCCTCGTTGAGCCAGACGACCAGTTCCGCGATGAGATCCGGCACCGAGTCGGCGTCAGGCGCGGTGTAGGCCGCGATGGTCGGGTCCTCGGGTGAGGTCACGTACACCGCACCGGACCTCCACCAGCCCGGACGTTTGAGCAGGTGGTGGCCTTGCATCATGAAGTGCAGACCGTTGAGCAGACCCTTGCCGTAGGCGAAGTCCGGCCCGGCGTCCGTCAGTCGCTGGATGTACGTCATGGCCTGCCGGTAGCCCTCGATCTCGGCGGAGACCGTCTGGTCGGCCTCGATCGGCGCCTCGCCGAGCATGATGTCTTCGACATCGGCGACGCTCGCCGCGTATCCCTCGATCGTGTTCGAGCCGGCGATCGCCCGCGCTGTCAGATTGCGGCGGAGCTGCCCCTCCCAACGGCGCGGCGTCCGCAGGTGGAGCCGGAGGCGGTCGCGCATCCCCTCGATCTCACCGAGGACCCGCTCATCCACGTCGTCCAGGCCAGGCGTTTCATACAACATGACGCAATGACACCATCATCCCGTCAATACGTCAAACCGTCCCTCAACACGACCTACCTCGCGGGGCTGGCCGGGGTGGCCTGATCTCGTCGCGCGGGGGGCGGCCGGGGCGGGCGGGGGCGTTCCCCTTGGGGGGCGGACTCCGTACGTTCGTACGGAGTCGGGGTCGCGTTCACCGAAGGGCGGATCGACGAAGACGGCGCGACGGTCGGTGTGTCCTGATATGTCTGGTGTGGGCGGCACGAGAGCGAAGGTGGGATCGGGAGCATGGACCTGGCTGAGCGGACGAGAAGCCGAGGGCGGGTCCGGCGCGGACACGTACACCAGGGACACGCACACCAGGGGTACGCGCACCGCGGACACGCCCACCGGGGGCGGATCGCGCTGGCCGCGACGGCCCTGACCGCCGCCGCCGTGCTGGCCGTGGCGCCGGGGGCGTCCGGCGCTCCGGGACCCGAGGCCGCGACGGCCACGCCGGTCAAACACGTCGTGGTCATCTTCGACGAGAACGTCTCCTTCGACCACTACTTCGGTACGTATCCGAAGGCCGCGAACACCGACGGCACGCGCTTCACTGCCGCCCCCGGCACCCCGGCCCCGGTGAATCTGCTCAGCGACGGCTCCCGGCTGCTGACGCACAACCCGAACCAGTACCAGCCGCGCCGCCTGAGCCCGTCGCAGGCGCTCACCTGCGACCAGAACCACAGCTACACGCCCGAGCAGCAGGCGTACGACGGCGGCGCGATGGACCAATTCGTGCAGCACACGAGCAGCGACAAGTGCTCGGGCCTGTACGGGAGTCCGGGCCTGACGATGGACTACTTCGACGGGAACACCGTCACCGCGCTGTGGAACTACGCCCAGAACTACACGCTGGGCGACAACAGCTTCGGCGACGTCTTCGGCCCCTCCACGCCCGGCGCGCTCGGCCTGGTCTCCGGGCAGACGCACGGCGGCGTCTCGATCGACCCGAAGACCGGCGAGCAGGTCCCGGTGGAGCGGTCCACGACCGTACGCAGCCCCGACCCCACGACCGGGGTCGGCACGGTCGTCACCGACCCGGACCCGGCGTACGACGACTGCTCGGACAACAACCACACCGCGAGCGGCCAGCTCACCGCGATGCGCGGCCGCAACGTCGGGGACCTGCTCAACGACAAGGGCGTGAGCTGGGGCTGGTTCCAGGGCGGCTTCGCGCCGACGTCCTCGCCGGGCGGCACGGCGGTCTGCGGCGCGACCCACGCCAATGTCGGCGGCAACGCGTCGGTGGACTACTCGCCGCACCACGAGCCGTTCCAGTACTACGAGTCGACGGCGAATCCGCACCACCTGCCGCCGACGTCCGCCGCGATGATCGGCCGCCAGGACCGGGCCAACCACCAGTACGACCTGACCGACTTCGACACGGCGCTCGCGGCCGGGAATCTGCCCGCGGTGTCGTTCCTGAAGGCGGCCGAGTACCAGGACGGGCACGCGGGCTACTCCGACCCGCTGGACGAGCAGCACTTCCTGGTCCGCGAGATCAACGCGGTCCAGCGGTCGCCGCAGTGGGCGAGCACGGCGGTGATCGTGGCGTACGACGACTCCGACGGCTGGTACGACCAGGTCGCCGCCGCGATCACCAACGGCTCCACCGACGCGGGCGCGGACACCGCGATGTGCGCCGACGGCCCGCCCGCGGCAGGCGGCTACCTCGACCGCTGCGGTCCGGGACCCCGGCTGCCGCTGCTGGTCGTGTCCCCTTACACCCGGCGCGATCACGTCGAGCACGCGCTGACCACCCAGTCGTCCGTCCTGCGCTTCATCGAGGACAACTGGGGTACGGGCCGGATCGGCGACGGCTCCTTCGACGCGACCGCGCACCCGCTCGACCCGATGTTCGACTTCGCCCGGCCCCAGCAGCGCGCGGTGCTGCTGAGCGCGGACGGCTCGGTCGCGAAGACCGTGCCGGTACGAGTGGCGCCCGGCCGCAGGACCCCGCTCCCGGAAGGCGCGTCGGGCGGTACGGCGAGCGGTACGACCACGGGTACCAGTAGCGGTACGACCACGGGTACCAGCAGCGGTACGACCACGGGTACGAGCAGCGGTACCAGCAGCGGTACGAGCAGGGGCGCGGCGTCGGCCGCGGACGCCACGACGGCGGGACCGGGTACGGGCGCGCCCACCGCCTCGGGGCGGGACGCCCGGCTGACCGGCACGGAGATCGCCGGCGGGTCCGCCCTGGTGGTGCTGCTGGCGGCGGCGGGCGGCACATGGCTGCTGCTGCTCCGGCGCCGCAGGACGTGACGGTCGGCGGCCGGAAACAAAGCGACGGCAAAGCGAGGTCAAGGGGCGGTAAGCAGCGGCAAGCGGCAGCAAGCGGTGCCGACAGGCCGATCCCACGCTCCGGACCTGCCGCAAACCCGAGCCCGACCTTCATCTTCTAAGAGGATGATTGGGACAACAGGCCGTCTGATTACGCCATCTGATGGATAGACTTCCGTGATTGCACACTTGTGACCGTCGGTGCGGGCTGCGGGCTGGGGAGGGCAAAGGCGCATGGCGCAGGCGAAGAAGATCACCATGTACGTACTGGTGATCTTCATCCTCTACACGATCATCAATCAGCCGGCCCGAGCCGCTGATCTCGTCCAGGTAGGCTTCCAGGGCATATCGAACGCCGCGAAGAGCATCGGGAAGTTCATGCACGACCTGGCCAACTGACCAGCGGGCCGTCCCGGCCGCTCCGGCGGCGCACCACCAGTACCCAGCGGCACGCGGCGGCATGCCGGCGGCGAGGGAGTCCCATGATCCGGCATCTGGTCCTGTTCAGGCTCAACGAGGGCGTGCGGCAGGAAGAACCGCGTGTCCAGGCGGGCGCGCGGGCCTTCGCCGAGCTCGGCGAGAAGGTGCCGGAAACGCTCTCCTGGGAGTGCGGCTGGAACATCACGGACCGCCCGATCGCCTACGACTTCGCCATCAACTCCACCGTCGCGGACGCGGCGGCGCTGACGGCGTATCTCGAACACCCGGAGCACCGGGCGGCCGTCGCGCTCTGGTCGGAGTTCGCCACCTGGGTGATCGCGGACCTGGAGATCTGACCTCCCGGCCGAGCGCACGACGAGCGTTCACGCGCCCCCCGCCGACCCGCGGGGGGCGTTTTCGCGCCCTTTGAGCCCCCTCGCGCGCCACCTCCGCGCACCCTTCGCTCCGGATTCACACCGCCGGACGGGGGACTTCCGGGCCGCCGGTTCGTACAACACGGCAATATGCGGTGCTTGCACAAAGCGGACATGAATTGTGATGCTATGACCGCTTTTGCCGGATGAGTGGACCGATAAGGGGTGTGGTGTGCCGGTGTCGGCCCATACGGCGTCAACAACGTATCCCCGAGGCAGAACCCGTACGCCCAGTGCCAACGCGGCGGACGCGAGAGCGCTCACCCAGGTGCTCTTCGAGCAGATCACCAAGCTGGAGCCCGGCACCCCCGAGCACGCACGGGTGCGGGCCGCGCTGATCGAGGTGAATCTGCCGCTGGTGCGCTACGCGGCGGCCCGCTTCAGGAGCCGCAACGAACCGATGGAGGACGTGGTCCAGGTCGGCACGATCGGCCTGATCAACGCGATCGACCGGTTCGACCCGGAGCGCGGCGTGCAGTTCCCGACCTTCGCGATGCCGACCGTCGTCGGCGAGATCAAACGTTACTTCAGGGACAACGTGCGGACCGTGCACGTGCCGCGTCGCCTGCACGAGCTGTGGGTCCAGGTGAGCGGCGCGATCGAGGACCTGACCGTGCTGCACGGCAGGTCGCCGACGACGGCCGAGATCGCCGAGCGGCTCAAGCTCGCCGAGGAGGAGGTGCTGGCGTGCCTGGAGGCGGGCCGCGCCTACCACGCGACCTCACTGGAGGCGGCGCAGGAGGGCGACGGGGCGCCGGGGCTGCTCGACCGGCTCGGCTACGAGGACCCGGCGCTGTCAGGGGTCGAGCACCGCGACCTCGTCCGCCATCTTCTGGTCCAGCTTCCCGAGCGGGAGCGGCGAATCCTGCTGCTCCGCTACTTCGGCAACCTGACGCAGTCCCAGATCAGTGCGGAACTGGGGGTTTCGCAGATGCACGTGTCCCGTCTGCTGTCCCGGAGCTTCGCGCGGCTGAGGTCCGCAAACCAGCTCGAAGCGTAGCTGAAGAGGATTAAGTCACCTGCACGGATATGTCGACATGGCGCTACAGCGTGTTGCCGACATGTGACATTCTGCGGGTACCGCGTTTGTCGCGAGCCGGCCTCCGGTATTCCAGTGGAGGAACAACCGTCGCTCGCGACACCCGTCCGCGACCTCAAGGGGGTGGCATGTCCGTACAGGTGGGCAGTCCCAAGGTGCTCAAGCCCGACACGGCGACCGCACCGCACGATGCTCTTCACGGCGAGGCCATCGACACCCGCACGCTGTCCCGATCGCTGTTCCTGCGCCTCGCGGAACTGCCGGTGGACAGCCCGGAACGCACCTATGTACGTGACACGCTCATCGAGCTGAATCTGCCACTCGTGCGGTATGCAGCCGCTCGCTTCCGCAGTCGGAACGAGCCGATGGAGGACATCGTCCAGGTCGGCACGATCGGCCTGATCAAGGCGATCGACCGCTTCGACTGCGAGCGCGGGGTGGAGTTCCCGACCTTCGCGATGCCGACGATCGTCGGTGAGGTGAAGCGATTCTTCCGCGACACCTCCTGGTCGGTCCGGGTCCCGCGCCGCCTCCAGGAACTGCGGCTGGCGCTCACCAAGGCCAGCGACGACCTCTCCCAGAAGCTGGACAGGTCGCCGACGGTCGCCGAACTGGCGGTCTGCCTCGGGGTGTCGGAGGAGGACGTCGTCGACGGCCTCGCGGTGGGCAACGCGTACACCGCCAGCTCGCTGGACTCCCCGCCGCCCGAGGACGACGGCGGCGAGGGCACCCTCGCGGACCGCCTCGGCTACGAGGACACCGCGCTCGAAGGCGTCGAGTACCGCGAGTCGCTCAAGCCGCTGCTGGCCCAACTGCCGCCGCGCGAACGGCAGATCATTATGCTGCGGTTCTTCGCGAACATGACGCAGTCGCAGATCGGCGAGGAGGTCGGCATCTCCCAGATGCACGTCTCCCGGCTGCTCACCCGCACCCTCGCACAGCTCCGTGACGGCCTCACCGCAGAGGCATGAGGTGGCACTGACGGGGTGATGACGACCTGACACCCCGTCAGTAAACTGACGTGATGGTCGCGTTGGTCTCGTACGTCGCGTTGAGGAAGACCCAAGCACTGCTGCGCACCACGGCTCCGGCGCTCGCCGCGCTGGGCCTGCTCGTCATGGCCACCGGCTGCGCGGGCGGCGGCACCACCGGCCATGTCGCGATCGGCGGCGTCGGCCCCTCCCCGAGCGCTCCCCACGACGTCCCCCCGGACGGCGACGTGGTCCTGGTCCCGCTCGACGGCCCGGCCCCCGGCGCCGCGAAGCCGTCCCGTACGCCCTCGGGCACGGACACCGGCACGGGGCCGCGTACACCCTCCTCCGGAGCGCCCCGGACACCCTCCTCGCCCCACGGGACCCCCACGACCCCCGGCGGACCGGCCAGCGGCTCGACGGCCCAAGCGGGCGGCGGCACGGACTCCGGTACGGGACCGGGCTCGGCTACGGGCGGCGGCACGGGTTCAGGGGGTACGAGTTCAGGCGGTACGGGACCGGGCGGTACGGGCTCGGGCGGCGGGTCCGGCGGGGCCGGCGGGTCCGGCGGGTCCGGCGGGGCCACGACGGCGCCGCCGACGGCCGCGCGGCTGACCGTGAGCGCGCCCACGCGTACGGCGGACGCGGACCGCTGGTGCGAGAAGGTCGCCGTCACCTTCACCAACGCCGGGGGTCTGCCGGTGACGGCGGGCACGGTCACCTTCGGCACCCACATCATCGGCGGGCTCGGCATCGACTGGGCAACCGTGGAGACGGCGAAGCCCGTGCCGGTGCCGCTGGCGGGCGGGGCGTCGCGCACCGCCTCCTGGGACCTGTGCGTGGACGCCTGGCGGGTGCCGCTGGGCATGCACATCGAGACCAGGGACGTCACGCTGTCCTGACCGGCGCCGTCCTGACGCCGACCCGGTCCCGGCCTGTCCCCCGATCCGCCCGTGGACCCAAGGACAGCCCCGACAACGGACCCGTCAAGACCCGTCCACGGACCTGCCCACCGACCTGCCTGCCGACCTGTCCACGGACATCCGTGGCGATATGCCCCCGTTGGCACATCCTGCTGCGTAGGGACGGGCAGGCCGGGCGGTCAGCGCATCGCGAGCGCGACCACTCCGATGACCACGGCCACCGCCACGATCACACCGATCACCAGGCCGACCTTGCTGCGGCCCTGCGCCCGCTGCACCTCGGCGGCGGGCGGCTGCTCGTCGACGAAGGCACGGAACATCTGGGTGTTGCCGGCCGGGTCGTAGTTGTTCTCAGGGTTCGACATGCCGCCTGACCCTAGCGTCTCGACGGAAGGGCCCGCACCCCCGGCCCGCCCGGCGGCCACACGGCCTCCGGCCCGAGCCGTTCAGGCAACCCGGACACGTACCTCTTGGGCGGATACAGGCGTTTCCTTTGCTGAATCTTTGCCGCGATTCCGGGCAAAGAATTTGTCTGGCACAACCAACTACTTTACAGTTGCTTCAGGCAACCAAAGATCACAGCGGACTCACAGGCAGCTCCCGCAGCGGAAGGACAGGTGACCGTCGCATGGCGGACCGCGAGCAGTGCGTGGAACTCGCACACCAGCTCCGCACCACCTTCGTCGTCAGCCGCGAGATCGCCCGGGGGCTGCCGCCCGAGACCCCGCTCACGGCGGTCATGGTGCTCGGCGCCCTCGACCGCCACGGCGAGCTGCGGATGAGCAGGCTCGCCGAACTCCTCGACGTCGACATGTCCGTGACGAGCCGTCATGTCGCCTTCGGCGTCGAGCGCGGCTGGATCGACCGGGCCCCTGACCCGCTGGACCGCCGCTCACGGCTGCTGCGGCTCACCGAACACGGCACGCGGACACTGCGGTCCTCGTCCGACCGGGCCGCCGCCGTGGTCGCCGACCATCTGGCCGACTGGCCGGACGCCGACGTGGCCCGGCTCTCCGAACTGCTCGCCCGGCTGCGTGACAGCTTCGGCGACTGCCGCTCCGCCGCCTCGCGCGGCGGCGCCCACCACATATCGCGCGCCCAGACGGGCTGAAGAGGACTGAAGATGGCAACAACAACCCAGGCCGGCAAGCGGGACGGGCAGGCACCGGAACCGGGCCACGGCGGCCAGGAATCCGCGCCCATGTCGCACCGGCAGATCATGGAGGCGCTGTCCGGGCTGCTGCTCGGTCTGTTCGTGGCGATCCTGTCGTCCACGATCGTCTCCAACGCCCTGCCCCGCATACTCGCCGACATCGGCGGCGGGCAGAGCGCGTACACCTGGGTGGTCACCGCCTCGCTTCTCGCGGTCACCGCGACCACCCCGATCTGGGGCAAGCTCTCCGACCTGTTCAGCAAGAAGCTGCTGATCCAGCTCTCGCTGGTGATCTACGTGGTCGGCTCGATCGTGGCCGGCTTCTCCACCAACCCCGGCATGCTGATCGCCTGCCGCCTGGTCCAGGGCGTCGGCGCGGGCGGTCTGTCCGCGCTGTCGCAGGTGATCATGGCCGCGATGATCTCGCCCCGGGAGCGCGGCCGTTACAGCGGCTACCTCGGCGCGACCTTCGCCATCGCGACCGTCGGCGGCCCGCTGATCGGCGGTGTCATCGTCGACTCCACGCTCGGCTGGCGCTGGTGCTTCTACGTCGGTGTGCCGTTCGCCGTCGCCGCGCTGGTCGTGCTCCAGAAGACGCTGCACCTGCCGGTGGTCAAGCGGAAGGTGCGGATCGACTGGACCGGCGCCTTCCTGATCACCGCGGCCGTCTCGCTGCTGATGGTGTGGATCTCGCTCGCCGGCGAGAGCTACGCGTGGGTGTCCTGGCAGAGCTACGTGATGGTGCCGCTGTCCCTCGTGCTCGGCGCGCTGTTCGTCTACACCGAGACCCGCGCGGCCGAACCGATCGTCCCGCTGCGGCTGTTCCGCAACAAGACGATCACCCTCACCTCGATCGCGAGCCTCTTCGTCGGTATCGCGATGTTCGCCGGCACGGTCTTCCTGAGCCAGTACTTCCAGCTCGCCCGCGGCAAGACCCCGACGATGTCCGGCATCATGACGATCCCGCTGATCGGCGGCCTGTTCATCGCCTCGACCGTCTCCGGCCAGATCATCACCCGCACCGGCCGCTGGAAGGCGTTCCTGGTCTCCGGCGCGGTCCTGCTCACCGCGGGCTCCGCGACCCTCGGCCTGATCCGCAACGACACCCCGTACTGGGAAGTCGCCGTCTACATGGCCCTGTTGGGCCTCGGCGTCGGCATGATGATGCAGAATCTGGTGCTCGCCGTGCAGAACCAGGTCTCCGTCGCGGACCTCGGCTCGGCCAGCTCCCTGGTCACCTTCTTCCGCTCGCTGGGCGGCGCGGTCGGCGTCACCGCGCTCGGCGCGGTGCTCGGCAACCGCGTCACGCACTTCGTCACCACGGGCCTCGCCGACCACCACATCACCGGCGCCGGGACCGGCGGCGGCATCCCGGATGTCGAGCAACTGCCCGCCCCCGTCAGGGGGATCGTGGAGAGCGCGTACGGCCACGGCATCGGCGACGTCTTCCTGTACGCCGCGCCCTTCGCCCTGCTCTCCTTCCTGCTGGTGATCTTCGTCAAGGAGACCGCCCTGCGCACCCGCAGCGGTTTGCAGCAGGCTGAGGCGGGTACGGGCCGGGCGGCGGAAGTCGCCGTCGCGGAGCTGGCGGCGGCCGAGACCGGCGCGGCGGACATCGCCGCCACCCAGACGGGTACGCCCGAGGCGGAAGCCGTCCGGGACCGGTCGGGCGACCAGACCCGGTAACCGGGAGGGCCGGTCACCCGGCCCGCAGGAACTCCCGGCCGACTGTCCTGTTCCCACAGCGGAGAGGTCCAGGGCGGCGGACGGGACCGGGTCCCGGAGGACGGCCGGAGCAGGGGACGGCCGAGGCCGTCCACCGGGACCCAGCACGAAGGGCGTGCCGCCGGAGCCGATGTCACGGCACGGCGGCCCGCCCCCTCTCGTCGGACGCCGTTTCGGCGTACGGCCGAAGGCGCCTGCGGCCGCATCCGCGGGTGCCCGACATAGGGTGCTGGCATGGCTCCCAACATCGCCACGAATACGTCCGTCACGCTGGATGAGCTGCTGGAGTTCGTGCGCCCGCGGCACCGCGCGATCCTGCTCACCACCCGTTCCGACGGCCGCCCGCAGGCGTCCCCGCTCACCTGCGGGGTCGACGACTCCGGCCGGATCGTCGTGTCGACCTACCCCGAGCGGGCCAAGACGCGCAACGCCCGCCGCGATCCGCGCGCCTCGCTCGTGATCCTCTCCGACGAGTGGAACGGCCCCTGGGTGCAGGTCGACGGCACCGCCGAGGTCATCGACAGCCCCGAGTCCGTCGAGCCGCTGGTCGAGTACTTCCGCAACATCTCGGGCGAGCACCCCGACTGGGACGAGTACCGCTCCGCGATGGTGCGGCAGGGCAAGTCCCTGATCCGCGTCACCCCGGAGCGGTGGGGCCCCATCGCCACCGGCGGCTTCCCGGCCCGGCTGGCGTAGCGCGCACTCCCCGTCCCGTCGGGGGTTCCGACTCCCGCGCCCTGAGCGGTCGTTGCCCTCAGCCGCTCAGGGCGGCGGTCGGGTGGGTGCGGGCGGCGCGGATCGCCGGGTAGAGCCCGGCCACCGCGCCGATGAACAAGGTCGCGCCGACCGCGATCAGCAGGGTCACCGGCGGCACCGACAGCGGCCAGCCCTTGATGACGGCGAAGCCCGCCGTCACCGCGACGCCGAGGGCCGAGCCGAGGACGCCGCCGAGCGCCGAGAGCAGCAGGGCCTCCGCGAGGAACTGCGCCCGGATATGGCGGCGGGTGGCGCCCAGCGCGCGGCGCAGCCCGATCTCGCGGCGGCGTTCCAGCACGGAGATGATCATCGTGTTGGCCACGCCGATGCCGCCGACGAGGAGGGCCACGGAGCCGAGCCCGACGAGCAGCCCGGTGAACGCCTGGTCGGCGGCGTTCTTCGCGGCGAGCGCGTCGGAGGGCCTGGACACGGTGACCTCGTCGGGCGCCTGCGGGTTGACCGTACGGCCGAGGCGGGAGCGTACGGAGTCCACGGCCGCGTCCGCCGAGCGCTCGTACACCACGGTCGGGCTGCCGTCGTAGCCGAACTGCGAGCGCGCGACGGGGGTGCCGACCAGTGCGGAGGTGTCCAGCTCCGGGGCGAGCGGCACCGCTTCGAGGATGCCGACCACGGTGAAGTACCGGTCGCCCAGCCACACTTGGGAGCCGGGGGAGACAACTCCCAGCCGCTCGGCGGTCTTCGAGCCGAGGACGACGGCGGGGAACTTCGCGGTGGCGGCGTTGAGCCACGATCCGGCCGCGAGTCTGGCGCCCACGGTGCCGATCAGGCGGAGGTCGGCCGCGCGGGCGGTGATGCCGCCGGTGGCGTCCTTGTCGGACAAGTGGCTGCGGTACACCGGGACGCTGAGGTCGCCGTAGCCGCTGGTGCTCTCGACGCCGTCCAGGAGGCCGACCTTCGCGATCGTGTCCTGCGGCAGCTTCGTGTCCTGCCCGAAGAGGCTCTTGCCCGCCTGCGCGGTCAGCAGATTCGTACCGAGCTTGGCGAGTTGGGCGTTGAGCTTCGCCTGGCTCGACGCGGAGATGCCGACGACGGCGATCATGGCGGCGATGCCGATCGCGATGCCCAGCGCCGAGAGGAGCGCGCGGGCGGGACGGGTGCGCAGCCCGACCGTGCCGAGTCGCAGCAGGTCGCGGCCGAGCAGGCGCGAGCGGGGCGGCCTCCGGCCCGGACGCGGTGGAGAGGCCGCCGCCGTGGCCTGGGCGCTCACGCCGACGCCCTTTCGCCGGAGGCGACAGAGGACGCCCCTCGCGCCACTCCCCCGGAGGGCCCGCTGTCCCCAACGGCTCCCGCACCACCGGCCGCTCCGGCCGCTTTGGCAGCTCCGGCCGCTTTGGCAGCTCCGGCAGACACGGCCGCTTCGGCCGCTCCGGCAGGCCGGGGCGCTGTGGACGCCCCGGCCGGGCCCGAGTCCGACAGGACTCGTCCGTCGCGGATGGCGATCCGGCGGGGCAGGCGGGCGGCCAGCTCGGCGTCGTGAGTGATGACCAGGACGGTGGTGCCCTGGGCGTTGATCTCGTGCAGGAGCTCGACGACCCCCGCGCCGGAGGCCGAGTCGAGGTTGCCGGTCGGCTCGTCCGCGAGGAGCAGCGGCGGGTCGCCGACCACGGCGCGTGCGATGGCGACGCGCTGCCGCTCGCCGCCGGAGAGCTGGTTCGACTTGTGGTCGTGGCGGTGGGCGAGCCCGACGCGGTCGAGGACGGCCCGCGCGCGCTCGCGCCGCTCGGAGCGGGGGACGCCCGAATAGAGCAGCCCGTCGGCCACGTTGTCGAGCGCGGTGACGCCGTCGGCCAGGTGGAACTGCTGGAACACGAAGCCGATCCGGTGCGCGCGCAAGGCGGACAGGGCACGGTCGGAGAGGTCGTTCACATCCGCCCCTTCGATGGCGACCGAGCCCGCGGTGGGCCGGTCGAGGGTCCCGATCAGGTTGAGGAGGGTCGATTTGCCGGAGCCGCTGGGGCCGACGAGCGCGACCAGTTCGCCTTTCCGCACGGTCAGGCTCACTCCCGCGCACGCGAGTACCGGAGGCTCGCCGTAACCGCGCTCGACATCGCGCAGTACGACGATGCCAACGCTGTCGCCGCTGTCGCCGCTGTCGCCGCCGCCGAACTCGTCGCGGCCGCCGCTGAGTTCCCTGGTGTCGCTCACAGTCCCGGCACCACGACCCTCTGACCCTCGGCGACGCCGTCGCCGGAGATCTCCACCCGGCCGCCCGCGAACAGGCCGGTCCTCACGGGGACGCGCGTGGTCCTGCCGTCGGGTCCGACGACCTCGACCCCGAACCGGTCGCCGTCGAGGGCCTGGAGGGCGCCGACGGGTACGGACAGCACGTGCTCGCGCTTCGCCGAGGGGAAGTTGACGGTCACCGTCGCCTGCTGGAGCGCGCCCACCGCGGCGGGGTCGGCCAGCGAGACGACGACGGGGATCACCACGGCCTTGCCGGTGCCGCCCTCCTTCTCCGTGGGCACCCCGACACCGGTGATCGTGCCCTTCGTGGACGTGCCCGAGGGCAGGTCGATGGTCACCTTGCCGCCCACGACGGCCAGTTGCTGATCGGCGAGCTTGAGGTCGACGTCCACCTTCTTGTCGAGTCCCGTGATGCCGAGGACCGGCGCGCCCGCGCCGAGCCGGTCGCCGACGGACACCTTCACGGCGGCGACGCGTACGTCCCCCGGCACGAAGACGACGCGGCCGAGTTCGACGGTGCCGGTACGGCGCTGGCCCGTGGCCTTCTGCCAGGCGCGGACCGCCTCCGCGGTGCGCGCGGTGAACTTCTCGTCGGGTGCGAGGCCGAAGTACCCGAGCTTGGCGAGGCCGCGCTCCAACTGCCTGACGTCGGGCCCGTCGTCCATCCCGGCGCGGAAGGCGCGCCAGGCGGGAAGCGGCCCGCGGAAGAGGAACACCGGCACGTTGTCGACCGCGAAGAGCCGCTGGCCGAGCCTGATCCGCGTGCCGGTGGCGGGCAGTTGGGTGACCACGCCGTCCAGGCCGCCCGCGATGTCGCGCGCGACGGCGAAGGCGAGGGTGCCGGAGTTCTTGGTCGTACCGGTGAGCGTGCCGCGCTCGACCGGCGCGGTCTCGACGTGCGGGGTCTCCTTGGCGGTCGCGGGCGAGCGGTCACTGCCGTACGCGTAGATCCCGGCGGCGCCGCCGCCCCCGAGCAGGAGGACGACCGCGAGGGCGGCGCCGGTCACGGCGAAGCGTTTCCTAGCCATTGGGGCGCACGCCCCCCATGTCCGCGTTGCCGCCGCTCGCGCACTTGGCGACCACGTCCTTGGGCGCGTCCTGCGGGACGGTCAGGCCGATGACGCCCTTGCCGGGGTCGGGGACGTCCACGCCGTTGTCGCGGAAGCACTTGGCGCTCTTGAGCGCGTCCTCCTGCAACTGCTCGTCCGTCTTGTTCTCCATGCCGGGTACGGGCGGCGGGTCGCCGAGCGTCCCGCGGCACTTCGTACTGGCCTTCTCCAGCGCGGCCATCTCCGAGGCGTCCTGCGACTCGGTGACGGCGAGGCCGCCCTTGCCCGGGTCGGGGAAGTCGATGCCCTCGTCGCGCATGCACGTGGAGAAGGCGAGCTGCCAGTCCTCGAAGCTCTTCGTCTTGGCGGTGGGCTTGCCGGTGTCAGCCGTGCCTCCGCCGTCGGTGCCGCCGCCGCAGGCCCCGAGGAGCACGATCGTCAGCGGTACCGCGGCCACGGACCCGAGCAGGCGCCGGCGCTGCTTCGTAAGGAACATGGTGTCGTCCTTTCGGCGCGGCACCCCGTGGTGCCGCTCGTCCCGGACAGTCCATCGATCGCGCGGTTGCGAGGGAGTCAAGGGATTCTTTTAGCTTTTGATGACACCGCGCGCGGGCAGCGCGAAGGTCACGGTGAGCCCGCCGCCGGGGTTCGCGGCGATGCCGAGCGCCGCGTCGTGCACGTCGGCGACGGCGGCGACGATCGCCAGCCCGAGGCCGTGATGCCGCTGCCCGCCGGCGCGCCCCTCAGACCGCCCGGCCGTACGTCCCGTGCCGCGCACGAAGGGCTCGGTGAGGGAGGCGACGGTGCCTTCCGGCACCACGGGTCCGGTGTTGACCACGCGCACCTCGGCGCCGCCTTCCGGGGCCGGTCCCGTACGCACCTGGAGCGAGCCGCCCGCCACGTTGTGCCGCACCGCGTTCTGGAGGAGATTGGCGACCGCCCGGTGCAGGAGCACGGGATCGCCGACGGCCGCGGCGGGGCGGAGGTCGAGGCCGGCCCGGACGCCCGAGGCGTCGAGTTCGTCGTGCAGGTCGCGCAGCGCGTCCGCCGCGATCCGGGCGAGGTCGAGGCCGTCCCGGCGGACGCCGCGCGCGCCGATCTCGGCGAGGGTCAGCAGCGAGTCGACGGTCTCGATGTTGCGCCGGTTGGTCCGGTAGACGCGCTCGGCGACCTCGCGCAGTTCGGGGTAGCCGACCTCGGGATCGGGCTCGCGGTCGGCCAGCGCGACCTCCAGCATCGTCTGGTTGGCCGCCAGGGGCGTCCGCAGCTCGTGGGAGGCGTTGGCCGCGAACCTGCGGTGCGCCTGGAAGGAGCTGTCGAGCTTTTCGAGCATGTCGTCGAAGGTGTCCGCGAGGTCGTGCACCTCGTCCCCGGGGCCGCGCATGCCGATGCGGTGGTCGAGCGCGCCCGTCGCGGCGAGCTTCGCGGCCGAGTTGATCGCCGCCAGCGGGCGCAGCACCCGGCCCGCGACGACCCAGCCGATCACCGCGCCGATCACCGCGAGGACGACGAGCACGACGGCCGAGACGATCAGCAGCGTGTTGAGGATGTCGGAGGCGCTGCTCAGGTGCAGGGCCGAGGCCGTGTCGGCGTCACCGTTGGTGGGGCTGACCGGCGACGGGACGACCTTCACCCCCGGCACGGACATGCCCTCCTCCAGTTTCGACGGCAGGATCGCGTACGTCGGCACGTACCGCATGAAGACGTACACGGTGCCCAGCATCAGCGCGCCGGTGGCCGTCAGAAGGGTCGCGTAGGTGAGGGTCAGGCGGGCGCGCATCGTCATCCGCGGGCGCCAGGACAGCATGCCGAGGGGGGACGTCCTGTCGGTCACGGCCGGTCCCGGTCGGTCGCGTCGGGTACGGGGGCGCCGAAGCGGTAGCCGCTGCCGGGGACGGTCTGGATCACCCACGGCTTGCCGAGCTTCTTGCGGAGGTTGGAGATGGTCACGCGGATGGTGTTCGTGAACGGGTCGGCGTTCATGTCCCACGCCTTCTCCAGCAGCCGCTCGGCGCTGAGCACACCGCCGCCGGCCCGCATGAGCAGTTCGAGGACGGCGAATTCCTTGCGGCTGAGCCGTACCTGCCGTCCGTTCCTGCTCACCTCGCGGCGGTACGGGTCGAGGCCGACCCCGGCCGCCTCCAGGGACGGGGGCGCGGCGGGCTGATTGCGCCGCTCCAGGGCGCGCAGCCGCAGGACCAGCTCGGGGAAGTCGAACGGCTTCGCGACGTAGTCGTCCGCGCCCCGCTCGAAGCCGGTGACCTTGTCGTCGAGGGTCCGCGCCGCGGTGAGCATCAGCACGCGGGTACGGGGGTGGTCGGCGACGATCCGCGCGCAGACGTCGTCCCCGTGCGTGCCGGGGACATCGCGGTCGAGGACGACCACGTCGTAGTCGTTGACCGCGACGTGTTCGAGGGCGGTGTCGCCGTCGTGCACCACGTCGGCCGCGATGCTCTCCCGGCGCAGGCCGGTCTGGATCGCTTCGGCCAGGAACACCTCGTCCTCGACGATGAGCACCCGCATGGCTTCCTCGCTTCCGCCTGTTCCGCTGTTCCGTACGTCCTGGCGCGCTCACGCGTGCCGCGTACGGCACGCGTGCCGCGTACGGCGTGCGTGCCGCGTACGGCGTGCGTGGGGGTACGTCGTGGCCGTCGCAACCGTCGGGCCGGATTCAGCTAAACATGGGGGGGATTGCGAAGCCGTAAAGGAATGCGCCGCGGCGGCGCCCCCGGGTGTGCGGGGCGCCGCCGCGGCGCGGTCGGGGGACGAGAGCGTCAGGACGTGGGCGCGGTCAGGTCGTAGACCGTCGTGCCGCCCACGGTCTTGGCCGTGTAGTGGGCCTCGACCCAGGTGGTGATGGCGGACGCGGTACCGCTGCCGCCCATGCCACCGCCGCCGCCCTGGCCGCCGCCGAGGAAGTAGTGGATCTTCCCCGCGGCCACGTACTTCTGGAACTGGGCGAGGGTGGGCGACGGGTCGCTGCCGTTGAAGCCGCCGATGGACATCACCGGCTTTCCGGTGGCGAGCTGGTAGCTGGCCTGGTTCTGGGAGCCGATCGCGGCGGCGACCCAGGTGTAGTCGCCGGAGTCGGCGAGGAGCAGCTTCTTCATGGCGGAGCTGACCTGGGTGCCGTTGAGCAGGCCGCCCATGCCGCCGCCGTTGCCGCCGGGGGCGCCCGGGGCGCCGTCCTGGCCGGTGCGGCCGGTGCCGGGCATGGTCTGGCCGTTCTGGCCGGTCTGACCGTTCTGGCCGCCGCCGAAGGGGCCGCCCTGGCCGGTCTGCCCGTTCTGGCCGCCGGGCATGCCCTGCCCCTGACCTTGGCCCTGGCCCTGGCCCTGGCCGTTGGTGGGGCCGCCGCCCATGCCGGGCGGCATGCCGCCGCGGCCACCGCCACCGCCGCCGGGACGTCCGCCGCCGCCGAAGCCGCCCATGCCGCCCTGGACGGCGGGCCCCGCGGTCACGATGGAGCCGGAGTGACCGGTGTTCACGGTGTTGAGGGTGTACGCGACGGGCCCGCCGAGCGCCGCGGCGACGCCGACGAACGCGGCGATCACGCCGAGCCGGGCGGCGACCCGTACCCCGGGCATCGCACCCGCGAGCAGCCCCGCGGCGGCGACGAAACCGCCGATCAGGACCGCGCCGCGCAGCCACGGGAGCCAGTCGGAGGAACGGTCGAGGAGTACGTACGACCACACGCCGGTGCCCGCGACGGTCACGGCGAGCACGGCCGCGGCGGCGATGTGCGTGCGCCGGGCCCACAGCAGTGCCGTGCCCATGCCGACGACGGCGGCGATGTAGGGGGCGAGGGCGATGTTGTAGTACTGGTGGAAGATCCCGGACATGAAGCTGAAGGTCGCGAAGGTGATCAGCAGCGCGCCGCCCCACACCAGGAACGCCGCGCGGACGGTGTCGGTGCGCTTGGCGCGCCAGGTCAGCCACAGTCCCGCGGCGAGCAGGACGAAGGCCGCGGGCAGCAGCCAGGCGATCTGGCCGCCCATCTCGGAGTTGAAGAGCCGCCCGATGCCGGTCTCGCCCCACATCCCGCCACCGCCACCGCCGCCACCGCGGCCCCCGCCGCCTCCGCCGACGCTGCCGGTCTCGTTGCCGGTGATGCGGCCGAAGCCGTTGTAGCCGAAGGTCAGCGACAGGAAGCTGTTGTCCTGCGAGCCGCCGATGTACGGGCGGGACGACGTCGGCCACAACTCGACGATCGTCACCCACCAGCCGCCGGACACCACCATCGCACCGCCCGCGGCGAGGAGTTGGCCGATACGGCGGCGCGGCGTCGTCGGCGCGCAGACCGCGTAGACCAGTGCGAGCGGCGGCACGATCAGCCACGCCTGGAGGGTCTTGGTGAGGAAGGCGAAGCCGAGCGCGACGCCCGCGATCAGCAGCCACTTCGTCCGGGCGTCCTCCAGCGCGCGCAGCACGCCGTAGACGGCGACGACCATCAGCAACGCCAGCAGCGCGTCGGGGTTGTTGAAGCGGAACATCAGCGCCGCGACGGGGGTGAGCGCCAGGACGGCGCCCGCGATCAGGCCCGCGCCCGCGCTGAACCGGCGGCGTACGGCCGCGTAGAGCACGCCGACCGTGGCGACGCCCATCAGCGCCTCCGGCACGAGGATCTGCCAGGAGCCGAGGCCGAACAGCCGCACCGACAGGGCCATCGGCCACAGCGCGGCGGGCGGCTTGTCGACGGTGATGGAATTCGCGGCGTCGGAGGAGCCGAAGAAGAACGCCTTCCAGCTCTGGCTCCCGGCCTGGACGGCCGCGGAGTAGAAGGAGTTGGCGTATCCGGCGGCGCTCAGATTCCACAGGTAGAGGACCAGGGTGCCGAGCAGCAGCGCGAAGAACGCGGGGCGCACCCAGGCGGCGTCCTCCGCCCGGCCCCGCCAGGTCCGCCGCGCGAGCCCTCCCCGGTGCCCCGCTGGCCGCGGCGCCGGTTCCGCGACCGGATGCCCGAACACGTCCGTGTCCACTGTGGTGTTGCCCGGCGCGCTCATCGCGCCCTCCTCAAGTCGTCGCGGGGGGAAGGGGTTTCGTGGGCCGGGAGGTCGGCGGACCGGGCCTCGTACGAGACGGGGCCGGCCCCCGTGACCGTCTCACCGTCGCGGAAGGCCGCCGTGACCGTCTCACCGTCGCGGAAGGCCGCCGTGACCGTCTCACCGTCGCGGAAGGCCGCGCCGCCGGTCGCGCCCTCGGGGAAGACCCACGCCCGGAAGAGCAGGAATCTGAGCACCGTCGCCGCGAGGTTCGCCGCGATCAGGACGGCCAGCTCCGTGCCGTGGTCCGGGTGGGCGGTCGCCGCGTGCAGGGCGGCCAGTGAACCGCTGGTCAGGGCGAGGCCGATGGCGAAGACGACGAGGCCCTGCGCCTGGTGGCGTACGGCCTGGTCGCGCCCGCGTACGCCGAAGGTCAGCCGCCGGTTGGCGGCGGTGTTGCCGAAGGCGGAGAGCAACAGCGCCAGGGCGTTGGCCACTTGGGAGCCGGTGCCGAGCCGGAAGAGCGAGAAGAGCGCCAGGTAGACCAGCGTGCTGAGCACTCCGACGACGCAGAAGCCGACGAGCTGCCGCGCCAACCCGGCGGGCACGCCGGTGAGTTCGCGGTCGCGCGGGTCGTCCCCGAAGGGCCGCCGCAGCCGGTCGAGCGCCAACTGCCCGGTGGCCAGGGCCCGGCCGACCCGCCAGACGCCGCGCAGGTCGTCGGTGGCGGTGCGGACGAGGTCGACGCTGCTGTCCGGGTCGTCGACCCAGTCGACCGGCACCTCGTGGATGCGCAGGCCCGCGCGTTCGGCGAGCACCAGCATCTCGGTGTCGAAGAACCAGCCGGTGTCCTCGACCATCGGCAGCAGCCGCTGGGCGACATCGCCCCTGATGGCCTTGAATCCGCACTGCGCGTCGGAGAAGCGCGCGGCCAGCGAACCGCGCAGTATCAGGTTGTAGGCGCGGGAGATGAACTCCCGCTTCGCGCCGCGCACCACCCGCGAGGAGCGGGCGAGCCGCGAGCCGATCGCCAGGTCGGAGTGGCCGGAGATCAGCGGCGCGACCAGCGGGAGCAGCGCGTTGAGGTCGGTGGACAGATCCACGTCCATGTACGCCAGCACGGGCGCGTCGGAGGCGGACCACACCGTCCTCAACGCCCTTCCGCGGCCCTTCTGTTCGAGCCTGAAGGACTCGACCTCGGGGAGTTCCGCGGCCAGCGCCTTCGCCACCGCGGACGTCAGGTCCGTACTGGCGTTGTCGGCGACGGTGATCCGGAACGGGTAGGGGAAGGTGCCCGACAGATGCGCGTGCAGGCGGCGGACGCAGGGCTCCAGGTCGTTCTCCTCGTTGTACACGGGGATGACGACATCGAGGACCGGGGCCGCCTGGGCACCGGGCCCGGCCGGGTGTTCCGGAGCTGTGCCCGCGGCCGGCAGGTGCTGCCGGGCGGGCAGATTGCCGAGTTGGGTTCGCATGATCCGACCCTCGGCGGGCGCGCTGTCACGACGTTGTGGCGAGCCTGAGCGGCGGCTGTGAGTGTGCGGCGCGCAGCCGGACGGTGAAGACCGTACGCCCGGGCACGCTGTCCACGGACACCTCGCCGCCGTGCGCGGTGACCACCGAGCGCACGATCGCCAGGCCGAGCCCCGTACTGCCGGACCGCGCGGCGGCGGCCGTCCGGGTACGGGAGGCGTCGCCGCGCGCGAACCGCTCGAAGACATGGCGTCGCAGGTCGGCGGGGATGCCGGGGCCGTCGTCCTGGACCTGGAGCAGGACGCCGGGCCCGTCGCGTACGACGCGGGCGGTGACCGTCGTACCGGCCGGGGTGTGGGTGCGGGCGTTGGCCAGCAGATTGGTCAGCACCTGGTGGAGGCGCTGCGCGTCGCCGTGCACGGTCGCCGGGTCGTCGGGCAGGTCGAGCCGCCAGACGTGGTCGCGGCCCGCCGCCCGGGCGTCGCTGACCGCGTCCACGACCAGCGGGGACAGGTCGGTCTCGGCGAAGCTGAGCGGGCGGCCCGCGTCCAGTCTGGCCAGCAGCAGCAGATCCTCGACGAGGGTCGTCATCCGCCCGGCCTCGGACTCGATCCGGCCGAGCGCGTGCCGGGTGTCGGGGCCGACGGGTTCCCTTCCCCGGCGGGTGAGTTCGGCGTAGCCGCGGATCGAGGCCAGTGGCGTACGCAGCTCGTGGCTGGCGTCCGCGACGAACTGCCTGACCCGTGTCTCGCTCTCCTGCCGCGCGTGCAAGGCCGAACCCACGTGCCCCAGCATGCGGTTGAGCGCCGCGCCGACCTGGCCGACCTCGGTCCGCGGGTCGGTGTCGGAGTCGGGAACGCGTTCGTGCAGCGCCACCTCGCCGCTGTGCAGCGGGAGTTCGGACACGCGGGTGGCGGTCGCGGCGACCCGGCGCAGTGGTTGCAGGGCGATCCGCATCAGCGCCGCGCCCGCGAGGCCCGCCGCGACGAGACCGGCGGCGGCGACCGAGAACTCCACCCAGATCAGGGTGTTGAGGGTGTCCTCGATCCCGCTGGTGGACAGGCCGACCAGTACGGTGCTGCCGTCCGAGGACTGCTGCGCCGACGCGACGCGGTACGTGCCGAGGCCGGGGACGCTGAGGGTGTGGGCCTTGCCGTCCCTCGGTACGGAGGCGAAGGCGGCGGTCTGCCGCGCGGTGAGCGGGTCCGCTTCGAGCAGGCCGCCGCCGGACGGTGTCGCGCTGACCGCGGCCCGCGTGACCGTGCCGTTCGCGCCGACGATCGCCCCGACGGTCTCGCCGGGCTGGCCGCCGCCCGCCAGGAATCCGAACGGCCGCTCGGTGAGCGGACTCTGCGGAAGCCGTGCCGCCCGGTTGGCCTCCGGGCCGTCCCCGGGGCCGCCGTGCGGCCCCGCCGCCCGTACCGCCACGTCCTGCACCTTGCCGTCGAGCTGCCCGTACAGGAAGTCGTGCAGCGCGAATATGGTGACCGCGCCGATGACCGCGCACACGACGGCGACGAGCGCGACGCAGGACGCGACGAGCCTGCGGCGCAGGGACCAGGGGCGGGACCAGGGGCGCTTGCGGGTACGGGAGTTGGGCTTCGGGTCGGCGCGCGGAGTGGGGGGCGGGGAGGCGTGGGGAGTAGGGGGCGGGGAGGCGTGGGGCATCGTCTCGGCTTCCGGGGTCGTCAGGCGGCGGGCTCGCCGGGCTTGATCAGGTAGCCCGCGCCGCGCCGGGTGTGGATCATCGGGGCGCGGCCGGCGTCGAGCTTGCGGCGCAGGTAACTGATGTACAGCTCCACGACGTTGGCCTGACCGCCGAAGTCGTACGACCACACGCGGTCGAGGATCTGCGCCTTGCTCAGCACCCGGCGCGGATTGCGCATCAGGTACCGCAGCAGCTCGAACTCGGTCGCGGTGAGGTGGACGTTGTCGCCGCCGCGGCTGACCTCGTGGCTGTCCTCGTTCAGTACGAGGTCGCCGACGACCAGCAGCGACTCGTTGCGTACGGCGGCGGCGCCCGAGCGGCGCAGGAGGCCGCGGAGCCTGGCCACCACCTCCTCCAGGCTGAACGGCTTGGTGACGTAGTCGTCGCCGCCCGCGGTGAGCCCGGCGATCCGGTCCTCGACCGCGTCCTTCGCGGTCAGGAACAGCACGGGGACGTCCGGGGTGTCGCGGCGCAGCTTCGCCAGCACCTCCAGGCCGTCCATGTCCGGCAGCATCACGTCGAGCACGACCGCGTCGGGCCGGGTCTCGCGGGCCGCCCGCAGCGCGCCCGCGCCGTCGGCCTCGGTGCGTACCTGCCAGCCCTCGTAGCGCAGCGCCATCGACAGCAGGTCGGCGAGCGGCGCCTCGTCGTCGACGACGAGGACGCGCACCGGCGAGCCGTCGGGGCGCGCGAGGTCGGTGGCGGTGGCGGTGGTGGCCGCGTGCGCGGTCGCGGGGGCTGCGGTGGCGGTGC
This sequence comes from Streptomyces sp. NPDC088910, assembly GCF_044749865.1. Lineage (NCBI taxonomy): Bacteria > Bacillati > Actinomycetota > Actinomycetes > Kitasatosporales > Streptomycetaceae > Streptomyces > Streptomyces sp. NPDC088910. The sequence continues at coordinate 212,208 of NZ_JBIVIV010000002.1, forward strand.
TCATCGATGTGGAAGGCATGGTGTTCACCCTGTGCGCGCGCTATGAGAGGAGCCTTGGCCGATTCTGTGAATCGTCTGAGAATCGGGGTGAGGGTTGTTTGCGGCGGTGCGCGCGGCGGTGCGTACGCAGTTGCGCACGGCGGGCCGTACGGCGGTGTGTACGGAGTTGCGCACGGCGGTGCGCACGGCGGCGGGTGCCGCGCGGGACCGGGTGCCGACTCGGGCGCGGAGAACGATCAGGGGGTGAACGGTCGGAGGCGGACGGTTCGGCGGTCGTTCTGGGCATCTTCCTGGGCACTTTTCGTCATCGGCGGCCGATATGCGATGCGCGGGCCGAAAGGTTGGTGCGGGCGGCGTACGTTCGGTCCATGGGAGGTGGCATGGCGGGCGGCGGGGGTGGCCGCGGTGACCCCGTGGGCGCGGAGCGCGACCGGTCGGTCGCGGCAGGCGGCCATGACGGGAGCGGGGCCGGGTGTACGTCGGTGGCCGAGGCGATACCGCGGGCGGTCGCGGTCGACCGTATGGGCCCCGGTGACCACGCCTGCCTCGGAATCCACGGCGACGACGACCGGTGGGCGGTGCGCGCCGCCTTCACCGTCGCGGGCCTCGCCCTCGGTGAGCGCGTCATGATCTTCACCGGCGGGGACACCGCCGGTCCTGACGCCCTCGCCCATCTCTCCGCGCACGGCGTCCCCGCCGAACGCTGCGCGCGCACCGGGCAGTTGGCGCTCTCCTCCGAAGCCCCCGGCTACGACCCCGCGTCCGGCGCCTTCGACCCGGCGGCCCGTACGGCCTTCTGGGCGGCGGGCACCAGCACCGCGCGGCGGCGCGGCTTCACCGGCATGCGGGTGGTCGGCGACATGACGTGGGCCGCCGCCGCGCACTCCGGCCTCCCCGAGTCCGAACTCTCTTCCTACGAAGCGGAGTTGACGCCCTTCTCGGCCAGGACCGGCTTCACCGCGATCTGCGAGTACGACCACGGCGCCGTCCCGGCGCCCCTGCTCTCACGTATCGCCGCCCTGCACCCGCTCGCCGTCCTGCCCTCCCTCGACACCCTCCACGCCGACCGCACCGGCTCCTGCCTCCGCCTCACCGGCACCGCCGACCTCGCCACCCGCCTCCACTTCGACCTCGCCCTCCGCGCCGCCTTCACCAGCGACCCCCCGCCCGCCCTCCTCGACCTCACCCCGCTCTCCTTCCTCGACGCCCACTGCGCCGGCACCACCCTCCGCCTCCCCCGGGGCACGACGGTGCGCTGCACCCCGTCGCAACACCGCATGCTCCGCGTCTGCGGCGCGGCCGAGGCCGAAGGCGTCACCTTCCAGGTGGAGGATCCTCCGGCGCGGGGTCGGTGAAGAGCGCCGGGTCGAAGGGCTGGGTGCCCTCGTCCGGGGTCCAGAGGGCGGCGAGGGGCATCAGGTCGGTGACGCGGGCGCTCCGGACGCCGTCCGGGGTGGGCAGGAGGACGCGGATGGACGGGTGGTAGTCGAAGAGGATCTGGCGGTCGCGGCCGCACGGGCCGACGGGGCCGCGGCCGAGGTTGCCGACGGCCACGATGGTGGTCAACTGCCGCGCCCCGCAGGCTCGGGCGCAGCCGAGGGCGACGAGTTCGGCGCAGGGCCCGCCGGTGAAGTGGTAGAGGTTGATGCCGCCGTGCATGCGTCCGTCCGCGTCACGGACGGCGGCGCCCATGGTGTGGACGCCGCCGTCGCCGTCGGTGTTCTCGTCGACGATGGCGCGGGCGTACGCGATGAGTTCGTGGTCGGCGGGGGTCAGTTCCCGACTGGGGATCGTCAGCACGGGCCGGATGCTACGGACCCGGTCGGGCGGGACGCGAGGGCTTTACGGGCGGTACGCGGCGCGCCGGAGCCGGGCGCCGAGGCGGTGGGCGATCGTCCGGGCGGCGTCCGGGGCGAGGCCGGGGAGGCAGGAGAGGCCGGGGGGGTAGGAGAGGCGGGTCAACGAGGCCACGAGGGCGCCGGGTTCGGCTCCGCCACTGAGGATCACCTCGCCCGCCGCGACGGCCCGCGCCCGCGCCCGCGCCGTAACGGTTCGGGCAGGAAGCCGAGTTGGGCGTGGTAGCGGGTCCACAGGCGCTCGCGGCTCCAGCCGACCCCGGCGGCGAAGTGGTCGACGCGGACGAGGCCGCGGCTGCGGCTGCGTCGCCGCCGCAGACCGCGGCTCAGCTCCTCCCGTTCACCACGGCGCGGTCCACGTAGCGGCGGGAGAGGCCGGAGGCGCCGAGGCCGCCGTGGCCACGGGAGACGCCACCGGGGCGGGAGCGGGCGGGCCGACCTTCGTGAGGTGGGCGTAGACGACGATGTTGGCGCTGTAGCTGGTGGCCCGGGAGTAGGTGCCGGCGCAGGTGATCAGGCGGAGTTCGGGGCGGGTGGCCTGCCGGTAGACCTTCTCGCTGGGGAAGTCGCTCTTCTCGTACTGCTCGACGGCGTCGACGGTGAAGACGGCGGTGCGGCCGTCCTGCCGCCGCACGGTGAGGGTGTTCTGCTTGTGGAGCTGGCCGATGCGGTAGAAGACGGCGGGGCCGCTGTGGGTGTCGAGGTGTCCGACGACGACCGCGGTGCCGGTGCTGCCGGGCGTGGGGCCGTTCCGGTACCAGCCGGCGAGGTTCTTGTCGTCCGGCGGCGGGGGTTGCAGGGTGTGGTCCTTGTCCGTGGTGAGACCGGTCATCGGCGCGTCGACGCCGATCTCGGGGATCGTGATGCGGGTGGGCGGCGACGGCGGCAGCGGATCCACCGCGGGGGCCGGGACGGCCGGTGCGGCGGGGCCGGAGAAGGCGTCGGCGGCCGAGGGCCTGGGCGGGGTGAGTCCGGTGCCGGAGGCGCTGTCGACCACGAGGAAGCCGCCCACGGCCATGCCTGCCAGGAGCAGTGCGAGGCCCGCCTGGCGGCGGCGGTGGGCGGCGCGGGGGTGCTGCATGCGGGGCGGGCCTTTCTCGAAGTCTGCGTCCGTCCGCCTCTGGCCGGGGCCCAGCGATGAGCGCCTGGCGATTGGCGATTGGCGATTGGCGATTGGTGCTTAGCGCCTGATGCCTGATGCCTGGTGCCTGGTGCCGAACGAGCTGCGGACGTATGACGCCCCCTGCGGTCGCGCGCTCCGCTTCGAGCGGGTCGCGCGGCCACAAGGGGCGGAGGTGGAACCGAGGTCAGCCCTCGACGGAACGGCGGCGCATCATCACGACGCCACCGGCGGCCGCGACGGCGAGCACAGCCGCGCCCGCGGTCATCTCGGTGCCGCTGATCCCGCCCGCCAGGCCGCCGGAACCGGCGTGCACCGGACCGGTGACGCTCGCGCACGCGTCCCGCTCGCCGACCTGCGCCTGCTCCAGGATCTCCTCGGCCGTGGCGATCTGCTTACGGATCTCCGGCGTCTTGTTCGGCAGCTTCTCCAGCCGGTCGAGCTCCTTCTGCGCTTCATGGGTCTTGACCTGGGCCTGCTCACAGATCTCCGAGTGGGGACCCGTCTCGGCGGACGCCATCGGGGCGGAGAGCGCCAGAGCGCCGCCGCTGAGGGCAATGCTGGAGATGGCGAGAGCGGCGAGAGCACGAGCGGAACGCATGGGACTCCTTCGCGAGGGCACGCCCTCGGACCCTGATGGCCCGAGAAGGGGGACGTACGTGCCCAACGAAGTCATAGATACGAATAATGTGACTTATTCACACACCTTCACAGCATTTTTGCCCCGTTCAGACCACACCCCCCGGCGCGTCGCTCACCCCCCGCCGCCCCCGACTGTGCTTACCCCTCTTCACATCTGCCGGACCGTCACCTCACACCGCCACGCGAACGCCACGGCCGACACGAGTGGCGCCGCGTGAACGGCTATCTGCCCGACGAGGCCGCCGTGCTCGACAAGGCGTTCGCCACGTACCCGCGGATCGCCGACTACGTCGCAACCGTTGCTCGGCCGGACATGGTCGCCGTCGACCAGACCGTCGACCAGCACCGCATCCCCGGCGGCTGCGACGGCGTGTGGCACCAGGAAGGGGTGTGCGAGGCGACCTTCGCCGACATCACCACGCCGGGCGCGGCGCTCGTCGTCAACGTCAGTTCCGAGGAGGACCGGACCACGCACCTGGTGATCTGGGAGGGCAACGACGGCCGCGACCTGCTGCGGACCACCAACCGCGCCGACACCGTCGCGTTCGCCAGCTGGCCCGGCCGCGAATCACTGGTCATTCGATCCGGAGGACGAAGTGAACGCAGCCCGATCCGCCGCCCGATCCGCCGCCCGCCGCTCGCGCCAGGGCAGCACCAGCCTGACGACAAGCACCGCCACCACCGGCACCGGCACGGTGACCCAGAGCGCGTGCCGCGACTGCGGCCAGGTGGCGTTGCCCCACAGCATCGGCACCAGCGCCCCCGCGGCCAGCACCACCCCGGTGACCAACGCCCACTTGATCGCGCTCAGCGGCGACCCGTCCCCCCGCTTTTCCATGGCTGTCACCGTAGCGGGCCTTTCCGACCCGTCTCGGAGCGCCCCATGAGCGTCCGGTACGGAGCGGGTGGTGATGTTCGCCGCCGCCGAGGTGGCGCTGTTCTCCATGGCGCTGTTGGCCCGGCGGGACGCGGCGCAGATCACCCGTGCCCGGTGGACGCGGATTGCCACCCGCAGGGCCGCGCGGCGTCGATCCGCGTACTCAAGGACCGCTACGGCGTCGGCCAGCTCCGAGCCACCCGAATCCAGAGCGACCTGAAAGCGAGGATGTCGTGAGCCTCGATCCGAAGCACCATCAATACCCGAACCCAGTGCCCAGCTTCGAGGCCCGCCCGCTGCCCGCCCGGCGCCCGGAAACCTCCGTGTCGGCGTGGGCGGGTCACTCAGATCTGTCGTTCACGAAGCGGACTTACGTGCACCCTGACCCTCAGTCACTGCGGGCCGGTTCGGAGAAGCTTGCCGAGCTGTTGCGCTGACGCAAGATCATTCGGCGATTGTGAGAAATTGTGAGAGAGGCCCCGCACCCCCGAAGGGGCGCAGGGCCTCTGACCTGTGGTGCACTCGGCAGGATTCGAACCTGCAACCTTCTGATCCGTAGCTCTAGCCGGAACGGTCAACGGTGGTCATACAGGTCTCTGCTCGCCTGTTGACGGGTGTCCCGGGTCAGCTGCGGTCGACGAGGTTGCTGTACTTCGCTGCTGTACAGCTTGGGCCCCGGCGAGATTGGCGCGCACGATTCGGGTGGTCGGGTGGGTGTCGCCCAGAACCTGCTCGTGCTGGGTGAGGGTGGTCTCGTACAGGGGGATGGCCCGCCCCAGATCGCCCGCCGCCTGGTAGGCGTAGGCGAGGTTGTTGCGGCTGCTCAGGGTGCTGGGGTG
>NZ_JBIVIV010000002.1:217637-237156 GCF_044749865.1 Streptomyces sp. NPDC088910
CGTGCTGGGTGAGGGTGGTCTCGTACAGGGGGATGGCCCGCCCCAGATCGCCCGCCGCCTGGTAGGCGTAGGCGAGGTTGTTGCGGCTGCTCAGGGTGTTGGGGTGGGTGTCGCCCAGAACCTGCTCGTGCTGGGCGAGGGTGGTCTCGTACAGGGGGATGGCCCGCCCCAGATCGCCCGCCGATTCGTAGGCGAGGGCGAGGTTGTTGCGGCTGCTCAGGGTGCTGGGGTGGGTGTCGCCCAGAACCTGCTCGCGCTGGGCGAGGGCGGCGGTGCGCAGGGGGATGGTGCGGGCGTCGTGGCCCTGTCGGTAGAGGTATTGGGCGGCTTGGACGTACGCGTTGGCGGTGTCGAGGTGGTCGGGGGCGGCTGTTGGTGTGGTCTGCGCGAGGGCTTGGATGTGGGGGAGCAAGCGCTGCCAGAAGGCGGGGGCGTCGGGGTGGGCGTCGTCGGGCGCAGTGGCGACTGCGCTGCGGATGGCTTGCTCGGCTTCGGCCCGGCCCGGGGCTGCCGTCGGATCGTCTCTTGCCGTGGACGGTGATGTGCGGGCGCGCAGGACGGTTTGGACGAGTCGGTGCATGGTGACGGCCCCGTCAGTGAGGGCGATCATGTTGTAGGCGTGCAGTTCGCCCAGGGCGTCGTCAAGGTCGTCCGGGTCGGGAGCGAGGGGTTGGAGGAGGTCCCGGGGGATGGTGTCGGGGGCCAGCCACGCCATCGCCTGGAGCAGCGTGACGGCCAAGGGCCCGCGATCGGCGATGGCCGTCAACGTGTAGTCCCAGATCCGGGCGATGGTGCGCTCCGGGTCGTGGACGTCACGGCTGTTGTCCAGGATGCGCATACGGCTCAGGGAGCCGCGGTAGGTGTCCATGTCCCTGCCGGTCCGATGGACGTAGGCCCCGGCCTGCTCCAGGGCCAGGGGAAGGCAGCCGAGTTCCTCCGCGAGGCGTCGCGCCGTCTGCTGCTGCACGTCGGTGGGGGCGGTGCCGGGAAAGGCGATGGTGCACAGCAGGTCGGCGGCCTGGTCCAAGGGGAGCAGGCCCAGCGGCATGGTGGGGGCGATCGCGTGCCAGCCCGTGGCCCGGCGGCTGGTGATCAGATGGTGCCCGCCGCCCAACGTGCCCAGGTGGGGGCGCAGGTGAGCGGGGTCCTCGACGTTGTCGAAGACCAGGAGCCAGCCCGGATGCCACCCCAGCCACGTGACCGCCCACGCCGCCCGCTCGTCCACACCGACCGTCAGCGCCCACTGCGGGCACAACCGCGCCGCTATGCCCGCCAGTCCGGCCAGGATCTCCTCGGGCGACTCGGCGGCAATCCACCACACCAGGCTGTAACGGTCGCGCATGCGGTCGGCGTAGTGCAACGCCAGCGTGCTCTTGCCCACACCCCCCAGGCCGTGGATCGCCCGCGCCCGGGACGGCTGCACCACCGCTGCCGCGCCCTCGCCGCTCAACATCTCCTCCAGCGCGGCAAGCTCATCCTCCCGGCCGACGAAGACCCCCGACACCGAACCCGGCAGGAACACCGACCCCGCCGGCGCCTGAACGGTCCGTGCCCACTCCACGGCCTGCTCCGGCAGCATCACCACCCGCGCGTGGTCACCGGTGATCTGCACACCGCTGTTGACCACCGACGCCACCGACCGCGCCCCCAACGCGGCCGCCCCTGATGCCGCAGCCTGCGGACCGGTCACTGCGTGACGTGCGCGTCGTCGCCGGTGATCTGCACCCCGCTGTTCGAATCCGAGGCAATCGAACGCTCCCCCGACGCCACGACCGAAGAACCCGACACCTGCGCGAACAGTTCGGCCAACTCCCTCTGCAAATCCTCGTCCTCACGCAGAGCCCGCTTGATCTGCTGCCGCAGCGCTCCCGCGGCGTCCACGTTGTCCGGCTCCTGGACGACGTCCTCCACCGCCGATGCCAAAGCAGCACGGCCCTGCTCTCCCTGGCGGTGCCACACCGCTTGGAGAATCCGCCGGCCCAGGCTCGCCGTCGCATCGGCTGCGGCGCCCACCGCCGCGTCCTCAGCCCGCCCGAACACCTGCACCCCGTACGCACCCGCTGCCGCCGACAGATACGGTCCGGCCTGCTCCACCAACTGAACGATCTCCGCGCTCACCAACGCCCCCTGACCACACAACGCTCCACCCTTGTGGCAAACCCAGCGTAGGAACACACAGCACGCCGTGACTACCAAACGCCACAAACCCCGACTGCTTCCCTACCCGGCTGCGCACGCGTACCGCAGGCGACGCTCTCCGCCCAGGAACGGAGTCGCCACGCAACAGCCCGCCAGACGCTCCCGAAGCTCAACCCTGCGACGCTCACGGGTAAACCGCCACGAACCGAGCCCACTTGACCCCCAGCTCATCGGTGCAAGGGTTTTCGCAGGTCAGAAGCCCTCTGAGGCACGATCAGTCGTTCGCGTGAGCTGGAATTGTTCGGCTGCGTGCACAGCGTGTGGTCCCAAAGTGGTCCCAGGCCCGTGGCCTAACCGGCCGCGCCGGCAGGGGGTGTTCCTTCGGCCGATGACCGTTTCCTGCTGATCTCCATGGCGCTGCCGAAATCCTTGCAGAACTCGGTGAAGCTCCATTGGCCACCCGGGGCTGGCGCGAACGAGGCGAAGGAACCGATACTTTCGCCACTCACCGCGACGTCCAGCGTCCCCTGCTCGCTGATGCGTGCGCTCGGACAATCTTCAAGGCTCTGCGCGAACATGGGCCTTGTCTGCCTTCCCTGCCCAAGCCAAGCGCCCCAGTAGATGGTTCGGTCCGTCAGGAAGAGAACCCCGTCCTGAGGGCCGTCCCATTGGTTTCGAGCGGGCGCACTCGCGATCTTCCGTTCTCCAGATTCGAGCAGTGGCTCGACGCTCTGCCAGTACTCTGCCTCAGCCCTGTCATGGCGCCGCTGTGCCCAGCGTTTCAACATCGTGGCACCCCCCCAAGTTGTTCCCTGTGCGCCTCAGTATCCTCGTCGTACGCTCTCCGGTCCCCTGGATGCGAACTATGGGCGGGGCGGTCGCTGGGGTCTGCTGTCGTGGTCACCCGGTTGCTGGTGGATGCTGCGGGCCGCTGCCGGTCGGTGGGGTTGCTGTACTTCGCTCCTGTACGCGGCACGGTGCCTCCGCCTCGAACGACCAGGGACCGACAGGCTTGTGCCCTCTCCCCAGCCTGCAAGCCGGGCCAAAGCGGGTGCGAGCATGGATGCCAACGAGTGCCGGGCGCTTCTGCCTCCCGTCTCCGCCAAATTGGGCAGACTGCACTCCTCCGCGCCTCCATACTATCTAGAGGACGCGGGGAGGATGTTCGTGGGTAATTACTATGCGCCAGTGTCGGGGTTGATTCCGGTTGGAATCGATGAGCCGTTGTGGATTGGAGACTACGGTCTAATTCCACGCAAATGGGGGGTTTCCCTGTTTGACTGGGCCGAGCTGCAAACGAAACACAAGCTCCACATCACTTACACTTCTGGTGACATGCTATTGCAACACTGCAATTTGGAATTTGGACTCACCTCACCTTCCCTCGAAGAGGCGATGGCGATGCTCATGCCATTCCATGCAATGCTGTATGTGCGTGAAATTCACCCCTTCTCAGCACAGTTCATCTCGACTCATTCCATTAATGAGTATGCGGGAATTAATTCCCGGAAGTCCTCCTATGGGGCCGAGTTGCTGCCAGAGGGGCTGCGCGAAGGGATTACCAGCGATACCGCGTCAGTCGAGGTCTGGCCACCTCCATACGCGTCAGGGACAGTCGCTCGCAGACAAGGGCTGGAGCGGGACCTGGATTCATCGCTGTTTGCGCAGGTGGTTGAGGACGTTCAAAAGTGGGGCGAACTACGCTCAGCCTCGCCAGTCTGCCTGTTCTTGGAGCGTGTGTTGACCTCTAGTCCGGTGGTGCCTGATTCAGGGCAGTCCTTGTTGCATGTATGGACGGGCCTGGAGTCAATGTTTCCGAAAGTGCAGTCTGAGGTTAGCTTCCGCCTGGCGCTCTACCTAGCACAACTCCAAGCCCCGCTTGGCGACCGGCGAGAATTCTTTCGCCGCGCCAAACGGTCCTACGGTGACCGTTCAAAAGTGGCTCACGGCGGAGAACTCAAACCCAAGAATGAAAGCGACCCTTGGTTCGAGGCTTGGAGTATCTTGACTCACTCCGTTCGAGCCATATTGGAGAGGGGTGCTGTTCCAGCAGAAGAAGACCTTATCGAGGAACTTCTTACGGCGGCAGATGCGAGCGATTGACGCGATTCCTCGCTGACGCCACCTCGTTCAGCCACCCTCTTCTCCCATCCCGTCTGCCGTCGGCCCGCACTCTTGTGGAGCGGGCGTGGTTCAGGGCGTCAAGGTGGAGCGCGCCACTGTACGAACGACCTTGACGCCCTGGGCCGCGGCTGCTCGGCTTGCCCGGGTCGATGGCAGTCGGGATGGGAGCACCCACCAGACCCACGATGAACGCGCGGGCGCCGGCCGAGCCTGGGCCATCTCGGAGCCTGAGCGCCCCCGCCAGAGGCATCGTCTTGACCTCGGCTGTGCGGGATCACCTCGTGCCCTCGGGCTTGCCCATCGCGGGCGCGCGCGGCGCGGCTGTGCCGAGCGGGGCGGAGACAGGAGCGACGGCGCGGCCGGAAGCCGGACGCGCGCCCGGCGGAGCGCCAGGGGAGCCGGGAGCCTTGATGAGGCAGAGAGACCCGTAACAAGGTTGCCGTCCGCGTGGCCGATTCGCGCTCGGCCGCTGCCGGGGCGGGGTGTGCAGCCCTGGGTGCACAAGGTGTGCGGACTCGGGGGTGTGATGAGCAGCTTGCACGTCAAGCGCTGGCGGGGGCACGGTATCGCTGAGATTCGGGTCAAGACCGCGATCTTGGTACTGCTCGGTCTGCCTGGCGGCGGCAGCGGCGGGCTTGGGCTTAGTGGTTGCAGATAGCTGGCGCGTAGGGTGCCGGGGTGATCGCGATGCCAGAGGAGCTCGCGCAGAGCACCGTCGCCCGCGAGGGGAAGACCGGGGCCGCGTGGCTCGCGGAGCTGCCCGGGATCGTCGACGAGTTGCTGGGGCGCTGGGAGTGCGAGCCGAATGGTGAGGTTATGAACGGGGGCGTCGGCGTCATCGTTCCGGTACAGCGGCGCGCTGGGGAGAGCGCCGTACTGAAGGTGTCGTTTCCGCATCCCAACAACGTTCATGAGCCGGATGCGTTCGTTGCGTGGCGTGGGTGCGGCGCCGTTCTGCTGCATGAGCGTGACGACGAGCGGTTCGCGATGCTGCTGGAGCGGGTTCAGCCGTCGACCCTGGCGGAGGTCGAGAACGGCGACGAGGTGGTGACGGTCGCCGGGCGGCTCAATCACCGCTTGGCCATTCCCGCTCCGCGCGGCCTGCCCCGGCTGCGTGATCAGGCCGGTGCCTGGGAGGAGCGGCTGCGCAAGGACGCCGAGGAGCTGCCGCATACACTGCCGCGTCAGGTGCTGGATGCCGCCGTGGCGACCGTTCGGGAGCTGGGCCGTGTCCAGCCGGACACCCTCGTCTATGGCGACCTCCATGCACGGAACATCCTGCGTGCGAGCCGAGAGCCGTGGCTGGCCGTCGATCCCAAGGGATACGTAGGAGATCCTGCCTACGACGGCGGAACACTGCTGAAGTCCCGCGCGCTGACGCTCCTCGAAGCGGATGACCTGCACAAGGCTGCCCACCGCATCTTGGACGTCTTTGCCGAGGCCGCGGAACTCGACCGTGAACGCGTCCAGAGGTGGGCTCAGTTCCATGCCGTCAAGGCTGCGTTCGGGGGCCGCCGCCACGGTTTTCGTATCGCCCGCAGTGGACCGCAGCTGGACTGGCTCACCGAATTCGTCGATCGCCTGGCGGAGTTGCTCACCGAACGCTCGTAGTGCGAGATGGTGCTGGTCGATGCCGGTGGGTGGACGAGTTCGGCCGCCGTTGATCATCGTGAGCTGTGGGGACCGACGATGAGGTCATAGTCGCAGGTCACAGCATAGATCCGACACGAACCTCGCCGGCGAGCCGGGCCGCTGTGCTGGATCTGCTATCGGACCTGCCCCGGAAGACCTACTGGACCACCGGGGAGGGCGTAGGGGGCTGTGCGGACAACTCACCTGGCTGCAAGGCCGCTACGCGTCCGACGGTGCTGGGGTGATCAGTGAACGGGTGATGATCGCCTCGCCGATGTCCAGGCCAGCCGACAGGTTGGCCGCGTATTTCTCGGGGAGCGTCCCAGTCTGGAGGCTGCAGGCTTGGATCAGGCTCTCGCACTCCTGGATCTGGCGGTCGGTGGCCAGCATGTTGAACAGTTGGTCGGACACGACTTCGCGGGCGGCGTAGCCGTCCCGCGTTGTCGCTATTCGCCGGGCCAGATCGTCAACGAGGCGGCGGGCCCGGGGATGATCGGCACTCCCGACGATGTCCAGGACCGTGAGCCCGAGGCGCACGTCGAACACCGTCTGCCCCGACCCGCCTTCATGGCCCAGGTACATGGTCACCAGATTTTCCAGGCGGGAATCGTCATCTCGCCCCGCTATGCGCTGGCACAGCGCGGCCAGGCATGCGGTGACGGCCTGCTCCCACGGGTCTCCTTCGGCCGTGGTGGCAACGAGTTCCACAGCCCGGTCGACATCGCTGTCGTTGAGCGCGGCGATGACGGCGACTTGGCGGCCGTCGAGCATGCGGGTGCCGACGCCGTGGTGTTGTTCGATGTGGGCGAGGGCCTTGCGCCACCGTCCTGTGGTGGTCAGGGTGCGTGTCCCGTCACCGAGCAGGACGCGCCACAGCCAGGCCCGGACTTCCCGCCGGTCGTCTTCGGTGCGGGTGAGGTCGGCTGGTACGGCGATGCCCTCGAAGACGACGCTGTTCCGGGCGCCGACTGCCTCGTACAGGTCCAGGAGCCGCTGGCGGCCGTCGTCGGTGTTGCCGGCGCGGATCTGCAAGCGTGCGAGGTTGACCAGAGGTTCCAGTCCTCGGATGGCGCTGGATGCCGTCAGCGGGCTGGCGACCAAGTAGGCGTTGGCGTGCCGGTGGCACATCGCCCTGGCGAGGTCGGGAAGGCCGACGTCCGAGGCGAGGAGAGCGGACTGGTTGAAGATGGTGGAGGCCAGGCCCTGGTCGTTCTGATCAGCAGCTCGCCCGGCAAGGTCGACCAGCGCGTGTACGCGGTCGGGCAACGGCAGGCAGGCGGGGCGGAAGCGGGCAACGAGCGGGAAGCGTCGGGCTATCTGGCCGTACGGGTCCACCGGGGCCCCCTTGGGGTGACAGGGCGGGTAGGGGACGGTGGAGCCCGTCGGCTGCATACGGGCTCCACCTCCGTTACGCCTGGGCAGGCGTCACCGCCAGTCGGCGACGATGCGGTTGAGCGGGGTGTCGATGGCGAACAGGCCGGGCCGCTGCTCGATCGCGGGGTCGTCGAGGCGCCGGATCTCGAAGGACGCCTCGTGGCCCCGGTAGTTGCGGTCCCACGTGCGGACCGCCTCGACGACCGTCGCGGCCAGTTCGCCGCTGCCGGGGCCATGGCCGATGACGCCGAACTCCCAGAGCTTGCCGCCCTCGGGCGTGGTCTTCTCCAGCAGGCGGCGAGCGAGGTAGGTGACGGCGCCCTTTTCTACGGCTGCTGTGGACGACGGGTACGGGTCCTCGGTGAGCAGTGTGCCCTTGGCGTCGGCCGGGAACAGCATCCTGATCAGACCCGACGGCAGGCAGCAGGAGACGAACAGCTCCATCCACTCCGGCGACTCCGAAGCTTGGACCGTCATGCCGGTCCATTCCTCGGTGCGCGGCTGGTGAAGCACACCTGCCAGGGCGTCGGCGTCGATGGGCTGCCCTGCCGGGGCCTGGAGCCGGACGGTGCCGTCCGTGCTGAGGGGGATGACGCGGCGGTCGTCGTCGGCGATGCCGCGGCGCAGGGGCATGAAGGTGTTCATCTTGCTGCCCACGCTGGTCCAACGGCCGTCGCACTGCTCGTAGGCGATGGAGCGGGAGACGCTGCCCTTGAGGCGCTGGGGGACGACGAGACGCCCACCAGGGGCGAGTTGGTCGAGCCAGGCGTGCGGGATGCCGTGGGCGCCGACGGTGGCGATGATCCGGTCGTACGGTGCGCCCTCGGCGTGGCCGAGCGCGCCGTCGCGGGTCACGGCCTCCACGCTGGTGAATCCGGCAGCGGCCAGGTGCGCGCGGGCACCGTCCACGAGGTCTTCGTCGACGTCGATGGTGGTGACGTGGCCCTTCTCGCCGACGAGGTGGGCGAGAAGGGCTGCGTTGTAGCCGGTGCCGGCGCCCAGTTCGAGGATGCGTTCGCCCGGCTGTGCGTCGAGTTGGTCGAGCATGAGGGCAACGACGCTCGGCTGGGAGGCGCAGGAGATCGACGTGCCATCGGTGTCGTACTTAATGTTGACCTGACTGTTGGCGTACGCCTCCTGGACGGAGGCGTCGGGCACGAACAGGTGGCGGGGAACGGTACGCAGCGCGTTCTCGACTGCGGGCGTGCGGGCGTATCCGATCTTGCGGATCTGGTCGACCAAGGCGTTGCGGAGTCGTGGGGCCTCGGCTCCGTTGGGGGCGATCGTCTCGGTAGTCACCGCCCCGACGCTAGTGGTCGCGGACGTGCCCTCCGTGGAGGACGCGGTGTTGTCACTCGATCCCATGACTGCCTCTCGTGCTGTGGCGAACAGGGCGCTTTGGTCGTCCGGGAGGAGACCGGCGCGGTTGGCGTGGAAGATCACGTGGTGCGCGATGACGGCGCGCAGACCGCGCGAGAGCCCGCCCGTACTGGCGAGGTTGGCCAGCGTGGTGCCGGCTCGTTCGAACGCGGCTATCCACTCGGTGTGCCCGTCGAGCGGTCTGCCCGGCCGGGACAGGCTGTGGGCGTCGACGGTCATCAGCGTGCGCATCGCCGGTATCAGGGCGGCGGTCCGCTGCGGGGTGAGTTCGGGGGGCTCTCGCAGCGCGGCGGCCTTCGCCCAGACGTCGCCCTGCTCGTACCAGTCCAGGTCGGCGGCGCGCATCATGGCGCTGAGCAGCAGGGCTGCGGTTTCGCGGCGGCCGATATGTTCGGGGCCGGGCTGGTAGGTGACCAGGTGTCGGCAGTCCTCGTGGAACAGCGCGTGCGCGGCGTCCATCGCGCGGGCTCCGCCGAAGGCGGCGGATTCCGGCTCGTAGATGCCGGGCAGCCAGGACATCACCGTGCCGTCGTTGACGAGTTCGCTGAGGACAGACTGAACAAGCGGGGACGGCTGCGCTGCGCGGTACCGCAGGGGCCACGGCTGCTTGTTCATGAACCACCACCCGTCGAGTTGCCCTTCTTTCTCGGCAGTGAGCAGGGCTGGGCCGAGGCGGTGGATGATGGCGGCCTTGCCCGCCTCGCGGTCGGTGAAGACGACGTTGTGCTGGTGCCAGTGGTCCGGGGCCATCGTGGAAGTCCTTGGATCGGTGGGTCAGGCAACGAGCAGGCAGGAGTCCCATGCAGAGCAGGGCGGCGTGGTGGTGGTGACGAGGAGGACGAGGGCGATCCCGGCGGCGCCGTTGAGGAAGCCGGGCCCTGTTTCCTCGTCCTCCAGGACAGCCTTCGCAGCGTCGTGCGGATCGGTGCCGGGCGGACAGATCGAGGCCGTCAGCGCCGGTATGGCTGCACGGAGCTGTGCGCGCGTTGGGCCTGTGGTGTCCTCGGCGACTCGGTACGCGAGGTGGGCGAGGCCGGCGAAGCCGTGGCACAGGCCGTTGTCGGATGTCGCCTTGAGTTGCAAGGGGTCGGTGAGGGCGGTCGCGAGAGTGGTTTCCGACTCGGCCTGGAGGGCGTCATCGCGCAGCGCGTGGGCCGCGAGTTGGCGGGCGCGGGCCAGTCCTGCGGTTCCGTAGCACCAGGAGGGTCGGCGCAGCGCGGACGGGGCGAGGCGATGGTCGCGCAGTTCGGCGCGGGTGACCCAGTACGGCCAGGCGATGCCGACGTCGGCCGGCTCCCGCCAGCGGTCCAGCCAGGCCAGGACGGACCGCATCGCGTCGAAATGGCCGGGCACGAATGTGCCGCGGCGGGCAGCGAGCGCAAGGAAGGAGAGGACACCGCCGACCCCGTGCGCGAGACCGCTGTTGCCGTGCCCTCCGGGGAACCGCTCGTCGGGTCGGCCGGAGGGGCCGCTCGGCGTCCACCACCCTGGCAGGACCTCGTCCTTGAGGCTCACGGGCTGGACCAGGCGCACGCAGTAGTCGAGGACAGCGCGGACAGTGGAGCCGGACGGATCACGGCGAAGCAGGTAGGCCCCGTACCCGACCAGGCCGCGAATCGTGTCGAACTCCGCCATCTGCGGCAGGTATCCGGCGTCCATCCGTCGATGTGCTGCATCCAGGCGTCGGAGGGTATCCGTGGTGATTTTCGCGTCCAGGGCGGCGAGGGCGCGCTCGTAGGGGGCGGGTTGGTGCTCGACGGCGGAGGCCAGGGCGTGGGCCAGGGCGGGTGCCCCGTAGAAGGAGTGGCTGTCGGGGCCGCTGGTGAGCGGCTGGGAGGTAGCGACCGCCAGCCAGTCGTGAGCATGCCGCCACGGTCCCAGGCCGCGGGCGGCTCGCTCAATGTGGAGCAGGGCGATCCCTATCGGTCCGTACGCCAGATGCTGCCGGTCGGCGGTGAAGGTGCGGGGACCGACCGGGGCGGTCGCGGGGTCGGCCAGCAGGTCGGCGATTGCCTCTCCCATCGCCGTCGCGCGGGGGCGGGTCATCGTGTCCTCCGTGACATCCAGGCCAAGGCGGCGGCTCGCGTGAGGTACAGGCAGATGGCTTCTTCGGCGAAGTCGACCGTCAGGTGGCGGACGAAGTGGACGTGCAGCAGCGAGGACAGGACGTCGTCCGGGCGGATGCCTTGGGCGTTCAGGCCGGGAAGGTGGGTCCGGTAGGCGGCGACCGCTGTGTCGCGGTCGGCCCACGCTTCCACGACTGCCTGCCCGCCAGGCTGGCCACGCAGGGCTGCCCAGTCGTCGGACGGGTCGGCCAGCCGTACCGTCTCGGTGAACTGCGGTCGCGGCACCGGGACAGGCGCGGCGGCGGGGATCTGCTGGATCAGCCAGCGCATCGCGGCTTCGGTGCTGCCGAGGAACGCGGCGGCGATAGCGATGGTGTGGGCGGCGACCAGGGCTCGCTGAGGGGGGCGTTGGCGCTGGCCGAGTTGGGTGACCACCGCGCGCGAGTCGGTGCGGAACACCTCCTCGACGGCGTCCCAGGCCGGTCCGGACCCCCAACGGCCGGTCTCACGGTAGGAGGTGGGGAAGCGTAAGTCCGCGAGCAGGCCGGCATCGCGCAGTTCGTTGGCCCAGGTGCCGATGGTGCGGGCTGTCTCGGCGAACGCGTCGGGAGAGGGCAGGGCGATCCGTAGCCGAAGGTGGTGGTCGGGGTCGCGGAAGCGGATGAACCACCAGGGTCGGCCGCCGAGCCGGTCGAGGAGGTCGGGGACGCGGGCGAGGATCGTGTCTTGACGGCGCAGGTCGCCGTAGAGGGTGGCCAGCAGGAGGGAGGAGACGCCCGGGGTCTGGATCTGGTCCGGGGAGAAGGTTCGGGCCAGGGTGGGGGTCGGCAGCACGGGCCAGGCCGGTGGCCGGGCAGCCTTGAGGGGCACGACGACTTCGTGCGCGCGGCCGTCGCACCAGCCGTAGGCGTCGGCGGCCGGGGCCTCCACCAGTACCGCCGAGGGTGCGCCGTTCAGGTGGAGACGCAGCAGAGTTCGGTGCGCCGCGTGTGTCATGTCCAAGAGCAACAGCCGATCGCCTTCGGCCAGGTGAACCCGCGCAGGCATCCGCCGGCGGGACCGCCAGTTCTCAAGGGCGGCGTCCCACAGGGGTTGGGGGTCGTTGCGTCCGGGCAGCTCGGCGGCTTCCAGCCGCCATCTCGCCGGGGCCAGCACGGTTCGCCCGTATCGGACCCGGGGCAGGAACGGCATGGCGTTCGCGGCGCCCCAGTCGAACGAGGTGACTTGCGCGCACTGGGCGCGGGACAGCTCGGTGAGGAACCGGACGAGCGGCGGCGTGTGCTCCTTGAGGTTCAGCGCGTGCATGCCCACGGCCTCGATTCGCTGCCCGCGTTCGGGCGCGGCCAGGTACATGCGGCGCCCGTCGCATGCCACCGCCAAGTCGTCGGGGGTGAGTACGTCGCCGCCCGCGGCTCGATGCTCCTGGATGCTGATCACGGTGGGCAGAACCTGGGGGGTGCGCGTGACGTGGGCACTGGCGGGATGCAGCGGCGGGAAGGAGAGCTGGGCGGGGATGGTGCCGGCGTCGGCGGCCGGGAGGTCGGCCAGGTCCGCTGCCAGCCGCTTCCGGTCCTCGTGGGCCAGCACGCTGAGGAAACGGCCGGTGGTGACGCCGGCACCCCGGGACACGCTCGTCAACTCCACGAGGAATCGACCGCGTTGTAACTCTTCGACGCTGACAGCGTGCACGTGGACGCCGACCTCCAGGTGCGGGGGCACCCTCGGTTGGCCCGGTCCCAGATCGAGCGCCGCGATCAGCTCGTCGGTGAGGACCACTTCGTCGTGGCCATCAAGGACGGCGGCCTGCGCGAGCCGCACGAGCGTGTCGTGGCGTTCGTTGAGCCGGGACCGGCGGGTCTCGGCGGTCGCCCCTGGGTAGCCGTCCGGGAAGCCTGTGCCGCTGTCGGAGATGACGTCGACGAGCGGCACCATCGTGCCGATGCCGTACCGCTCGTAGAACCTGCGCTGGTACGCCTTCCACGCCGCCGTCCCGTGCGGCAGTGGACTGATCCTGGTCAGGACGTCAGCGGCGCGCTCGATCTCGTGGGCGACCTGCTCCGTAAGTTCAACTCTGGAGTCCAGACGCACGTCGAGGGCGAGGGGGTGCCGGCGCAGGCCAGGGGACAGAGCCCGCATCCGGACGGCGGTACGGGCCCGGCCGGCGCGCGAGCGGCAGTCGTGCAGGTCCTCTCGTACCGCGCGCACCTCACGGACCACGCCAGCGGCGCTGGTCACGGCATCGACGTCCACGGCATGGAGCTGATTCAGGAGGTAGTCCAACGCGTCGGACTCGGTGCTCGGCGCGCGCAGGCTGGTGATCAACACGTGGTTGCGGACCAGCCCGTGCACGAGTCGCCGTGCCCTTTCCCCGCCGGCTGCGGGAAAGTCGGCGGTGAGCTTGTCGCAGAGGACACCCGCGCAGACGGGTTCGCGGGCCGCTTCCATGATCACCCGCACGGGTTCGGTAAGGACCATGGAAGCCTCGACCGCTCGCCGCCGTACGCCGTTGGTGTCGGACTCGTACGGCACAACCAGTTGCCCGCCGCGTACCTGCACGGTGTTGTTGAGGATCACCGGCAGGCGCTCCAGCAGTTCGGGGAATGACTCCAGCCGTTCGACGACGGCCGCTAGCCACTCCGCGCTGGCCCGCGCGACGACCGTGTGCTCCGAACCCCACGCCGCGCCTGCCCGCGGTCCGAAGGCGGCCGGTGCAACGCCGGCGAACAGGCCGAACGGCGTGGCCCGCTGCTCGGCGCGCAGGATGTAGCGGGCTACCGAAGCAGCGGCACGGCGCACCTCACGATCGGCCGGTTCGTCGGCGAGGCACAGCGCGCCAACCTGCGAGGCCAGGACAGGGCTGGCGTGCTCCAATGCCTCAGCGACGTCGTCCTGAGACCAGGCAGCCCGCAACCATTCCAGCCGACCACGTGCGCCACGCGGGGAGGAATCGGCGAGGTCGGGGGCCGGTGGCACAGGGAGTTCCGGTCGAGCGACGGCCCGGATGAGTGCGTTCCGACTGGCACGGAATACGGTCCTCGACGCCATCACAACCTCCTGGTCAGCCTGACGGGTGGCCGGTGCCTTCACGTTGTGGGCCGTGAAGACACCGACCTGGGTTCCCTGCGCCTACGGTCAGGCCACGCTGGAGACGCACGCGCCGCAGGTCGAGCCGCAGCCGTCGTCCGTCAGGTTGACCAGGCCGGCGGGGTCGCCGACCTCGACCAGGGTGACGTCCAGCTCGAAGCCGTCCGATGCCGCCGTGCTTGCGGCCACCGGCTGCGCCTTCGTGGTGGGGGTGATGTTGGGGCTCATGTCAATTCCCTTTCGTCTTTTGGGGAGTGCGGATGGTGCTGCTGACAAGTGCCTATGCGCGGGGCGTATGGAGACAACTACTGCGCGGAGGCGGTTACCGACCACCGGCCCGAGGCGCTGGCCTGGGCGCGGCGTCGGCGGTCCAGTGGGTGCGGGCGGAGGCCAGTGTGGAGGCGACGTCGTTGGTGAGCGGTCGGCGAAGGCACTGATGCGGCGGCGACTTCAGCGGTGCCGGCCGACCGCTCGCTGTCGATATCCGGCCGTTGCTGAGGCACGTCGATGCCCGGGGCCCGGGCCAAGGCCGATAAGGAACGCTCGATCGCCTCGAACCGCTGGGCAACGCTTCCGGAAGCGTGGTCCTGCGGCTCCCCGGCCGCCTGGCGCGGGCTGTGCGCGGCGAGGGTGCAGCCGGTGCGGCACGCTTCGGCTTCGAGGTCCCGCAGCCGTCTTCTGTGCTCCGTCGACACGTGCGTCACGCTGTTCCTCCGTCTTCCGGGCGGTTGTCGCGCTTGCGTTCCAGGCTGACGAGAGGACAGTTGAGCGCCCTGGCGATTTTGGTGAGGTTGGCGGGGGTGGCGTTGCGTCGGCCGGATTCGATCTCGCCCATCAACTGCTCGGAGACCCCGACCTGCTCGGCCAGGGCCCGCTTGTTCAGGCCGGCCTTCTCCCGTGCCCAGCGCACGGCTTCGGGCTCCTGGTGCAGGCGGCGCGGGGACGTTCGGGTCGTGCGGTCCGCGGGGCGTTCCACGATGAGTCCCTTCGGGAAGATCCCGGCGGAACGGGATCGGGTGGTGTGCGGGTCCCGGACTTGGCTGCGTCCGGGCGGAGTCGTCGAGAGATGGCGCTTGGTGGGGCCTCGCTCCGCCCTGTGGAGGAGGAAGGGCGGAGCGAGGAGTTGGGGGGAGCGGGTGGTGCTCGGGCCATAGCGGTTGCCGATATCGCGACCATTGGGGCGGCGTCGGACGCAGGCGTGGCACCGGCCTGTTACGAGGTGTGACTCGTCTCACCGACCGGAGCGCAACGGGGGTTCCAGGGGGTCGTCAATCTGCCAGGTGTGACCACCGGGGTGACCTTCGTACTCGCCACAGCCGCCGTGGGCGGGGTGGGAGGCGGGGCAGTCGGGGAGGACGAGCAGCGTGTCGGGGGTGCTGTCATGGAGCCAGCGGCTCCACGCGGCCGTTTTCTCGGCGACATCGTGGACCAAGGCGTAATGGTGGCCGCCAGTGTGGTGTTCGAGGGTGCAGCGCAGGTCGCGGATGTCGGCGGGTATGCCGTGGCGATCGCCGGCCCAGGCGAGGGCGGTGCGGGCGAGGGGGTCGGGCAGGACCGTCATCGCGGAGCAGAGGGGCGGTCGGCTGGGCACCGGGTCGCGGTCCGTCGGGGAATTGGAGGTGGCGGTGGTCACGGCGTATTCCTAGGAGGTGGGTGTGGATCACTGTGCGGATCGGATCGGCCGAGGCGGCCGGAGGCGGTCTGGCCGAGCGACGGCGCGGCTCGGCGCGCTGAGATGTACTCACGCGGTCACCGCGTGGTTGCCGGTGGTGGTCAGAGCGGGTTCCGGCGGAACGCCGGCCGTGACGGGGAGTTGGGCCCAGACGGCCTTCCCCGGACGGTGTGCGGCCGGCTGGTAGCCCCATGCGCCATCGCTGAGGCCGTTCACCAGTTGCAGGCCCCGGCCGTTCTCGGACTCGGCGGAGGGCGGGCGCAGGAGAGGCGGGCGCGGGCTTTCGTCGTACATGGCTATGCACAGGCGGTCGGCTGCGATCCACAGGGTCAACTCGCACCGGGGAACGTGCGGTTGTCCGCAGTCGGGGGCGAACGGCTTTGCCTCGGCGCCTGCGTGGCGTACGGCGTTGGAAGCCAGTTCGGCGACAACGGTGAGGGCGTCGTACGCGAGGTCTTCGGGCAGGCCCCAGTCGCGTAAGACGGCGTCGGCGTGCCCCTTGGCGTAACGGACGGCCGACCGTTCGCATGCCAGGTCCAGCACGCTGTGTAAGCGGGAGCTGGAGGTCATGACCACACCCTTCACCGATGTCTCCGGGCAGCCACGGCGTCTGTGGGACGACCGGGGCAACGCTGCTGTCTGTAATCAGTCAACGACAGAAACGATCGGCGAAAGTGCACAAGAAGTGCACAAGCCCGGGGTGGGGGTATGGATGGGCTGAGAGCATGGCTGGGAAGGAAGACGATCAGAGGGACACTGGCGACATGGGATCAGTCATCGCAGTTCCTGGGCCCGGTGCCAACGTCTCCCGGCTCCGCAAGGAACGGGGCTGGGGGCAGGCGCGGTTGGCCGCGGCGGCGGGGGTGTCGACCTCCCAGCTCGGCAAGATCGAGCGGGGTGAGCGCACGCTGACGCAGGGCGTCGCGGCCGCCCTCGCGCGTGCCATGAACCTCTCTCTCGAAGAGGTGCTCGGCACCACGGCCGTCCCGCTGGACGCCGCGGCTTCGGTGAAGGCCCTCAACAGCGCGGTGCGCAGATTCGACCTCCCCCACGAGCCCGAGATGAGCGGCGAGGAGGTCAGGGCGGCCCTGGACGCGATGGGCCGTACCCGTAGCAGCGCCGACCTCGACAAGGTGCTGACCGACCTGCCGGCGCTGGTCTGCGGGGCGCAGAACCACGCGCACGCGGTGGGTACGCCGGAAGCCTGGGCATGGGTGGTGGAGGCGTACTCCTCCGTCTACTGGTTGGCCGCCAGGCACCGCTGGATGACGCTGGCCGATCTCGCCGTCACCAAGCAGAAGCTGGCCGCACAGCAGTCCGACCCGGTGACCGCCGCCCTGGCCGCCCGGGACGAGGCCGGGATCTACCTCAACCACGGCGAGTTCGAGGACGGCCTCGCGGTCGTGGACCGCGCCATTGTCGAGGCGGAGGGAAACGCGACGGGACGGGGACGTACGTACGCCCTGGGCATCCTCCACCTGCGCGGCCTGACGCTGGCCGGGCGCCTTCAGGACAAGCGGACCGCCGACCAGCACATCGGCCGCGCGTGGTCTGTCGCGGACGACTTCAGCGAGGACGTCGAGCGCTGTGGCATCCAGTTCGGGCCCGAGAACACCGCGGTCCACGTGATCGCAACCAGCGGGGACCTGCGCCGGCACGGCGACGCCATCAGCACGATGGAGGACCTCATGCGCGACGGGGTCTCCCTCCCGGCCACCCGGACCAGCCCCCTCCACATGAACACCGCCCGCTCCCGCCTCGCCCTCGGCGACCGGGACGGCGCGCTGGAGGACCTGGAGATGGCATGGGTCCTCGCCCCCCAGATGGCGAAGGTCCATCCCACCTCGCAGGAAGTCCTCCGCGTCCTCACCTCGGCCCACAAACGCAGCAACCCCCGCCTGGTGAAGCTGGCGAAGAGGGCGCACATCCAGTTCTGAGAGGGCGTTAAGTCCGTTTCTGGTAGCGGCCGCGTCCGGGCTGTTCGAGGAGTCCCTGGCGGACAAGTCGTCCCAGTCGGGAGCGTGTGACGTTGATCGAGGGCTCGTCGGTGGGCAGGCCGAGGTGTTCGTGCAGATCACGGACGCGGAACACCTTCCCGGGGTGCTCGTTGAACGTGGTCACGATGCGCTGGTAGACGGTCGCGGTGGCGGTCTCCGCGGGAACTGTTCCGTCGTCGGGCGCGGCGAGGTGGTCGATGACCTTGCGGGTGGCGGCGAGCTCGGCCAGGCGGGCTTCGGTCTCGGCGAGAGTGGTGGTGAGCCGCTCGATCTGCTCGCGCAGGTGGTCGGCGCGTGCGACGGTCTCATCGTGCTCGGTCTGCAGCAGCCGCAGGAGTTCGTGGACGTTCACGCGGCCAGTTCCATGGCGTCCCGCCAGGTGGGGGTAGGGGTGGTGAGGCGGCGGAGCATGCCGGCGGTGGAGGCCCAGTAGACGCGGGAGGCCGCGTTGTCGGGCCGGTGGTCGTAGTCGCGGGCGAGACGGCGGTGGAGCATAAGGGTGCCGTTGACCTGCTCGATCACCCACCGTTTCGGTTGCGGGACGAAGCCCTTGCCTTTGTCGTCGGGGTTGCGGCGGACCACCTCGACGGTGATGTCCTTCATCGCTCCGTGGATGATCACGGCGTCCTTGAAGCCCTGGTCGACCAGGACCTTCTCCAGACGCATCCCGCACCGCTCGGCCGCCTGGTCCAGCAGGGCGATGCCGGCCTCGTTGTCGTGCGCGCTCGCGGCCAGGACCACCACGCCGATGACCAGGCCCAGCACGTCGTTCGGCCAGTCCCCGCTTCCTGCCGGGCGTCTTCTTGTTCACGTCCAGTCCCGTCGTCTCCTTCGGCACCCCGGCCGCCACGCGGAAGGACTGGGTGTCGATGATCACCAGGGACGGGTCCTCTAATCGTCTGGACCGCTCCCGCACCTGGCAGCGCAGAATCTCCTGGATCCGCTGGTCAAGGCCGTCCTGGCGCCACAAGGTGAAGTAGTAGAACACTGCCGACCAGGCCGGGAGATCGTGCGGCAGGAGCCGCCACTGACAGCCGGTCCGGTTCTGGTAGAGCAGCGCGTTCACGACCTCGCGCAGGTCGCAGGAGCCCGGGTCCCCGGTCGCCGACCGCGCTACCCGCTCCTGCTTCCACCCGATGACCAGCGGCTCGATCAACGCCCACTGCTCGTCGGTCAAGTCAGTTGCGTACGGCATCCGTTCCATGCCAGCCAACCCCATCATGCACACGACATGGCGCGAGGACGAAACCGTCCCATCATCCACGAACGGGCGACACCACATGGGCAGAAACGGGACTTAACGCCCTCTGAGAGCCGGACATTGCCGGTTGGTGTACTTCGCTGCTGTTTCGCCGAGGGGTGGCGGTCAACCGGGCCGGCCCCCGATTGCCCCTGCGATGAGGACCGTAGTGGCGGGCCGGTGCTCATTGCGCCCCTGAGGCTGCTACCGGCGGGGCTGGCGGTAATGCGAGCGTACAGACCTGAGAGCACATCACCAAACCTCTGCTCGAGCGGAAGCACTCCCCATACTCCGCACCGACCGAAGGCCCCAACCAGGAGCTGGTCAGGGCCTTCTCGTGGCGCTACGACTTCAACCTGAAGCTTCTTCTTGCGTCCCTGCCAACCCCCTTCACAGCCGAGGTGTCGAGCCCTCGGCCGTACGCTGCCAATCAGGGACATCCACGGGTGTTGATGTCACCCGTGGATGTCTCCAAGCGGCTAGAACTTCAAGGACGGCAGCCGGATCTGCGTCAGGCGCACCATGCGCTCGTAGTCCCGCTGCATCTTCACCACCGGGTCGCTGACCAACCGGTCAAGGTTCCGCTGCATCTTCACCACCGGGTCGCTGACCAACCGGTCAAGGTTCCGCTGCATCTTCACCACCGGGTCGCTGACCAACCGGTCGAGGTTCCGCTGCATCTTCACCACCGGGTCGCTGACCAACCGGTCGAGATTCCGCTGCATCTTCACCACCGGGTCGCTGACCAACCGGTCGAGATTCCGCTGCATCTTCACCACCGGGTCGCTGACCAACCGGTCGAGATTCCGCT
>NZ_JBIVIV010000002.1:237253-910669 GCF_044749865.1 Streptomyces sp. NPDC088910
GCTGCATCTTCGCAGCGGCGCTGAGCAGGTGGGTGTGACTGGACGTGGACCCGCGCGGTCGTAGAACCGACCGCGAAGTCGGCTGCAGGTCAGAGGACGAGAGCCGCGCAAGTGCGGCACTGTACGGGATGTTCTCCGCGCGCGAGAGAAGACGAGCCTTCCTCTTCAACGCATTGTTGCCGCGCTTAGCCATGATGTGCCCCATTCTCGGCAAGCCCTACGCACCCGCCGGATACTGGCAGACGCCATGGCGAGTTTGAGCGTGGGCCCCGAGGGCCTTGACCGTATGAGCCGTTGGCAGCGTAGGTGCCACAGCAGCGGATCGGCGTACACGTCTAACCGTAACCCGAACGCTACCCGATTCAGACACATATCGGAAGGGTCTCGGCCGGAATTTTACTCCGGTAAATTCCAGCACTTTCCTTCTCCCGTCCCGTCTGCCGCTGGCCCGCACTCCTGTGAAGGGGGTGTGGTTCAGGGCGTCAAGATGGAGCGCGCCACTTACTAACGACCTTGACGCCCTGGGCCGCGTCTGCTCGGCTTGCCCGGGTCGATGGCAGGTGGGATGTGAGCACCCACCCTGACTACTACGAAACGGGCGGACGCCGGCGGGTGAGGGCTCATCCCGGAGTCTGAGCGCACGCCGTAGCTGGAAAGCGCGCCCCGCAGAACGGTAGCGGAGCCGGGAGCCTTTATGAGGTCGGGAATCTTGTAACAAGTCGCATGGTAAATGGCCGAGAAAGCGGCCTTGTGCGCAGGCATCGCGGCTGTTCCGATGAGGGTTCGGACGTCGCTGCTGGGGGCGGAATATGGGCGAACTGCGGGTGTCGGCGTGGAAACGCCACGGCAAGGAGCGGCTCTACGTGAACCGGCCGGACGGCGCCGCCGTGGCATGGTTCGACCAGAAGACGGGACACCTCGAAGTTCTACCGAACGGCTCCCGTGACGAGATCCTGGAAGCCTTGACTCCCTACCTCACCCGCCCCCCTGTCTCCCCCACTCCACCCCTCTCCGCTCAGGGGCCGACAGTCGCGCAGAGCTCCTCTCTTCCCTCCGCCTACGACTTGGCGCTCAACGAGCCGGGCGCCAGCCTGCGGGCCAAGTTGGCGGAGCTTTCTCCCGGCCTCTTCGGCCGTTCGCTGGCATGGCTGCTCAGACGACGTACCGAGGCTGACTCATGGCGATCCGGACTGGTCGGTGAGCGCGTCGTCGGTCGCGAACTCGCCCGGCTGGACCGGCACGGTTGGCGCACACTGCACTCCATACCGCTCTCGCCGAAGAACGACATCGACCACCTGCTCATCGGACCCGGCGGAGTCTTCACGATCAACACGAAGAATTACCCGGGCATGGATGTCTGGGTCGGAGACGACTCGGTGACGATCAACCGTGGCCCCGGACGGCCGCACGTCCGCAAGAGTCGCGCCGAGGCGGTCCGCGCCAGAGACGTACTGCAACGTGGCTGCGGTTTCCCTGTCGCGGTGAAACCCCTGCTCGTCTTCGTCAAACCCGCCCGTCTCGACGTGGTCCCCACGCTGCACGACGTGCGCGCTCTAGGCGAACGGCAGCTCGCTTCCTACGCCCCGCTGGCTGGCGTACTGCTACCCAAACAAGTCGACGCTGTGTATGCGGTGGCCCGCGATCGACGCAACTGGGGCCGAAGCTGAACGCGGCCGGGGCCACCAGGACAGGTACGTTGCCCGCACGAACCTCTCCGCTGTCGCCTCTCAGGATCGCTTCGCCGGCTCGCCTGGTCGTTCGGGGTCCACCCGAAGGTCGCGCAGCGCATTCTGCGGCACTCGCAGATGACCGTGACGATGGAGGTCTACGCCGAGGCCGGTGAGGGAGAGGTGCGCGACGCGCTGCGACAGCTCTCGGAGGCCATGGGCAAGGGCTGATCGAGGCGGTTGCTGTACTTCGCTGCTGTACGGCATGAAAAAGGCCCCTGGGGATTGATCCCTAGGGGCCTTTGACCTGCTGTGCACTCGGCAGGATTCGAACCTGCAACCTTCTGATCCGTAGTCAGATGCTCTATCCGTTGAGCTACGAGTGCGAGCGCTTCGCGGGGTTTTGGGCCGGTCGGCGTTGCGGGAACAACATTACATGAGGTGTGGCGGGAGGTGAAATCCATAACCGGGAGGCGGGGTGACCTGCGGGAATGGGGTGGGGCCGGGGGGTGGAACGGAAGGAGCCCCGCCGTCGGTGGAGGACGGGCGGGGCTCCGGGGTGGTGGCGGAGGCGGAGGGATTTGAACCCTCGATGGACGGTAAAGCCCAAACCGCATTAGCAGTGCGGCGCCATAGACCGGACTAGGCGACGCCTCCTGGTACGTGCCCGGGTGAGCGGGCGCGTGTGCAGATGATGACACAGCCGTGCGGGCCGCGACCAATCGCAGACTACGGTACAAGGCCGCCGGTGGGCAGGGCAAAGGGGTAGTGCCGGGACGCGCCCACGAAGGAGTGGGTTGCGGGGGCGGGCGGGCCCGCACGGGTAGGGAGGGGCGCATGCGAAACCCCCGAGCCACCGCACCCCGTACGACGCGGAACCGCGCCCCGAAGGGCGCCCGCGCGCCACAGGGCACCCGTACCGTCCTCGCGTTCCTCACCCTGGCCGCACCCCTCGCCGCGCCTCTCGTGGCCGCCGGCGGCGCCGCGGCGGTCGGCGTCCCGCGCCCCACCCCCGTCGAGCGGCTGATGGAGAGCCGCCTGACCGTGACGTACGCGGCGGCGCCCGACGCCCAGCCGCGGACGTACACCCTCGACTGCGGCCCCGCCGGGGCGAAGGAGGAGACCGACCCGGCGTGTGAGCATCTCGTGGAGATCGGGGGACCGGAGCGTGCGGTGCCCGCGGGGCAGATGTGCTCGATGATCTACGGGGGACCGCAGACGGCCCACGTGACGGGCGTGTGGCGGGGCCGGACGGTCGACGAGGAGTACAGCAGGACGAACGGCTGCGAGGTGTCGCGCTGGCAGCGGATGGTGCCCGCGCTCCCGGCCGCGAACGGCGCGAACGGCCTGAACGGCGCGAATACCGCGAGCGACGCGGTGAACAGCGCCGACGCGAGCGCCGGAGGTACGCGGACGGACACGACCGTACGTTCGTGACGTACGCCACACCCGCGCGCCCCCGGCCGAACGCGGCGCCCGAACACCCCGCTCCCAAGGGGCACATGGACATCCGGGGCCGCGCGAGGGGGCCCGACCCGTACACTCGGTCTAGTGACATGTCCCGGGGGTGGCGGCAAGATGGGCCGCCCGTGACAAGCCGCCCGCCCGTGAGAGCTGGCAGCACAAGAGCGGAAACGAAAGCGCAAGCAAGAGCGGACATCAGCGCGGGAAAACGGCGGCGCAGGACAGTGCGGCACGTGCGGTAACAGGGAGGACGCGTCTCGTGAGCAGCAGGCCATCCAGAGGCGCTGCTCGCCTCGCCTCGATACTCGATGCCCTGCCCGACGCGCTGCTGCTGGTCGACGTCAACGGCACGGTGGTCAACGCCAACGCGATAGCGATCGAGACGTTCGAGTCGCCGGGTACGGCGCTGGTGGGGCGGGGCCTGCTCGACCTGCTGCCCTCCTTCGACTCCAAGCGCATTCCCGGCTCGATGCGCAGCCCGCGCGAGGCCGCGGAGGACACCCGCACGAAGCCCACCCGGATGGTGGCGCGGCGCACCGACGGCACGGAGTTCCCGGTCGAGGTCACCAGCGCCAATCTGGAGGACCCGCGCACCCCGTACGCCGACTTCGGTGAGCCCCAGCCGCCCCACTACACCGGCGACGAGCTGCTGATGCTGGTGGTCCGCGACCTCACCGGCACGCTCGACACCGAGGCCGAACTGGCCCGCCAGCAGCGCCAGACGGAGATGATCCTGCGCGCGGCGGCCGAGGGCGTGGTCGGTGTGGACACCGCGGGCAAGGTCGTCCTCGTCAACCCGTCGGCCGCGCAGATCCTCGGCCACCGGGCGACCGACCTGGGCGGCAAGGAGCTGCACCCGCTGGTGCACCACTCGCGCAGGGACGGTTCTCCGCTGCCGTACGAGGAGACCCCGCTGGCCGACACGCTGCGCTCCGGGCGCAAGCACCGCGTCCGCGGCCAGGTGCTGTGGCGCAAGGACGGCCGCGCGGTGCCGGTGGACCTGACGACGGCGCCGGTACGAGACGGCGACCAGCTCGTCGGCGCGGTGATGACGTTCACCGACCGTACGGCGTACGACGCGCTCGCCGCCCGCGCCCTGCAACTCGGCGCGCTGCTCGACACCTCGCTGCGCGGGCCGCTGGCCGAACTGCGCGGCGAGCTGACGGGGCTGGCCGCCGACCCGGCCGGGCAGCTCTGGCCCGAGGCCAACCAGATCCTGCACCACCTGTCCGCCGGCTACTCCCGCATCACCACCCTCATCGACAACGTGCTGGCCTTCCAGCGGCTCGACCGCGGCGAGGACAAGCTGCGGCGCGAGACGGTCGGGCTCGACAAGGTGGTGGCCGCGGCCGTGGAGGGCGCGGTCGAGCTGATCGGGCCGGGGCGCGCGCAGTACGCGGTGCACGCGCCGCCGATCGAGGCGTCCCTGGACGCCGAGCGGATGGCGCAGGCCCTCGCCCACCTCGTCGCCGACGTCGCGGGCGTCGACTCGGCGGGCAACGCCATCGCGTACGCCGGTGACTCGACGATCGTGGTCGCGGCGGCCCAGCGCGGCGACGTCATAAGGATCGACGTCCGCGGCCCGCACGCGGGCGGCGACCCCGTCCATCTCCCGCTCGCCCGCGGCATCGTGGAACGCCACGGCGGCGTGCTCCAGACCCACGAGGTGCCCGGCGGCAGCGCGTACGTCCTGGAGGTCCCGGTCGGCCGCGCCCGTCAGAAGAACGGCTCGGCCGCCGCTTCCGACGCCTCGGGTACGGGTACGGAATCGGCCACGGGCGGCCGTACGGACGGCGGTACGGAAACAGGTACGGGTACGGATACGGGCTCGGGTACGGGCTCGGGTACGTCGGGGTCGGGCGACGCGTCGGAGCAGCCGCGTGAGTCCGAGACCACCGTGATGCCCTTGCCGACCGAGCCGATGCGCGGGACCACCGGGCAGGGGTCGAACGCGGCGCCGGGCGCGGGCAATGGCACCGGGCCGGACTCCGGGAGCGGCGTACGGCGGGCACCGCACCAGCGGCAGGCGCCGCAGGACAGCGGGGCGGCGGTCGCGCCCTGGTCGATCCCGGCCGCGCCCGACCAGGACTCCGCCCCGACCGGGCGGCGCCGCGCGCTGCGTCGGCCCGGCGACGAGTCGGACGGCGGGAGCGCGGGCGGCAACGGCGGCGCGGGGCGCGAGATCGCGCCCGCCGACGGGGCGCAGCCCACCGGCCGCAGGGCGCGGCGGGCCAGGACCGACGACCAGGAGCAGGAACGAGGCGGGGGCGCGGCGGGTCAACCCGCCCTCCCGCAGGGGCAGTCCGCGCTTCCGCAGGGGCAGTTCGCGCTTCCGCAGGCGCAGGCGGGGCTTCCGCAGAGCCAGCTTCCGCAGGCGCAGGCGGGGCTTCCGCAGAGCCCGCTCCCCCAGACCCACCTTCCGCAGCCGCAGATTCCGCAGGCCCAGGTCCCGCACGCCCTGCCGCCCGTCCAGCCGCCCGTCCAGCCGCCTGTTCAGCCGAGCCCCGGCCAGGACCCGCGCGGGCTTTCCGCTCCCGAGGCGGGCACCGGCCGTCGCGCGCGCCGCGCCATCGAGACCGCCGCGCCGGACAGCGGCGCCGCCGTCGTACCGCAGCAGCAGGGCCACGTGCCCGAGCCGCCGCGGCAGCCGCAGCCGCAGACCTGGCCGAGCCCCGGACAGAGCGCGGGTCAGGCGGCGGACGAGGAGCCGGAAGGACCCGTACCGCCGCGGTCGTGGCCCGCGCCGTCGCAGCAGCCCCCGCAGCCGCAGCCGACCGCGTGGCCCGCGGCGCCGCAGAATCCGCAGCCGTCGACCTCGCTGCCGTCGCAGCAGCAGGCGCCGTCCTCGCAGCCGCCGTCGCCCGGCCAGGGTCAGCCGCCGCAGGCTCCGGCCGCGTCGGCGGCCGGACCGGGTACGGCGGGACCGTCCCCGCAGCGCGGCGGCCCGGCGCCGCAGCAGGACCCGTCGCAGAGCAGCCACGGCCGTGCCATAAGCGTGCGTACGCTCGGGCAGGGCATGCCGTTCGGGCAGCAGGCGGGCGATCCGCAGACCCAGACGCAGGCGGTGCAGGCCCAGTCGGGGCTGCCCGCGCAGGTGACGGCGAGCGGTTCCGGCCGCCGCCGCAGGCTGAACCCGCCGCAGCAGCCGCAGCCCGTACAACCGGGTCAGCCCGAGCAGAACGGCCAGCCCGAGCAGAACGGCCGGCCCGAGCAACAGCAGCAACAGCAACAGCACGGTCCCGGCGGCGAGACGCAGGCCCGTCAGCACCCGCAGGCCGACCCGGACAGCGGTCAACTCCCCATCCGCCGCCCCGAACCCCAGCCGCAGCGCGGCGCGGGCCGGTCCGCGATCCCCGGCCAGGCCCCGGCGCCGGACGACGACGACCGCGAGACGGCGCTGCTGCGGCCGGTCCCGGCGGCCGATCCCGTTCCGAAGTCCCAGCCGCCGGTGCCGCGTGAGGCGGGCGGCCGGGCGTACGCCATAGGCGCGCCCGCGGAGGGCGCCGCCGAGGGTCCCGAACCGCTGGACGGCCCCAATGGCGCGGTCGACGTCACCGACATCGCCGACGACCGCATGGAGGAGTCCTTCGACGAGCCGCGCCGCCTGCTGGTGTGGCCCGAGCCGGACACCTCCACCCGCCAGGCCCTGACCGACCGCGGCTACCGGCCGGTGATCGTGCGCTCCCGCGAGGAGGTCGACGCGCAGATCGCCGAGCCGCCCGCCGCGCTCTTCGTGGACCCGCTCACCGGGCCCATCACGCGTACGGCCCTCCAGTCGCTACGGCAGGCCGCCGCGGCGGCCGACGTGCCCGTCCTGGTCACGGCCGGTCTCGGGCAGGCCACCCGCGAGGCCGCGTACGGCGCCGACCCGGCCGTACTCCTCAAGGCGCTCGCCCCGCGCGACAGCGAGCAGCACCCCCCGCGGGTTCTGCTCGTCGAGAGCCACGAGCCGATCGCCCAGGCGTTCGCGGCCACGCTCGAACGGCGCGGCATGCAGGTCTCGCACGCCGATTCCGAGACCGACGCCATGTCCAAGGCCGCCCAGATGCATCCCAACCTGGTCGTCATGGACCTCATGCTCATCCGGCGCCGCCGCCAGGGCATCGTCGACTGGCTGCGCGGCAACGCCCGCCTCAACAACACCCCCCTGGTCGTCTACACCTCCGCCGACATCGACCCCGCCGAGCTCCCCCGCCTCGCCTCCGGCGAGACCGTCCTCTTCCTCGCCGAGCGCTCCACCAGCCCGGACGTCCAGGCCCGCATCGTCGACTTGCTCGCCAAAATCGGAGCCTGACCCCTCCGGGGAGGTCCCCCGTCTTTGGGGGCGCGGCCCCAGCGCGGTTCCCTCCCCCGGGCGGCGAGCCGATCCTTCAAGGGGCACCGGACTGTGCTTGATCTGCGGCTGCCGCCGCGCGGGCGGCGCGCTCAGCCACGGCGCTCCCGCACGTCACCACCCGCCCCAACGGGGCAGATCGGCTGTTCCCGGACCACCGGCCGGTGGTGGGTTGCCCGCGCAGTTCCCCGCGCCCCTAACGGGCCGCACCGTCTTTCGTCCGGGCGGTGGGCCGGTCTTTTCAGGGGCGCGGGACTGTGTTCAATCTGCGGCCGCCGCCGCGCGGGCGCGCTCAACCACGACGCTCCCGCCCCTAACGGCCCGCACCGCCTCTTGTCCGGGGGCCAGGCACGGGCATTTAGGGGCGCGGGGAACTGCGCGCTCAGCCACGACGAGCGCGCACGTCACCACCGGCCCCAGCGGGGCAATTCGGTGGCGGCTGGCCGCGCCCCCAACGGGCCGCACCGCCTCTCGGCCGAGGGCCAGGCACGGGCATTTAGGGGCGCGGGGAACTGCGCGCTCAGCCACGACGAGCGCGCACGTCACCACCCGCCCCGGCAGGGCAGACGCGGCGTGGGTCAGGGAAGGTGTTCGGGAGGGCCGGGCCGGAGGCCAGGCTGACGGATCATGGCGGTGATCTCGGCAGCGGCGACGGCGGCACGGCCGGGCCGCTTGAGGAGGCGCTCGGCGAAGGGCCAGCCGACCACGCCGAGGGAGATCTCCTCGGAACCGCCGAGCCCACGGTGACGACCGGGGCCACCCGGGGCACCGGAACCCTCCGAGCCACCCGGGGCACCGGAAACCTCGTCGAAGCCACCCGGGGCACCGGAAACCTCGTCCGAGCCACCCGGGGCACCGGAACCCTCGGGGTCGGCCTCCACGCACGTGATGGTCAGGGCGCCGCCGCGACCGTAGCGGGCGTGGCCGACCGCGTCCCAGGGGATGTGGCGGGCGCGGGAGGACAGCAGGCCGCGGACGCGCAGGCCGACGCTGTCCGCGGTGATCTGCCAGGTCATGAGGCGCCAGCCGCCGTAGAACCAGGTGAGGGCCACGAAGGAGAACCAGAGCACGCGCGACCAGGGCCAGCCGCCGACGGCGGCGGACGTCACCGCTCCGGCTCCGGTCACGAGCATGACCGCACCGACGCAGCGCGCGACAGGCCCCGCGTGCCAGCGCACCGGCCCGGCGGCGGCCACCACGGTGCCGAGGGCCCGCTGGACGTCGATCTCGGCGGCCTGACGGTGTCCGGCATCCCGTCGCCCGGCCGTCGAGCCCGCGTCGCCGTGGTCGACGGCCGGCCCGCCGCGTATCGGGGACAGGGACACCTCGACGGACGGCTTCGCGGCGGGGCCGCTCTCGGCGGACGTCAGGACGAGGGCGCCGTCCTCGCTGAGCGCGCCGTAGAGGAGGACGTCGTGTACGCCGGAACGGGCGTGCGGAAACGGCTCGTAGTGCAGCACGGCCTCGGAACCGAGGCCATCGGCGCCGTATATCTCGGTGAAACCGTCCGCCCTCGTCCGGGCGCGCGCCCGCAGGACCGGTACCGGGCCGCGCCGGAGGGCGACCACGCGGCGGCGGGCGAGCTGCCCCGAGAGCGCCGAGGCGAGGCCGAGCCCTACGAGGGCCATGCCGCCGGCCTGGCGGAGGAAGTGGGACAGGTCGTCGGGGTACGGCTCGCCCGCCAGCCGTACCCAGTCGCCGTGGAGCAGTACGGTCACGGTGCCGACGTCCCGGTAGTCGCCGTCCACGTCGAAACGGTGACGGGAGCCGTCGGGCATGCGCACCGTGAGCAGGTAATCGTCCGGGTTGTAGGCGACGACGGGAACGTCCCGGGCCACGGCCACCCGCGCGGTACGGTCATCGGCCCGGTCCTGTACGACGACGGTCACGATCAGGGCGGCGCCCACCGCGCACATGAGCAGCCCGGCGACCCGCCGGAACAGGCCCCGCTGCCCCGGCTCGATGCCGTCCGGCATGGGAGCGGACGCGGTGACGCCCCCGGCGGCCTCCGCGATGAGGGCGCGCTGGCGGCGGCGGGCCCGCAGCCGTTGCGCCACGGCCAGCCAGCCCCAGCACAGCGCGGCGACGACCACCGCGGCCGCGACCTTCTCGCCGGCCCCGCCCTCCCACTGGCCGGGCCGGGCCAGGTAGAGCAGGAGCAGCGGGGCGGTCAGGACGGCCAGTTCCGGCAGGAAGAACAGGCACACGAGGTGGGGCAGGAAGAGCATCGTGCCGGTCTTGTCCACCCATTCCTCGCCGCAGGGCGCCTGCGGAGTGCAGGTGGGGTCGGGACTCATCAGGACCGCGGCGAACACGGCGACCAGCAGGACCACGGCGGGCAGGGTCGGCCGCACCCACGCCGCCCTGGGCCCGGCCGCCCGCCACCCGCGGGCGTCGGCGGCGAGCCACGGGCGCGCGGTGCCCCCGGCGTACGACGTGCCATCGGACCCGCCGCCGTATACGTCGTCGGATACGGCGTCGGGCACACCACCGGGCACACCGGCGGACCCGCCGCCGCGCACACCGCCGGACCCGCCGCCGTATACGCCGTCAGGCACACCCTCGGACCCGCCGTCGCTGATCATCGGTGCGTCATGGGAGTACCCGTGTCCGTCCTGGCCGAGGGCGCGTCGAAAGCGGCGTCCGCCGAGCCGACCAGGCTCTTCCCGTCGCACCAGCAGATCGTTTTACCTGATCATTGCGCAACCGGGAAAGTTTGCGAAGCGGCACGGCCCGCCGTGGCGACAGGCGTACGAAGGACGGTCACTTCGTAGGAGCCGCCCGTCGCCAAGCGGTCGCACTCCGGGGGCTCACCACCCCCCGGCCGGGACACCGTCAGAGCTGCGTGACGTCCAACTCGCCCTCGGCGAACGCCTTGCGGATGACCTTCTTGTCGAATTTGCCGACGCTCGTCTTCGGCACCGCCGGAACGATCGCCCAGCGCTCGGGGATCTGCCAGCGCGCGACGCGCCCGGCGAGGAAGTCGTGCAGGGCGGCGTAGTCGGCGGTGGCGCCCTCGCGCAGGACGACGGTGGCGAGCGGGCGCTCGCCCCAACGCTCGTCGGGGACGGCGACGACGGCGGCCTCGGCGACGTCCGGGTGGGCCATGAGGTGGTTCTCCAGGTCGACGGAGGAGATCCACTCACCACCGGACTTGATGACGTCCTTGGACCGGTCGGTGAGGGTGAGGAAACCGTCGTCCGAGATGACGCCGACGTCACCGGTGCGCAGCCACCCGTCGGGGCTGAACTTGTCCTCGGGCCGCACCGGTTCCTCGCCGACGCCGCCGTAGTACGCGGCGGCGATCCAGGGCCCGCGCACCTCCAGCTCACCGGCGGACTCGCCGTCCCACGGCTGGACGGAGCCGTCCGGGCCGATGAGCCGGGCCTCGACGGAGGCGGGGAAGCGGCCCTGGGTGATCCGGTAGGCCCACTCCTCCTCGGGGGTGACCCCGGCGGGCGGCTGCGCGACCGTGCCGAGCGGCGACGTCTCCGTCATGCCCCACGCGTGGCACAGGCGTACGCCGAGCTGCTCGTCGAACGCCTTCATCAGGGCGGGCGGGCAGGCCGAGCCGCCGATGGTGACCTGCTTGAGCGAGGTGATGTCGCGCGGCTTGGCGGTCAGCTCGGCGAGCAGCCCCTGCCAGATGGTGGGGACGGCGGCGGCGTGCGTGGGGCGCTCGCTCTCGATCATCTCGGCCAGCGGGCGGGGCTGGAGGAAACGGTCCGGCATCAGCAGGTTGATGCCGGACATGAAGGCGGCGTGCGGCAGCCCCCACGCGTTGACGTGGAACATCGGCACCACGGGCAGCGACGTGTCGTGCGAGCTGAGCCCCATCGACTCGGTGGAGTTGACCTGCATCGAGTGCAGGTAGATCGACCGGTGCGAGAAGACGACGCCCTTGGGGTCGCCGGTGGTGCCGGAGGTGTAGCACATGGCCGCGGCGCTGCGTTCGTCCAGCTCGGGCCAGGCGTACGTGGTCGGCCGCCCGTCCAGCAGCTCCTCGTAGTCGTGCACGGAGGGACGTACGCCGTCCAGCACCGAGCGGTCGCCGGGGCCGACCACGACGACGTGCTCGACCGAGTCGAGCCGCGGCAGCAGGGGCGCGAGCAGCGGGAGCAGCGAGCCGTTGACGAGGATCACGCGGTCGGCGGCGTGGTTGATGATCCAGGTGAGCTGCTCGACGGGCAGCCGGAGGTTCAGGGTGTGCAGGATCGAGCCCATGGCGGGGATCGCGAAGTACGCCTCAAGGTGCTCGGCGTTGTTCCACATGAGGGTCCCGACCCGGTCGCCCTCGGCGACCCCGAGCCCGTCACGCAGCGCGTTGGCGAGCCGGACGGCGCGCAGACCGACCTCGCGGAAGGAGCGGCGCTGCGGCTCACCCTCCCCGGTCCAGGTCGTGACCTGCGATTTTCCGTGGACCAGCGTCCCATGGACCAGGATGCGGGTGACGGTCAGCGGTACGTCCTGCATCGTGCTCAGCACAGGGGGCCTCCGGCGGCTACGCGAGGGTAATGTCCTCGCGATTCTGCGTGCATACCGATCGGTACGTCACTACCCCGCGCGGTATTGCCGCCGGTTCGTTCCGGGCGGCGCGGCGGTCGGGGGGACCGGGGCGCGGCCCGCCGGACGGCGCGGCACGTGTCGTGGGGATGTGTGCGACGCCCGCCCCAGGGCCCGGGCAGGCCCTAGGCGACGCACAGCTCCAGCTCCGGATCGTCGCGCAGCTTGCCGAGGGCGCGCGAGACCGCGCTCTTCACCGTGCCGACCGAGACGCCCAGCGCCTCCGCCGTCTGCACCTCGCTCATGTCCTCGTAGTACCGCAGGACGACCATCGCCCGCTGGCGCGGCGGCAGCCGTGCGACCGCGCGCAGCAGCGCGTCCCGCTGGGCCTGCTGCTCGGTGATGTCGGGGGCGCCGGTCGCGGCGGGCTCCGGCACCTCGTCGGTGCTGAACTCGTCGACCTTGCGCTTGCGCCACTGCGAGGTGCGCGTGTTGACGAGCGTACGGCGGACGTATCCGTCGACGGCCCGGTGGTCGTCGATCCGGTCCCAGGCGAGATAGGTCTTGGTCAGGGCGGTCTGGAGCAGGTCCTCGGCGTCGGAAGGGTTGGGGGTCAGGGAGCGCGCGGTGCGCAGCAGCGTCGGGCCCTTGGTCCGGACGTAGGCCGTGAACTGCGTCGTATTGGCGCTGGTGCACACAGGCGTGGTCATGGCTTCACGTTAGGAGCCGACATGCCCGTGGCGGATCGGCCGCAGGTGCCGAAGCGGGATCACTCTCAGGTCGTAGGACGGGGGTTGTCCCCACCCCCCGAGGGGGGAGCCGGGGGCCGGGGTCCCGCAGGGGTTCCTCCGGAGAAGAGCGGGGTCCGGGGGGGGCGGACACGGTCCCTGAGCGGGCCCGTGGCCGCCGTCCGGGCGCTGCCCCGGTGGCCGTACGGGCGGACCGCCGCTTTACGTGTGCGGGCTGCCGCCGTACGCCGGGCCGTCGCCGTACGCGGGGGCCGTCGCCGTACGCGGGGGCCGTCGCCGTACGCGTGCGGCCGTCGCCGCCACGGGCCGCGCCGGGGTCGGCCCTGACGTCCGCCCCGGGGAGGTCCCGGTGTCATCCCCGGGTCAGCCCCGTACGACCTCGGCGTCAGCCCGTGGTCGTACATCAGCGCGGTCCGAGCGTCCTGGAAGCTCGGACCGGCCTCGGACCGGTGCTCAGGAGTGGGCGCTCAGCAGGGGGCGCTCACGACTGGGGCGCTCAGGAGGTGGGCGCTCAGGAGCGGGCGCTCAGAGCTTGGCGACGGGCGCGTCGATCAGGTCGCGGTCGATCGACAGCTTGTGACCGCCGTGCGTCTCGGTGACGGCGCCCGTGTACTGGTGGATGCGGCTGTGCGAGGCCCAGGCGGAGGGGCGCAGGACCGGTTCGGCGGTGAGGGTGGGGGCGACGCCCCAGCGGGCGTACCAAATGGCGCCCGGGAGGTCGGACGTACCCGCCCTGCGGGCCTTCTCCATGTGCGCGATGCCGGAGTCGGCGCTGCTGTAGAAGCCGGGCACATAACCGCGCGCCCGCACCTGGCGGTCCCAGGCACGTACGAAGGACAGCGTCGCGTTCGCGCAGCTCGCCTTCCTGAGGTCGTACGCCTCCATGTCGAGGTAGAGCGCGCTGCCGCGCTTCATGCCGAGCGCGCCCGCGGCCTTCGCCGCGTCCGCGCCCTCGCTCGTGCCCTGGGCCGTCGCCCGCTGGGGGTCGATGCGGAACGGGTTCTTGTTAGACCCTCTTACGCAGGGGCTCTGCGAACCGACGTAGATCGGCAGCAGGCTCCAGCCCGCCGCGGTGGTCTGCTGTACCCAGTTGTTCGTCAGATTGCGCTGCGTCTTGCAGGCGCGGGCCCGGCCGCCGAAGTAGATGCCGACGGCGCGGTACGGGGAGGAGGCGCGCCAGGCGCGCATCGTGGCGAGGTCGGGGGCCTGGCAGGTGTCGAAGCCGCGGCCCTTGAAGACGCGCGGGGCGACGGCGGCGTCCTCGGGGAAGGTGGCGGCGTCGTCGGTGCCGGGGAATCCGGTCTCGTCGGGGGCCTGGGCGTCGTCGGGAGCCTGGGCGCCGTCCGGAACCTGGCCGTCGTCCGAGGCTTGGCCGTCGTCCGACGCCTGGGCTTCGGCGGCCGCGGCTTGGGCTTCGGCGTCCGCGATCCAGCCGGCGGGGTCCGTCCTGTTGTCGACGGGGTCGATGTGCCCGTCGGCCGCCGCTGCCCCCGCGCTCGCGGGGCCCGCGCTGGCCGCCGGGACATCGCTGTCGGCGACGGCCGACACCGCGGGAAACAGCAGACCGGTCAGCGTCAGCGCGGCGGCGAGGACGTAACGAGTGCGGCGCGTACGGCGCACGCGGTGCGCGTAACGGATAAACCTACTTGTTTCGGTCATTCGCCGAGTCAACGTGGCGGGCGGCCCGCACGGGCGGAGACACGCCGCCGGGTCGGGCCGTACGGGCCCCGAACCGCTCGGGCGGCGGGCACTGCCGCCGCGTCGGCTCCGCCCGGCCGGCGCCGGACCCGAGGTCGGGGCCGTCCCTCCCCCCTCCCGGACCTGCTGACCCGCTACCGCGCTCGGCTGCGCGTGCGCGCTTCCCGGCACTCGGATACGCCGACGACACGCGGGCCTGATACGCAAATTACCGTAGTACGTGGGTTATTTGCATGATGGCGTCGGATTGCTACGGTCACCCCGTCGCTATTTGCACCCACGCGAGCGGGGCCGCTTCGGCGTCGACCGCGTGGCCCAGTAGGGAGGACCTTCTCGTGCTCCGTGCTCGTATCGCCGCCGCGGGCGCCGCCGTGGCGCTGGCCGCCGCAGGGCTTGTCGCAGGCACCGCCCCGTCCGCTCAGGCGTCGACCCCGCCCACCCCGTACATGTGCCCCTACTTCCTCAACGACGGCGCGCACGGTCTGTACGTGTGGACGTACGGGCAGGGCTGGCTGGTGTGCAGCTACAGCCCGCACGCCGAGCTGTCCTGTCGGTACAACGCGTTCAGCGGCGACGCCTGGTTCAACGCGCCGAATCCCGACTACTGCCCGACGCGCGCGATTCCGACGGCCTGACACGATTCCGGCGGCTGCCGACGGCCTGGGCCGGTCGGCCGCCGCCCTTCCCTCCGGGGGTCCGGGACCCCGACCCCACCGGACCCCCGCACCTTCGGACCGTCGGACCTTCGGAACCCCGTGCCCCGCGCCCTGTGCCTGCCTCAGGCCGCGCGCCCTGTGCCCCGCGCCCCCCTCAGGCCCCGTCCGCCGACAGGATCAGGCCCGAGGTGGGGACGCCGGTGCCGGCCGTGACGAGGGCGTGGCCGACGGAGGCGACCTGGTTGACGCTGCTGCCGCGCACCTGGCGGACGGCTTCCGCGATGCCGTTCATGCCGTGCAGATACGCTTCGCCGAGCTGGCCGCCGTGGGTGTTGACCGGGAGGCGGCCGTCGATCTCCAGGCCGCCGTCCGCGGCGAAGTCCGCCGCCTCGCCGGGCCCGCAGAAGCCGAACTCCTCCAACTGCATGAGCACGAACGGCGTGAAGTGGTCGTAGAGCACCGCCACGTCGACGGCGGCCGGACCGAGGCCGCTCGTGCGCCACAACTGCCGTGCCACCACGCCCATTTCGGGCAGCCGGGCGAGGTCGTCGGCGTCCCGGTAATAGCTGGTCATCTGCTCCTGCGCGCGGCCCGCGCCCTGCGCGGCGGCCGTGACGACGGCGGGTGCGCGCCGCAGGTCGCGGGCGCGTTCCGCGGAGGTGACGACGATCGCCTGGCCGCCGTCGGTCTCCTGGCAGCAGTCGAGCAGCCGCAGCGGCTCGACGATCCAGCGCGAGGCCGCGTGGTCGGCGAGGGTGATCGGGCGGCCGTGGAAGTACGCGGCCGGGTTGTTCGCCGCGTGCCTGCGGTCGGCGACCGCGACATGGCCGAAAACCGACGGTTCCAGTCCGTAGACGGACAAATATCGGTTTGCCGACATTGCCACCCACGAGGCGGGGGTGAGCAGACCGGGGGGCAGGTTGACGCCGAGCGCCGCCCCTTCCGCCGACGGCTCGCGCCCGAGGACGCCCGAACCGAAGCGGCGGCCGGAGCGTTCGTTGAAGGCCCGGTAGCAGACCACCACCTCCGCGATCCCGGTCGCCACCGCCATCGCGGCCTGCTGCACCGTCGCGCACGCCGCGCCGCCGCCGTAGTGCACGCGCGAGAAGAAGGACAGCTCGCCGATTCCGGCCGCCTGCGCCACCGTGATCTCGGGGCTGGTGTCCATCGTGAACGTCACCATGCCGTCGACGTCCCCGGGCGTCAGCCCCGCGTCGTCCAGCGCCGCCCGCACCGCCTCGACGGCCAGCTTCAACTCACTGCGCCCGGAGTCCTTCGAGAACTCCGTCGCCCCGATCCCGACGACGGCCGCCCGCCCGCCGAGCGCGTCCCGCCGCCGAACACTCATGACGCCTCCGGGAGTTGCGGGATCTGCACGGTGACCGTGCCGGTGACGTGCCGGCCGAGCGCGTTCACGCCCACCACCTCGACGGTCGCCGTCCGGTCCGCGACCGCCGTGACCGTACCCGTCAACTCCATCGTGTCTCCGGGGTAGTTGGGCGCGCCGAGCCGGATGCGTACCGCCGTCGTCACCGCGTCCGGGCCGAAGTGCGCGGCCACGTAACCGCCGACCAGGCCGTTGGTGGTGAGGATGTTCATGAAGATGTCGGGAGAGCCTTTGGCGCGGGCGAGTTCGGGGTCGTGGTGCACGTCCTGGAAGTCGCGCGTGGCCAGCGCCCCGGCGACGACGAGGGTGTGGGTGACGTCGATACGGCGGGGCGGGAGGGTGTCGCCGACGGCGGTCATGCGGGGGCCTCCGCTTCAGGGGTGGTGACCGTACTGTCGGGTTCCGTGTCGGCGGGTCCCGTATCGGCGGGTCCCCTATCGGCGGGTTCCGTGTCGACGGCGCGGAAGGCCGGCACGGTGAGGTCGTCGTCCGCGTCCAGGAAGTCGAGCAGGACGGGCGCGCCGATCCGGACCTTGTCGTACGGGACGCCGATGACGTTCCCCAACAGCCTTACGCCCTCGGCCAGTTCGACGAGCGCGACCGCGTACGGCGGATCGAAGGCCGGGAACGGCGGGTGGTGCATCACCACGTACGAGAAGACGGTGCCGGTGCCGGAGGCGGGGACGGTGTCCCAGTCGGGGGAGCCGCAGGCGTTGCAGCCGGGGAGCCACGGCAGGCGCAGGGTGCCGCAGGCGGTGCAGCGCTGGATGAGGAGTCGGCGGTCCTCGCGGATGGCCTGCCAGTAAGCGGCGTTGTCGCGGTTGACGACCGGGCGGGGGCGGGTCGCGGACTTCGTACGTGCGGGGGCGGGGGCCGGGTCCCGCGCCGAAGTTGCCTGCGCGGGTGCGTACTTGAGGATGCGGAAGCGGTGGATGCCCGCGAGTACGCCGTCGGCGCGGACCTCGGTGCGGGTGGTGACGAAGTAACCGGCCCCGAGCTTGGTGGACTTGCGCGGCGAGACGGATTCGACGACCGCGTCGAAGGTGACCCGCTGACCCGGCCGCAGCGGCGCCACGTACTCCTGCTCGCAGTCGGTCGCCACGACGGCCGCGTAACCGGCCTCGTCCAGCCGTCCGAGGAGGTCGTCGTAGCCGGGGGTGCGTCCTTCGTGGCCGGACAGCCCGCCCATCGTCCACACCTGGAGCATGGTGGCGGGCGCGGTGCCGTCGGGGGGTACGGGGTGGCCGAGGGCTTCGCACCAGTGGCGGATCATCGGGGCGTTGA
This sequence comes from Streptomyces sp. NPDC088910, assembly GCF_044749865.1. Classification (NCBI taxonomy): domain Bacteria; kingdom Bacillati; phylum Actinomycetota; class Actinomycetes; order Kitasatosporales; family Streptomycetaceae; genus Streptomyces; species Streptomyces sp. NPDC088910. The sequence goes on from NZ_JBIVIV010000002.1 coordinate 254,995, forward strand.
CGGGGTCCTTGCCGATGCCGCCCGTGGCGGCCGGGGTGCCTTCGTAGCGGCGCAACTCGGCGTGGAGCGGGTCGTTTTCTGCCGTTCCGTCCGATCCGTCCATGGCGGAGCCGCCCTCCCTCAACAATCTGACTGTCCGTCAGATTCGGACGGCAGGGCGGCTGTTGTCAATGGGCGTGCGGGGGTGGCGGGTTCAGGCCGGGGGCTCTTCCGTGCCGGGATCGGGGGCGGGATCGGGGGCGGGTCCGGGTCCGGGGACAGCGGCGGGGGCGGACTCTTGTGCGGGTTTTCCGCCCGGCCCGCGACCCCCCTCGCTCTCGGCCAGAAGTTTTCCACAGGCTGTGGACGAAAGTTGGGCACCGGATTCGCCGACCGCCGCCGCCCCGACGCGTACCGCCCAGCCCGCCGCCTCGACCAGCCCGTCCCCCTCCGCCAGCCGCCAGGCCAGCGCACCGGTGAAGGCGTCACCCGCACCGGTCGTGTCGACCACCTCGACCGGGACGGCGGGCAGCCGCGTCGTACGCCCCCGAGGCGGCTCCGCGTCCGCGCGTACGTTTTCGCGTATGCCCGCACGCACGTCCCCGCTCACGTCTTCGCGTACGCCCCCGCTTACGTCCTCGCGCCCGCCCGCGCTTACGTCCTGGCGCTCGACGACGGTCACGCCCGCGCCGCCCAAGGTCACGACGGCGGACCGGACACCGAGCCGGAGCAGGTCACGCGGGTCGGCCTCCGCGGCGGAAGCCGCGCCGAGCAGGACGCGCATCTCGTGCTCGTTGACCACCAACGGGTCCGCACAGGAAAGGAGTTGATCCGACTCGGCATCGTCCCTGACGGCTTCGGGCGGCGAGGGGTTGAGCACCAGGCGGGCGCCGTGCCGCTCGGCCGCGCGGGCGGCGGCCCGTACCGCGTCCATCGGGACCTCGCACTGCGCGGACACCACGCGAACGGCCGGCCCGACCGCGGCGATCACTTCGGCCGCCGTGAGCGCGGTGTTGGCGCCCGGTACCACCACGATCGCGTTCTCGCCGTCGGCCGCGACCGTGATGAGCGCGATGCCGGTGGGCACCGTCTTCTCGGTGCCGAGCGCGGTCGTGTCCACGGCGGCGGACCGCAGTTCGGCGGTGAGCCGTTCCCCGTACGCGTCCGCCCCGACCCGCCCGCAGAAACCCACCCGCGCGCCCAACCGGCCCGCGGCGACGGCCTGGTTGGCCCCCTTGCCGCCCGCGTGCACGGCCACGCCCGACGTACCGAGCACCGTCTCGCCGGGCGCGGGATGGCGGTCCACCCTGACCACCAGGTCCGCGTTGGCCGACCCCACCACCAGCAGCGTCACGCCGTCCGCCGTACTCCTGCCCACCGTTCACCGTCCTTGCCGTTCCCCGCTTCGATCATCCTGCCGTGGAACGCGTGCGCGCGGCGGCACATGGCGTGCCGCCGCGCGTACGCGTCACCGGTCAGGAGTGGCGGGGCGCCCCCTCACGCCGCCGCCGAACCCGCGGCGCGGGTCACCAGAGCTGCGAGAAGTGGATGCTGACGTTGTCCTGGTGGATGGCGGTGAAGCCGGAACCGGCCACGCTCGCCGTGTTGTTCTGGTTCGACGCCCCGGCCCCGGTGGCCGCCTGCTGCGTCGTCGTCACATTGCCGAAGTTGCCACCCCCCACGTTGCCGCCGGAGTTGCTCACCACCGTCGCGTTCGAGTGGCCACCCGCGAACGCGCCGTCGTCTGCCGAGGCCGTGCCGGCGAACAGCACGGCCGCCAGCGGCAGTGCGGCAACGGCGGCCAGGGCACGGACGGTACGGATGCTTGCCATGGTGTTCCCTCCAAGGGGACATGTTGCGGGACTAGTTGAACTGTCCGGACTTGTGGAAGCCCGGTCCGATCCGGAGCACCGCGGTTGGCCGACCGCGGTGCCGTCTTGCTTCTTCGAGCGGCGTCGCCGAGACCAGAGTTGCCCACCCCACCCCTCCCGAACCCGCCCCTCCCCCTCTTTTCCCCCGCAAGCGTGACGATCTGTCGACAAACCCCCCATCCCCCACCTTTCCCCCACCCGCACCCCCCATCCCCTCCACCCCCCAGTCCCCCCAAGCGCCAAAACGTTCCTGCCCCTTTTCAGCCATTTTCCGGTCACCACCGGAAACCGACGACACAGGGAGCGCGACGGGACACACAAAAGGTGGGGCCGGCTCCCGATCGCATCGAGACCCGACCCCACCTGCATGCTCACTACCTACCGCGGAGCCTGTGGGATTTGAACCCACGGTGACATCGCTGCCACGACGGCCTTCAAAACCGCTCGGCCATACAGACTCGCCCCGCTTCCTTCCCACGAAGTGCCTGGCCCTTCCTCTCAAGAAGACGACGCCCCGACCACAGGTCGCCCACACGCATGAACCAACGCCCTCCCGCTCCGAGCAACAACCCCGCAGGCGCGGGGAGCAGGTGCTGATCGGCATCAACTGGTACCGGTCGATGGGAACAGCCCCGCGGGCGCGGGGAGCAGCTGGACCGGCTGGGCGTCGCGCACCTCGAAGTGGGAACAGCCCCGCGGGTGCGGGGAGCAGCCTCATCAGAGGTGCTGACCGGGATGACGTGCGGGAACAGCCCCGCGGGCGCGGGGAGCAGTCAACTTCGAGGATCCCGCCAGGCTCGGCGCCGGGAACAGCCCCGCGGGCGCGGGGAGCAGCGCATGAACGGCTGCGCGCGGGTGCCCGGATGGGGAACAGCCCCGCGGGCGCGGGGAGCAGTCCACGGCGGCCTGCGCGCGGGCCAGCTCCCGGGGAACAGCCCCGCGGGCGCGGGGAGCAGCTTCAGCGGCAGTTGCAGGGCATCACGGCGGCGGGAACAGCCCCCGCGGGCGCGGGGAGCAGAACGTCCGGTTGGAGTCCTCGTGATGACCTCGGGGAACAGCCCCGCGGGCGCGGGGAGCAGTACCGGATCCACGACTATCTCGATTACCAGAAGGGAACAGCCCCGCGGGCGCGGGGAGCAGCCGTGCCCGGAACAGCCCTGCGGGCGCGGGGAGCAGTACCGCAACGGCAGCGGCCCCGACGCGGCCGTGGGAACAGCCCCGCGGGCGCGGGGAGCAGGCCGGTCTCCGGATCGACGCTGCGGTCTGACAGGGAACAGCCCCGCGGGCGCGGGGAGCAGACGGGTCCACATTGAGGACGGGCACGGACCGCGGGAACAGCCCCGCGGGCGCGGGGAGCAGGCGCGCTCGCGACCCGGTCCGCGCTGACGAACGGGAACAGCCCCGCGGGCGCGGGGAGCAGGACGCGATCGACACCGTGACCGACAACTCGCAGGGAACAGCCCCGCGGGCGCGGGGAGCAGGAGGGCCCGCCGGGCGTGTACCGCCCGCGCCGGGGAACAGCCCCGCGGGCGCGGGGAGCAGGAGGCCGCCGAGACGGCACCGGACGCCGGACAGGGAACAGCCCCGCGGGCGCGGGGAGCAGAGTAAATGACCTGAGGCTTTACTGGGTCCGGCGGCCGATTTTACTCACTTGATGAGATTCGGACATACCTTCCTTATCGCAATAGTCTGCCAACGTGCAGGCTAGAGGTACGGCTCCACAACATCCTGAGCATCCATCGCCGCCCTGGGGCCACGAACGGCCAAGGGGATGCAAGGACGGAAGGCCGCGCACCACGCTCAGGTGCTGGCGTTCTTGTCACGGCGGGCTGGCGGAAGCAGGAGGTGGACCAGTACGCGGCCGGTTGCTCAACCCGCAGGTAGGCGGTGCCCCCGCCAACAGCCGTGACGGCACCACCCACCTCCACCAGCGTCATCAGGCCCGACATCGGACTCAGACCCCCACCTGGGCCGGGAAGGCCGCCGGGGCGACGGCGGCGGCGCGGAAGGCGATCCCGTGCCGCTGCTGCCCGTTGAACGTGCTCTCCCACGGCCGGGCCACCAGTCCCGGCAGCGCGACCGGCGCGCCGAGGGCCAGCCCCTCGCCCACACCGCTCTGCGGGATGGTCACCTTGAGCAGCGAGGACTCCCCGTCCCCGATGTGGACCACGCCGACCGTCATCAGCGGCTCACCGCTGTTCGCGTCGGTGGCGATCTCCCCGGTCTGCCGGTCCTTGATCCTCGCCTCCGGAGCTTCGGTCAGCAGGATCGTTGCCGCCGATGTCTCCACACGGATGGAACGCAACGCTTTCCCTTCACTCATGACAGCTAGTCGTCTAGACAAGTGTCGTCTAGTGCACCCGAAGAACCGGGCACGAGAACCACTGTGCCGCACAATCTGGCTACTCGTCTATATGAGTTTGCCGAGAAGGCGTACGAGTCAAGGGAGTTGGGCCGTCCCTGCCCGTGTCGCGACACCGTCCGCCCAGGTCACGTGGCCGGAAGCTGGTACGCCAGCACGTACGCGTCCGCCGCCATCACCGTGTCGCAGACCTCCACGGCACGCCCTTCGGTGTCGAACGCCGTGCGGACCAGATGGATCACCGGCACGCCGGACGCGAGCTGGAGCGTCTTCACCTCAGTCGGCGCGGGCATGCGGGCGCGGATCTCCTCCTCGAAGTGGTCGAGGCGGTGGCCCAGTTCTTCGAGGCGGGCGTAGATGCCACCAGGACCGGGGTCCGGCCCGGCGATGGGAGTCCCACGGGCCAGGCCCAACGGGAGGTACGACGTCGCGAACTCGACCGGGCGGCCGTCGAGGAGATAGCGGCGGCGCCGGGCCAGTACGCGACGGGGGCCACCGAGCCGGGTGGCGATGTCCTGACTCGGCCGTTCCTCCTTGATCTCCAGGCTATCCACGGTGGGGTGACTGCCCGCACCGTCAGCCTCCACGATGAACGCCGACTTGCCCTGCTCGCGGTGCCGGCGGGCGAAGCGGTCAGAGGCGAGGCGCCGCACGGGCGGGCGGGGCCGTACGAAGACGCCCTTGCCGTGCTCGGAGACCACCAGGCCCTCGCCCTGGAGGACGGACAGCGAGTTCCGTACGGTCATCCGCGAGACGCCGTAGTGCTCGACCAACTCCGTCTCGGAGGGCAGCTTGTCGCCCTCGCCGAACTTGCCCCTGTCGATCGCTTCGCGCAACTGGTCGGCGATCTGGCGGAACACCGCGCGGTCGCTCGTCGGGTCCAGCGCCCCCAGGACGCCGGAGGGAAGAACGGGCATGCGTACTCCTTTGGATATCTAGACGAGTGGCCGACCTTTGTTGCTACGGTGGGCAGCCTAGCCACCCGAGAGGATGAGGCACGTGGCAATCGAGCGCCCGCACTCCGTGAGCGTCGCCGGGGTCATCGTCGATGACGCCGGTCGCGCCTTGCTGATCAGGCGGCGCGACAACGGTCACTGGGAACCGCCCGGCGGAGTCCTTGAGGCGGGGGAGACCATCCCCGACGCGCTCCAGCGCGAAGTCCTGGAGGAGACCGGCGTCAAGATCGCTGTGCCCGCCACCCTGACGGGTGTCTACAAGAACATGACCGGACTCATCGTCTCGCTCGTCTTCCGCTGCGAGGCGATCGACGGCGAGCCCTCCACCGGCACCGAGACCAGCGCCCTGCGCTGGGTCACCCGGGAAGAAGTCTCCGAACTCGCGGACGAGGCGTACGCGATCCGCGTGCTCGACGCCCTGGACGCGATGTCTCCGCCGGCCGTGCGCGCGCACGACGGCGTCAAACTCGTCTAGCTCAAACCGTTCGCACCTGGCCGCCCACCAGCAGAAAGTAACTTGTATACACGAGTATATGAGTAGGCCGCGAGTCTGGGGACTGACGTGCCCAGGTTCACTCGAAGAAGTTGGCCGCGTACGCCGCGGGACCCGCGATGTCCTGCGCGATTCCCCTTACGCGGACGACGCGGCGCTCATCGTCACCGAGCTGAGTGCGAACGCCGTGCTCCACACCGCCAGCGGGAGCACGGGGGCGTTCCACGTCAGCCTCGCCGTCTCCCCCGCCGTCGTCTCCATCTCGGTGACCGACTCCGGGGGCACGAAAAGCGCACCGACCGTCGAACACCCCGACGCCGAGGACACCCACGGCCGCGGACTGGCCATGGTCACCGCCCTCGCCCACCACGTCGAGACCCGCGGCGACCAGCACGGCCACACCGTGACCGCCCACCTCACGCAGCCCAAGGACGCCTAATGACCCCCGGCCGACCGTCGACGGCGGCACCCGCTGCCCACAGCCTGTGGACGATCGCCCGCATCCAGAACACCTTGAGCAACGAAGTCCTGATCCGCCGCTTCCTCCTGGACCTCACCCACGCCCCCGAGCACGAAGTGATGAACGTCTTCACGGCCTGGCAGAAGGTCGCCGCGGCGATCGAGCAGCACTCGCCCGAAGCGCCGGCCTTACCCGCATCCGGCCGACCGGCCGCGGAAGGACGGTGACCCATGAACGGAGCAACGACGAAACGCACGAGCGCGGGGTCCGGCGCAACGAGCCGGGGCGACGGACAGCCGACGTGGACCATCACCACGACCATCGGCTACACCGCGACCGGCTACCTGCCCGCGTCGGCGAGAGACGACCCGAGCGCGAGCGACGTACCGCCCCAGCGGTTCACCATCGAACTGGCCGACATCACCCATCACCAGGCGTTCTCGGGCCAGCTCATGACGGTCTCCGTCACCGACGCCCCCGGCACAGAGACCGGCGCGGGGAGCACACGTGCGGCTGATACCCCGGCACGAACAGACCGGGAACAGCCCCGCGGGCGCGGGGAGCACGGTCTCCAGCCCACCCGCGAGACGCGCCGGGAGGGAACAGCCCCGCGGGCGCGGGAGCAGTCGGGAAGCCAGACCAGTTCGATGACCGTGGGGGGAACAGCCCCGCGGGCGCGGGGAGCAGGAGTTGAGCGCCGTTTTCACCCGCGTCACGTCGGGAACAGCCCCGCGGGCGCGGGGAGCACCTCCGCCAGCGACACCGCCAGCTCCTCGAGGAGGGAACAGCCCCGCGGGCGCGGGGAGCACCACCGGACGACCTCGGCGGTATAGCGCTCTTCGGGAACAGCCCCGCGGGCGCGGGGAGCACTCGCCGCGGGATACGTACATGCCGCGGCGCAAGGGAACAGCCCCGCGGGCGCGGGGAGCACAACGCCCGTCACGTCGCCCTGGCCTTGGCCTCGGGAACAGCCCCGCGGGCGCGGGGAGCACCTGGCGCTGGAGTTGAAGGTCGTTGCCGTGGAGGGAACAGCCCCGCGGGCGCGGGGAGCACCAAGATCCCGACGGGTGGCGCTGGAACGGCTGGGGAACAGCCCCGCGGGCGCGGGGAGCACAGCCACGATTGCAGGGCCATGTATTCCAGGGCGGGAACAGCCCCGCGGGCGCGGGGAGCACAGCTTAGCTTCGTCTGACCTGGTAAAACGATGGGGAACAGCCCCGCGGGCGCGGGGAGCACATGTCGACGGCGGACTTGTCGCGCTCTGCGTTGGGAACAGCCCCGCGGGCGCGGGGAGCACGGCGACAGAAGCATGTCCCGCACTACTGTGACGGGAACAGCCCCGCGGGCGCGGGGAGCACTACCTGCACGGCCTGCTCCGCACGATGGTCGTGGGAACAGCCCCGCGGGCGCGGGGAGCACGCGCAGATGCACACCTTCGCCGTGCACCCGCCGGGAACAGCCCCGCGGGCGCGGGGAGCACTCCATGGGGGATCTATGTGCGCACGCATCGTCGGGAACAGCCCCGCGGGCGCGGGGAGCACTGCGGCCGGGACCGCGAAGCCGCGATGAAGCAGGGAACAGCCCCGCGGGCGCGGGGAGCACAGTGTTTGGCCTGGTGTTTTGGAACGGCCAGCACCGGATTTTACTTAAGTTGAGAGATTCGGACATATCGCCTCGATGTCCCCGTCGCTCGCGCGCCGCGCACGGCGCGCCGCGCACGGCGCGGCGCGGGTTCCGCGCCACCGCATCGCGCACCCCTCAGCTTCCGCCGCCGAAGCGGCGGCGCTTCGCTGCCTTGCTCCAACCGGTGGTGGGTGGGGAGGCGGAGGAGCGGGAGGAGTCGGAGCGGCGGCCGGGGTGGGGGCGGTGGATGAGAGTGAGGCCCTCGTGGTCGACCGGGTGCCAGGCGTGGTCGTGGGTCTTGAAGGTGTAGCCCTGCTCGGTGTCGGTTTGGTAGGCGAGGAGGGCACGGCCCTGGTTGGCGTATTGGCGGACCTCGGCCCAGAGGACGTCGCGAAGACGGGCGGACGGGGTGCCGAGGAAGACGCCCGGGGAGATCTCCAGGAGCCAGCGGGTCAGGAAGCCACGGAGACCGGCCGGGCAGTTGGTGAGGATGATGACGGTCACGGGGATGCCCTCACCAAACGATCTCGGAGTCGTAGTTGCGGCCGCTCTCGACTTCGACGCCGTGGTCGGACTGGAGACTTACGCGGTCGCCTGCCGCGGTGTCCGAATCCTCCCGCACGGCGTCGTAGCCCAGCAGGTCTTTGATGTCCTGTACGCAACGCTCCAGCAGCCGCGTTCTGTTGACCCGGTCCCGGACGGCCCGCCGCGTTCGGGACGCCACGTCTTCCGGTCCTTCCGCCGCCGCGTCGAAGGCCGCGGGAATGCCCACCGAGGTCTTGTAGAGGTCGGCGATATCGAGGACGAAGGAGCGTTCGTGACCCGAGTGCACGAACCCGAGGCCCGGCGAGCAGCCGAGGGCGGCGACGACGGCGTGCGCGATGCCGTACATGCACTGAGCCGCAGCGGTGACACCCTGGTTGGGCGGGTCACCAGCCGCGAAGTCGTCCCGGTTGTACTCACGGCGGCGCCACGGAACGCCGGTGCGTTCGGATTCGGCGCGGTAGCACTGGCGCAGGCGGCGCCCCTCCATGCCGAGGAGTTCCTGGCGCGTCTTGCCCGCCGGGTCTTCGTCGGGGAACCGCAGACGGTACATCGCACGGGCGACGTCCAGCCGTCGCCGCGGATTCGCCCACGCGAGAGCCTGGGCCTCGACCAGTCCGGAGGAGCGGGTCAGAGCGCGCCCGCCCGCGTAAAAGCGGACGCCGTGCTCCCCGACCCAGACGACGCCCGCCCCGCAGTCGCCGAGGACGCTCATCGCCTGGTGGGTGATACGCGTGCCGGGACCGAGCAGCAGCGTGCCGATCGTGGCGGACGGTATGTGTGTCACGCCGTCGGCGCTCTCGGCCGTGATGGCGTTGTCGTCACGGTGGACGACGCACCGTTCCAGGTAGATGAAGGACAACCGGTCCCCGATACGGGTGAGTTCGCGCGGCGTGGCGGCGCCGCGCCTGCCGAGCGTGCTCATCGGTCAGCCCACCGGAGCAAGGGTCATCAACCCGCACCCGTACGCCTTCGCCTTGCCCAGACCCTGGGTGAGGGTGCGGCGCAGCGCGTCCGGGTCGGTCACCGTGAGCCGGCCGTCGTACGTGATCGAGGTGAGGGAGACGGTGCGGCGCTCGGCTGCTTTTGCGAACCGCAGGTCCCGCTTGTCCCGGAGGACGAGCTGGAGTTCGTCGCCGTACTCCAACAGCCTTGTCTCGGGCGGCTTTTCGACGACGGCGAAGCCCGCTGGGGCCTGCCGCTCCAGCAGCCACGCCTTCTGATGGCGGGCGGTGAGGTGCGCGGTGCGCTTGCGTTGCTCGTCGTCCGTGCGACGGATGGAGTGCACGGGGTTGGCGGTGAGCCGGAAGGTCCACGTACTCCCGACGGACAGCCGGGCGAGGAAGGCCCCGTAGTCGTACGTCTGCCAGCCCGGTGTGTCCGAGGCGGCGGGCCAGCCGGCCTGTTCCACCAGATGTGTCAGGTCAGGACGGGTGGGGCTGACGACGAACAGCACCACTTCGGCGGCCGAGTTGCGGTCGACGCGCCAGAGCACACGCGGCCCTGAGCCGTCTCGCACGGGCAGTTCGGGGAACGCCATCGCGACGGCGGCGTGCATCCGGTGCGGCGAACCGAGCAATGCGCGGCCGTCACGGCGGGCGGTGTTGAGGCGAAACCGGGTCATAAACATCACACGGCTCCCAGGCTCGACGTCGGATCGTGAACAGAGGCGCGCTCGACAGACGGGTTCGGAACACAGTCCGCCACCACACCGCGCAGCCCGTAACGCCGGTGCCGCGGGTCGAAGCTGACCGGCGCGTCACGGAAGCTCTGGTCGGGGGACGTGCCGGGCGGGCAGTCGAGCAGCAGCGCAAGCTCGCGCGGCGTGCCGTGACGATGCCGGTACCAGCCCGATGCCTGCCAGGGCACCTCTCCCAGCGCCGTCACAATGTCCGCGTCGTCGCACACACCCAGGTCGAGCGGCTGGGACGGTGGGCACGAGCGGCGTCCCAGATACGGCAGCCACACCGGTGCCCGTACGGCCGCGTTCAAGCGCCCGATCAGCGCGGGTTCCCCCTCGACCGCCGCCACGAATACGGCGTCGGCCAGGTAGAAGCGCTCCGACAACGGCATCGCCTTGTCCGTGTCGAAGTGGTGGGCGGTCTGGAAGTCCCTGATACGCGTGCCGGGTTGATCGACGCGGACGCCGTAGCGCAGCTCCGTCAGATCGCTGAGGTCGGCATCGCGTTCCCTGCCCTCGGCAGCGGCCAGCAAGCCGAGTACGCCGCTCTTGGTGGGGGCGTTCTCGGTGGTGCGGCGGGCGAATCGCGCGGCTGAGCCCCATGCCTGCAATGGACCGGCCAGGCGCAGCAGGAGCACGCTCACGCGCCGGACTCCCGCCCTGCGGAATCCGCCGTGCCATGGATCAACCGCTCAGCCACCGACTCGCCGATCGACGAAACCAGTTCGGGAATGCTGATGCTCTCGCCAAGGGCGGCGAGCGGCCCGGTTCCCTCGCCCACCCGCACAAGCCAGGTTCCTTCGTCGCCCGCGATACCGTACGCCGCTTCCAACTCCGGTACGTGAGCGGCCAGTCGGCGGCACGCCTCCTCGACGAAGCCGTCCTCGCGGCGCTTCGGGGCGACGGCTCGCTCGAAGGCCGCCACAAAGCTGACGGGCCGCTTCGAACGGAGTTTGACGAGGACGACGCTCGGCAGCGTGTGATTGCCGAAGGTGTTGACCTTGCCGCTGGGCAGAGACGTGATGAAGCCCTCCAGAAACGCCTCGACGGCGCGACGGGTCGGAGCCGCCGCGTGCTCTTCCTCGCGCAGTCCCGCGCCCAGGTTGGCATGCAGGCGGTCGACATCCAGAGCCGCATACCGGTAGAGCGTCGCGGAGTTGAAGTCGATGACGCCGATCATGCCCGCGCCGGGTTCCGCGCCGGTGTTCCGGTCGTCCACGGCCGTGTAGTAGTCCGATTCGTTGTCGACGGCATGCACGCTCAGGGCGTGGGCGACCTGGGTGGCCGCCTCGACGTTGAGTCCGGCATCGTCGGCGACCATTCGGCCGAAGAGTGCGATGTCGACCGAGTGGCGGGTGTCCACCAGGTGCTTGGCGAGAGCCTTGTTGTCCTTGTTCTTGAAGAAGCCCTTGAGGACGGCGACATCGCCCTTGCCTTCGCTGCCCTTGAGGGCGAGTTCCGCGAGCGCGTCGAGCTGGCGGGCGCTGAGGAACATCAAGTACGACGCTTCCGGCGCTGGTTCGGGCTCGCCCTCCTTGGCCTTGCGCTTGGGCGGATCGATCTTCGAACCGGTGGCGGTACGCAGCGTCTCGGCGGCCAGCGCGAGCGCGGCCGTACGGTCAAGGGCCGGCTCGTGCGCGAGGATCCGCTCCGCGACCGCTTCAGCGACCTTCTTGGTTCGCACGCCCAATTCTGCAGGGTCAACGAGGTCGTCGAACGCCTTTCGCGTGGCCCGCTTCCAGGCCTGGCTGGAGACCCGGGCCCGACGGACACCTCCGTAGACCGCGGTCTTGGGCGATCCGGTGTCGTCGCGGTTGATGTTGCTGGGCGGAACGGTCTGAAGACCAGCGGTAGAGCTGATCGGCCAGGAGCGCGTAGTCGAGCGGAATGGAGTTCTTCCGAAGCAGCAGGACGATCTCCCGCAGGCGCTGGGCGAGGACATCGAGGGTGGTGGCGGTGCCGACCCGCACGAACCGTCGGCGGATCACCTCGTCGATCTCCGGTTCGGACGGCACAGGGACCGGTGATGCCGGGGCCGGACCGCCCACTGTCCTGACGGCCGCGGGCACCATCAGCAGGCGCACGGACCGGCCGAGCCCGTAACCGGGGACGTGTGTGTCGGTGTCGCGGTGGGACTGCTGGTGCAGGGCCCACAAGGTGACGGCCATGTTCAGCGCCTCGTCCGCTCGCTCCTCGTCCGGCCGTTGTACGGTGCCGGTCGCGGATTCGGCGATGACGAGAGCGAGTTCCTCCGTGCCGGTCAGTCCCCAGAGGTCCTGTACGTCGTAGGCGGGACGGCCGACGCCGCGCCGCAGCCTGGCCACGGTCGCGACCGCGGCCGGCCGGTCGTTTCGGTAGCCGCCTTGGAGCCTGCGGATGCAGCGGTCGGTCGCTGTGCCAATGAGGTCGTATCCGCGGGCGCCGGACGGGTTGGGGACGGTTGTGGTCATCACGCGGGCTCCGTTGCTGCGTCTGCTGCGTCTTGTGTGCCGGCCGCGTAGTGAGCGACGAGCACTGTTTCCTCACCGGACTCCGCACCGCCCGAGCCGATCGCGGCGCCGGTGGGCGCGACAGACGGACTCGGCGCCAACGGCAGGACTTTCCTCAGGTTCACCAGGAACCACAGTTCGGCCTGTGCGTCATTCAGCCAGCGTCGGCCATTGCCGTCCGGCAGGTCCACGTACCGTCCCTCGGCCGCCGCCGGCCCCGCGTCGTTGAGGAGTTCTCGCCCCAGGGCGCGGATCGTCGTACCGACCGTCCGCTGCCACTGACCGCGGTACTCCTCAGGGTCGGAGATGTTCCGCAGGCCGCTGAGCCACGCCCGGTACGGGCTGTCCAGCGCGGCGAAGCCGAGGTCACGGGCTGTGGCCGTGGCCGGTCCCAGGTCGGAACCGGCTGCCTGGGCGAGGTTGCCCGCGAGGTGGCCCAGCGCCCTCACCGCGTCATCGGCGTCGGCGACGGCAGCGACTGCGACTTTCCCGTAGAGGGGTCGCTCCGCGTGAAGCGCGACGACCGGGAGCAGGATCTCGTCGTCCGTGATCTCGTCGATGACCGACTGCTGTGTGCCGTACTTGGCCCCGACGATCCGGGTGCGCAGCAGGCCGAGTCGCGGCAGATACTCCTCGTACGTGAGCCGGGCAAGCCACTGGACGACTCCGGGCGGCAGAGTGCGCTCTGCTCTCTGCCGCTGCTCGGCGCCTTCCCTCCCCCGGCCCTTGTCACCGAGAAGAGCGGCGAGACCGCGCCACGCCGCGCGGCTCGGGTCGTGCTGGCTCGGCATGAAGACTTGAGGCTCGCCCCACTTCTTCGCCTGAGTCGGACTGTCGCGCCAGGCGGTCATGGGTTCGCGCCGATGCCGGTTGCGCACGGCGAAGGGGTCGCCGTAGCAGAGGACGACACCCGTCACCTCGCCGTCGCCGTGGTGCAGACGGATGCGTCGGCTCTGCCAGGTGTAGAGGTCACGAGGGCCGGACGGGCGGGGGTCGTCGGGGTCCGCCGCGATCGGCTGCGGGCCGAGGGGAGGTCGGCGCCATACGGGCCTGTCGTCCGTGTGGACCTGGAGGAAGTCGTTGTCCGCAGAGATCAGATTGAGCAGCAGGGTTTCCTTGAGGGTGTCGCCTTCGGCGAAGACGCCGCCGAGGTTCCCGGCCCAACCGACGTCCAGCGCACCTGACGGGTAGCCCTTGCCGCCTTTCGCCCTCGGATCGTCAACGGCTCCCGACTTGATCCCAGACGTGTCGAAAGCGTGAGTGTGCACGAGCCAGCGCGCCGCCTCGGCGAATCCGAGCCGATCGGGACCGGGTTGACGCATGCTGAAGAAGGGATCGCCGTTGGGAACGTCGGCGACGATTCTGCTCAGTGGACCGATGTCGTTCTTCTCCGTGTGCAGACCGGCGACTTGGAGGAACGGCTGCTGAGGATGGAGCAGATCGAATCGGTCGCGATACCGGTCGAGATACTCCGGTACCGCGGTGAAGGGCTCGTCGGACTCCCACAGTTCACCCCAGTCCTCGATCTCTCGCGGGCCGTCCACGGCGTCGTGCAGGACGGCGAGCAGTAGTCGAATCAGGGCGAACTCCTGCGTCGGTACGTCGCCGACGATCCGCCGCAGCCCGGCAGCCTCTGCGAAGACGTCGCGCAGGGACATCTCGTCCGTCGTCCCGTCCAGTCGCTGCACGGGAATCCAGGGCCGGGACACCAGGTCGAATGAGGGCACTCCGTCTACCACCCTTACGTCGTGGGCACCTTCCGGCACCACGAGAAGCCCGTCGGACGGGCTGTAGCGGACCTCGGCACCGACCAGCCGGGCTCGGCGGTCCTCGTCGAGGACCAGGAACAACTCCCCTGCCAACCAAGGGCTTTCCTTCACCTGCCAGGCCGCAGGACAGAATTTCTCCAACTCGCGGATCGTCCGGTCGATCACCCAGGATTTGGAGAAGTGCCAGGGGAGGTTCAGCGCACTCGCGGCGGCGGCGCGGGCCGCTCTCCCCTGCGGTACGGCGTGCTCGGGCAGGTCGAGTCCGCCCGTTGCCTTGTCCAGCCACGGCAATGTGGTCAGCGTTCCGTCGCTTCGCCTCTGGATCACGAGGACTTCGAGCGTGTCGTCGGTGTCGCGTACCTGGGCGCGTCCTGCCGCGGTGTCGTCGGCGTCGCCGACTCCGGCGTCGGTCCAGCCGATGATCGGTCGACCCGCGCGGCGTACGGGACCGAGCCGGAATGCCTCGGCCCGGTCGGACTTCTCGGCCAGGAGCGCGCGGTAGGCGACTCTGGCCTGGTCCATCTTTGCGGCCCAACTGTCCGGGCCGAGCGGATCATCGCCATACGCCGCCTGTACGAGTGGGCTGATGTCCTCGGGCAGACGTAAGGGGCGCCCTTCCACGTGCGGCCGGAGGACGGCAAGCGAGCGCAGCAGCAGGTGTTCTCCGTCGTAGACCTTGACCGAGCCGCGGGCGATCTCCGGCGGATCCTGTGCCCAGTCGGCTATGCCGGTGATCAGGCAGCGCGCGTCCCGGAGGCGAGGGGGGCGCGGTCGGTCGTGCCGGTGGAGCCGACCCATCCGCTGCAATATCAGGTCGACCGGGGCAAGGTCGGTGACCAAGAGATCGAAGTCGAGGTCGAGG
This sequence comes from Streptomyces sp. NPDC088910, assembly GCF_044749865.1. Taxonomy (NCBI): domain Bacteria; kingdom Bacillati; phylum Actinomycetota; class Actinomycetes; order Kitasatosporales; family Streptomycetaceae; genus Streptomyces; species Streptomyces sp. NPDC088910. The sequence goes on from NZ_JBIVIV010000002.1 coordinate 270,083, forward strand.
GACTGCTCGACAACCTGGGTCGCCACGACGATGTGCGCGCCTTCGGGGCGTCTGCTCCTGGGGCCGAAGCGGTCGAGCAGCTCAACATCTTTGCGGGCCCGGTCGGCAGCGACGAAGCGCGAGTGGGCGACCGTGACCCGCTCCTCACCGAAGCGCTCCCGCAGCCGCCCCGCCGCTTCCTGCGCGCGGTTGACGGTGTTACGTACCACCAGTGCGCAACCGCCTTGGCTGAGTTCGTCCTCCAAGCGGTCGACCAGGATGGTCACGTCGTCGTCGAGCGGCTGAACATGGACGTCGGTGCGGCGGCCGGACGCGGCGGGAGGCTGCCGGACCACGGTGGGGCCGCCGGGCGAGACGGCGGTCAGCAGTGGATACGTCCCGGCGGACGCTGCGGCGGACGTGTCGCCGGACCGGTCGGCCTCGGACACCGGGTGACCTGCGTACGCTTCGGCGAGCGCCCGGCGGCGGCCGGCGGGCAGGGTCGCCGACAGCAGCACGACCGGAACCCGGTATGCGGCCAGCCATTCCAGCACACGTTCCAGGTACGTGCTCATGTAGGCGTCATAGGCGTGGACTTCGTCGATCACGACGACCTTGCCCGCCAATGCGAGGTGGCGCAGGGCCAAGTGGCGACTCTTCAACGAGCCGAACAACACCTGGTCGATCGTCCCCACCGCGAAGGACGCGAGCAGCCCCTTCTTCCGTCCACGTAGCCACTGGTGGGCCTGGAGTCCGGAAGGACGACGTCGTTGCCGGGCGTTGGGGCCGTCGAACTCGTCCCCGCCGTCGAGATCGACCGCCGCGACCGTGCGGGCACTGCGGCTGGCGAGGCCCGCCCAGGTGTCGTTGAGCGCGGACTTGGCATGGGCGAGAAAGACGGACTGCGGCCCGTCGGACGGCAGTCGGCCGATCCAGTCGATCAGCCGGGCGAACATCGCGTCGCCGGTCGCCCGCGTGGGCAATGCGATCATGCAACCGCCCGCCCCGGTGCGCGCGGCCAAAATTTCTGCCGCCGCGAGAGCCGCCTCCGTCTTGCCCTCACCCATGGGTGCTTCGATGATCAACAGGCCGTGCGGGTCCATTTCCCGCGCGATGCCGACCGCCTGTTCCTGCACGGGGCGGACGGACGCGCCCTGCGGTAGGTCGAAGCGCGCGGCGAACAAGTCGGCTGCTGTACCCGCCGGTTCGTCCGGCTCCCAGGGGCCGGGAAGGTCGAGGCCCAGCCAGGCCGCCTCCAACCGTTCCGACTGCGACCGCCGCGTCCCCTCCGCCGTGATGTACGGAAACAGGTCTGCCGAACTGGCGAGCCAGTCCGCGAGAATCACGATCGCGGTCAGCGTGACCTGGACCGGCTGGGAGAGCTTCACCGACTTCCACGCGCTGAAGTCGTCCTCACGGATGCCCGCCACCTCCGCGCAGGCGGCCATCAGCTCGAACTGCACGGCCTTCCAGCGCGATTCGTTCTTCCCCCGCGTACGTATCAGCTCAGGATGCAGCGCGAGATCGTGAAGGCGCTGGTGCCCTGGCGGCACACCATGGTGGCCGCCGATCACCACGGCGAACTGTCCGCTGACCCGGTTGGACCACCCGTGCCTCTCATTGAGCCACTCACTCAACAAGAGCTGACCGGCCAGCCCGTGGGGGCCCAACTTGCGGTCCTCCCTGAGCCGTTCGAACGACGGCATGTCGAGACCGTGGTCCCGCATGACCTGCGCGAGCGGATCGACCTGGCACGCGAAGGCCGGCGTGGCCTTCCCGATGTCATGCACCCCGGCCAGCCACCCCACCAACCGCCGCCCGTCCTCCACCCCTCCGGGCAGCGCCTCCCCCACCAGCGCCTTCACATTCCCCGGCAGCCACGCATCCCACAACCGGCAGGCCACAGCCCCGCTGTCCGCCATGTGCCGCCACAACGGCAGCCACCCTTCGGTGTCCCGATCATGCTTCCCCCACGCGCTCCGCGCCGCGACAGAGAGGGAGAAGGCAGACCTCAGGAGTGCTATTCGAGGCTGAGCCATTGGCATATTCGACACCGTCGATCCACGTCCGACAACACCATTGCGCAAGTTGACCAATAGTGATCACCGGTGCCAACGATTCTTCACCCACGGCTGTCCGATGGTAGATGTTTGATCGAACCCGTTACTTGCCGTGTGTGCGGTGAGTCGAAGCTACTCACCGCACACACAAGGTGTCCTTAGAACCGCACCGGCGACCAGGATGATCGGTATGCTCGCGGCATTACCAGGATGACCTGGATCACGAACACGAACACGAACACGAGCACCGCGACGCGAAGCCACGCCCCGACGGGCAGGGAGGCACCGCCTCCCGTAACCACCAGTGTGACAAGACCACTTGGCACATCCACCGGCTGGACAGTGCGGGGCGGCCTGCTTTGTCGACGGTTTGCTAACATACAGTTCTTCCTTTCTGCAGGTGCTACTTCAGGGGGAAGGACATGACCGGGCTCGTGCCTCCGCTGGAACGGATCGCACACATGGGCCCGGTCATTTTTTTGACGAAGAGCATGCTCTTCTGGAGCACGCCTCTCGCTCTCGCCTCGCCAACGGTGTTGTGCTGACGGGTCGTTGGACGCGTAGCAGCAATGACGAGCCGCACGCGCACACCGCACGCATTTGAAGGTGGCACTCACTGCCTTTTACGCCTTTTACACAGGGAGGTCCGCCTTGTTCTACCTGTACCTGGTTAATTGACCTCAGCGAACCCTGATTGCTCGGCATAGATCTACTGAAACCGCGTGCCGCCTGCACGCCTCCCAGGGCACGGATCCCGGCACGGACCCAGGTAGGGGCCAACGCCGAGGGTCTAACCAACAGGGACGCGAGTCTTGACCCGACCTCCTGTCGCACGCTGCCGGTGCGCGAGATGCAGACCTACGGAGCAACCCTCATAAGACCGACGCCGAGTAGAGCGTCGAGCGTCGACAGGCTGAGGCGCCGCCCAGTTGCCGCCATCAAGTCCGACAAGCCAAGTTTGCGCCGCACAGCGGAAGTTCTCGATGCAGACCGACCCGGCTGAATAACCCCACGTGTGTGGGGAGCACTACAAGAGGTTCGCCGTGATCGGCCTGCACCTGGGTTCAGCCCCGCGCGCGGGGAGCACACGTCCATCGTAAGCGGGAACAGCCCCGCGCGGGCGGGGAGCAGGGAGGGAGCGCGGTGGGGCAGGCGCCCGAGGAGGGAACAGCCCCGCGCGGGCGGGGAGCAGCTCAAGAGCGTGCTGGAGACGGCACTGATCCAGGGAACAGCCCCGCGCGGGCGGGGAGCAGTTGCCGCCGTAGCGCCATCCGACCTGGGCGTAGGGAACAGCCCCGCGCGGGGCTGGGAGCAGCAATCGCAGATGATGTGCTGTCCACGCGACAGGGGAACAGCCCCGCGCGGGCGGGGAGCAGCGCGCACCGCTGGGTCCGGGAGCCGTACGCCGAGGGAACAGCCCCGCGCGGGCGGGGAGCAGACGAGAGTGCCGTCGTGCGCCGTTACGCGGGTGGGAACAGCCCCGCGCGGGCGGGGAGCAGGCCTCGGTGAAGGGCCGCGAACGCACCACAGCGGGAACAGCCCCGCGCGGGCGGGGAGCAGGGAGCCCCCGGATGCCCTCCCCTGAGGGCGGCGGGAACAGCCCCGCGCGGGCGGGGAGCAGCTTGGGAATTTCCGCCACCTCCATGAATGCCCGGGAACAGCCCCGCGCGGGCGGGGAGCAGCCGTCACGTTTCGAGGCTTCGGCGTGAGGCTTGGGAACAGCCCCGCGCGGGCGGGGAGCAGGTTCCGTAGCCCCTCTATGTCGGCGACCGGCGGGGAACAGCCCCGCGCGGGCGGGGAGCAGGTCGAGGGCAGGGCGGACAGGCCGGACCCGACGGGAACAGCCCCGCGCGGGCGGGGAGCAGCCGACGTGAGTCAGCAGCTCGGCGCTACGTCGGGGAACAGCCCCGCGCGGGCGGGGAGCAGGGCATCGAGACGTCGGCGCTGCGCAGGGAGCTGGGAACAGCCCCGCGCGGGCGGGGAGCAGCGCGCTCACCACCGCACGTCCAGGCTACGTCGGGGAACAGCCCCGCGCGGGCGGGGAGCAGGTCGCCCTTGACTTCCCTGAGTCGGGCGAGCAGGGAACAGCCCCGCGCGGGCGGGGAGCAGCTCGCCGTCTGCCTCGCGGCCGGCCTGCACCCGGGAACAGCCCCGCGCGGGCGGGGAGCAGTCGACCGGATCGCGGTCCGCTGGCGACACCGCGGGAACAGCCCCGCGCGGGCGGGGAGCAGGACGGCCTGACCATCTGCAAGGGCGCGCCCGCGGGAACAGCCCCGCGCGGGCGGGGAGCAGCGGTTTGCCCTGTTCCTCGCCCTTCCAGGATGGGGAACAGCCCCGCGCGGGCGGGGAGCAGGGCTGGGTGCCGAGGCGGTCGATGAGGAGGCCGGGAACAGCCCCGCGCGGGCGGGGAGCAGACGCTCCAGCCGGGAGCGCGGGTTGCATTCCTGGGAACAGCCCCGCGCGGGCGGGGAGCAGGCGATCACGGCGCGCTCGGTGACGGACAGGCTGGGAACAGCCCCGCGCGGGCGGGGAGCAGAGTGAATGACCTGGGGCTTTATTCGGTTCGACGGCCAATTTTACTCACCTGCCGAGATTCGGACATATATTCCTTATTGCAATAATCCGCCAATACTCAGGCACTTCGCCACCAGGCCAAGACTTGCCCGCTCTTCGACACAGCAACGTGCAGGCGGGGAGCGAGCCCCACGACATCCTTAGCATCCATTGGCCACCCAGGGACCATGGACGGCCGAGAGGACGCAAGGAAGGAGAGCCCCGCATCGCCCTCAGGTGCCGGCGTTGTTGTCGCGGCGGGCCGGGGGGAGGAGGAGATCACGGGCGGGGTGGGCTTCGCCGGTGACATTGCCCGAGACTCCGAGGTCCACGCGGGCGGCCTCGTGGAACGCGTTGATGGCGCGGAAGGTGGCGCGGTTGCGGTCGCGCCAGGCTTCCAGGGTGTCCGGGGTCTTGCCGGTGGCCTGCCAGTCGACTGCGAGGGCAGCGGCGTTGAGGTCGTGGGCGGCCTCAACGACGTCGTCACCGCCCAGAAGCATGATGCGTTCGAAGGCGCGGCCCCGGGAACGGGAAGCGGCGGCCACGTCGGCGAGCATCTCGAAGCGTTCTTCGGCTGCCTCTACTACGCCTCGACACAACCCTCCGAAGCCGCAGCACTCGGCGACACAGGGTGCCTCCTCCCCGACGAGGAGGACGAGGATGCCTGGGGCGAACTCGTCCTCTCCGAGTCACGGCCCGAAGTCGGATCGGGCTGGACCGACGACGGGCAGCCGTACGAGAAGCGCGGACTCAAGCGCCGTGCACGCAAGGCGACCAGATCGGTGCCGATTCCGCCGGTCCTCGTCCGCATGTTCCGCGAGCACATCAGGACGTACGGCACCGCTCCGGACGGCCGGCTCTTCCGCGCTGTCGGCGGCGGGCGCGTACGTTCCACCGAGTACACCGAGATGTGGCAGGCGGCGCGGGGAAAGGTGGCGGGCGTCGACCCGGTGGAGGCCGCACGGCGGGCCGGGCACAGCGCCGCCGTGCTCTTCCGCTTCTACGCGAGAAGATCCTTCGCGGCGTGCAGGACCGGGCCAACGAGCTGATCATCCAAGCACTCGCTGACCAGACGGGATAGCGGAGCGTAGTCCGCAGAAGGGGTCGCGAAACCTGACCACAGGTTGACCACACGCACTGGTCATCGGTGGGATTCGGTGGCACGCGAGCGGGACACACAAAAGGTGGGGCCGGCTCCCGATCGCATCGAGACCCGACCCCACCTGCATGTTCACTACCTACCGCGGAGGCTGTGGGATTTGAACCCACGGTGACATCGCTGCCACGACGGTTTTCAAGACCGTTCCCTTAGGCCGCTCGGGCAAGCCTCCTGGCGCGGGGCGCGGGGACAGCTTAGTGGGTGGGGGCTAGTTGCTGTCGCCGGTGCGCTGGCCGAGGGTGACGGTGGTGGTGTGGGAGGTGCCGTTGCGGGTGTAGGTGATGGTGGCCTTGTCGCCGGGGGAGTGCTGCCAGATCTCGCCGATGAGGGTCTGGCCGCTGTCGATGAGGGTGTCGTCGAAGCGGGTGATGACGTCACCGGGCTTGAGGCCGGCGTTGGCGCCGGGGCCGCCGGAGGTGATGGCGGTATTGGAGTCGGTGGAGATCTTGGCGCCGTCGCCCTGGTACTGGGTGTCGAGGCTGACGCCGATCACCGGGTAGACGGGCTGGCCGGTCTTGATGAGCTGGTCGGCGACGCGCTTGGCCTGGTTGATGGGGATGGCGAAGCCGAGGCCGACGCTGCCGCCCTGGGTGCCGGGGTCGCTGTTGCCCGCGGGCTGGATGGCGGAGTTGATGCCGATGACGGCGCCGTTGGCGTTGAGGAGGGGGCCGCCGGAGTTGCCGGGGTTGATCGAGGCGTCGGTCTGGATCGCGCTCATGTAGGAGGCGCTGCTGCCCTGGCCGTCGCTGGAGGCGACGGGGCGGTGGACGGCGCTGACGATGCCGGTGGTGACCGTGCCGGAGAGGCCGAAGGGAGCGCCGATGGCGATGGTGGCGTCGCCGACCTGCGCCTGGTCGGAGTTGCCGAGCGGCAGCGGGGTGAGCTTGACGCCGCTGGCGTTCTTCAGCTTGATGACGGCCACGTCGTACCCCTGGGCGCGGCCGATGACGGCCGCGTCGTACGTCTTGCCGTTGGAGAAGGTGACGGTGAGCTTGCCGCCGCTGGCCGCCGGGGCGACCACGTGGTTGTTGGTGAGGATGTGGCCCTCGGTGTCGTAGACGAAACCGGTGCCGGTGCCGCTCTCCTGGCTGCCGCTGGCCTTGATGGTGACGACGCTCGGCAGCGCCTTGTTGGCGATGCCCGCCACCGAGGTCGGGGCGCGGTTGAACGCCTTCTGGCTGCCGGAGTCGGAGACGGTGGTCGAGGAGGTGGAGCTCGACTTGTCGTTGTGGTCGGCGATCGCGTAGCCGACGCCTCCGCCGACGCCGCCCGCGACCAGCGCGGCCACCAGGACGGCGGCGACCATGCCGCCGATGCCGCCGCGGCGCTTGCGGCCGTCGTTCGGCGGCGGGGGAACGTGCGTGCCCCAGGCCGGCGGCAGACCGCCGGGGCCGCCGGGCTGGCCGGTACCGGGCGCGTTCGCCGCGCCGTAGGGGGACGACGGCGCGGCGAACGGGTCGTGCGGCCCGCCACCGTGGCCGGACCCGCCGTGGCCCGCCCCGCCGTGGCCCGCCCCCGCGCCCTGCTCCGTACCCGACGTACCCGACGCACCGAACGCGCCCGGCCCCGCGGGCGGCTGCTCCGCCGCGAACACCGCGGCAGGCGGCGTCCCGTACGGCGAAGGCGGCCCACTCGGCGGACCGTAGGGCGACGGCGAAGGCGCGGGCGAAGGCGCGGGCGAAGGCGCGGGCGCGGGCGAAGAGGAAGAAGAAGAGGAGGAGGACGGCGACGAGTACGGGTCGGCCGGGGCCCGGTACGGATCCGCGGGCGGCACCGGAGCCGCGTCCCGTACCTCCGGCAGGATCTCCGTACGCGACTCGCCGTCCGCGGACGCCGGGGGAGCGGCGGGCGCGGGCGGGGCGGCCGGAGGGGCCGTCGGAGGAGCGGGCGGCGGGGCGAGCGGCGGAGCGGCAGGAGGTACGGGGGCCTGGGCCGCCGAGGCACCGTCGGGCGCGGGCGCTGCCGACTCCGCAGCCGAGCCGGAGCCGGCTTCGTTCTCGGTGCTCACAGCGATTCTCCTCAGGGTCGGGACAGGTTCTGAACAGGATTCCGAACCGGGTGCGGAACAAGGTGGTGGGCCGAACACAGCATTTCCCACGGCGTGTCGGACCGCCGTAAGCGGTAGCTGTGCATCTTCGCGTACCCGTCGTACGGCCGTGTTACCGGGCCGCCGGGGAGACGGTGGCACCATGACACGGTGACTTACGCGCGCGCGGTCCCGGAGGCGTTTCCGGAGGGGCGACCTGTCCAGGTCGTCGCCCATAGAGGCGCCTCCGCGGACGTACCAGAACATACGCTCGCCGCGTACCGGAAAGCCATCGAGGACGGGGCCGACGCCCTGGACTGCGACGTTCGGCTGACCTCGGACGGCGAGCTGGTGTGTGTCCACGACCGGCGGGTGGACCGTACGTCGAACGGCCGGGGCGCCGTCTCCTCCCTCGCCCTGGCCGACCTCGCCGCGCTGGACTTCGGCTCGTGGAAGGACGGCCGCGGCGGACCCGGCGGCGCCGGAAGCCGGGACCGTCACCCAGGAGACGCCCGTGCGAAAGACGCGCATATAAGAGGTGCCCGCGCGGGACGCGTAAAAGAAGAGGACGAAAACGCCGTGCGCGAACGCAGCGGCGTCCTCACGCTGCGCCGCCTGCTGGAACTGGTCGCGGACACCGACCGCCGCCTGGAGGTGGCGATCGAGACGAAGCACCCGACGCGGTGGTCGGGCCAGGTCGAGCGGCGGCTGCTCGACCTGTTGCGGCACTTCGGCATGGACCGCCCGGCGCGCGGGGAGCCCGCCCAGGTGCGGGTGATGAGCTTCTCGCCGGGGGCGCTGCGCCGGGTACGGCTGGCCGCGCCGGCGGTCCCCACCGTCTTCCTGGTGCGCCACGCGCTCCCCCGGCGCTGGAGCGGGTGGCTGCCGGCGGGCGTCGGGATCGCGGGGCCGAGCATGCGGATCGTGCGCGCCGATCCGGGATACGTGGCGCGTTTGCGCCAGGCGGGGCACCGCGTCCACGTCTGGACGGTGGACGAACCCGCCGATGTCGAGTTGTGCGTACGGCTCGGGGTGGATTCCATCATCACCAACCGCCCGAGTGCGGTTCTGTCCCAACTGGGTCGTTGAAGTTCACAGATGTCCGCAGGCCACAGCAGGAGTCAACACAGAGCAGCCGACATCACCAGGCGACAGCCGTCACAGGGCGTACCCCGGCGCGTTCGTATCGTGTTCGGGCTGCAATTGTGCGTCGTGAATGTGTACGGAGTACGTCAATAGATCGCGGTTGGCTTGTTTCCGGCCGAGTCGCAGAGGGCATCCATCCCGTGGCGCAAGGGCGTGAAGGAGGTCTCGGGGGTGTCGTTGATGGTGGCGCAGGAGGTGCCTACGTCCTCGACCATGGCCCTGCCCCATGGTCCGACCGGCGTCGCGGTGGCGCGCCGGAAACTGCGGAACGAATTGTGCGCGCAGGACGTGCCGGAGCCGGTGATCGACGACGCCGTCCTCATCCTGTCGGAGCTGCTGAGCAACTCCTTCCGGCACGCGCGTCCTTTGGAGACGCACGAGGCCGGGGGCGGCGGTGACGCCGGTGGCGCACGGTCCGCCCGGGACACTCCCCGTACGGTGAACGACGACTGGACGGCCGGCGGCCGTCACGACAGCCCACGGACGGACAGCGGCCGTACGGGCAGCGGCCGTACGGACGGCGGCCGTACCGACAGCGACCGCGCCGACTGCGGCGAGTGCGGGATACGCGCCGCGTGGGCGATAGGCACGGACGGACTCCTCGCGGTCGAGGTGACCGACGGCGGCGGCCCCACCAGGCCACGCCCCTCCACCCCCTCCCTGAGCGCGCACGGCGGCCGGGGCCTCGGCATCGTCGGGAGCCTGTCGCTGCGCTGGGGCGTGCGCGACGACGCGCCCGGCGAGGTGACGGTCTGGGCGGTCCTTCCGGTACGCGCCCGGCACGCGCGCCGCGACGACCCGGTGATCGCGGGCGGTACGGGCGGCACGCGCGGCCAGCGGGCCGGACTCGGCGGAATCGGCGGTACGGGCATCAGTCCGATCGTCGGTGCGGGCGGCGGCCTGCCGATGGGCATGTCGATGGACCTGGCCGAATCGATCGAAGCGTTCGACGCGCTCGGGTCGCTGAACACGGCTTTCGGCGCGGTCGACGAACGCGGCTGAGGTCGCGGGTCCAGGCGTAGGGCGGCGCGCCGGGCCGCACAGAGCCGGGCCGGGCCGCGCGGGGCACAGCACGCAGGGCGCCCCGGTAATCTCCCCCGCCCCCTCCGCACGCCTCGCCGTGGTCCGGCGGCGACCGCGCCGGGCGCTAGGCTCACGGCCGGAACACCGCCGTTACGGGAGAGACCGAGCCATGGCCAAGAAGCGCGCGACCGCGACGAAGACGAAGGTCCCGACGAGCGGAGAGGTCCCGGTGGTCGGCGCGCGCGAGCCCTGCCCCTGCGGCTCGGGCCGCCGGTACAAGGCGTGTCACGGCCGCGAGGCGTCGCACGCGGTGACCGAGCTGGTGCGCCGCCCGTTCGAGGGGCTGCCCGGCGAGTGCGACTGGGTCGCCCTGCGCGAGCTGGTCCCGGCGGCGACCGCCCCGCTCACCCTCAAGGACGCGCTGCCCGACGGCGTTCCTTCGGTGACGCTCGGCACCGTGCTGCCGATGGCGTGGCCCGGACTGCGCCGCGACACCGGGGCCGTCCTGCTCGGCCTCCAGAACGAGGCGGCGTCCGGTGACGTCAGCCGCGACCTCGCCGACACGCTGCTGCGCGCGCTCACCGCGGCGCCCGGCAATCCGGTGGACGGCCGCCGCCCGCCGCAGGACGGGCCGCGCCTCCAGGACGTGCTGGACCTCGACGCGCCCTTCACGCCCGAGGTGCACAGCGGCTTCGAGTTCTGGCTGGAGGACGCCGACGCGGCGACCGGCGAGGTGGCCGCGTCGCTGGAGCGGGCCAACCAGGCGGCGATCCCGACCGTACGGCTGACCGGCGTGGACGCCGCGTACTGGTGCGAGACGCCGGAGAAGAACCACCTGCGGTGGGTCATGCCGCACCCCGAGGAGGAGTTGCTCGACGCGTTGGCCCGGCTGCACGCCGCCGGGGTGTCGTCGCTGGGTGACGGTACGCGGCTGGTCGGCTCCTTCCGCGCGCACGGGCTCGTGGTGCCGGTGTGGGACCTGCCGGTCGGCATGGGCGCCGACGAGGTGGAGAAGCCCGCCGCCGCCTTCAACGAGCGTCTGGCCGAGACGCTTGCCAAGTCCGGCCCCCTCACCGCCGACGAGCGGCGCGCCCGCAGCGGCTTCACCAACCGCCAGATCACCCTGAGCTGACGCCGACCACCTCCGCCTCGCGGCGAGCCATTCCACGGCCTCCAGCCGTACGGGTGGCGCACGCCACCCCGGCCGAAGCGCTCCCGCACCTCACCACCCGCCCCGGCGGGGCAGTCCGCTCGCCCCCGGACCACCCGCCGGTGGGGGCTGGCCGCGCAGTTCCCCGCGCCCCTCACGGGGCACACCCACTTTCGTCCAGGCGGACGGAGGGCCCGCTTTTCAGGGGCGCGGGGAACTGCGCCACCAGCCACGACGCTCCCGCACGTCACCAGCCGCCCCGGCGGGGCAGTCCGGTCGCCGCCGGACCACCCGCCGGTGGTGGGTTACCCGCGCCGTTCCCCGCGCCCCTGACAGGGCGCACCCACTTTCGCCCAGGCGGCGAACCGATCTTCTAAGGGGCGCGGGGAACTGCGCCACCAGCCACGACGCTCCCGCACCTCACCACCCGCCCCGGCGGGGCAGATCGGGAGGTCCGCGGACCACCGGTCGGCGGGGGCGGGGGCGGCACGGAGGGGGAGGCCGTGATTCCGGTCACAACTCCCGTTGAATCGCGGCTAATCGGCGCCCCGTCGGCGTCGGGGAATTTGCTAACGGACGAAGTCTTGTTACCGTTTGGTCAGCCCGGTCGCTGGTGCATCCCCCGTCGCCAGCGACCGGGCGTTTCCATGCCCGCGGTGCGCCGGACGGCGCTTTTCGCCATGCGAGGGAGACGACGGCGACGCTTTTCGTCGTACCGGTCGGTAGCGGTTCAGGTGCCTTCGGCGGGCGGCGGAAGCATTCCGTAACCGTCCACGGACGTGGTCCTGGCGTGCGGGGCCCCGAGGCCCGCGTGGCCGGAGTGGCCGCCGTGGCCCGGGTGTTCCGAGGGGCCGTCCGTGGCGGCGGCCAGCGGCAGGACGACGGCCAGGGCGGCGACGCTCGCGAGGGCCACCATGCGCAGCCCCGACACATGGTCCTGCGCGACCTGCTGAACGGCCTGCGAATGCGGCTGCGGCTGCGGCTGTGACTTCGGCTCCACGGGCACGACCCCACCTGCGCTCGACGGTTGCGGTCCGCCGAACGTAGCGGGCGGACCGGGGACTTCGGAACGATCAGGCGCCGTTCAGCGCAGGGCCGGGGCCCTCGGCTACCCGAACGAGTGACAGAGCGCGCGGCGAACGACACCGCGCCCGCCCTGAACAGCGTTCAGAACAGGCGCGGTGTCAACGCGGCGCATCAATACGCGGATCAATAGGTGAGCCGGTCGCCGTCCGGCGCGGTCCGGCCCGCGCGGACGAGGGCGTCCACGAGGTCGCCGATCCGCGGCAGCCACGGCGCGGCGCCGCCGAGCCCGACCGGCGCGTCGGGCCCCGTCGCCTCGGCCACCGGGGGCCGCACCCAGCGGAGCTGCCCCGCGCTGCTGCTCGACGGCGGCAGCGCCACGTATCCGCCGTCGCCGTGGTAGCGCAGCGACGTCGGCACCCAGTCCTGGCTGTCGAGGAGTTCGCCCAGCTCGGCGAGCGAGTAGGGCGCGACGAGGATCACGTACCGGGTGGGGGTGGCGACCACCGGGCCGAGCCGTACGCCGAGGCGTTCGATCGCGTCGAGCGCCCGCGTGCCGGCCACCGCGGGCAGGCTCGCCGCGGACACCCGGTCGCCGGTCGCGAGGACCACCGGCGCGTCCGGCCTGCGCGTCCACCACCAGCGCACCATGCGCGGGTCACGGGTGGCGGCCAGGAGTCCCGGCTCGTGCGGATGGGCGCCGGGCACCGGGCAGTTGGGGCGGGCGCAGGCGCACGGCTGCGCACCGGTCGCCCGCCATGTGCCGCGTTTGTCGTATCCGACACCGGGCACCACACGCCATTGCCACTGCTCGGCATAGGTGAGCGCCGCGTCACGCAACGCGGTCCGCCCCTTTCGCGGCAGTGAGAGCTTGCGTCGCCTTCCGAGGATCTCGCGCATCAGCGCTCGTTCCTTTCCGTTAACGCCCAGGGATCTGCCCTTGCACACGTATCTGTCGAGCACGCCGTTCACGAGGCAGCGCATCACGCCGCCGGCCGAGCGTGGAACGTGGCGGTGGGTGGCGTGCGCATGGCGCTTGCTCACTTGCCCCGATCGCGAGCCACTAGTCGTGGATCCCGTTGGGCGCAGCTCCCGCTCGCCACTCGGGGTGGGGTCGGCTGTCAATTGCTTACGTACTACGACGCTTGAGCCGGACTCCGGGTTCCTACCCATCACCCGCAAATATGACGCGCTGTTGGCCGGGATCAGTCGACAGCGCGCATGAGACGGGGGTAGCTCTTTCTGGCCAACCTGCGGCGGTTCGACGGCTACTCCAGGCCACCGGCGCACCACGGCACGTGACACCGGTCACGTCCCGACGCCACTCCGTCTACCAGGACAATCCTGGACATGCCCGCGATTGTGCGTGTACAAGTGGGTTCCTTGGTAGCGACGCGCCACGACATGGGGGTTTGCGATGCTATTGATGCAGATGCGCCGCGCTTTGCGGACGAAAAGCGCGGAATGCCCCATCCATTGGCGACTGGCCGGAAGCCCCCGGCCATGAGCGCCGCTCACATGAAAAAAGTGGCCGGAACAGAGCCACCTCCTTCCGCGGCGGCGCAGAATGCGTCCCCCGCGGGAGGCCCTGCGCAGGTCACGGCCGCCTCCGCGGTCCCCGCCGTCTCCCCCGCCGCTCCGCCCGCACCCGCGACGGAACCGGCGGGACCGAGGACGGAACCGGTGACGGTACCGGCGACGGAACCGGCGGCCGATTCCACGATCGATTCCACGATCGGTTCCGCACCCGATTCCACGACCGGTTCCGCACCCGATTCCACGACTGGTTCCGCGACCGCGCCCGTGACCGACCAGGCCGCCGAACCCGCGGCCAAGCCCGTGACCGTACCCGGTGCGGGCCGTCCCCGGGCGCCGGAGGAAGCGGCCGGTGACCGGTACGGCTCCCCCGCCGTGCAGGACCGGCTGGCCTCCTGGGTGTGCGACCTGTCCCTGGTGCACGAGCTGACCGAGCGGCTGGCCCGGACGACCGCGCTGGACGACACGCTGCACGAGGTGCTGCGCGCCGGGGCCACCCTGGTCGGCGCCCGCCGCGGCATGGTCGCGCTGGAGCCGGCCGACGGCCTCGGCCCCGAACGCACCGTCGGCCTCGGCCTCGGCCACGCCGACCTCGGCACGATCGAGACCGTGCCCGTACCCCGTACGTCCGCCTCCGACACCGGCGTGCCGAGTGACGCGAGCGGATCAGGAGCGCGGGACGGATCAGGAGCGCGGGACGGATCGGGGGCAGAGGACGGATCAGCGGCGAAGGACGGATCAGCGGCGCGGGACGCGGACGGCGAACGCGTCCATGCCGACCTGCTGCACGAACCCGGCCTCGACCGGCGGCACCGCGAGGTCGCCGTCCAGCTCGGCCTCGGCGCGAGCTACGCGCTGCGGCTGACGGCGCAGTCGGCCGGCAGGCTGGGCACGGCCGTGTGGTTCTACGACGAACCCGCGGAACCCGACGACCGGCAGCGCCGCCTGATGGGCCTGTATCTGCGCTTCGCCGCCGAGCACACCGCACGCGTGCTCGACCTGCGGCGCGCACGGGACACCACGGCGGCGCTGGCCGCGGAACTGCTGCCGGAACGGCTGCCGCGCGTCCCCGGCGTACGGCTGGCGGTCAGGCACCGGACGAATCCGCGTGGCGGCGGCGACTGGTACGACGCGCTGCCGCTGCCCGAGGGCGCGCTCGGCCTGGCCGTCGGCGGGGTGACGGGGCGCGGCCCCGGCGCGGTGGCCGCGATGGGACGGCTGCGCGCGAGCCTGCGCGCGTACGCGGTGATGGAGGGCGAGGACCCGGTCGCGGTCCTGTCCGACCTGGAACTGCTGATGCGGCTCACCGAGCCCGCCAGGTCCGCGACGGCACTGTTCGCGTACGTGGAGGCGGAGGCGGCGAACGGCGGCCCGCGCCCGGCGGGCGGCCCCGGCGGCCGCAAGCTGATCCTGGCGGGCGCGGGACACTGCCCGCCGCTGGTGATCGGCGACCGCCGCTGCGAGTACGTCGAGACGTCGCTGTCCGCGCCGCTGAACATGCTCAGCTGCTGGGAGGCGCCCAGCGTCGAGCTGTACGCGCGGCCCGGCGAGACCCTGGTGCTGTTCACGGACGGGCTGCTGCACCGTACGGGGGAGTCCGCCGACCGGGCGCTCGCCCGGCTGCACGCCGCCGCGCAGAGCGCCCCGCGCCCGGCCCGCGACGACCCCGACCGTCTCGTCGACCACATCCTGCACGCCGTCCTGCCCGACGGCCTCGACCGGTCAGAGGGCGTGGAGGACGTCGTCCTGCTCGCCGTCCGTTTCGGCTGAGGCGGAGAGAGACGGCCCCTGAGAGACGGGCGACTGCGGAAGACGGGCCCCTGCGAGACGGGCCCCTTAGAGAGACGGGCCGCGGTCACTCGCGTCCGCTTCGGTCCGCCCGGTCCTGATTCGTGAGCGATTCAGGACCTATGCCCCCCGCACGCCCTCTTCCGCGCGCACATACGATGCGTAGAGGTCCATAGCGGGTCCCGGCGGGACCTCCAGGCAGCTATGGCGACGACAGCGAGGAGGACAGGACGTGGCCGAGGCCCAGGCACAGCCGGACGAGCAGGTCGAGCGGGTCGGACAGGAGACGCCCGAGACTCCTGAGACGACGGGGACGGCCGTGACGGCGGCCGAGGCGGCCACGGACGCGGCAGTCGAAGCGGCCACCGACGCGGCGGCCACGGCGGACGGCGACGCGGCGGCCACGGACGCGGCGGACGGCGACGACAAGCCGATCAAGCAGCGCAAGAACCGCCTCTACCCGGCTGTCTCCGACGAGCTGGCGGCCGTGATGAAGGCCGACTGGGCCGACACGGAGCTGCACGGCCTGGCCCCGCTGCCGCAGGCCGCGTACGCCGCCGCGCGCCGCGCCGCGCTGTCCGAGCGCTTCCCCGGCGAGCGGATCGTCGTACCGGCGGGCAATCTCCGTACCCGCTCCAACGACACCGAGTACCCCTTCCGGGCGGCCACCGAGTACGCCTATCTGACCGGTGACCAGACGCAGGACGCCGTCCTCGTGCTGGAGCCGCGCAAGGGCGGCGGGCACGCGGCGACCGCGTATCTGCTGCCGCGCTCCAACCGGGAGAACGGCGAATTCTGGCTGGACGGCCAGGGCGAGCTGTGGGTCGGGCGGCGGCACAGCCTCACCGAGGCCGAGCAGTTGCTCGGGATGCCGTGCCGGGACGTCCGCAAGGCCGCGGAGACGCTGCGCGAGGCGGCCGGTCCGGTCCGCGTGGTGCGCGGGCACGACGCGGGCATCGAGGCGGCGCTCACCGACAAGGTGACGGCCGAGCGCGACGCCGAGCTGACCGAATTCCTGTCCGCGCTGCGTGCGGTGAAGGACGAGTTCGAGATCGCCGAGTTGCAGCGGGCGTGCGACTCGACGGCGCGCGGCTTCGAGGACGTCGTCAAGGTCCTGGACAAGGCGGAGGCCACCTCGGAGCGGTACATCGAGGGAACGTTCTTCCTGCGCGCCCGCGTCGAGGGCAACGACGTGGGCTACGGCTCGATCTGCGCCGCGGGCCCGCATGCCACCACCCTGCACTGGGTGCGCAACGACGGCCCGGTCCGCTCCGGCGACCTGCTGCTGCTCGACGCGGGCGTGGAGACCCACCACCTGTACACCGCGGACGTCACCCGCACCCTCCCGATCAGCGGCAGCTTCTCGCCGGTCCAGCGCAAGGTCTACGACGCGGTCTACGAGTCCCAGCAGGCCGGTATCGACGCGGTGAAGCCGGGCGCGGCCTTCCGTGACTTCCACGAGGCGTCGCAGCGCGTGCTGGCCGAGAAGCTGGTCGAGTGGGGGCTGCTCGAAGGCCCGGTCGACCGGGTGCTCGAATTGGCCCTCCAGCGCCGCTGGACGCTGCACGGCACCGGCCACATGCTCGGCATGGACGTCCACGACTGCGCGCACGCGCGGACCGAGGCGTACGTGGACTCCACCCTGGAGCCCGGCATGGTGCTGACGGTCGAGCCCGGCCTGTACTTCCAGGCGGACGACCTGTCGGTGCCCGAGGAGTACCGCGGCATCGGCGTCCGGATCGAGGACGACATCCTGGTGACGGACGACGGCAACCGCAATCTGTCGGACGCGCTGCCGCGGCGCTCGGACGAGGTCGAGGCGTGGATGGCGGGGCTGCGCGGCTGAACACCGGTCCCGGCCGGGCCCCACCAGCCGGTCCCACCGGAACCGGAGTCGAGTGGCGCTACGACGCCTTCAGCAGGGCGTCGTCACGCCACTTGAGCACCTTGTCGAAGGAGACGACCGTGCCGTGACCCGGCCGGTTCTGGAAGTGGACGTGGTCCACCAGCGCCTCGATGAGGAAGAGTCCGCGTCCGTGCTCGGCCTGCTGGCCCCTGGGGCTCAGCGGCCGGGCCGGGTGGCGGAAGCGGTCGCGGGGGAATCCGGGACCGGAGTCGGCGACCTCGATACGGCATTGGTCGCCGTCGATCCGCGCGGTGACGCTGTACTCCGTGCCCGATCCGGCGTGTTCGACGGCGTTGGCACACGCTTCCGAGAGGGCCACCGCCAGGTCGAAGGAGATGTCCGGATCGACTCCGGCCGTCTCCATGGTCCCGATCAGCAGCCTTCTGGCCAGCGGAACGCTCGCAGCCTCGCGCCGCAAATGGAGTGACCACCAGATGCTCATGCTCCAGCCTCCTGGCTGCGGCTCGACATAAGGTTACGTATTGCCGCGAAGAGCGTCCCGTAAGCGCGATGTTGACGTGATATCGCTCATTCGGCGGATGCCCATGCCCGGCGTACGGGTGTAAGGGGACTTCACGCGCACACCCCCGCGAGCCGGACACCCGCCGTATCCGCCCGGAGCGTGCGGTGAGAAGATGACCGCCGTCATGACTGCCACGCGGGGCTCCGTCCCCTCCGTGCGCGCCGGCGCCGGAATGCGACTGCTGCGGGCCGCGGTGTTCACCGCGGTCTGCGTCGTGCTGGCCGCGGTCGGGCACGCGATGGCGTCCGGCCGTACGGTGCCGGTGTGGGCGCTGGTCGTCGGCTGGCTCTCGGTCTTCGCGGTCGTGGCGCCGCTCGCGGGGCGCGAACGCACCCTGCCCGGCATCGCCGCCGCCCTCGCCGTCGGACAGCTCGCGCTGCACAGCGTCTTCAACGCCGGGCAGATGTGCGCGAGTACGACGGCCGCCGGGCACGGCGGCGGCGCGGGGTCCGGCTCCGGCGGCCTGCTGGCCGTCGCGGCCCGGCTGGTCTGCGGGAGCACGGCCGCGGCGCCGCTCACCCCGCGGAAGGCGCAGTGGGTCGTCCAGCAAGCGGGGCTCGACCCGTCCGCGATGGGCGCGCCCGTGCACACCCCGGGCATGGACATGAGCGGCGGTACGGCCGCGGACGGTACGGGAAGCGTCGCGCACGCCGTGATGTCGCTGCCCTTCTGCTCCCTGCCGATGTTCCTCGGCCACCTGCTCGCCGCCGTGGTGGCGGGCTGGGTGCTGCGGCGCGGCGAGGCGGCGCTCTGGCGGCTGATACGGCTGTCGGTGCGCGGCGCCGCCGAGTTGGCCGCGCTCTCGCCCGCCGTACTGCGCCGCGCCCACGCGCTGCTGTCCGCGCTCGCGGCGCAGGCGGCCGGGACCGCGGGCGTACGGCCCCGGCGGCGCTGCACGGCGGACGCGACGGCGGCCAGGCACCGCACGGTGTGGCTGCTGCGGCACTCGCTGGCCAGGCGCGGGCCGCCGTTCGGCCTCGCGGCGGTCTGACGCGACGCACCCCCGCCGAATCCCCCCTTGGCGTAGGCCCCCGGGGACTCGCAGGTCCTTGCGGACCTGAGAGGCCCTCACTGGGCTGATGAGTCCATCGGTCCTACGTAGGTCCATAGGACTTATACGGCATAGGTCCATAGGACTTACGCCGCCTTCCGGGGAGCACGGCGACGGTGGCGCGCGGGTCCGCCCACGCCTCCGCCGACCGCGGGCGCCTGACGCGCCGTGGTCCGCGGTTCCATGCCACCGTCAGCCCACTTCCCACAGACCTGTGGAGAACTGGAGCACCCTCGTAATGAGCAGCTCACGTATGCGCGGCCGTGCCGCGACCATCGCCGCCCTCGCCGGTGCCACCGTCCTGCTGGCCGCCGTGCCCGCCTTCGCGCATGTCACGGTGACGCCGAACAGCGCGGCCCAGGGCAGTTACAGCACGGTCGCCTTCAAAGTGCCGAACGAGGAGGACAGCGCGTCCACGACGAAGGTCGAGGTCAATCTGCCCACCGACCACCCGGTCGCCTCGGTCTCGATCCAGCCGGTGCCCGGCTGGACGGCGCAGGTGACGAAGTCGAAGCTGGCGACCCCGCTGAAGTCGGACGACGGCACCATCGACGAGGCGGTCACGAAGATCACGTGGAGCGGCGGGAAGATCGCGCCGGGCCAGTTCCAGCAGTTCCCGGTGTCGTTCGGGCCGCTGCCCGCCACCACCGACGCGCTGGTCTTCAAGACGCTCCAGACGTACGACAACGGTGACATCGTGCGCTGGATCGACGTGCCGAAGGAGGGCCAGGCCGAGCCGCAGCACCCGGCGCCGACCCTGAAGCTGACAGTGGCGGCGGCCTCCGACGGCGCCTCGGCCACGCCGAGCGTGACGGCGACCCCGGCCGCCGACGCCAAGTCCGGCGGCTCGTCCGCCGGTACGCAGGCGGCCTCGTCCGACACGAGCGACGGGACCGCCCGTGCGCTGGGCGTCGCCGGAATCGTGGTCGGCGCGATCGGGATCGGCTACGGCGTCTTCGCCGGTCGCCGCCGCAACCCGTCGGCCTGACGCCGGACGCCTGACGGCTCCGGCCGACGGCTCCGGCCGACGGCTGGTCCGGCCGACGGCTGGTCCGACCGACGGCTGGTCCGGCTGACGGCCGACGCCGGTCCTCGCTCGACCGGTGTCGGCCGGATCGCCGGATTCACCTGAAGCACCTGAAGCACCTGAAGCACCTGCTCCACCGGATCCACCGGACCGCTCGCGGTCCCGTTCGACCCGAACAGCCCGCTGGGCGGCCACGCGAGCCGTGGCCGCCCGGCACCACCCGTCCACTGAAGGGGCATCACCTTCATGCGCACCACCCGCTCCACCCGCACGACCGCTTCCCCGCGCACGACCGGCACGTCCGGCACGTCCGGCACGACCGGCACGACCCGTACGCGCACCCGCACCCGTGCCCGTACCACCGCCGTGACCGGGGCCGCCGTGCTCGCCGTCGCGGGGGCGCTGCTGCTGTCCGGCTGCGGCGGCTCCGGCGACTCGTCGGCGAACGCCAATGTGGCGGCGGTGTCCGCCGAAGCGCCGCAGAAGGCGGGCACGCTGCTCGACACGCCGTTCACGAAGCCCGCGCTCGTGCTGACCGACAACCAGGGCAAGCCGTACGACCTGGTGAAGGAGACCGCGGGCCACCCGATGCTGCTCTTCTTCGGCTACACGCACTGCCCCGACGTCTGCCCGACGACCATGAGCGACCTGGCGCTGGCCAAGGCGAAGCTGCCGAAGGCCGACCAGGACGCGCTGCGGGTCGTCTTCGTCAGCACCGACCCGGAGCGCGACACCCCTGCGCGGCTGACGGCGTGGCTCGGCGCGATGGACAAGTCCTTCATCGGACTGACCGGTAAGTTCGACGCCATCCAGGCCGCGGCCCGCTCGGTCGGCGTCGGCATCGACCCGCCGGTCAAGGAGAAGGACGGCAGCGTCACCGTCACGCACGGCGCCGAGGTGCTGGCCTTCTGGCCCAAGGACGACAAGGCGCACGTCCTCTACATGTCGGGGACGACGGCCGGGCAGTTCGCGGCCGACCTGCCGAAGATCGTCAGGAGCGAGGCGCCGTGAGGCGGCGCGCGCTGCTGGGCGCCGTCGCCGGTGTCGCGGCGGTGGCGCTGGCGACCGGCGCGGGCGTCGCGCTGAGCGACGGATCGTCCGGGTCCGGCGCGGGGTCAGACAAGGCGTCCGGCAGCGCGTCCGGCAAAGGGTCGGGCAGCGGGTCCGGCAAAGTGTCGGTGAGCGGCGGGTACATACCGCAGCCGCTGCTGACCGACGAGGCCGCCGCGTACGTCACCGTCGCCAACGCCGGGGGCGGGGACGCCGAACTCACCTCGGTCAGCACACCGCTGGCCGCGCACGTCACCCTGCACAGCACGACCGGCACCACCATGCGCCAGGTGACGGCCCTGACCGTACCGGCGGGCGGCACCCTCACCCTCGGCACCGGGGGCGACCACATGATGCTGGAGAACCTCACCCACAAGCCGCGGGTCGGTGAAACAGTCACCCTGCGACTCCACTTCGCCCATGCCACGCCCGCCACGGTCACGGTCACCGTGCCCGTCGAGGCGACGACGTACCGCCCGGACCCGAAGGGCTGACCGCAGTGAACCCAGCGACGCCAGCGCGCACAGCGCCCGCAGCGAAGAAGAACGCCCGGTTGCCACGTTTGAGGCCACCACGTCGCCAGACCGGCGGGCGGCGGCTGGCGGCGCTCGCGGCCTGCCTCGGCGGGCTGCTCGCGCTGCTGCTCGGCGTCGCTGCGCCCGCGTCCGCGCACGCGGCGCTGCTCCGTACCGACCCGGCCGACGGCTCGGTCGTGCAGAGCGCGCCGCAGCGCGTGGTGC
This sequence comes from Streptomyces sp. NPDC088910, assembly GCF_044749865.1. Classification (NCBI taxonomy): domain Bacteria; kingdom Bacillati; phylum Actinomycetota; class Actinomycetes; order Kitasatosporales; family Streptomycetaceae; genus Streptomyces; species Streptomyces sp. NPDC088910. The sequence continues at coordinate 291,823 of NZ_JBIVIV010000002.1, forward strand.
TCACCTTCTCGGAGGGCGTGCTGCTGTCGGCGGACTCGCTGCGCGTGCTCGACCCGCAGGGCAAGGACGTGGCGGTCGGCAAGCCGCAGCACGACAGCGGCAAGGACTCCGGGTCCACGGCCACCGTCGGGCTGCGGCCGGGCATCGGCAACGGCACGTACACCGTGGCGTGGAAGGCGGTGTCGCAGGACAGCCACCCGGTGGCCGGGGCGTTCACCTTCTCGGTCGGCGCGGCCTCCAAGACCAGCGTCGACCTGTCGGGCGCGGCGGCGGCGGGCGGCGGCGCGGCGTCCACGCTCTACGGGATCGCCCGCTACTTCGCCTACGCCGGTTTCGCGCTGCTGGTCGGCAGCGCGGTGTTCCTGTCCGTGTGCTGGCCGCGCGGCGCCCTGCTGCGTCCCATGCGGCGGATCGCGGCGGGCGGCTGGGCGACGCTGGTCGCGGCCACCATCGCGCTGCTGATGCTGCGCGGCCCGTACGCCAACGGCACCGGGCTCGGCGACGCGGTCGACCCCGATGTGATGCGCGCGGTGCTGGAGACCCGGCCGGGCGCGGCGCTCGTCTCCCGGCTGCTGCTGCTCGCGGCGGCGGCCGTCTTCCTCGCCGTGCTCTTCGGCAGCTACGCCAAGCGCGAGGACCCGGAGGAACGCGCCGACCTGGCCTGGGGTCTGGGCATCGGCGGCACGGTCGTCGCGATCGGCATCGCCGCAACCTGGGCGATGGCCGAGCACGCCTCCGTCGGCATCCAGCGGCAGGTCGCGATGCCGGTCGACATCGTCCACCTGCTGTCCATGGCGGTCTGGCTGGGCGGGCTCATCACCCTGCTGACCGCGCTGTTCGCCCGCTCCACCGCCGGTACGGTCGAGCCGTACGCCGTGCGCCGCTTCTCCCTCATCGCGCTCACCGCCGTGACGACCCTGATCGGCACCGGCACGTACCAGGCGTGGCGGCAGATGGGCAGTTGGGCGGCCTTCTTCGACACCCACTACGGGCAGCTGCTCTTCATCAAGATCTGGCTGGTGTGCGCGCTGGTCGGCGTGGCCTGGTTCTCGCGGCGCTGGACGCGGGAGCTGGGGGTGACGCCGGTGGCGCGGACGGAGGCGGTGGCGTCCGCGGTGGGGGCTCCGGCCGCCGCGTCCGCCGGTACGGCGTCGGGTACGGGGTCCGGTACCGGGTCCGGTACGGGTTCCGCCAGGGGCAAGGGCTCCGGTACGGGCTCGGGTTCGGGTTCGGATTCCGCCGGGGCGGGTACGGGGTCCGGCTCCGAGGACCCGGCGCGGGCCGCGCAGTTGCGGCGGCAGCAGGACGCGCGGGACTCGGCGAAGGCGAAGAAGGTGCGCGACGCGGATCCCGCGCGCAACCGGCTCCGGCGTTCGGTCCTGATAGAGGTCGGCATCGCCGTCGTCCTGCTGACCGTCACCACGATGCTGACCGGCTCGCAGCCGGGCCGGGCCGCGGAGGAGCAGAAGGACCTCAAGGCGCCGCCCGCGGCGACCGGCGGCGGGAACGCGACGGCCCCGACCGAGGTCGTCCTGTCCATCCCGTACGACACCGGCGGTCCCCACGGCAAGGGCACGGCGGGCCTGACGGTCTCCCCCGCCCGGTCGGGCGCCAACGAGGTCCACCTCTTCCTCAGCACGCCCGCCGGAAGCTCGGTGGACGTGCCGGAGGTGCGCCTCCAGTTCACGCTGCCGGCCAAGAAGATCGGCCCCATCGACGTCCCCTTGCAGCACCTGACGGTGGGCCACTGGACCGCGGCGGGCGTCCAACTGCCGCTGCCGGGCGCCTGGCAGGTGGCCGTCACCGTCCGCACCTCGGACATCGACGAAGTGACGGAGACGAGGAACATGCAGGTCAACCCGTGAAGTCATCCGAGTCGGCGGAAGACGTGAAGCCCGCGGAGTCCGTGCGGACCGAGGACGCGGCCCCCGCCGGGCTCAGCAGGCGGCGGCTGCTCGGTACGGCCGGGGCCGCGGGCGCGGCCGGACTGGTCGTCGGCGGCGGTGCCGGTGCGGGCGTCGCGCGGGCCGTGCGGGACGAACCGGTCGCGCTGAACACGGTCGGTTCCGCGTACGTCCCCTTCGAGGGCGCGCGGCAGGCCGGAATCGTCGGGCCCGCGCAGGCCGTCGGCCACCTCGTCGCCTTCGACCTGGTACCGGGCGCGGACCGCAAGGCCGCCGCCGCGCTGCTGCGCCGCTGGTCGGACGCGGTACGGACGATGACGCGACCGGGAACGACGATGACGCGACCCGGAACACAGTCGGGGACGCGGAGCGGCACCTCGCCGGGGGGCCGGGACGCGCTGTCCTCGTCGTACGACGATCAGATCGCGTACGACGCCGGGCCGTCCTCGCTGACGGTCACCTTCGGTTTCGGCCGGAGCTTCTTCGGCCGTACGGGGCTGACCGGGCGGTTGCCCGGAGCGCTGGCACCGCTGCCGGACTTCGCGGGCGACGCCCTCGACCCGAAGCGGAGCAACGGCGATCTGTGGGTGCAGATCGGCGCGGACGACGCGCTGGTCGCCTTCCACGCGCTGCGCGTGCTCCAGAAGGCGGCGCGGGACACCGCCGGGGTGCGCTGGCAGATGAACGGGTTCAACCGGACACCGGGCGCGACCGCGCACCCGATGACCGGGCGCAATCTGATGGGCCAGATCGACGGGACCAACAATCCGAAGCCGACCGACGCCGATTTCGATCAGCGGATCTTCGTACCGGCGGGCGGCTCCGCCGACTCCGGCTCCCCGGCCTGGATGGCGGGCGGTTCGTACGCCGTCGTCCGCCGCATCCGGATGCTGCTGGACTCCTGGGACCATCTGTCGGTGGCCCGGCAGGAGAAGGTGATCGGGCGCCGCAAGTCGGATGGGGCGCCGCTGTCGGGCGGCACCGAGACCACACCGGTCGACCTGGCGAAGGTCGGCGCGGACGGCGCCCTGGCCATCGCGGGCGACGCGCACGTCCGGGTCGCGGCCCCGGCCTCCAACGGCGGCGCCGCCATGCTTCGGCGGGCGTTCTCGTACCACGACGGCATCGGGACGGACGGGACTCCGGACGCCGGGCTGCTCTTCGTGGCCTGGCAGGCCGATCCGCTCAAGGGTTTCGTGCCGGTGCAGCGCAAGCTGGACGGCGGCGACGGCCTCTCGCGCTTCCTGCGGCACGAGGCGAGCGGACTCTTCGCGGTGCCGGGCGGCTGCGGGCCCGGAGAATACGTGGGTCAGCGGCTACTCGAAGGGTGATCGCACGATCTGGTGGCGGTGTTCCGGGCTGATGAACAGACCGGCATTCCGGGTCGGTGCGGGCCATTAGGCTGAACGCATGTCGCCAGCGAGCCGTTATACCTATCTGGGTCCCGAAGGCACGTTCACCGAGGCCGCGCTGCGGCTGCTGCCCGAGGCCGCCACGCGCGAGCTGGTACCGATGGTGTCGGTGCCCGCGGCGCTCGACGCGGTGCGCAACGGCGAGGCGGGCGGTGCGCTGGTCCCGATCGAGAACTCCGTCGAGGGCGGCATCACCGCCACGCTCGACGAGCTGGCGTTCGGCGACCCGCTGATGATCTACCGCGAGGTGCTGCTGCCGATCGCCTTCGCGCTGCTGGTCAGGCCGGGCACCGCGCTGTCCGACGTGAAGACGGTGACCGGGCACCCGGCCGCGCAGTCTCAGGTGCGCAACTGGCTGTCGGGCAATCTGCCCGACGCGGTGTGGGAGTCGGCCGCGTCGAACGCGGACGGCGCGCGGCTGGTGCAGGAGGGCCGCTTCGACGGCGCCTTCGCGGGCGAGTTCGCGGCGCCGACGTACGGTCTCGAACCGCTGGCCACCGACATCCGCGACGCGCAGAACGCGACGACGCGCTTCGTGCTCGTCGGGCGTCCGGCGCGGCTGGCGGCGCCGACCGGCGCGGACAAGACGTCGGCGGTGTTCTGGCTGCGCGACGACCACCCCGGCGCGCTGCTCGAACTCCTCCAGGAGTTCGCGATCCGCGGGGTGAACCTGATGCGGATCGAGTCCCGGCCGACCGGTCGCGGCCTCGGTCAGTACTGCTTCTCGGTGGACGCCGAGGGTCACCTCACGGACCGCCGGGTCGGCGAGACGCTGATGGGGCTGCGCCGCCGCTGCCTGAACGTCCGCTTCCTCGGTTCGTACCCCCGGGCCGACGAGGTCGAGGTGCGGGTGGCCCGGGGAACGACGGACTCGGAGTTCACGGACGCGGCGGACTGGCTGAACCGGGCGCTGGACGGGCGGGCCTGAGGCGGGCGGCCCTGAACCGGGCAGAGCGTGTTCTTCCACCGTGGGGAAAAGTTATCCACAGGCTTCGAGCGCAGCCTGTGGGTAACTGGGGACATGTCGACACAGCAACCCGACCTAGTCGACAAATCTGTACACAGACACCATCGCTGTCCACAGCGGGGCAGGTCACCCCTCGTCACCCCAATTCCCCCGACCAACTCTCCCGAGGGAACACTTCTCACTCGAAAGTGAGTGTGGAACGGGTTTGAAGGGGGAATCCATAGCCGAGCATCGAGCCCGGCCGAAAGATCTCCCTCCTTCTCCACAGATCTTCCCCACACCCTGTGGACAAAGAATGGAAATCCCCAGCAGCCTGTGGATAACTTTCGGCCGGACGACCCCCGAGAGGCCCACGAAGGCCCCGCCGGAGCCCCGGCGGCGATGATCAACTCCGGTTCTCCACAGGCGCGATGACCCGGGGGAGGGACGCGGCGAATTTGGTTGACCGTCCCCCCTTTCTCCCCTTTACGGAATTTCCTCGCTTTACCCCCGAAGCGGACAAAGGACACCATAAAGTCCGTAAGTTGTCGCGGCCGATGCCCGCTCCCCGGTAACCTGGTCGCGTGATTGACCTTCGTCTGCTTCGTGAGGACCCCGACCGTGTGCGCGCCTCGCAGCGCGCCCGTGGAGAGGACGTCGCGCTCGTCGACTCCCTCCTCTCCGCCGACGAGCGGCGCAGGTCGTCCAGTACCCGCTTCGACGAGCTGCGCGCCGAGCAGAAGCAGCTCGGCAAGCTGATCCCGAAGGCGCAGGGCGAGGAGAAGGCCGAGCTGCTCAAGCGGACCGGCGAGCTGTCGGCCGCCGTCAAGGCCGCGGACGCCGAGCAGCACGAGGCGGCGGAAGAGGCCCAGCGGCTCCTGCTCCAGCTCGGCAACCTCGTCCACCCGGACGCGCCGATCGGCGGCGAGGAGGACTTCGTCGTCCTCGAACAGCACGGCGCGCCGCGCGACTTCGCAGCCGAGGGCTTCACCCCCAAGGACCACCTGGAGCTGGGCGAACTGCTCGGCGCCATCGACGTCGACCGCGGTGCCAAGGTGTCCGGCTCGCGCTTCTACTACCTGACCGGTGTCGGCGCCCTGCTCGAACTGGCCCTGGTCAACGCGGCCGTCGCGCAGGCCACCGCCGCCGGTTTCACGCCCGTCCTGACCCCGACCCTGGTCAAGCCGTCCGCGATGGCGGGCACCGGTTACCTCGGCCAGGTCGAGGACGACGTCTACTACCTGGAGAAGGACGACCTGTACCTGGTCGGCACCTCCGAGGTCCCGCTCGCCGCGTACCACATGGACGAGATCATCGACGCGGGCAAGCTGCCGCTGCGCTACGCCGGTTTCTCGCCCTGCTACCGGCGCGAGGCGGGCTCGTACGGCAAGGACACCCGCGGCATCATCCGCGTCCACCAGTTCGACAAGGTGGAGATGTTCGTCTACACCACGCCGGAGGACGCGGAGGCCGAGCACCAGCGGCTGCTGGCCTGGGAGAAGCAGTGGCTGTCCGCGCTCGAGCTGCCGTTCCAGGTGATCGAGCTGGCCTCGGGCGACCTGGGCTCCTCGGCGTCGCGGAAGTTCGACTGCGAGGCGTGGATCCCGACGCAGGGCAAGTACCGCGAGCTGACCTCGACGTCGAACACGACCGAGTACCAGTCCCGCCGCCTGTCGATCCGGCTGCGTGACGAGAAGGGCACCCGGCCGCTGGCCACGCTGAACGGCACGCTGTGCGCGGTGCCGCGGACGATCGTGGCGATCTTGGAGAACCACCAGCTCGCGGACGGTTCCGTACGGGTGCCGGAAGTGCTGCGGCCGTACCTGGGCGGCCGGGAGTTGCTGGAGCCCGTCACGTCCAGCGCCAAGTGAGCGAGTCGGAGGCCGGGGCCCTCGCCGGTACAGGACCGGGTGCGGGGGCCGCGGACAGAGCCGAAGCCGTGACTGGCGCCGAAGCCGGTACCGTCACCGGAGCCGCGGACAGAGCCATGGACAGGGCCGCGCACAGGGCCCCGGCCGCCGACGCGACCGACGCGGCGCGGCTTCCGTACCGGATGGTCGCCACCGACCTGGACGGGACGCTGCTGCGCGGCGACAACACCGTCTCGCGGGTGACGAGGGACGCGCTCGCCGCGACGGTGGCGGCGGGCGCGGTGCACATCATCGTCACCGGCCGCTCGGTGCCGTGGACCCGGCACGTACTGGACGACCTCGGTTACGAGGGCCTGGCGGTCTGCGGCCAGGGCGCGCAGCTCTACGACGCGGGCGCGCACCGGCTGCTGACCTCGGTCACCCTCGACCGGCAGCTCGCCGGGCTCGCGCTGGCCAAGATCGAGGCCGAGGTGGGCCCGCTGTTCCTCGCGGCCAGCCGCGACGGCCTGGCCGGCGACGTCCTGATCGGCGAGGGGTACCGGTACAACCCCGAGCTGCCGGTCATCCTCATGTCGGACCCGGCCGAGCTGTGGTCCGCGCCCATCAACAAGCTGTACATACAGCACCCGGAGCTGGGGGACGACGGTCTGGCGCGGGCCGCCCGCGAGGTGGCCGGTGACCTGGTGGGCGTGACGATGGCGGGCGAGGGCATCGTGGAGCTGCTGCCGCTCGGCCTCACCAAGGCGACCGGGCTCTCGCTGGCCGCGCGGCGGCTCGGCGTGACGGCCGCCGAGACGATCGCCTTCGGTGACATGCCCAACGACCTGCCGATGTTCGCCTGGGCGGGGTACGGCGTGGCGATGGCCAACGCCCATCCGGAGCTGCGGCGGGTCGCCGACGAGGTGACGCTGTCGAACGACGAGGACGGCATCGCGGTGGTGCTGGAACGGCTCTTCGGGCCGTTCTGAACGGCCCGCCCGGGTGTGCTGGAGGCCGGGTCGGGGCGGGGTCGGGGCGGGGTCGCGGCGCTCAGGCGGTCTTCTCGCGGGCGCGCCCCGGCGGCGTGATCGCGTAACAGCTCAGGCCGATCAGCGCGGCCGTGAAGTGGCCGAGGTCGGTGTAGGTCGCGTCGCCGAGCAGCGGATAGCCGAAGAAGCCCAGCACGCCGAGGAGATATCCCCAGCGCCAGGGGCGCGGCACCAGATACGTGAGGACGCCGACGATGCCCGCGAGGCCGTAGCTGACCCCGATGTCCACGGTGTGCGCGAGGGAGCGCGGCAGCCGCTGGTCCCTGATGCCGAACATGACGGCCTTCTCGCTGACGAGCGTCGCGCCGATGTGCGCGGTCGCGACGACGACCAGCCAGCGCCAGGTGCCGAGCCAGCGTTCGGCCGGGGCGTGGATCAGCTCGAAGAGGAAGAAGTAGAGGACGAGGCCCGAGGGCGTCTCTATCCACAGGGCGCTGGCGAACAGCACCCGCAGCGGGTGCTGCCGCAGCTGGACCAGGTTGGTGCTGACGTGGTGCAGCAGATACGAGCGGACGTGCGGCGACACGACGGCGACGATGCCGCTGGTGATGATCAGGATCAGCAGCCAGATGTGGGTGCCGGGCGAGGCACGTATCCACTGCGCGGCGAAGCGCCGCGCGTCACTCGGGGTGACGCGGCGGCGCTCGCGGGCGGCGGTGGAGGACTCGTGAGCCGGGGCCATCGCGACCAGTCTTCACCGATCACAGCCGGGCTGCGACTCGCTCCCTTCCATTGACACCGCATTCACAGCTTGCGCCGCCGTCACACCGTGTTCCCGTTCCCGCGGGTGGTCTTTTCCCTGTGGGTGCCTCGGCCCCGGTCCCTTCCCAGCGGGTGCCTCGGCCCCGGTCCCTTCCCTGCGGGTGACGTACCCCGGTCCCTACTCCTCACCCGCGAGCTTGAGGGTGCGCAGCTTGTGTCCGGCGAACCAGGTGGTGCCGACGGTGACCACCGCGAGCAGCACGATCGCGGTCGGCAGACCGACGTCGGAGCTGACGATGCCGCCGTGGCCCAGCTTCTGCGCGACCGCGAGCGACCACTGCTGGACGCTGAGGGTCCTGGCGCCCGGCACCACATTGCCGATGACGGACTCCCAGACCAGGGCGTAGACCAGGCCGACGATCACCGCGTGCCGGGTGAGGACGCCGAGCATCAGGAAGATCGCCGCGTAGGCGACGGACGCGACGGCGGCGGCGACCCCAAAGGCGACCGCGACGTTCTGCCCGTTGCCGTTGAGGATGAATCCGGCGAGCAGGGTGGGGATGGCGGAGAAGGCGGCGACCACGCCTATCGCCACGATGAGCTTGGTGGACACGATCGTGGACCGTCTGATCGGCTTGGCCAGCAGGTAGACGATCGCGCCGTCGTCGATCTCCGGGCCGATGGCGCCGGTGCCGGCGATGACGCCGACCAGCGGGACCATCGCGCTGAGCGCGAAGCCCTGGAGGATGTCGTTGGCGGTGGAGTCGTCCGCGCCGGTCAGCGCGCGGACCGCGACGGAGATGATCAGCAGCAGCATCGGCAGCGCGAAGAGCAGCAGGGCGCGGCGGCGGCCGAGCAGCGCGCGGTAGGTGAGCCGGGCCACGGTGGGGTGGAACACGGCGGGCCCTGAGCGGGCGGGGGCCGCGGCCCTGCCGCTCGGCGGCGCGGGGGTCTGTGTGGCGGACATCTGTGTCGGCTCCTTATGCCGTGACCAGGTAGGAGAAGACGCTCTCCAGGGACTCGTCGGACGGCGAGACGGTGAAGAGCCGGATGCCGTGGTCGCGGGCGATCCGGGGCAGGAATTCGGTGAATCCGGCGAAGTCGATGGCCTGGACGCGCAGCGCCTTCTCCGACCAGTCCAGCTCGATCGCGGCGGTGGACGCGTGCGCGATCAGCACGGACGCGAGCAGCCGGTCGTCGCTCGACCGTACGAGATAGCGGTGCGGGCGGTCGGTCATCAGGCGGCGGATCTTGCGGAAGTCGCCGGAGGCCGCGTGGCGCCCCGCCACCACGACCTCGATGTGGTGGGCGAGCTGCTCGACCTCCTCCAGGATGTGCGAGGAGAACAGGACGGTCCTGCCCTCGGTGCCCATCCGCCGCAGCAGCTCCATCAGGTGCAGCCGCTGCCGGGGGTCCATGCCGTTGAACGGCTCGTCGAGCAGCAGCACCGACGGGTCGTGGACCAGCGCGGACGCCATCTTGGCGCGCTGCCGCATGCCCTTGCTGTACGTGTCGATCTGCCGGTCCTGGGCGTACTCCATCTCGACCGTGGCGAGCGCCCGCCGGGCGGCGGCGTCCGGGTCGGGCAGGCCGTGCAGCTCCGCGTTGGCGACCACGAACTCGCGGGCGGTGAGGAAGTCGTACATCGCCTCGCGCTCGGGCACGATGCCGATCTCGCGGTACGACTGCTCATTGCGCCAGATGGGCGTCCCGTCGAGGGTGACGGCGCCGGTGGAAGGGGCCAGGAAGCCCGCCATCATGTTGATGAGGGTGGATTTTCCGGCGCCGTTGGGGCCGAGCAGGCCGGTGACACCGGGGCCGATCGTCATGGTGATGTCGTTGACCGCCACCACGTTGCCGAACCAGCGCGAGACGTTGTCGATGCTGATCGTCGTCACGAGAGACCGACCTTCTGGTAGCGGCGCATCAGGAGGCCGAAGCTGCCGGTGATGATGGTGAGGACGGCCAGGAGGTAGACGATGCCGGCCAGCGCGTCCGGCGGTCCCGAGGCGTGCGGGAAGGCCGAGCTCGCGCCGAGGAACCAGGTCTGGAAGCCGTCGATCAGCGTGATCGGCGAGAAGAGGCCGAGCCACCCGATCACCTCGTAGTTCTCCTGCACGGAGGCGACGCCCTGGACGCTGGAGACCGCGCCGTAGGTGATGACGAACACCGCGATGATCGCGGCGACGCCGAAACCGCGGCGCGGGGTGATCGCGGCGATGACGAGCGCGATGCCCGCGAAGAGCAGCGACAGCAGGAGTACGGACACCAGACCCTTCGCGAACCCGGCGGTCTGGGTGCCGAAGCTGAGCTTCGCCAGCAGCGCGCCGATGTAGAGGATGAGCAGGGGCAGCGCGGTCAGCAGAAACAGCGCCGTGGCGAGCGCCGCGTATTTGGCGGCCACGTAGTCGACGCGCTCGATGGGCCGCGAGAAGTACAGCGGCGTGGTCTTGAACCGCAGGTCGCGGGAGACCGACTGCGGGGCCTGCGAGGCGACGAAGAGGGTGATGACCGCCTGGAGGATCACCGCGTAACGGGTGTAGTCGACCGGCAGCTTCGTCATGTTGGTGAAGATCGCGACCGCCACCATGATCAGCGCGGGCGCGCACATCGCGGCGAGCAGGATCATCGGCAGCACCTTGGACTTCGCGCTGCGGCCGAGGCCGTACGCGCCGCGCAGGCTCTGGCTGAAGAGGGAGCGCCGGGCGTAGGCGCGGCCGAGGCGCGGGCCGGTGTACTTGCGGTAACCGATGTTGTGGATGACGTCGGGGGCGGTGCCGGTGCCCGGGGGGCCGGGGTTCGGCGTGCCGGGCGTCACCGTGTCAGGCTGCGTCACGGCCTTCTCCTTCCTTGGTCAGGGTCGCGGTGTCCGGGGTGTTCGGGGTGCTCTTGCCGGGCGGGGTGCTCGTGTCGTGCGAAGTGCTCTTGTCGTGCGAAGTGCTCTTGTCGGGCCGGGTGCCGGGGTCGTGCGGGGTGCTCGTGCCCCCGGGGTCGTGCGGGGGGTCGGGGTCCGGGCGGTCGGGGTCGTCCGGGTCGTCGTACGTCAGGTCCTCGTCGTCCGTGAACAGCTCGGCGATGCGGTGGCGGCGCTGCTCCATGCGCACCAGGCCGACCCCGAGAGCGGCGACGGCGTCGCGGACGGTGTCGTACGTCGCGTCGTCCGCTATGTCGACGTGCAGCAGGTGGCCCTTGGTCTGGGCGGTGAGCCCGGCGCCGGTCAGCGCGGCCAGCAGCTCCTTCTCACGGTCGGTGACCTCGACCGCGAGCGACGCCGTGGCCTGCGTGAAGTCGCTGGTGGAGGAGGCGCGCAGCAGTGTGCCGCCGTCGATGACGACGATGTGGTCGCTGGTGCGCTCCAGCTCGCCGAGCAGGTGCGAGGTGACCAGCACCGAGATGCCGAAGTCGGTGTGCACGCGGCGGATCAGGCCCAGCATCTCGTCGCGGCCCGCCGGGTCGAGGCCGTTGGTCGGCTCGTCGAGCAGGACGAGCTGCGGGTCGTGGACCAGCGCCTGCGCGAGCTTGACGCGCTGCTTCATGCCCGTCGAGTAGCCGCCCATCGGGCGGTACCGCTCCTCGTAGAGGCCGACGTGGCGCAGCGTGTCGGCGGTCCGCTCGCGCGCGGCGGTCGGCGGCAGCCCCGACATCCGGGCCATGTGGACGACGAATTCGGTCGCCGAGACGTCGGGCGGCAGGCAGTCGTGCTCGGGCATGTAGCCGACGAGGCCGCGGATCTCGGCGCCGTTGGTGGCCACGTCGAGTCCGAGCACGGCGGCACGACCCTCGGTCGCCGGGGACAGTCCCAGCAGGATCTTGATCAGGGTCGATTTCCCGGCGCCGTTGGCACCCACCAGCCCGGTCACACCGGGGGTGATGTCGACGGTCAGCCGGTCAAGAGCGGTCACCCTCGGGTACCGCTTGCTCAGGCTTTCGGTAGCGATCACAGTCACGTGTCCGACCGTAGTGGCGGGCGAGACAGTCCCGCGTCCGTCCCGAGGATCGGATCCGCCGCGATCGGGGTACTCCTGCGGGCTGACCACCCGTAGGGGTCGGGGGGTTTCTGGGAGTTATCCACAGGGGGTCGCGGGGCTCTTGACCTTGCCACGAGCCGATGTCACATTGATTGCTGTCAGCTTTCGAATGTCGGCGCGGGGTCTGGGGTGAGCGGCCATGGGCGAGGGGTGGGACGGCGGGCGCGACGGGTTCCGTGAGGTCGACGGGCTCGACGGGTTCCGTGAGGTGCAGCGGCTGGCGTACGCGTGCGCGGAGGCGGTCGCGGCGGAGCTGCGGCCGGGGATGACCGAGCGGGACGCGGCGCACGCGATGCGGGTGTGGGCGCGGGAGCGCGGGGTCCGCGACTGGTTCCATCTGCCCTTCGCCTGGTTCGGCGACCGTACGGCCTTCACCGGCTTCAAGGTGCCGCTCCAGTTCTTCCCGACCGGGCGGCGGCTCGAACCCGGCATGCCGTTCATCCTCGACCTGGCCCCTGTATACGCGGGCTGTACCGCCGACGTCGGCTACTCCGGTTCGCTCGGCCCCAATCCGGTGCAGGAACGGCTGATGGCGGATCTGCGCGAGCACCGCGAGCTGATCCTGCGCGGGGTGCGCGAGCGGCGCCCGCTGCGCACCGTCTACCAGGACGTCGACCGGCTGATGGTCAGGCAGGGGTACGCCAACCGGCATCGCGCGTATCCCTTCGGCGTGATCGCCCACAAGGTCGACCGGGTGCGCGAGCGCCGCTGGTCGCCGCGGATCGCCGGATTCGGCACGCGGAGCCTGAAGGGGCTGGCCTCCGACGCCCTGCACGGACACCGCGAGGGCTGGTCACCGCTGTGGAGTCCGCGCCGCATGTCCGACCACCCCCCATACCCCGGTCTGTGGGCGGTGGAGCCACATGTGGGATTCCGCGGCACCGGCGCGAAGTTCGAGGAGATCCTCGTGGTCACGGAGACCGACGCCTACTGGCTGGACGACGACCTGCCGCACGTCAGGCGCTGGCGGGAGACGGACGCGGACACGAGGACGGGATCGATGTCGAGGTCACGGATGGGGACGGGCACGGAATCGGGTTCGGGGACGGGGACGGGGGTGGCGGCGTGACGCGGGACCAGTGGGAAGAGCGGGACGACCGGGACGAGGGCGCGGGTCCGGGCGAGGGCGGCGGCGAGAGCCCGGGCGAAGCGGTACGGGACGGGGAGGTGCGGGACGGGGCGGCCGACGCGGCGGCGCGGGAGAGGTTCGTGACCGGGGGCGGCGGCGTACGGCTGTGCGTCGCCGAGTACGGGGACGCGGCGCTGCCGACGGTGGTGCTGGTGCACGGCTACCCGGACAGCAAAGAGGTGTGGTCGGAGGTGGCCGGCCTGCTCGCCGACCGCTTCCACGTGGTGCTCTACGACGTGCGCGGGCACGGCAGGTCGAGCGCCCCGGCGCGGCTCAAGGGCGGCTTCACGCTGGAGAAGCTCACCGAGGACTTCCTGGCGGTGGCGGACGCGGTCAGCCCGGACCGCCCGGTGCACCTGGTCGGGCACGACTGGGGTTCGGTGCAGGGCTGGGAATTCGTCACGGTCGGCGGGACCGAGGGCCGGATCTCCTCCTTCACCTCGATCTCGGGCCCGTCGCTCGACCACTTCGGCCACTGGATCAAGCGCCGGGTGCGCCGCCCCACCCCGCGCCGGGTCGCCCAAGTGGTCGGCCAGGGGGCCAAGTCCTGGTACGTGTACGCGCTGCACACCCCCGTGCTGCCGGAGCTGGCCTGGCGCGGAGCGCTCGGCAAGCAGTGGCCCAAGCTGCTCTCCCGCGCCGAGAAGCTGCCGTCCGACGGCTACCCGACCGCCTCGCTCCCCGAGGACGCGGCGCACGGCGCCTGGCTGTACCGGGACAACGTCCGCCGCAGGCTGGGCAGTCCGCGCACCGACGCGTACGCCCATGTCCCCGTGCAGCTCATCACGCCGACCGGCGACGCCTTCCTGTCGCAGCGGCTCTACGACGACCTGGAGCAGTGGGTGCCCCGGCTGACCCGGCGCACCGTGGCCGCCAAGCACTGGGTGCCGCGCTCGCGGCCCGAGCAACTGTCGCGCTGGATCGGCGAGTTCGTCACGGCGCACGAGTACGGCGGCCCCGCCGTCCCGGCCGCGACCTCGACCGTCACCGGGGCGGGCGGGACGGTGCTCGGGAAGGCGGAGACCGGTGCCAAGGAGCGGTTCGGCGGCCAACTGGTGCTGGTCACCGGCGCGGCCAGCGGCATCGGCCGGGCCACCGCCTTCGCCTTCGCGGAGGCGGGCGCGCGGATCGTCGCGGTGGACCGGGACGCGGAAGGCGCCGCCAGAACCGCCGAGTTGGCCCGGCTGATCGGCGCGCCCGACGCGTGGCCCGAGACCGTCGACGTGTCGGACGCCGAGGCGATGGAGGAACTGGCCGAGCGCACGGCCGGCCTCCACGGCGTCCCCGACGTGGTGGTGAACAACGCGGGGATCGGTCTGGCGGGCGCCTTCCTCGACACCACACCCGAGGACTGGAAGCAGGTGCTCGACGTCAATCTGTGGGGCGTCATCCACGGCTGCCGCCTGTTCGGCCGGCAGATGGTGGAGCGCGGCCAGGGCGGTCACATCGTCAACACCGCGTCGGCCGCCGCCTTCCAGCCGTCCCGCTCCCTGCCCGCGTACAGCACGTCGAAGGCGGCGGTGCTGATGCTCAGCGAGTGCCTGCGGGCGGAGTTGGCGCCGCACGGCATCGGGGTGAGCGCGATCTGCCCGGGGCTGGTCAACACGCCCATCACCCGCAGCGCGCGGTTCGCGGGGGTCGGCGAGGAGGAGCAGGAGCGGCGCAGGGCGCGGTCCGCCCGGCTCTACGGGCTGCGCAACTACCCGCCGGAGAAGGTCGCCCGCGCGATCGTCCGGGCGGTGGAGCGCGACTCCGCGGTCGTCCCGGTCACGCCGGAGGCCCGCGGGGCGCGGCTGCTGTCCCGGCTCTCCCCCAAGACGCTGCGGGCGCTGGCCCGCGTGGACCCGCCGCTGTAGCCCCGCCGCCGGCTCACCACCGGCACCGGGCCGGCAGCACTGATCCCCACACCGATCCCCACACCGGCCTCGACACCGACACCGATCCCCACGCCGACACCGCCGATCTTCTCCGAAGGAGGACGCACCGCCATGAGTTACGCGATCAAGCCGCGCCGGGTCACGTTCGACTGGAAGCAGACCCCTCTGCACTGGATTCCGGGCGAGCCGACCGCGACGCACGTCATCAATGTGCTGCATCTGCTGCTGCCCGCGGGGGAGCGGTGGTTCGTGAAGGTGTTCAAGGAGGCGCTCCCCTACGTCAGCGACGAGCAACTGCTCAAGGACGTCAAGGGGTTCATGGGCCAGGAGGCCACCCACAGCGTGCAGCACGCGTATGTACTGGAGCACCTGGCCGAGCAGAATCTCGACACCAGCGGCTACACCAAGCACGTGGAGTGGATGTTCGACGTGCTGCTCGGCGAGAAGCCGCCGTGGGGCGCGCCGGTCACCCGGCGCGAGTGGCTGCGGTTCCGGCTGTCGCTGATCGCGGCGATCGAGCACTTCACCGCCGTCCTCGGCGACTGGATCCTGGACGCCGACGCGCTGGACGAGGTGGACACCGACGAGGTGATGCTGGACCTGCTGCGCTGGCACGGCGCGGAGGAGGTCGAGCACCGGGCGGTCGCGTTCGACATGTACCAGCACGTCGGCGGGGGCGGCGCGGGGCGGTATCTGCGGCGCGCGGAGGGCATGGCGTTCGCGTGGCCGACGCTGTTCTATCTGTGGGTGGTCGGGGCCCGCTACCTGATGCGGCACGACCCGGGGCTGGTCAAGGGCAAGTACCTGTTCAGGAACCACCGCGCCGCCGCCCGCCGCGGCCTGCTGCCGTCCTGGGCCGCGCTCAACGGGGCGATGCCCAGGTACCTGCGCCGGTCGTACCATCCGTCACAGGAGGGGTCGCTGAGCAAGGCCGTCGAGTATCTGGCCATGTCCCCCGCGGCCAGGGCCAGCGAAAGACCGGCGGGCCGCACCGCGGCCTCCTGACCACCGAGGAGTACGGAGGAGTGTGGGCGTGACCACCGCCGCCGAGCAGCGCGCGTACCGGATCGAGGACCTGTCCCATCTGAGCGGGACGACGGTCCGTACGATCCGCGCCTACACCGACCGCGGGCTGCTCCCGAAGCCGGAGCGCCGCGGCCGGGCCAATGTGTACGACGACACGCATCTGGCCCGGCTACGGCAGATCGCCGATCTCCTGGAGCGCGGCTACACGCTGGCCAGCATCAAGGAGCTGCTGGCGGCGTGGGACGCGGGCACCGGCCTCGGCGGAGTGCTCGGCCTGGTCGGGGAGGTGGACCGGCCGTGGTCGGACGAGACGCCCGCGCGCATCAGCCTGGCCGAGCTGATCGAGGCGTTCGGCGGGACGGCGGATCTGACGGCCGTCGAGGAGGGCCTGCAACTGGGCATCCTGGAGCCGGTGCCGGGCAGCGACGAGGAATTCCTCGTACCGAGCCCCCAGGAGCTGGCGGTCGCCGCGGAGCTGCACGCCGCCGGTGTGCCGCTGCCCGCGATCACCGGCCATCTGCGGGAGCTGCGGGTCCAGGTCGAGCACATCTCGGAGCGGTTCCTGGAGTTCACCACGGAGTACGTCTTCGAGCGGTTCCTGCGCCACCCGCCGACCGACGAGGAGGCCGAGGAGGCGGCGGCCCTGGTCCGGCGGCTGCGCCCGCTGGCCCAGCAGACCGTGGACGCGGAGCTGGCACGCGCCATGCGGATGCTCGCCACCGAGCACGTACGCCGTCACCTCGGCGACGCCGTGCTCCCCGCGCCGCCGCCGCGCCCGGCCGCCGAGCCGCCCTCGCACGTCCCGGTGCCCCTCCCGGCGGCCACGGTCGCCGCGGTCCGGGAGCTGGTCGGGCCCGATCACGTACCGGAGTTCGTGACGGCCGCCGCCGACCGGGAGATCGCGGCCCGCCGCATGGACGCCCTGACCGACCGGCGCCCCGACGACCCGGCGCGCTGACGACCTTGCACACTGACCACCCGGCGCGCGGATCAGGCCAGTTGGGCGGGGGCCTCCAGGGCGATCCGCTCGAAGGCGGCGGGGTCGGTGTCGAAGTCGCTGTCGGGGATGGGCCAGTGGATGACCATCTCGTCGATTCCAGCCTCCGCGTGGCGGCCGGCGAAGTCCACGAAGGCGTCCACCGACTCCAGCGGGCGCCCCTGGTCAGGGGTGAAGCCGGTCAGCATCACCTTCGGCACCTTCAGCACGTCCCGCCCGGCCTGCGCGCACGCCGCGCCCAGCCGTTCCACCTGCCCGCGTACCGCCGCCAGCGACTCCTCCGGCGTCCCCGTCTCGTACAGCGCCGGGTCCCCCGTCGTCACCCACGCCTGCCCGTACCGCGCGGCCAGCCGCATCCCCCGCGGTCCCGTCGCCGCCACCGCGAACGGAATCCTCGGCCGCTGCACGCACCCCGGAATCGTCCGCGCCTCGTGCGCCGAGTAGAACTCCCCCTCGTACGACACCTGGCCGTTCGTCAACAGCCGGTCCAGCAGCCGTACGAACTCCCCGAACCGGTCCGCCCGCTCCCGCGGCGACCACGGCTCCTGCCCCAGCGCCGTCGCGTCGAACCCGCTCCCCCCGGCGCCGATCCCCAGCGTCACCCGCCCCTCGCTCACGTCGTCGAGCGTCATCAAGTCCTTGGCGAGCGTGACCGGGTGCCGGAAATTCGGCGACGTCACCAGGGTGCCCAGGCGCATCCGGCCGGTGACCGCGGCGGCGGCGGTCAGCGTCGGCACCGCGCCGTACCACGGCTTGTCCCGGAAGCTCCGCCAGGACAGATGGTCATACGTATAGGCGGTCCCGAACCCCAGGTCCTCGGCCCGCCGCCACACCTCCCGCCCCTCGGCGGCCCAACGGTAGATCGGCAAAATCACAACACTCAAACGCAAGCTCATGCTCGGGAGCTTACGGCTGGCCGGAGCCACCCGACCCTCCCGCGTGCCTCGTAGCGGAGCACTTGGCAGGGCGGGTCTGCTACTCGTCGCTGCCCGACGGCCTCTGGGCATGTCGTCGTATCCAGTGGCCTCGGCGGCCGCGAGCCTCTTCCCTCGGGAGCGCCGACCCGCCGCTACCGGCGGGGTATCCGGAGCAGCAAGCGAAGGGTCTTGCGTGCGTCGCGGCGGCGGTGCGGGGTGCGGGCGCCCAGCGAGGTGAGTGCGGCGATCGCGATGGTCGTGGCGTGGGCGGCGCCGGTGAGGACGGCGATCAGGGGGATCAGGGACGAGTGCACGGCTGCCTCCGGGTGGTCGTTGGGCGGAGGCATCTTTCTCCGGTCCACGGCGGGTTTCCGGCAACGCGCGAGGGTGGGCGGGAAGCGCTAATAGTCTGGTCAACTGCGGTGAGCCGAGTTTTCCGGAGGCGTGTGTGGGCGGAACCCGATTACCGGGGACGGAGGACCTGGCGGGGCGGCTTCTGGCCGAAGTGGCGCGCCTCTACGCAGTGGCGGGCAGCCCTCCTCGGGAGGCGCTGGTGAGGCGGTGCACCGAGGCGCTCGGCGATCGTGTCAGTTTGTCCACGGTGAATCCCTGGCTGCTCGGGCAGAGCCTGCCCAAGTCCGGCTCGCCGGTCTTCCTCACGCTCGTGGGCGTGCTGCAGCAGATGGCCGCTGAGCGGGGCGCGCAGGTCACCAAGCGCAGCGAGGGCGCGTGGAGCCAACTGCTGAGGAATGCCAACGATCAGCGGGTGGCCGAGAAGCGCGGCGGTCGGCCCCGGAAGAAACCACCCGGCGCGCCCAGGAAGCCGGTGAGCCCCCGGACGCTGCCCGCAGACATCGCGGACTTCACCGGGCGCGATGCCCAGGTGAGCGAACTCCTCGGTTTACTCGAGCCGGGTGCTCCGGCGGAGGTTGTGCTCGTCGCCGCCGGCATGGCGGGTGTCGGCAAGACCACGCTGGCAGTTCACGTCGCCGACCGGGCCCGCCGGGCGGGCTGGTTTTCCGGCGGGGTGCTGTTCGTCGACCTGCTCGGCTTCAGCCCGGATGCCTCCCTCGACGCCGCTGGGGCCGCTGCGGTCTTGTTGCGCGATCTGGGTCGACGTGCGGCGCCGCCGCCGGCGAGGGAGCGGGCCGGGGCCTTGCGCTCCCTGCTCGCCGGACGGCCGCCGGTGCTGATGGTGCTGGACAACGCCGTGTCCGCGAAGCAGCTGACAGGACTGGTACCTCATCCTCCGCACCGGCTGCTCGTCACGTCCCGCGACACGCTTTCGGCGCTCCCGTCGGCCCGTGTCGTCCGGCTCGACTCGCTGTCCGAGCAGGAGTCGGTCCTGATGCTGGATCGTGCACTGCGCCAGGCGTGCCCCGCCGACAACCGGGTGACGGCCGAGCCCGGCGCAGCCCGCCGGATCGCCGAGCTGTGCGGTTTCCTGCCTCTGGCGCTGCGCATCACCGCCGCACAACTGCGCGACGACCCCTACCATTCACTCGCCGCCCAGGCCGAGGCCCTCTCCCAGGCGCACGCCCGGCTCGGCCTGCTCAGCTATGACGACGTGGATGCCGACGGCCGTCCGCTGGCCGTGCGCGCCGCGTTCGACCTGTCCTTCGACCGGCTCGCCGACGCATCCCAACGCGCTTTCCGACTGATCGGCGCCCTGCCCGGCCCGGACATCGGCCAGGAAACGGCCGCCATCGGTCTCGACCGCAGCGCCCAGGACACCTACCGCCTGCTGGCAGACCTGGTCCGGCGCCACCTGCTGCGCAGACGGCCGGACAGCCGCTGGGACACGCACGACCTCCTGCGCCTGTACGCGGCCGAACAGGTGGCGCCCGGGGAGTACGAGGCCGCTCTGGACCGGATGCTGCACCACTACAGGCGGCGCGTCCCGGCGACCTGCCGCAGTGTCTCCCGGGACACGGGCCGCGCGAAGGACCGGCGTCAGGCGGTCGAGTGGCTGGACACCGAACACCGCGCTGTCGCCGCGGTTGTGGTGGCAGCCTGCGAACACGGCCGGCGTCGCGAAGCGGTGCACCTGGCCAACGACATGTCGACGTACTGGGAGTTCCGCAGACTAGGCCGGGAGTGGACCGCCGCCGCCGAAGCGACCCTGGAGGCGGCACACAACCTGAGCGCGTACGAGTTCGCCATGGCGTCCTCGAACCTCGGCAACGCCTACCGGGCGGATCATCGGTCCGCCGAGGCGCTGCCCCACCTGGAACGCGCGGCGCTGCTCGCACCGAATGAGCTCGTCCGGGGCAGGGCGCTGCACAACCTGGGCCTCGTCCAGTTCCAGCTGGGCCGGTACCACGACGCCGCGTCCAACCACCGGGCCGACCTGGACATCTGCCGCTCCCAAGGAGACGAGCTGGGAGCGGTTCAGGCGCTCGTCGCCCTAGGCGACGCACAGCGCAAGCTCGGTCGGCACTCCGAGGCCGCCGACACATTGGTGACGGCGCTCTCCGTGCTGAGCACCAGTCGCCACGGTGCCCGCGGCAGCTACACCAACACACGGCAGGGCGCGCACGTGAACCTCGCGCTCATCCTCATGGACTGGAACGCGGTGACCTATGGAAACTGCGGTATCTGGCACTTGTGCCATGCCCTGCGGATCGCCCTCGAACGCGGGGACCGGGTCAGCCAGCTCATCATCCTGACCGATCTCGCCGCTCTCTATCTCGCCGTCTGTCCCAAGTGCTACGCCGAACCGGCCCTGGACTGCGCGATCCGCGCGCTCGCGCTGTCCGAAGACGGCGGCGACCCCGTCGTCGCGGCTGGCGCTCTGCTCACTCTGGGCCGTGCCCACCTCGTCCGGGGAGACACGGCAGCAGGTACTGCGGCGCTTCGGCAGGCGCAAGAGGCGTACGCGGCCCAGGGCCGACCCGAGGCAACCAAGATCCCGTCGCTTCTCCAGGAGACCGCAACCGAGCACATCACAGGCTGCCGGGGCGCGGACGTCACCCTATGGGAACGCGCCCTGCACGAATCGGTCCTGGACGGCCAATACGACGAACTGGAGCGCATGACCTTCTACGGGTTCCGGTATGTGGTGCGGCATTAGGTTGCTCTGTGCGGATCATCCGATCGTCGGTCCGGGTGTGCCCAGATGACGAATAGTCCAAGGTCAGCTCGTGATGCATGAACGCGGCTTGGCCGACGTCACCAGGGTGCCCAGGCGCATCCGGGCGGTGACCGCGGCGGCGGCGGTCAGCGTCGGCACCGCGCCGTACCACGGCTTGTCCCGGAAGCTCCGCCAGGACAGATGGTCATACGTACAGGCGGTCCCGAACCCCAGGCCGGGCGCGTCAGGGGGGCGGGGGCGGAGGGGTTCGTACCAGAGGGTGGACGGACTCTTGGTGCGGGGACGGGTCTGCTGTACAAATATGACCCATGAATCACGATCTTTTGGTGCGACGCCTGGTCATCGACCTGTGCCGACGCCCGGTTTCGTGTTGTCGCTGATCACGCGTCTCTGACGCCGCCCGCCGTTCGGTCCTCGACCCGGCGCGGCCCCTTTCCCGAACTTCGTTGAGCCCACCCCGTCGTGGGGCGTTCGGCTCTGCCCTTTTCCCCTTCTGCTCTCGCTCGGGGACAGTCGCCGCTGTCGCTTGACGTCGACCGCGCCTGCCCTGGCACCCCCATGGAGGCAGTCCGTTGTCCGCCACCTCACGCCTGCCAGAAGCCGGTCCCGCCGCGATATCCGACGATCCGACCGACCCGGCCGATCCGACCGATCCGCCGGGGCGCGGCCGTCCTCGCGCGAAGGGCGTCTGGGCGCGCGTACGCCGTCTCGCGCTGCCGCTCGGCTCGCTCCTGCTCTTCCTCGTGCTGTGGCAACTGCTGGCGGCGAGCGGGAAGTGGAGCGAGACGCTGGTGCCGCCCCCGGCCAAGGTGTGGGACGCGTTCATCGACGTGTCCACGACCCACGACGGGGTGCGGGGCTACAACGGCACCACTCTCATCGACCACTTGGCCATCAGCCTGCGCCGCATCGCGATCGGCGGCGGTATCGGCATCGCCCTCGGAGTGCTGTTCGGCCTGCTCATGGGCACGGTCGGCTGGGTGCGCTCGCTGTTCGAGCCCTGGATCACCTTCCTGCGGACGCTGCCGCCGCTGGCGTACTTCTCCCTGCTGATCATCTGGCTGGGCATCAACGAGGAACCGAAGATCACCCTGCTGGCCATCGCCGCCTTCCCGCCCGTGGCGGTGTCGACCACCGCGGCCGTCGCCGCCGCGCCGCGCGGCCTTGTCGAAGCGGCCCACGCGCTCGGCGGGTCGCGGTGGGACGTCATGCGGGACGTCATCGCCCCGTCGGCGCTGCCGGAGATCCTCACCGGCGTCCGGCTGGCGGTCGGGGTCACGTACTCCTCCCTCGTCGCCGCCGAGCTGGTCAACGGGCTGCCCGGCATCGGCGGCATGGTCAAGGACGCCGCCAACTACAACAACACGCCGGTGGTGCTCGTCGGCATCTTCACCATCGGCGTCTCGGGACTCGTCATCGACGGTCTGCTGCTGTGGCTGGAGCGCAGCGTCGTGCCGTGGCGCGGCCGTTCCTAGTTCCCGGCCGACCGCCCGCCCCCCCGTCCGTGGCCCGGTCCCTCGCAGCCAGCAGCCAGCAGCGAGCAGCCCGCGGCTTCGGGCCCCGTAACCCGCGACCCGCGGCCCGCAACCGGTACCCCGTACGCCCTTCGCCCCGCCCGTCCCCTCCTCGCACAGAAACGGCTCCCCATGTCTGCCTGGAAGCACCGAGTTCCCGTCGGCACCGCCGCCCAAGGACCCTCGCGCCGCCTGCTGCTCGGCGGTGCGCTGGCCGCCGCGGCCTCCGTCGCCCTCACCGCCTGCGGCTCGGACGGCGGCAGCTCGTCCGGCGGTTCCAAGCGGCTGCGCATCGGCTACTTCGCCTTCCCCAGCGGCGACTTGCTCGTGAAGAACCACAAGCTGCTGGAGAAGGCGCTGCCGGACTACAAGATCACCTGGATCAAGTTCGACTCGGGCGCCAGCGTCAACCAGGCGTTCCTGGGCAAGTCCCTCGACATCGGCGCCCTCGGCTCCAGCCCCTTCGCGCGCGGGATCTCCGGCTCCTCGCCGATCCCGTACAAGGCCGCGTTCATCCTCGATGTCGCGGGCGAGAACGAGGCGTTGGTGGCCCGCAAGAGCACCGGCATATCCGATGTGGCCGGTCTCAAGGGGAAGACGGTCGCGACGCCGTTCGCCTCCACCTCGCACTACAGCCTGCTGGCGGCGCTGGACGCGGCGGGCCTCAAGGCGTCGGACGTCAAGCTCGTCGACCTCCAGCCGCAGGCGATCCTCGCCGCGTGGCAGCGGGGGGACATCGACGCCGCGTATGTGTGGCTGCCGACCCTGGACGAACTGCGCAAGACCGGAACGCAGTTGATCAGCAGCAAGGAGATCAGCGCGGGCGGCAAGCCGACGCTGGACCTGGCCGTGGTCTCGGACGCGCTGATCGCCAAGGACCCGCACGCGATCGACGTGTGGCGCAAGGCGCAGGCGCAGGCGCTCGGGCTGCTCAAGTCCGACCCCGAGGGCACGGTCAAGGCCGTCTCCGCCGAGCTGAACATCAGCGCGGACGACGCCAGGAAGCAGCTCGCGCAGGGCGTGTTCCTCACCCCCGACGAGGTGGCCTCCGCCGCGTGGCTGGGTACGGAGGGGCAGCCGGGCAAGCTCGCGACGTATCTCACCGGCACCGCCCGGTTCCTGGCCGACCAGAAGCAGATCGACGCCGCGCCGTCCGAGGACGTCGTCGGCAAGGCGCTGTATCTGAAGGGGCTGCCCGATGTCCTCAAGTGAGACGGCGAGCGGGACCGTTGGCCGGACGGCCGACAAGACCACCGGGCCCGAGGCTGCCGCGGCTGCCGACGCCACGCGTGCCGACACCACCCGCTCCGACGCCAACCGCTCCGACACCGACCGTGCCGACGCCACACCCGCCGCCGGGGTCATCGCGCTCGACCGCGTCACCCACCGGTACGGCAAGGGCGAGGAGGCGGTGACGGCCGTGGGACCGGTCGATCTGACCGTGCCCGCGGGCGAGTTCCTGGTGCTCGTCGGCGCGTCCGGCTGCGGCAAGAGCACGCTGCTGCGGCTGATCGCCGGATTCGAGCGGCCCGCCCACGGCTCGGTACGGGTGTCGGGCGTCGAGCCGCTGCCCGGCAAGGCGGCCGGCGTGGTGTTCCAGCAGCCCCGGCTCTTCCCGTGGCGCACGGTGAAGGGCAACATCGACCTGGCCCTGCGCTACGCCGGGGTCGACCGGGATCAGTGGCCCCGGCGCCGTGCGGAACTCCTCGCGCGCGTCGGCCTGGAGGGCACCGAGAAGCGGCGGATCTGGGAGATCTCCGGCGGCCAGCAGCAGCGCGTCGCCATCGCCCGCGCCCTGGCCGCCGACCACCCGCTGTTCCTGCTGGACGAGCCGTTCGCGGCGCTCGACGCGCTGACCCGCGAACGGCTCCAGGAGGACGTACGCCTGGTGACCGCGCAGACCGGGCGGACCACCGTCTTCGTCACGCACTCGGCGGACGAGGCGGTCTTCCTCGGCACCCGCATCGTGGTGCTGACCAAGGGGCCGGGCACCGTGGCCCTCGACCTGCCGATCCCGCTGCCGCGCGGCGACATCGACGCCGACGCGCTGCGCGACAGCGAGGAATTCGCCGAGCTGCGCGCCCGGGTCGCGCACACCGTGAAGGCCGCGGCGGCCTGATCCCTGGTCCCCGGTCCTCACGACCGCTCCATCCACGACACCCGCGCTCCGTATCGACGACATCCGCGACATCCGCGATACCCGCGGCACCCGCGGCACCCGCGGCACCCGCGACACCCACACCATCCGCGACAGAGGAGGAACCACAGGTGAGCATCACCAGCGAGCAGCCCGCCGTAACCGACGCCGACCGTCCGACGACGTCGTCAAGGCCGTCCCCGTCGTCAACGGCGTCCCGTCTGCCGATCACCCCGCTCGGCCCGCGCTTCGGCGCGGAGATCCACGGCATCGACCTCGGCCGGCTGGACGACGACCAGGTCACCGCGATCAGGGCGGCCCTCGTGGAGCACAAGGTGCTCTTCGTCCGGGGCCAGGACATCGACGACGCGGCGCAGATCGAGTTCGGCCGCCGCCTGGGCGAGGTCACCACCGGGCACCCGATCCACGACTCCGGCGACGTGGCCCCCGAGGTGTACGCCGTCGACAGCCAGGACAACGGCTTCGCGGACGTCTGGCACACGGACGTGACGTTCGTACGGCGCCCGCCGGCGATCTCCGTACTGCGCGCGGTGCTGCTGCCG
The DNA here is from genome assembly GCF_044749865.1 of Streptomyces sp. NPDC088910. Taxonomy (NCBI): domain Bacteria; kingdom Bacillati; phylum Actinomycetota; class Actinomycetes; order Kitasatosporales; family Streptomycetaceae; genus Streptomyces; species Streptomyces sp. NPDC088910. The sequence goes on from NZ_JBIVIV010000002.1 coordinate 316,968, forward strand.
CCCAACGGCGGCGACACGACATGGGCCGACAGCCAGCTCGCCTACGAGTCGCTGTCGCCGGGGCTGCGGGCGTGGGCCGACTCGCTGACGGCGGTGCACGACGGCACCCGCGAGTTCGGGTACTACCTGGCCCAGCGCAGGAAGGGCCGCGGGAACGTGTGGGAGGGAGAGGAGTACACCGAGCTGAAGCCGGTGGAGCACCCCGTGGTGCGGGTGCACCCCGAGAGCGGGCGCAAGGGGCTCTTCGTCAACCCGGGCTTCACCTCGCACGTCCTCGGAGTGTCGGACCACGAGAGCCGGGGGCTGCTCGACATCCTCTACGCCCACCTCACCAAGCCCGAGCACCTCGTACGCCACCGGTGGAGCGCCGGTGACGTGGCCCTGTGGGACAACCGCAGCACCGCGCACTACGCCAACCGCGACTACGGCGACCAGCACCGCGTCATGCACCGCATCACGTTGAGCGGGGACACGCCGGTCGGCCCCGTGGGAGGAGCAGGAACCGGAGCAGGAACCGGAGCCGGAGCAGGAGCAGGAGCCGGAGCCGGAGCCGTGGGCTGACGGGCGGCACCAGGAAGTCCGCTCCGGCCCGCGCCGCCCGCGCCAAACCCGCCCCACCCCCCGCCCCCGGGCCTCGGACCCCGGGGGCGGGGCTGATCGCGCCGATCACATCTGCTTATCATCAGGTGTAGACATCACATGTAGACATCGGCTGTAGGCATCGGTCCGCCCCTGTCGGGCGCACGCATCACACGGTGCCTCAGGGCCCGGGCGCGAGGAGCACGATGGAGTCGGCACGGTCGCGGGCACTGGTGCCCTGCCTGGCGTTCATATGCCTGGTCACCGCCGTGATCGGCAGCCTCGGGGCACCGCTCATCCCGTCCATCGCCTCGATGGACCACGTGTCCGTGACCGACGCGCAGTGGTCGCTGACGATCACCCAACTGGTGGCGGCGGTGGCCACGCCCGTGATGGGGCGGCTCGGTGACGGGCCGCACCGCAGGACCGTCGTCGTCGGCACCCTCGCGCTGGTCGTCGTCGGCTGCGTGCTGGCGGCGCTCCCCCTGGGCTTCGCCGCGCTGCTCGTCGGCCGCGCCCTCCAGGGCATCGGTCTCGGGCTCACGCCGCTGACCATCGCCGTGGCCAGGGACGTACTGCCCGCCGCCCGCGCCGTTCCGGTGATCGCCCTGCTGTCGATCACCGCCGTGACGGGGGTGGGCCTGGGCTATCCGCTCACCGGTCTGATCGCGCAGGGCGGCGGCGTCCGCGCGGCGTACTGGTTCGGCGTGGCCGTCAGCGTGCTCGGCCTGGCCGCCGCCGCGTGGGTCGTCCCGGCCGCGCGGCATCGCGCCCGCGTCCGGCTGGACGGGGTCGGCGCGGTGCTGCTGGCCGTGGCCACCGCGTCGCTGCTGGTCGCGATCAGCGAGGGCGAGAGCTGGGGCTGGGCCTCGGCGCGCGTGGACGGCATGATCGCCGCGTCCGTCCTGCTCTTCGCGGGCTGGGTGTGGTGGGAGCTGCGTACGGATCATCCGCTGGTCACACTGCGGCTGGTACGTGACCGGGCGGTGCTGACCGCGAGCGTCGCGGCGGTGCTCGCGGGCGTCGGCATGTACCTGCTGCTGTCCACCGTCACCAGGCTGGTGCAGACGCCCGCCACCACGGGGTACGGGCTGGGCCGGACGGTGGTCGTGGCCGGTCTCGCCCTGACGCCGTTCTCCCTGGGCAGCTTCCTGGCCAACAGGCTCACCCCGGTACTGGTCCGCCGGATCTCGCCCCAGCGGGTCCTGCCGATGAGCTGCCTGGTGCTGCTCGCCGCGATGGCCCTGTTCACCGCGTGGCGCGGGAACATGGCGCAGATCATGGCGGTCATGTTCGTCGCGGGCCTCGGCGTCGGGGTCATCTTCGCGGTCGTGCCGGGCTTCCTCGTCCGCGCGGTGCCCGCGCACGAGACGGGCAGCGCCATGAGCTTCAACCAGGTGCTGCGCTACATCGGTTACGCGGTCGGCAGCGCGCTGAGCGCGGCCGTGCTCGAAGCGCACACCGCGGAAGGCGCGGCGTTCCCCACGTCCGGTGGGTACAGTGCGGTGGGGCTGCTGAGCTGCGGCGTCTGGCTCGCCGCCGCCGTGGTGGCGGTGGCCGTGCCGTGGCGCCGACGCGGTTCGTCGGCACGGCCCGGCCCGTCGGCACGGCCCGCGGTGGCGGCCCAGGCGCGCCCCCGGGTGCGGGCGCGGCCCGGCGAACACGACGACCTCCACGAACTGGACGGAACGGCCGCGGAATGAGTGGAACGACACCGGCCGACGAACGGCCCGCCGGGGCGGCCCAGCACCGGCGCGACGCGGCGGGCAGCCGCGATCGCCTGCTGAAGGCCGCGGGCGAGCTGTTCGCCGAGCACGGGTACGACCGCACCACCGCGCGGGCCATCGGCAGCCGCGCCGGGGTCGATCCGGCGATGATCGCCCGCTACTTCGGCGGCAAGGCCCAGCTCTACATCGCCACGCTGCGCACCAACGACGGCCCGGACGACATCGTCGACCTCCTCGACCCCGACCGTCTGGCGACCATCCTCGACCGCACCCGGCGCCACGGCCCCAACCCCGTCTACCAGGTCGCCGTCCGCCCCCACGAGGACCCGGCCGGTCAGCAGGCCACCCGCGCGGAGCTGCACCGCCGTGTCGTGGACCCCCTCCACCGGCGCCTGCTCGCCGAGGGCACCCCCGACCCCGCCCTGCGCGCCGAACTCATCGCCGCCGCCTTCATCGGCGTCGTCCTGGCCCGCGGCTCCGGCGCCTTCACCCGCCTCCCCGCCCTCCCCGACGCCGAGCTCCGCACCCTCCTCCTCCAGATGCTGACCCCCCAAGCCCCGAGCCCGGACCCCGACTCCGCCCCGGACCCGAGCCCGAACCCCGACTCCGGCCCGGACCCGGCCCCTGACCCCAACTCCGCCCGCTAGGTCAATACAGCTAGGGGAGGGCCGGGAGGGCGAAGAGGCGGGCGGCGTTGTCGTGGCAGACGGCGCGGAGCCAGGCGGCGCCGAGGCCGGTGGATTCCAGGGCGTGGAGGGCGTGGGCGTAGGGATAGGGGATGTTGGGGAAGTCCGTGCCGAGCAGGACGCGGTCGGCGAGGGCGGACAGGCGGGGCAGGGCCGCGGGCGGGAAAGGGGCGGCGGACTCGCTGAAGTCGGTGAAGGCCATGGTGGTGTCGAGCAGGACCCGCTCGTGCCGCTCGGCGAGGCCGAGGAAGTCCTCGTACTCCGGCATTCCCAGGTGGGCGACGACGAGCCGCAGCCGCGGGTGCCTGGCGAGCAGGGCGGCGACGGGGGCGGGGCCGGTGAAGGGGCCGGGGACCGGGCCGGAGCCGCAGTGGGTGACGACGGGAACGCCGGTGTCGGCGAGCAGGCCCCAGACGTCGTCGAGCAGCGGGTCGTTGGGGTCGTAGCCGCCGACCTGGAGGTGGCACTTGAAGACGCGCGCACCCTGGGCGAGGGCGCGGCGTACGTCGTCGGGGGCGCTGGGCTCGGCGAAGAACGTCGCGGTGTGCAGGCAGTCCGGGGTGCGGGCGGCGAAGTCGGCGGCCCAGTCGTTCAGCCAGCGCGCCATGCCGGGCTTGTGCGGATAGAGCATCGAGGTGAAGGCCCGGACGCCGAAGCCGCGCAGGGTCTCGACACGCCGCCGCTCCTCCTCGCGGTACGCGATCGGCCAGGCGCGGCCGACGAGCGGACCGGCCGCGTCGAAGTACGCCCACACCTTGGCCATGACGCGCTCGGGCATGAAGTGGGTGTGCACGTCGATGAGGGCGTCGAGGCCCAGGGCCTGGCGGAACGCGGCGACCTCGGCCTGTTCGCCGCGCCGGGGCGGCTCCTCGGGAGGGGACACGCCGCCACCTTATCCAGCGCGTCAGGACCGGCCGGGCCCCGTCGGTGCGGGGCGGCACAGGACCCCCTTGGTCCGAATGAGTGGCGTTTATGTGTATATCCGCGAATCCGGGGTGCGGCTCCCACGATTCCGTGCCGTCTTCCTCATGATCGGAGAAGTCAGATTTCCGCACCAAGGAATCGAGAGGTCATGAACGTCTTCAAGAACGTCACCGCCTTCTGGAGCGCCTTCGTCGGCGTGCTCCTCAAGCTCGTCGCCGGGCTCGGCTTCGCCACTCCGGCCCGCACCGCCCGCGTCCACACCGCCGCCGACCAGGCCGCCGCCGTCCCGGCCGCCACCGTCCCGGCCGCCACCGTCCCGGCCGCAGCCGTCGCCGCGGCGAACGGTACGGGCGCCACGCCGACACCCACCAGGACACCGTCCTGCGCCGCACTGCTGCCGGCCCCGCGCCCCAGCAGCCGCTCGCTGCCGCCCACGATGAAGCAGCGCATCAGGGCCGAGGCGCACGGCTCCTCCCCCTCCGCCCGCAGCATCTCCCCGGACACCGGCGAGGCCCTGCCGTACCCCGCCAGTCCGGCCCTCGCGGACCACGCCCTGACCAGCACCGCGGACGAAGCGGTGCTCGTCCGCTGAGCCGGACCGCGTACGTAGATCCCGTAGGTGGTCCCCGCACGGAGATCCCGCAGGAACTTCCGGGACGCAGTCCCCGCACGAACTCCCCTTCTGTACAAGCTTCTTGTACGACCAGCACCGCACCAACCCCACAGATTTCTGCGCCCCACAAGCGCAGCGCTCACCCTCGTCGCACCAGCAGCCGCACCAGCAGCCGCGCCGGCGGCCGCACCAGCCAGTCGTACCGTCAGCCGTATCCGCTGCCAGTCCGTCAGCCCGTACCCCTGCCGTGATCGCGTGACCCGCGCCCCTGTGACGCCCCCGGGAGCGATGGGATCAAGCCGGAATCGCGGCCGAAACGGGCTCGGCTGAGCGGGTATCCGCACCTTTGTGCGGGCGGGGCAAGGATGCGCAAGGATGGGCCCGTGACCTCAGCCAATGAGCCCAGCGGGCAGCATCGATCAGCGGACGTGTCGTCCGCCGCCTCCTACACCGCCCCTCCGCCGCGGCTGATCGCCACCGACCTGGACGGCACGCTGCTGCGCGACGACAAGACGGTGTCCCCGCGTACGGTCGCGGCGCTCGCCGACGCCGAGGCCGCGGGCATCGAGGTCTTCTTCGTCACCGGGCGCCCCGCACGCTGGATGGACACCGTCGCGGCCCACCTCGCGGGGCACGGCATGGCCATCCTGGCCAACGGCGCCTCCGTCTGGGACCTGCACAAAGGCGAGTTGATCGAGGCGTTCCCGCTGCCGGAGGACGACGCCCTCGCCGTCGCGCACGCGCTGCGCGCCGCCGTGCCCGGCACGACCTTCGCCGTCGAACGCGCCGACACCTTCTACCGCGAGCCGGACTACCCCCGCGTCATCGAGCCGGACTTCGGCCCCACGGCCCCGATCGAGGAACTGCTCGCCGTGCGCGACCCGCGCCAGCCGCTGCTGAAGCTGCTCGCCAAGCACCCGTCCATCGACCCGGACGAATTCCTCGCCATCGGGCTGAGCGTGGCGGGGCAGCACGGCGAGATCACCCGGTCCAGCGACAGCGCGCTGCTGGAGATCAGCGGCGCGGGCGTCAGCAAGGCCACGACGCTGGCGCGATGTTGCGCCGAGCGCGGGGTGTCCGCCGCCGAGGTCGTCGCCTTCGGCGACATGCCGAACGACCTCGCGATGCTCGGATGGGCCGGTACGTCGTACGCCGTCGCGAACGCCCATCCCCGCGTCCTGGCCACGACCACGCACCGCACCGAGTCCAACAACGACGACGGGGTCGCCCGCGTCATCGAGCGGATCATCGCCGCCCGGCACGGCGACGGAACCGCCTAGCCCGTACGGGGACGGCCAGTCGCACCGCACCGCCCGGTCAGTCCGTACGCAGCGGCGCCTCCCACCGCACCGTCGTGCCCGCACCCTCGGGGCCCGGCCCGAACTGGCTCGATCCGCCCAGCGATTGGGCGCGGCGGGAGAGATTGCGCAGGCCGCTGCGGCGGCCGGCCGGGGGGATGCCGACGCCGTCGTCGGTGGCGGTCAGGCGGACCGCGTCGCCGCCGCCGGGAAGGGTGGCGGTGGCGTCGAGGGTGATGTCGATGCGCGAGGCGCGGGCGTGCCGGAAGGCGTTGGAGAGGACTTCGCGCAGCGCCGCGACGAGGTTCTTGGCGGTGGGCTCGCCCACCAGCGCGTCGACCGGTCCGATGAAACGTACGGACGGCTGGAAGCCGAGCGGGACGGCGGCGGTGCCGACCTCGCGCAGGACGCGGGCGCGCAGTCCTGAGGGGGCGTCGTCGGGCGCCTGCTGGAGGGCGTAGACGGCGGTGCGCACCTCCTGGATGGTGGCGTCGAGTTCGTCGACGGCGTGGCCGATGCCCTCGCGCACCTCGGGCGTGCGGGCCCTGCGCCCCGCGCCCTCCAGCATCATGCCGGTGGCGAAGAGCCGCTGGATGACGAGGTCGTGCAGGTCGCGGGCGATACGGTCGCGGTCCTTGTAGACGGCGAGGCGTTCGCGGTCGCGCTGCACGTCGGCCAGGACGAGGGCGAGCGCGGCCTGGGCGGCGAATTGGGTGGCCAGTACGCGTTCGGCCTCGGTGAACGGACGGCCGCCGGGCTCGCGCGGCAGCGCGAGGATGCCGATGACACGGTCGTTGCTCCGCAACGGGAGCATCATGGTCGGCCCGAAGCGTTCCGCCAGCCGCGTGGTGGTGCGCGGGTCGGAGGCGGCGTCCGCCACGAAGACGGCCTCGCCGTTGAGGAGTTGGGCCGCGATCGGATTCTGCGGCGGGATGACGGTGCCGACCATGCCGGCCGGCTCGGCGGCGGAGGCCGCGACGACCTCGAGGCCGCCGTCCCCGGCCCCGTTCTCGTCGAGGCTCGGCAGCATGACCAGCGCGGCGGCGGACTCGGCGAGCTTGCGGGCCCACACCGCGACGACGTCGAGCGCGTCGCTGGTGCCGTCCCCGGTGAGCAGGGCCGTGGTGACGGCGGCGGCGCCGCTGATCCAGTGCTCGCGCTGCCGGGTGGCCTCGTACTGCCGGGCGTTGCCGATCGCGATCCCGGCCTCCATGGCGAGGATGCGCAGCATGGCGGTGTCCTCGTCGGTGAACTGCCGGCCGCCGCGCTTCTCGGTGAGGTAGAGATTGCCGAAGATCTCGGTGTGGACGCGGATCGGGACGCCCAGGAAGCTGCTCATCGGCGGGTGGCCGGGCGGCAGGCCCACCGCGCGGGCGTCGTCCGACAGGTGGGCCAGCCGCAGCGGCACCGGGTGCCGGATCAGCTCGCCGAGCAGCCCGGTGTGGCCGTCGGGCAGCGCGCCCATCCGCTCGGCGTCGGCCTCGTTGATCCCGTACGTGATGAAGTCCGCGAGTCCCGAGCCGTCCGCGTCGAGGACGCCGAGCGCGGCGTAACGCGCCCCGGCCAGCTCGGCCGCCGTCTCCACGATGCGGCGCAGCGTGGTGTGCAGCTCGATGCCGGTGCCGACCGAGACGACCGCTTCCAGCAGTTCCGGCAGCCGGACGGTGATCTGGGAGGCGATGCCCTGGAAGCTGAGGGTGGTCGGCTCGGGGGTCTCCCCGTCGCCCGGAGCGTCTCCGGAAGAGGTCGGTCCCGCGGGGGGTGCCGCGCCGTAGGCCGGGGCGTATGCCGGGGCGTCCTCGTCGTTCGGGGCCGCCCCGGCCGTCTCCTGGCGCGCTTCCGCGGGCGTCCCGCCGGGCGTCTCGCTGTCTGAGGCCATGAGCCGAGGTTATTTGGTGGCGTATGTCCGGGAAAGTCAGGCGGTGCCCGTGCCCACGAGCGAACGCGGTCCCGAGGCGGCGGCCGTGGCCCCCGCCAGAGCCGTGTCCGCGAGCCGTTCCCGCTCCAGGGTGCGGCGGAACGGCCCCTCGGCCGCCGCCAGTTCCTCGTAGCCGCCGCGCTGCACGACCCGTCCCCGCTCCAGCACCACGATCTCGTCGACCGCGCCGCCCGCGAGACCGGCCAGCCGGTGGGTGATCAGCAGCGTCGTACGGCCGCGCGTGGCGGCCAGCAGATCGGCGGTCAGGGCGTCGGCGGTGGCCAGGTCGAGGTGTTCCGCGGGCTCGTCCAGGACGAGGACGGGGAAACGGGCGAGCAGCGCGCGGGCCAGGGCCAGGCGCTGGCGCATGCCGCCGGACAGCCGGGCGCCGTGTTCGCCGACGAGGGTGTCCAGGTCGATGTCCAGCCGGGCGGCGGCCAGCGCCTCCCGGAGTTCGCCGTCGTCCGCGCCGGGGCGGGCGAGCCGCAGATTCTCCCGGACGGTGCTGTCGAAGACGTGCGCGTCCTGGGCGCACAGGCCGACGAGGCGGCGTACGTCGTCGCCGTCCAGGCCCGCCGCGTCCTGCCCCGCCAGCGTGTACGTGCCCGACTCGGTGTCCAGGAACCGCAGCAGTACGTGCGCGAGGGTCGTCTTGCCCGCGCCCGAGGCGCCGACGACCGCGATCCTGCGGCCCTCGGTGAGGGTGAGGCCGACGCCGTCCAGCGCCGGTGCGTCCTGGCCCGGGTGGCGGGCCGTCACCTCCCGTACGACCAGCGGGAACGGTGACGCGGGCGGGGTCGCGGGCCGCTCCGGCTCGCGTACGGGCAGCGGCGCGTCCAGCACCTCGCTCACCCGCGCCGCCGAGCGCCGGCTCCGCTGCCGCTGCTGGGCCGCGAGCGGCATCCCGGCGACGGCCTCGAAGGCGGCCAGCGGCGTCAGCACCAGCACGGCCAGCGCGACGCCCTGGAGGTGGTGGCCGCTGACGGCCCGGACGCCGACGTACGCGCACGCCGTCACCGTCACCCCGCTGACCAGCGCGGTCAGTCCGGCGCCGAGCGCGGTCGCGGCGGCCGAACGGGCCGCGATCCGGGTGAGCGTACGGTCGGCGCGCGCGGCGTCGGCGCGGCGGCGCGGGAGGGCGCCCGCCACGGTCAGTTCGGCGGTGCCGGTGAACAGGCCGAGGACGCGGGCGGACAGTTCGCCCCTGGCGGGCGCGAGGCGCGCCTCGGTGCGGCGGGCGACGGCGGCCGACAGCGCGGGGACGGCCACGCCCGCGGCGAGCAGCCCGCAGGCCAGGATCAGCCCGGCGGCGGGCAGCAGCCAGCCGGTGAAGGCCGCGGTCGCCACGGACACGAGGCCGCCGGTCAGCGCGGGCAGCAGCCACCGCAGGTAGTGGTCCTGGACGGCGTCCACGTCCGCGACCAGGCGCGAGAGCAGGTCACCGCGGCGCGTCCCGCCGAGTCCCGCGGGCGCCAGCCGCTCCAGCCGCCGGAACACCGCCACCCGCACCCCGGCCAGCGCCCGGAACACCGCGTCGTGCGCCACCAGGCGCTCGCCGTAACGGAACACGGCCCGCCCGATCCCGAACGCCCGCGTCGCCGTCACGGCCACCATCAGATACAGCACCGGCGGCTGCTGCGACGCCCGGCTGATCAGCCACCCCGACGTCGCCATGAGCCCCACGGCCGACAGCAACGCCGCCGCCCCCAGCCCGACGGCCCCCACGAACCGCCCCCGCGCCCCGCCACCACGAACGCGAAGCGCCTCCGGCCCGGACCGCCCCACCACCCCCACAGCCGCCCGCCCCACCCGCCAGAGAACCCCGCCATCCGCCGTCGCGGCCGCACGAGCCGCCGCCACGACAGGCGTGGGCTCGGACGGGGTGACGTCCCCCGCGGAGACCACCGTGCCGCCAGGCACCCGGCCCGTCGCCGCAGACGCCCCGTCCCCCGCCGCGGTCGGGTCGCCGTCGACGGCGGAGATGCGGGGCGGGCGGAGGGGGAGGACTTTCGTGGCGAGGGGGAGGAGGGCGGGGCGGTGGGCGATGAGGAGGACGGTGCGGGTGGCGGTGAGGCGGTGGAGGGTCGTGACGATCTCGGCCTCGGTGGCGCCGTCGAGGTTGGCGGTGGGCTCGTCGAGGAGAAGCAGGGGGCGGTCGGCGAGGAAGGCGCGGGCCAGGGCGATGCGCTGGCGCTGACCCGCGGAGAGGTTCGTGCCGTCCTCGGTGAGGACGGTGGCGGGGGAGACGAAGGAGAGCGCGTCGGCGTCGGCGAGCGCGGTACGTACGGCGGCGTCGTCGGCGTCGGGCCGGGCGAGCCGTACGTTGTCGGCGACAGTCCCGGCGAACAGGTGCGGGTGCTGGGGGACCCAGGCGATCCAGCGGTGCCAGTCGGCCGGGTCGATCGCGGCGAGGTCGGTGTCGCCGACCAGAATCCGCCCCTCGGCGGCGGGAACGAAGCCGAGCAGCGCGTTGAGCAGGGTCGTCTTCCCGGCCCCGCTGGGCCCGGTGACGGCCACCGTCTCACCCGGCGCGAGGGTGAACGTCGTCGCGGCCAGCGACCCGCCCTCCCGTACGACCAGCCCCTCGACCGTGATCGCGGCACCCCGCGGATCCGGCGCGGCGGCCCGCCCCCGTACCGCACCCGCCCCGGTCCGCGGCGAGGTCTCCAGCACCTCGAAGACCTGCTCCGCCGCCGCCAGCCCCTCGGCCGCCGCGTGGTACTGCGCGCCCACCTGCCGCAGCGGCAGATACGCCTCGGGCGCGAGGATCAGCACCAGCAGGCCCGTCCGCAGGGACAGCTCGCCGTGGACGAGCCGCATGCCGATCCCGACCGCGACCAGCGCGACGGAAATGGTGGCGAGCAGTTCGAGGACGAAGGAGGACAGGAACGCGATCCGCAGCGTCTTGAGCGTGGCCCGCCGGTACTCGCCGGTGATGGCGCGGATGTTGTCGGCCTGCGCCTTGGCCCGGCCGAAGACCTTGAGCGTGGGCAGCCCCGCGACGACGTCGAGGAAGTGCCCGGACAGCCGGGCCAGCAGCTTCCACTGCCGGTCCATCCGCTCGCGGGTCGCCCAGCCGACCAGCACCATGAACAGCGGGATCAGCGGCAGCGTCACCGCGATGGTGGCGGCCGAGATCCAGTCGGCGGTGACGATCCGGGCCAGTACGACCGCGGGCACGACCACCGCGAGGCCGAGCTGCGGCAGATACCGCGAGAAGTAGTCGTCCAGCGCGTCGATCCCGCGGGTGGCGAGCGTGGTCAGCTCACCGCTGCGCCGCCCGGTCAGCCAGCCGGGGCCCAGCGCGGTGGCCCGCTCCAGCAGCTGCCCGCGCAGCTGCGACTTCACCGCCGCCCCCGCCCGGTGCGCGCACAGCTCGGTGAGCCAGCCGACCAGCGCCCGCCCGACGGCGACCGCCACCAGCCACGCGAGCGTCCCGCGCAGCTCCCCGACACCCTCCCCGTCCCGGAACCCGCCGACCACCACATCGGCGATCAGCACCGCCTGGGCGATGATCAGCCCCGCCCCGGCCAGCCCGAGCAGCACCGCCCCGGCGAGGAAGACCCGGGTCGTACGCGCGTACCGCAGCAGTCGCGGATCGACAGGTTTCACGTGGAACATCTCCCTTCGGTCAGTGACCGGCTGTCAGTGATCGGCCCTCAGTGATCGGCCCTCAGTGATCGGTCGCGTCAGTGACCGGTCGCCGCGCCCGCGATGTGCTGGGTGCCGATGCGCTTGCGGAAGACCCAGTACGTCCAGCCCTGGTAGAGCAGGACGAGGGGCGTGGCGATGCCCGCGCACCACGTCATGATCCGCAGCGTGTACGGCGTGGAGGAGGCGTTGGTGACGGTCAGGCTCCAGGCGTCGTTCAGCGAGGACGGCATGACGTCGGGGAAGAGCGTCAGGAAGAACATGGCGATGGTCGCCGCGACCGTGACGCCGGACAGCGCGAACGACCAGCCCTCGCGTCCCGCGAGATTGGCGCCGAGGGCCCCGACCAGGGCGACGACCGCGACGATCAGCGCGGGCAGGCTGCGGCCGTCGCCGTGCGCTGCCTGGGTCCAGGTCAGGAAGGCCAGCGCGAGGAGCGCGGTGAGCACGCCGACGCGGGTGGCCAGCGCGCGGGCCCGGTCGCGGATGTCGCCGAGGGTCTTGAGCGAGGCGAAGACGGCGCCGTGGAAGGTGAACAGGCTCAGGGTGACGAGTCCGCCGAGGATCGAGTACCCGTTGAGCAGGTCCCAGAAGTTGCCGACGTACTCCTTGTTCGCGTCGATCTTCACGCCCCGCACGATGTTCGCGAAGGCGACGCCCCAGAGCAGCGCCGGGACCAGGGAGGTCCAGAAGATCGCGTTCTCCCAGTTGCGCTGCCAGCGCTCGTCGTCGCGCTTGGCTCGGTACTCGAAGGCGACGCCGCGCACGATCAGGCAGACCAGGATGATCAGCAGCGGCAGGTAGAAGCCGGAGAAGAGGGTGGCGTACCAGTCGGGGAAGGCCGCGAAGGTCGCGCCGCCCGCCGTGAGCAGCCACACCTCGTTGCCGTCCCAGACCGGGCCGATGGTGTTGATCAGGACCCGCTTCTCGGTACGGTCGCGGGCCAGCAGCTTGGTCAGGACGCCGATCCCGAAGTCGAAGCCCTCAAGGAAGAAGTAGCCGGTCCACAGGACCGCGATGAGGACGAACCAGACGTCGTGCAGATGCACGTCGCACTCCTCTCAGTCAGTACGGAACAGTCGGTACGGATCAGTCGGTACGGAACAGTCGGTACGGACGCTCAGTACGAGAAGGCCATCGGGCGGTCGGCGTCCGCGCCGTCGTCGTCGCCGCCGATCCGGGTGGGGGAGCGGCGGTCGTCGTCGGTGAGCTCCGGCGGCCCCGCCTTGGCGTACTTCAGGAGCAGCCGCACCTCGACGACGGCGAGAGCCGCGTAGAGGAGGGTGAAGACGATCAGGGAGGTGAAGACCTCGCCGGTGGAGACCGTGGGGGAGACCGCGTCGCGGGTGCGCAGCACGCCGTAGACCACCCAGGGCTGGCGGCCGGTCTCGGTGAAGATCCAGCCCCAGGAGTTGGCGATCAGCGGGAAGGCCATGGTCCACAGGGCGATCCACCAGTACCAGCGCGTGAGCCGGGGGCCGATCTGCCCGTTCCTGGTGAGCATCAGGTGCGGGACCTCGTCGTCGCCCGTGCGGTGCGCGGGCGCGAGCCAGAACTTGCGGCGGGTGAGCCACAGGCCGGCCGCGCCGACGCCGATCGAGACGACGCCGAAGCCGATCATCCAGCGGAAGCCCCAGTAGGCGACGGGGATGTTGGGCCGGTAGTCGCCGGGGCCGTACTTCGCCTGCTCTTCCTTGTTGACGTCGTTGATGCCGCCCACGTAGGCGTTGAAGTTGTCGGTGGCCAGGAAGGACAGCAGGTTCGGAATGTCTATGGCCACCTTGTTGTGGCCCTTGTTGACGTCGCCGACCGCGAAGATCGAGAAGGGCGCGCCCTTCTGGCCGTCCCACAGCGCCTCGGCGGCGGCCATCTTCATCGGCTGCTGCTTGAACATGACCTTGCCGAGGGTGTCGCCGCTGATCGCGGTGAGCGCGCCCGCCACGACGGCGACGACCAGGGCGAGGCGCAGCGAGGAGCGCATCACGGAGATGTGCTGCTTACGGGCCAGGTGGTAGGCGGCGATCCCGATCATGAACGCGGCGCCGGTGAGGAAGGCGGCGGACATGGTGTGGAAGAACTGCGCCAGCGCGGTGTCCTGGGTGAGCACCGCCCAGAAGTCGGTGAGTTCCGCGCGCTTGGTCGTCGGGTTGTAGCGGTAGCCGACCGGGTGCTGCATCCAGGAGTTGGCGGCCAGGATGAAGTACGCGGACAGGATCGTCCCGATCGAGACCATCCAGATGCAGGCGAGGTGGATCTTCTTCGGCAGCTTGTCCCAGCCGAAGATCCACAGGCCGATGAAGGTGGACTCGAAGAAGAAGGCGATCAGTGCCTCGAAGGCGAGCGGGGCGCCGAAGATGTCGCCGACGAAGCGCGAGTAGTCCGACCAGTTCATGCCGAACTGGAACTCCTGGACGATGCCCGTCACCACGCCCATGGCGATGTTGATCAGGAAGAGCTTGCCCCAGAACTTGGTGGCCCTCAGGTACTTCTCGTCGCCGCTGCGCACCCACGCGGTCTGGAGTCCGGCCGTGAGCGCGGACAGCGAGATCGTCAGCGGCACGAAGAGGAAGTGGTAGACGGTCGTGATGCCGAACTGCCATCGGGCGACGTCCAGTGGACCCATTGCGAGTTGCACGATCCGTCTCCTTTTCTCCTACAACCCGATCAGCTTGTGAACGTGAATACATTCACAAGCTCAGTATTACGCACAGCAGTTCGCCCCCTGCAACCGGGGGGTCGCAAGGGGCGAAAGCGCAGGTGGGAGTGGGTTTCGGGGGATCGTGCCGACGGGCGCGCCGCCGCGTCACAGCTCCTTGCGGAAGCTTTCGGCGGTCCGCAGCAGCAGATCGTTGGCCTCGGTCTCGCCGATGGTGATCCGTACGCCCTCGCCCGCGAAGGGGCGGACGGTGGTGCCGGCCCGCTCGGCCGCCGCCGCGAAGTCCGTGGTGCGCTCCCCCAGCCGCAGCCAGACGAAGTTGGCCTGCGTCTCGGGCACCGTCCAGCCCTGCGCGGTCAGCGCCTCGACCACCCGGGTCCGCTCGGTGACCAGGCCCGCGACCCGCTCCAGCAGCGCCGGCTCCGCGCGCAGGCTGGCGACCGCCGCGTCCTGCGCGAGCTGGCTCACGCCGAAGGGCACCGCCGTCTTGCGCAGCGCCGCCGCCACCGGCTCGTGCGCCACCGCGAAGCCGATCCGCAGGCCCGCCAGGCCGTACGCCTTGGAGAAGGTCCGCAGCACCGCCACATTCGGACGGTCCCGGTACAGATCGATTCCATCGGGAACATCGGGGTCGGTGATGAATTCGCGGTACGCCTCGTCCAGCACCACCAGGATGTCGGACGGCACCCGGTCGAGGAATCGTTCCAGCTCGGCCCGGCGCACCACCGTGCCGGTCGGATTGTTGGGATTGCAGACGAAGATCAGCCGCGTGCGGTCGGTGACCGCCGCCGCCATCGCGTCCAGGTCGTGCACCTCGTCCGCGTCCAGCGGCACCTGCACCGGCAGCGCGCCGCTGATCCGGGTGATGATCGGATACGCCTCGAAGGACCGCCAGGCGTAGATCACCTCGTCGCCGGGGCCCGAGGTCGACTGGAGCAACTGCTGGGCCACGCCGACCGAGCCGGTGCCGGTCGCCACGTGTGCCTCGGGCACGCCGAAACGTCCCGCCAGCTCGGCGGTCAGCGCCGAGCAGGCCAGGTCGGGATAGCGGTTGAACGTGGCCGCGGCGGCGGTGGCCGCCTCCAGCACACCGGGCAGCGGAGGGTACGGGTTCTCGTTGGAGGACAGCTTGAAGGCGGGCCCGGCCTGGGCACCGCTCTCGTCCACGGCCGGGGGTCGCCCGGGCTTGTACGTGGGGATGCCGTCCAGTTCCGCGCGCAGCTTGGGGGTCATGGCCACACCCTACGAGCGCCCGCGCCCCCTGTGGAGGTGCGGTACCCGCGATCGACTGTCGATACCGGGTCTGAGCCGCCCATGGGGGCGCCCCCGGACGGAGTCCGGGGGAGAGAAGGCGGCCAAAAAAAGGCACCCCGCGTCCCTCGTAGGAGTGAGTTGACGTCACTCCTGTCGGTGGACCAATGGACGGGCATCGGCCGCACCCGCGCCGGTATCACCCACAAGGCACGCCCTGCCGCCTGCATATTCCACCTTGCATACGGAGTTCGATCTTGCAGAAACCTATCTTCTGGGGGGTAGAAACGGCAGGCGCCGACCGGACCAGCGCCGTCCTAATATCGGCAGGCCATGACAGCAGCAGGGAACCACCAGGCGAGCCGGCCCATCGGACGCCGGCTTGAGCGGGCGGGCATCAGGGACGTCGCCGCCGCCGCCGGAGTCTCGATCACGACTGTCTCCGACGCACTCAACGGCAAGGGCCGACTGCCCGACGCCACCCGCCGCCATGTGCGCGAGGTCGCCGACCGGCTGGGCTACCGCCCGTCCGCCGCCGCCCGCACACTGCGCACCGGCAGATCGGGCCTGATCGGCCTGACCGTGACGACCTACGGCGAAGAACCGTTCACCTTCACCGAATTCGCGTACTTCGCGGAGATGGCCAGGGCCGCCACCTCCGCCGCCCTGGCCCGCGGCTACGCCCTGGTCATCCTGCCCGCCTCCTCCCGGCACGACGTGTGGGGGAACGTGGCGCTGGACGGCACCGTCGTCATCGACCCCTCCGACCACGACCCGCTGGTCGCCGAACTGGTCAGGCAGGGCGTCCCGGTGGTCAGCGACGGCCGCCCGGCGGGCAGCGTGCCCGTGCACGCCTGGGTCGACAACGACCACGAGGCCGCCGTCCTCGGCATCCTCGACCACCTCGCCGCCGCGGGCGCCCGCCGGATCGGCCTGCTCACCGGCACCACCACCGACACGTACACCCGGCTGTCCACCACCGCGTATCTGGAGTGGTGCGAGCGGGTCGGCCAGGAGCCGGTCTACGAGTCGTATCCCGCGCACGACCCGCGGGCGGGCGCGGTCGCCGCCGACCGCTTACTGGCGCGGCCCGACCGCCCGGACGCCGTCTACGGGCTCTTCGACCCCAACGGCACCGATCTGCTGGCCGCCGCCCGCCGTTACGGCCTGCGCGTGCCCGACGACCTGCTGCTGGTCTGCTGTAGCGAGAGCACCGTCTACGCCAGCACCGAACCGCCGATCACCACGCTGTCGCTGAAACCGCGCCGGATCGGTACGGCGGTCGTGCAGTTGCTCATCGACGCCATCGAGGGCGTCGGCGGCGCGCATCCCGTACAGCAGGTGATGCCGACCGAGTTGATCGTCCGCACCTCTTCGCAGCGGCGCGCGCACCGCACGACGGTCAGTCATCCGCGGGGGCCCGCGGGCGGCTGAGGAAGAGCGGCCGTCCGGCCGGAGGGCTCCGCCGGGCACCCCCGCGAGTGATCGGCCGAACGGGTGACCGAGCCCCCGCCGACGGCCGGAAGACGAATCGTGCGGGCGTACGAGGGAGCTAAGGGATGGTTTGTCTGCGCCCTGCGAAAACCAGGTGCCTGGGTATGTCACAACGCGACAGCGTCATTCCTATGATGGGCGGATGGCGGCGCGATCGTGGAGGGGTCGATGACTCAGGGGGCAGGTCAGGGACCCGAGCCCGGGACTTCGGAAGGCTGGCGTCCCGAGGCGTCCGCGTACGTGTCCGGGCACGAGCCGACGGCCGGTTTCGGCACGGCTCCGGCGTTTGAGCCGACGGTCGGATTCGAGCCGCGCGGCGGCTACGGGGAGACGTCCGGCGGGTACGGCGGGGCCGCGGCTCCGGCTCCGGCTCCGGCTCCGACGGAACCGGCTCCCATGCTGATCGATTCGGCTCCGGCTCCGGCCGGCACGGCACCGGCGGTCCCGGCCGCCGCGCCCGTACCGCCCGTGCCGTCGGCGACCACCGGCGGGGCGGGTGTGGCACCGGCGTACGAACCGGCCCGCGCCGCCGTACCACCGGTGCCGCCCGCGTACGACAGCGCGCCGCCCGCACAGCGGCCCGCCGCGTACGAGCCGACGCGACCCGACGCGCCCCTGGTCCCCGCGGAGTACACGCCGACCGCCCACGACCTGCCGGTGATCACCGCGGACGGCGCGGCGGGCGACCGGCCGGGACCGCTGTACGTGGTCGGCGATGTGCACGGCTATCTGGACGAGTTGCTGGCGGCGCTCGGCGAGTGCGGCCTGGTCGACGAGGAGGGCCACTGGGCGGCGGGCAGCGCCCGGCTGTGGTTCCTCGGCGACTTCACCGACCGCGGCCCCGACGGCATCGGCGTCATCGAACTGGTCATGCAGCTCTCGGCGGAGGCCGCGGCGGCGGGCGGCTACTGCCGTGCCCTGATGGGCAATCACGAACTGCTGCTGCTCGGCGCGCACCGGTTCGGCGACACCCCCGTCAACTCCACCGGCGGCACCGCCTCCTTCCTCGCCGCCTGGCGGCTCAACGGCGGCCAGCCGACCGACATGGACCGTCTCGAGGACCGCCATCTGACCTGGATGTCCCGGCTGGACGCGGCCCACGTCACCGACGGCCACCTGCTGGTGCACTCCGACACCACCGCGTATCTGGACTACGGCAGCAGCGTCGAGGAGATGAACGACACGGTCACCGGCGTGCTCCAACGGGGCGACGCCGACGAGTGCTGGGACCTGTTCCGCAAGCTCACCAAGCGGTTCGCCTTCCGCGGCGACGGCGGGCCGCGGGCCGCCCGCGAACTGCTCGGCACCTACGGGGGCAACCGCGTCGTGCACGGGCACAGCCCGATCCCGTACCTGCTCGGCGAGGTCGGCGGCGAATATCCGGCCGACGGCGAGGAGCGGGTGCACACCGTCAACGGACCGATGGTCTACGCGGAGAATCTGGCGGTGGCGATGGACGGCGGCGTCACGATGGACGGACGGCTGCTGGTCGCCCAACTGCCGCTGGTGGGTTAGCGGGTCCGTCGCGCTCCGCGCGGCGGGCCGGGCGTCTCGCGCGGCGTCTTTGGGGTGGCGTGTCGGTGTCCGGCACATTTCGCGCCGTCAGATTTCCTGGTTGCACCCTGTCACGGTCTCGCCTCCCCGCTCTACCATCGCTGTATCCGTAGGCACGCCGCTCTCCGCGTACTCGGCCGACCGGGCCGGTTCCCCTCGGGGAACACCGGCCGCGCTCGGGGAGTCGGAGCATCGGGGGATGCACATGACCAGCGCTCCACACCTGCTCACCGAAGACCGCCCGGACTTTGAACGCGCGCTGGACGAGGCGCTGCGCACGGTCCTGCGGGATCACGGACCCGACCGTGAGCGGGCCCTCGGGCCGGACGGCGGGGACGTGGCGGAGAGCCGCCCCGCCTCGCGGCGGACGAACCACTCCAACGGTCACTCCGCCCTGAACAGCGAGCAGTTGCGCACCCTGGCGCTCGGCGCGGCCGAACTCATCGCCGACGCGGCGACCGCCGAGTACGAGACGTACCGCGGCGTCCGGGAGGCGTCGCGGGAGGCCGCCCGCGAGTCGGCGCGCGCCCGCGACAACCGGTCCTTCGGCTACGCGGCGATGGGCGTCGCGGAGGGCGCGGGCTCCGGCGCGGGCCTGATCGCCGTCCTCGCCGTCCTGACGCCGCTGCTCGCGGGCGCCGCCGCCGTGATCTTCCTGCTGATCGGTTACGCGCTGCGCGCGATGGCCCCCGAGCCCGCCATCGCGTCGCCGCTGCGCACCGCGGGCTGGCTGTTCGCCGCCGTCACCGCCGCGTCGATACTGCTCGGCGCGGTCGGACTGCTGCTCACGGCGCTGCGCGACGGCTCCTCCGCCATACACGACTCGCCCGACGCGCTGCCGCCGGAGGTCGCCGACGCGCGCGACGCCTGGTACCGGGCGCTGCTGGAGCGCGGGATGCTGCCCTTCCTGGAGGACGCGGCGGCCGGCGCGGCGCTCGCCCCGACCAGCGCCCACGAGCCGCCGCACGGCCCGGCGGTGAGCCCGGTGCCCGGCCCCGCCACCGGGCAGGACCTCAGCCGCATGCCGCGACTGGGCTACTCCCGCCCGGACTTCAGCAGTCCGGCGCCCGACCCGGCCGCGCCGCTGCCGCCCGCCGCGCCGCGCTTCTCCGGTCCGCGCTACAGCAGTCCCGACTTCACCAGCCCGGACTTCGGCGGCCCCGACAACACGCCCGAGTAGGGGCCGGTCCTGCGCAGCGTCGGGACGGCGGGGCCCGCCGTACCGGGCGCCGTCGTCGCGGACGCCGTCGTACCGGGTGCTGTCCCGGCGGGCCCCGCCAGGCCGGGCGCCGTCACGGCGGGCATGAACATCAGCACTCGGCGCCGGGGATCGTGCGCCGGGGACGACACGAGCATGCGCACCCGCTGGACGTAACCGCCGGCCGGTGGCCGCAGCAGCCGTACCTGGCCGTCGTGGTGCAGCGCGACCCGGGTGGACTCGCTCTCCGTCTGCCACAGCCGGGCCAGTTCGGGGTCCTCGCGCAGTTCGGCGATGACGCGGAGCAGCTCCTGGTCGGGCCCGGTCTGCGGCTGGTGGTGCGCGGTCTGCGCCTGGAGCCGGAGCTGGCGCAGGAACGCCGTCGCCCAGCCGGTCCGCCACTCGGCGCACAACTGCCGCGCGTACGGCGCGAAGAGCACGAAGCGCAGCAGATTTGCGGGCGGCGGCTGGCCCGCGGGCTCGAAGAGCTGGCGCCACGCCTGGTTGGTCTCCAGAATCCGCCAGGCGCCGTCCACGGTGAGTGCGGGGACCTGGAGCGCGTGGAGGTACGACGTCCAGCCGGTGACGGCCTCGGGGTCGGGTTCCGCCGGGCCGCGCGGCGGGTAGCCGCCGGTGACGATGAACCACAGCTCGTCGCGCTTGCGCGAGTCCAGCCGCAGCGCGTTGGCGAGGCTGTCGAGGCGGTGGGCGGGGATGGGGCGTCCGCAGCCCTCCCAGTCCTGGTAGAGGCGCGGTGATATGCCCAGGCGCTGGGCCACCGCGTGCTGGCTCAGGCCCGGCGGGCGGTAACCGTTGTGGCCCGTGATGGGCTCGGGTTCGCCCACGAAATTTCTGCGGGCCTCACGCAGGAACTCCTGGATCAGCGGTGGGTCCTCGTCGGAACGACGGTCCATGGCTTGTCCCCCGGATCTTCTCGGCTGCCGCGTCCTTGGGGGTGAGGGGTCACCCGGCGTCCGCGGCCTGCGATTTCGCGCCCCCGCTCATGCTAAGCGGGGATGCTCGCGAGCCGCCGGAATCGCCTTGTCCACATCGGGCACTGTCCCAAGTGCGACACACTTCGGTGGTGGGGTGGTGGGGTGGTGGGGTGGTGGGGCGGTGGGGTGGTGGGGTGGTTCACCAGTACGGTGGGGTGGTCACGCGGGGTGGTCACGCGGATGCGGTGGTCACGCGGATGCGGTGGTCACGCGGGTGCGGTGGGCGTCCCGGGTGCGGCGGGTGTCCCGGGTGCGGTGGGCGTCTCGGATGCGGTGGGTGTCCCGGGTGCGGTGGGTGTCCCGGGTGCGGTGGGTGTCCCGGGTGCGGTGGGCGTCCCGGATGCGGTGGTCGTCCCGGATGCGGTGGTCGTCCCGGATGCGGTGGTCGTCCCGGATGCGGTGGTCGTCCCGGATGCGGTGGTCGTCCCGGATGCGGTGGTCGCGCGGATGCGGTGGTCGCGCGGATGCGGTGGGTGTCCCGGGTGCGGTGGGCGTCCCGGATGCGGTGGATGGACGGTGGCGGCGCACGCCCGTACTTTGCGGCCCGCGGGGGGACGGTGCGGCCGGGTCAGAGGTCGTCCGGGTCGAGCAGCCGGGCCAGCTTCAGGCCGACCTCGAAGCGGCTGGAGACCTGGAGCCGTTCCATCAGCTTGGTCATCACGCGCTGCACGGTGCGCCGGGCGACGCCCAGCGTCCTGGCGATGCGGTCGTCACTGTAGCCGTTGGCCATCAGCCGGATGATGGTCCGCTCCTGGTCGGTGAAGTCCGTGGCGGCGGCGGGGTCGTCGTCGCTGTCGGGGGCGGGGGTGGCTTGGCCGCCGCGCGCCATGTGCGGCATCAGCTTCGCCCGCAGCCAGTAGTCCTCGTAGACCGAGACGTACGAGCGGGCCAGCACCGCGCCGCGCACCAGCGTCATCGACGACCGTACGTGCGGGACGCCCGGCAGGACGACGGTGTGCCGGTCCACCACCAGCAGGTCGTGCGGGCCGTGGTCGATCAGCCGGACGCCGACGCCCACGTCGGTCAGGTCGTTCAGATACTTGCTGTACTTCGGGATCTGGAGCAGCGAGCGCGGGTACAGGGCGCGGACCCGCACCCCGCGCCGTACCATCGCCGCGTCCCCGGCCAGGGAGTGCTCCAGCACCGCCATGTCCTGCGGCATCGGGCCCGGGTGCAGCGAGTCCACGGACTCCCGCGCGGTGGCGTCGATGTCGGCCAGCGCGCTCAGCCGGGTCTCCAGGTCCTCGAAGTTCTGGACGACCACCTGCTCCTGGAGCCGTGCCGCCGCGGGCCGGAACACCGTCAGCAGCGCCTGCGTCGTCTCGCTGAGCTCCGCCGCGTTCCGCAACTGCGCCGCGGCCGTGCCCAGATACGTGTCCATCGCCACCGCCAGCGCGGCGTCCGGGTCGACGGTCTCGACCCGCCCCTCCACCAGCCGGACCAGCCCCATGCCCTTCAAGGTCCGCAGCCCCGACTCCAGCCGCCCCTCGTCCAGCCCCACCAGCCCTGCCAGCCCCGCGTACGGAGCCCCACCGCCGTTCGCCACCGCCGTATAGATCACGACGGCGGACTCGATATCCCGCCCCTCACCCCTCGCCTGCCCCATCCCCTGCCCTCTTCCCCACCCACCACCCGACCCGCCCGATTCTCCCCCACCCCCCTTTTCCCCCAACAGCCCGTCCACCAGGTCTTCACGAGGTGCCCCTCGTGCTGTTCGCCGAGCAGCGCCAGGGGGCCCGCCGCAAGCTGCGCCGCAAGGCCGGAGCCGCCTCCGCCGGCCTCCCGTACGCACGCGGAAGCGGCCGTACACAAGCCGAGGGCCCCGACATATCGCGCCGGGGCCTTCGGCTTCAGGCTAGTGCGTGGCCGGTGCCCGAAGCGGCCGTCAGGGATCGGGGCGGCCTCAGGCGGCCGCGACGCCGAGGGACACCAGGACGATCTGGACCGCCACCGCCCCGGCTCCGGTCCACGACCAGCGGTCGTACGGCGCTGTCGTGCGGTTGATCCGGCAGGTGGGAACCTCCCCGGCAAGCGGCAACCCGCCCGCCGTCACGCCCATGGCGAGAAAGGCACCGCACGCGACGGCCCCTGCCAGAGCGCCCCCGGTGCGCAGCAGGCCGGGTGCGACGAACGTCATACCGACCCAGCCGAGCATGGCGGGCGGCGAACAGGCCAGCGCCCCGGCCAGCAGTCCCGCCTCGGGATGGTCCCGCACCAGCCGAACCGTGGCGCGCAGGGCCTCGTCCCGTGCCGAGGGCCGTTCGTACGGAACGCAGTTCGGACAGCGCACGTCCTCACCGCACTGAACGCACAGCACGAGGGCGTTGCCGCAGTCCTCGCACGGGTCGCCCGCCTCGTACGACGGTTCCCGTGCCCGTAGCCGCAGTGCTTCCCGCAGGCTCACCGGGGCACCTCGTCAGCGGTGTCGTCGGCGCACACGGCCCAGACGAGTTTCCCGACGCCTAAGCGTTCACTCACTCCCCAGCGTCCGGCGGTCAGTACGTCGACCAGGGCCAGGCCGCGCCCGGATTCGGCGTCCACGGACGGCTCCCGGGCTTCGGGCCGGACGCTGTTGGCGTCATGCACCTCGATCCGCAGCGCGCCGTCCGTCAGCCGCTCGTACCGGGTCTCGACCAGCCGGTCCTGCGGCCCCCGCGCGTGCCGCACGGCATTGGTGAACAACTCCGACAGGACAAGTACGGCGGTGTCCGCCAGTCCGGTCATGCCCCACTCACCCATGTGACCCAGCAGCGCATGCCGCGCCTTGGCCACGTTGCGGGGGTCGCGGCGCCACCGATGCACCGCGACCGAAGGACGCCCCTCCAGCACTCCCGTCCTCACCGCACAGCCCCCGTACGTCCGCAATGGCGGTGGATGAACTCGCGCATGTCAGCCCGCTCTCGTCAGGTCGGCCACACCACCGGATCGTTCACCCGGTCGCGCGGATCTCACCCTCAAAACCCTTGCGGCGAGAGCCTGCTGAACCCATCCCACGTCCCTATGGGGTCGTCCTATATTTGAGGTATGGGGGATACTCCCGGGATCTTGTGGTCCCACCCGCAATTAGCGGCGGCGGTCACCAGTGAGGACTGGGGCGCCGTCTTCCGTACGTACCGAAAGCTCACCGGCCTGAGCCAGACCAAGCTCGGCGAACGCGTCGGACTCGTCCAACCCGATGTCTCCGACATCGAGCGCGGAAATCGCCGCGTGACCTCGGCCGAAGTACGCCAGCGCATCGTGGACGGCTTGGGTATCCCCGCTTCCCTCAACTCCCCTACGAAACACCGGCAGTCGCCCGAGGCGCCCGTATCGGGCCTGGCCCTGCCCGGGATCGCACCGGACGAGGACCTGTTGGTACGGGTCACCAGTGTTGTCGAGACCTCGCGCCGGGTGGACGCGCCCACCCTCGACTGGCTCGACCGGCTGCTGGCCGAACACCGCAGGGCCGAGGACGAGATCGGATCACGCCCGCTCGTCGATGTCATGCGTCACCAACTGCGCACAGTCGTCGACTTGTACGCGGGCGCCCGTGGCCCGCTGGCCGACCGTGTCGTACGGCTCGCTGCCGAACACGCCCAGTTCCTCGCGTGGATGGCGCAGGACCAGGACGATGCGGCCACGGCGTTGGCCTGGTACGACCGCTCCCACGAATGGGCGTTGGAAGCCGGGGACGCCAACATGGCGGCCACGACCCTCAACATGAAGGCCCACATGGCCTGGTCGAGGGGCCGTGGCACGCGATGCGTCAAACTCGCCGAAGCCTCGCGCTGGTCGGCTCCTGGCACCTCGCTCGGCGTACAGGGGATGGCCACGCAGATGGCGGCGCGAGGGCACGCCCTCAACGGCGAAGCCGACGACGCCCACCGCCTGCTGGACGAAGCCCAGGACATCATCACCCGAGCCTCCGCCCACCCGGAGGACGAGCCGGTCTGGATGTACTTCTACGGCGAGACCTGGTTCACCCTGCAACGCGGCATGGCGGCCATGCACCTGCACGACTGGCAATCGGCCGTTGACCACCTGACAGCCGGACTCGACGCCCTACCGGACGAGTATCGGCGCGACAAGACCTGGTATCGCACGTGCCTCGCCCACGCCCTCGCCGCATCGGGCGAATCAGCGCGCGCCGCCACTGTGGCCCTGGCGAGCGTCCCGGACGCCTCCGACATCGGCCGCCCGCACTCATGGAACGAACTCCACACCACCGCCGCCGTCCTCATGCGGCGAGGAGCGAAGGAGGGCCGTCAGCTGGCGACCGTTCTCAAAGACAACGACTGATCAACACCACATCCACCCGGTGAGGGCCCCGGCACCGGGGTGCCGGGGCCCTCGGGTGTCAGTCCGCCAGCGGCAGGTAGACGCGGTTGCCGGCGGCGGCGAATTCGCGGGATTTCTGGGCCATGCCCAGCTCGGCCTCGGAGGCGGAGGCGGGGGCTACTGGGCCGCCGTGGTCGCGGCGGATGTCGTGGGAGATCTTCATCGAGCAGAATTTCGGGCCGCACATGGAGCAGAAGTGGGCGGTCTTGGCGGGCTCGGCGGGGAGCGTCTCGTCGTGGAAGGCGCGGGCGGTGGCGGGGTCGAGGGCGAGGTTGAACTGGTCTTCCCAGCGGAATTCGAAGCGCGCGTCGGACAGGGCGTCGTCCCACGCCTGGGCGCCTTCGTGCCCCTTGGCGAGGTCGGCGGCGTGGGCGGCGATCTTGTAGGTGATCACACCGGTCTTGACGTCGTCGCGGTCGGGCAGCCCGAGGTGTTCCTTGGGGGTGACGTAGCAGAGCATCGCGGTGCCCCACCAGGCGATCATCGCGGCGCCGATGCCGGAGGTGATGTGGTCGTAGGCGGGGGCGATGTCGGTGGTGAGCGGGCCGAGCGTGTAGAACGGGGCCTCTTCGCAGATCTCCTGCTGGAGGTCGATGTTCTCCTTGATCTTGTGCATGGGCACGTGCCCGGGGCCCTCGATCATCGTCTGCACCTGGTGCCGCTTGGCGATGGTGTTCAGCTCGCCGAGGGTGCGCAGTTCGGCGAACTGCGCCTCGTCGTTGGCGTCCGCGATGGAGCCGGGGCGCAGGCCGTCGCCGAGCGAGTACGTGACGTCGTACGCGGCCAGGATCTCGCACAGCTCCTCGAAGTGCGTGTAGAGGAAGCTCTCCTGGTGGTGCGCCAGGCACCACGCGGCCATGATCGAGCCGCCGCGCGAGACGATGCCGGTCTTGCGGCGGGCGGTCAGCGGGACGTAGCGGAGCAGCACGCCCGCGTGCACCGTCATGTAGTCGACGCCCTGCTCGGCCTGTTCGATGACGGTGTCGCGGTAGACGTCCCAACTCAGCTCCTCCGCGCGGCCGTCGACCTTCTCCAGCGCCTGGTAGAGCGGGACGGTGCCGATGGGGACGGGGGAGTTGCGCAGCACCCACTCGCGGGTGGTGTGGATGTTGCGGCCGGTGGACAGGTCCATGACCGTGTCGGCGCCCCAGCGGGTGGCCCAGGTCATCTTGTCGACCTCCTCCTCGATGGAGGAAGTGACCGCCGAATTGCCGATGTTGGCGTTGACCTTCACCAGGAACCGCTTGCCGATGATCATCGGCTCGATCTCCGGGTGGTTGATGTTGGCGGGCAGTACGGCCCTCCCCGCGGCGATCTCGTCCCGGACGATCTCGGACGGGACGTTCTCGCGCAGCGCGACGTACTCCATCTCCGGCGTGATCTCGCCCCGCCTGGCGTAGGCGAGTTGGGTGACCGGCGTCCCGGTACGGCCTCGGCGGGGGAGCCGGGGGCGGCCGGGGAAGACCGCGTCGAGATTGCGGAGCCCGCCGCGCGGCGAGGTGTGCTTGAGGCCGTCGTCCTCGGGGCGGACCGGCCGTCCCGGGTACTCCTCGGTGTCGCCGCGCGCGATGATCCAGTGCTCCCGGAGCGGGGCGAGCCCGCGCCGGACGTCCGTCTCCACGGACGGATCGGTGTACGGGCCCGACGTGTCGTACAGCGTCACGGCGTCCCCATTGGTGAGGTGCACCTGCCGGACCGGCACCCGCAGGTCCGGCCGCGATCCGACGACGTACGACTTGTGCCAGCCGATGTCCCGTACGGGACCGTCCACTTCGGTACGGTTCGAGCCGGCCGCTTCCGTACGGTTCGAGCCGACTGACTCCGTACGGGCGGATTCGTCCCCGTTGGATTCAGGCGTGTGCGCGTCCTGCATGGTCATGAGACCCACTCCCTACGCCGGCATTACCCGGTAACAGGTTCAGCGGTCGGCGCAGCGTTCGTCCCGGCGGTCATGCCGTGCCGGCAACAGGTTCAGCGCCCTCTCAGCCCGGTGCTCCGAGCTCCCGCGTTTGCAAAGGTGCCCCCACGGTAGCGGTTCGGCGAGGACAGGCACCAGGGATCTTGCGATGATCAGCCCGTGGAAGAGCCCCCGCAGAGCCCAAGTCCCGGCCCCGGACCCGGCCACGGCCCTGGCCCCGGCCCCGGCGCGAGCCACGGGCACAGTCACGGACACAGCCACAGTCATGGCCACGGTCACGGCCCCGTGCCGCCGGTCTCCCAGCACCTGCGCAAGGTCATCGCCGCGATCCTGGTCCCCTTCGCCGCCGCCGTCGTCGTCGGCCTGATCGTGCTGTGGCCGGGCGGCGCGCCCCAACACGCCCGCAGCGGCGTCGGCTTCGACCAGCAGACCCGGCAGGGCAAGGTGGTGCGACTGGTCGACGTGTCCTGCAAGGCGGAGAACCCGGGCCAGTCGTCGTCGGCCGCGAGCGACACCTGCCAGAAGGCCACCATCGAGGTCGAGTCGGGGCCCGACAAGGGGACGACCTTCACCGAGATCGTGCACCCCGACCAGTCCCGCCGCTACACCAAGGGCGAGGGCGTGGTCCTCGCGTACGCGCCCAACGCCCCCGCCGGGCTGCGCTATTCGGTCACCGACGTGGACCGCGGCTTCCCGCTCGCGCTGCTCGCCGGGATCTTCGCGGTCGCGGTGATCGTCGTCGGACGGCTGCGCGGTCTGATGGCCCTGATCGCACTGATCGTCTCGTTCGGGATCTTGACCCTCTTCATCCTTCCGGCCATCCTCCGCGGCGACAATCCGCTGCTGGTGGCGGTGGTCGGCGGCAGCGCCATCATGCTCATCGCGCTGTACATGTGCCACGGCGTCAACGCCCGCACCTCGGTGGCCGTCCTCGGCACGCTCTGCTCACTGCTGCTGATCGGCGTCCTGGGCTCGGTCTTCATCGACTGGGCGCGGCTGACCGGCAACACCTCGGACGAGACGGGCGTGATCCACAGCCTCTATCCCGGCATCGAGATCAAGGGCGTCCTGCTCGCGGGAGTCATCATCGGCTCGCTCGGCGTGCTCGACGACGTCACCGTCACCCAGACCTCGGCGGTGTGGGAGCTGAAGGACGCCGATCCCGGCGCGAATTGGCGCAAACTCTACGGCGCCGGTATGCGGATCGGCCGCGACCACATCGCCTCGGTGGTCAACACCTTGGTGATGGCGTACGCGGGCGCCGCGCTGCCGCTGCTGCTGCTCTTCTCGATCGCGCGCAGCGGCGTCCTGCGGGTGGCCAGCAGCGAACTGGTGGCGGAGGAGATCGTCCGCACCCTGGTGGGCAGCATCGGCCTGGTCGCCTCGGTGCCGCTGACCACGGCCCTGGCGGCGCTGGTGGTCAGCGCCGACCGGCACGAGAGGAGCGGCGGCAAGAACGGTGACGACAACGGCGGCAAGGGCGCGACCGGCCCCGCCGGACCTACCAGTCCCGCCCCGACCCGGAGGAGCCACCGCCGCCGGTGACCCGCTTGACGACCAGCACCAGCGCCCCGACCAGGACCACGAACACGATCACCTTGAAGAGCAGTCCGAAGACGATGCTCACCAGGCTGGCGATCAGCGAGCCGAAGACGATCAGCGCGATGACCGGGATGGCCACCCACTTCACCCACCACGGCAGGCCCTTCAGCAGCTTCTCCATGATGTCCTCGGTCTCCTTCTCCTTCTCGGGTCCTGGCGGTGTTCCGCCGATACTTCGACTGTAGGGCCACCGATGCCTCCGGCGGAGGGCCAGGAGGCCGGATACGACCCTGAACGCACCCTTAGGGCTCCGGGGGTGAGAAGACCACCATGACCCTGAGGTCCTCGGTGATGTGGTGGAAGCGGTGCGGGGTCCCGGCCGGTACGTAGACGACGCTGCCGCGACCCACGGTGGTCGTCTCCTCCCCCACGGTGATCGCCGCCCGGCCGCTGACCACCAGGTAGATCTCGTCCTGGGCGTGCGGCTGCTGGGGGTCGTTCTCCCCGGCCTTGAGCGCGTAGAGCCCGGCCGACATGGTGCGTTCGCGCAGGAAACGGAGATACGCCCCCTCGTTGGCGGCCCGCTCCGCGTCCAGGTCGTCCAGCCGGAACACCTTCATCGCGTACTCCCCTTGTCCGGACTCCGTCCGGTACTTGTCCGGTCTCTTGCTTGGGTGATCAGGTCTGCGACGATCACACCATGAAGAATTTCATCGTCAAGACCTTGGCGAACGCCGGTGCCCTCGCGGTCGCCGTCTGGCTGCTCAAGGACATCACGCTCACCGGGGACAGCACCTGGCACAAGGTCCTCACCCTCATCCTCGTCGCCCTGGTCTTCGGCGTCGTCAACTGGCTCGTGAAGCCGGTCGTGAAGGTTCTGTCCTTCCCGCTGTTCATCCTCACCCTCGGGCTGATCACCCTGGTGGTGAACGCCCTGATGCTGCTCCTGACCTCCTGGCTGGCCGACAAACTCAGCCTCGACTTCCACGTCCACGGCTTCTGGACCGCGGTGCTCGGCGGTCTGATCATCAGCATCGTCTCCTGGGCGCTGGCCGTCGTCCTTCCGGACGACGAGTGACCAGTCACCACCCTGAGAAGGGGACCGAGCAGGGGGCGGCACAAGGGGCCGGGCGCGAGACCGAGCTGGGGGCCGACCAGGAGACCGGGCGGGGGACCGACCAGGGGGCCGCGGGACACGAAGCGGCACAGCGGGCGGCCGAACGGCATCAGGCCGCCCGGCCGGAGGCCGCTGGCGACAGCACCCGCAGCGTGCACGCGGGACGGCCCCCGGCGACCGCGTACGAACCCTCGCTCCCCGGCCCGGTCTTCGTCTCGCACTACCACCTGCCGGGCGAGGCCAGCGGCCCGTACACGTACGGCCGGGACGAGAATCCGACCTGGGAGCGGCTGGAGGCGGCCGTCTCGGAGCTGGAGTGCCCCGGCGACCCGGCCGCCGCGACGCTCGCCTTCGCCTCCGGCATGGGCGCGGTCGCCGCCGTGCTGTTCTCCCAGGTGCGGGCGGGCGACACCGTGGTGCTGCCGTCCGACAGCTACCAGGCGACGCGCTCGCTGCGGGAGCGCCTGGAGTCGTACGGCGTGACGGTACGGCTCGCGCCGACCGTCGGCGACGGGCAGCTCGCGGCGCTGGAGGGCGCGCGGCTGCTGTGGCTGGAGACGCCGTCGAATCCGGGCCTGGACGTGTGCGACATCCGCCGGCTGTCGGACGCCGCGCACGCGGCGGGCGCGCTGGTCGCCGTCGACAACACCCTCGCGGGGCCGCTCGGGCAGCGCCCGCTCGCCCTGGGCGCGGACTTCTCCGTGGCCAGCGGCACGAAGGCGCTCAACGGGCACGGTGACCTGCTGATGGGCTACGTCACCACGCGCGACGCCGGGCTGAACGCGAGCGTGAGGCAGTGGCGCAAGACGGTCGGCGCCATTCCGGGGCCGATGGAGGCGTGGCTCGCCCACCGTTCGCTGGCGACGCTCGCCCTGCGCGTGGACCGGCAGTCCGCGAACGCGCTCACCCTCGCGAGTGAGCTGCTGAACCGCGCCGAGGTGACGGACGTACGTCACCCGGGCCTGCCGTCCGACCCCGCGCACGCCGTGGCCGCCACCCAGATGCGGCGCTTCGGCGGCGTCGTCTCCTTCACCCTCCCCGACCGCGCCCACGCCGAACGCTTCCTGGCCGCACTGCGCCTCACCTCAGAGGCGACCAGCTTCGGCAGCGTCCAGAGCACCGCGGAGCGCCGCGGACGGTGGGGCGGCGACGCCGTACCGCCCGGCTTCGTCCGCTTCTCGGTGGGTGTCGAGGACCCCGAGGACATCGTGGCCGATGTGCTGCGCGCGCTGGACGAAGCGGCGTCTTCGTCAGGGTGAGCGCGCGGGCCCCGGGGGACGAGGCGCGTCTTCGTACGGGTGAAGGCGCGGGCGCCGGGGGGCGAGGCGCGTCTTCGTACGGGTGAGCGCGTGGTCGTCCGCGCGCTCAGGCGCGTCTTCGTACGGGTGAGGGCGCGCGGGCGCACGGCGGCACGGCGGTGGCACGGCGGCGGAGGGGTGCGCTCCGATTCGCCGGGGCGGCGCCGGGAATTGTGCGGTGCGGCAAGTTTGCCGCCGCGCGCACTGCGGCAGATGTCCACCATGCCCCCGGACACGCATGACGGCCCCACCACCCGGCCGGTGGTGAAGCGCACGGCCCGCGCCATCGTTCTCGACGGCGACCGGCTCGTACTGATCAAGCGCACCAAGCCCGGCCTCGCCCCGTACTGGCTCACGCCGGGCGGCGGGGTCGAGGACGACGACGCGAGCGTGGTCGCGGCCATGCACCGCGAGGTCGACGAGGAGCTGGGCGCCAAGGTCACCGATGTGGTGCCCGCCTTCGTCGACACCGTCGAGCACATCGCGGACGACGGCTCGCACGGCGTGAAGGTGCAGTACTTCTTCGCCTGCCGCCTGGAGTCCATGGACCTCGACCAGCGGCACGGCCCGGAGATCGACGAGCCCTGCGGGGAGTACGAGATCGTGCGCGTGCCCTTCAGCCGCATGGGCCTGGCCTCGGTCGACATCGTGCCGCTGACCCTGCGGCACTACCTGGACGCGAACATCGAAGGGGTGCTGGGCCTGCTCGGCCCCGACCTCGGCTGACATCCGTGAGGGGACCGGCGGCCGGTCGCGTCAGTCCCCCGCCGCGACCAGTTCCTGCACGAGGTCGTGCCGTATCCGGTGCGACGGCATCCCGATCCGCACCAGCGTGTCCACGCTGCTGCGGATCATCCCGGGCGGCCCCGACAGATACGCGTCGTACGCCTCCCACGGCCCGTGCGCGCGTACGGCGTCCGGCAGCGGCCCGGACAGCGCGTCGCTGGGGGTGTCGGCGACGACGGTGCGGACCGACAGCCAGGAGTGCTCGCGCTGCATGCGCAGCATCGTGTTGAGGTCGTAGAGGTCACTGGTGCGGCGGGCGCCGTAGAAGACCTCGACCGGGCGCCGCCGCCCGTGCCGGGCGACGTCCTCCACCAGCGCCTTGATCGGCGCTATGCCGGTGCCGCCGCCGAGGCAGAGCATGCCGTCGTCCGAGGCGTGGTCGGCCACCATCGAACCGGAGGGCGGCCCGAGCCGCACGACGTCACCGGGGCGGGCCCTGCCGACCAGCGCGTTGCTGACCCAGCCCGCCGGGACCGCGCGGATGTGGAAGGTCAGCAGGCCGTCGTCGCGGGGCGCGGCGGCGAAGGAGTAGTTCCGCCAGATCCGCGGCCACCACGGGGTCTCCACCATCGTGTACTGCCCGGCGAGGAAGGCGTACGGCTGGTCGGGCCGTACGGTGACCACCGCGACGTCGGGGGTCCGCAGCTCGTGGCTGACGATCTCGGCCTGCCACCAGGGCGGCGCGTGCCGTTCGTCCTCGGCCGCCGCGTCGATCATCGTCTGCGAGATCGCGGCGTACGCGCGGACCCACGCGGCCTCGGTCTCCGGGCCCCACACCGCCGACGCGTACCGGGCGAGCGCGCCGAGCAGCGCCTCGCCGACCGCCGGGTAGTGCTCGGCGCGGGTGCCGTACTTGCGGTGCCCCCGGCCCAGGTGCGACAGGTAGTCGCCGAGCGCCGCCGGGTCGTCGATGTGCTCGGCCGCCGTCAGCAGCGCCTTGACCAGCCGGTCGCGCTGCGCGTCCATCGCGGCGGGGAACAGGTCGCGCAGCTCGGGGTGGTGGATGAAGAGGAGCGCGTAGAAGTACGAGACCGTCCGGTCCGCGACCGGCCCGATCTCCTCCATGGTGCGGCGGATGAGGAGCGCGTCGGGCGACGGGGACCCGGCCGGGGAGGCCGCCGGGGACGCGGGCGTCTCGGGTCCGGGCATCCGCGGTACGGGAGGCGGTACGAACGCGGGTGCCGGTGCGGGTGCTGGTGCCGGTGCCGGTGCGGATGCGGATGCGGGTGCGGCCGTGAACGCCGACGCCGGTATCGACGCCGGTGTGTACGCGGACGGCTCGGTCGGCGCCGAAGCGCGCGGCTCCGGCTCGGGTTCCGGCGCTGGTCCCGGCTCCTGCCGCTGCGCGGCGGCGGGCCGC
Source organism: Streptomyces sp. NPDC088910 (assembly GCF_044749865.1). Classification (NCBI taxonomy): domain Bacteria; kingdom Bacillati; phylum Actinomycetota; class Actinomycetes; order Kitasatosporales; family Streptomycetaceae; genus Streptomyces; species Streptomyces sp. NPDC088910. Next base: position 349,850 of record NZ_JBIVIV010000002.1, read on the forward strand.
GTCATGGGTGCGGCGGGCTCCTGCCGGGGCTGCGCGATCTTGCGGCGCCGCCCCCTGGGCTGCGGAGACGCCGGTGAGGCCGGGTCGGTGGTCTTGGCATCCATGATCACGTGGCCCCGAACTCCCGGTGGTCGATCCTTCGCTCAGCTCGCCTGCGGTGCCGTGTGAGCGTGCCACGCTGCGTGAGGGCACCGGACGAATAGCGCGAAGCGTCACCACTGGAGAAACGGTTTCGCGTACTATCCGCCGCGCCGTCCCCGGAGTCCGTGTCTCCAGGTCTCCACGGGGTCCCGTCCGCCGTCCGCGATAGGTCCGCTACGGGATCGTCCCGTAGCGGACCTATTTTGCTAGTCTCGACGCATGACCGCAGAGACAGCAGCGACCGCAGAGGCCGCGACCACCGCAGCGCACGTCCCCCTGTCGGCGCGGACCGCCGACATGTCGTACCTGCTCCAGCACACCGCCCACGTACTGGCCACCCAGATGTCGGCGGCGCTCGCGGAGATCGGCATGTCGCCGCGCGCCCACTGCGTGCTGGCGCACGCGCTGGAGGCCGAGCGGACCCAGGCGCAGCTCGCCGAGCTGTCCGACCTGGACAAGACCACGATGGTCGTCACCGTCGACCAGTTGGAGCGGGCGGGGCTGGCCGAGCGGGTGCCGTCGGCGACCGACCGGCGCGCGCGGATCATCAAGGTGACCCCGGCGGGCGAGAAGGTCGTGGCCGAGGGCCAGGAGATCGTCGACCACGTGCACGAGGACGTGCTCGGCGCGCTGCCGGAGAGCGAGCGCACCGCCTTTGTCTCCGCGCTGAACCGGCTGGTCAACGGCCATCTCGCGACCCCCGCGGGCGCACCGGACGGCGGCCAGGGAGTGCGCCGCCCGCGCCAGTCCCGCAAGTAGCCCGCTCCGCCGCGGTCCGCCCCCGACCCCGCACCGCAGCACCCCGCACCGCAGCACACCGCACCGCAGCACACCGCACCGCTCCACCGCCGGGCACGCGCCCGCAAGGTAAGCCCGTAAGAGATAGTCTTCAACAAAACCATCTGCTACGGTCGCTCCTGGTATCCCTTTCGCCAGGAGGCGACCTCATGCCACTCCGTCCCCATGCCGCCGGATCGTCGCGCGGCGCGGCTCTCGCGGTGCTCAGCGCGGGCACCCTGATGATCATCCTCGACGGCACGATCGTGAATGTGGCGCTGCCGTCCATCCGCCGCGACCTGGGCTTTTCGCAGTCGAGCCTCGCCTGGGTGGTCAACGCCTACCTCATCGCCTTCGCCGGGCTGCTGCTGCTCGCCGGCCGCCTCGGCGACCTGTTCGGCCGCCGCAGAATCCTGGTCACCGGCCTGGCGGCGTTCACCGTCGCCTCGCTGCTGTGCGGGTTCGCGGACTCCGCGGGGCTGCTGATCGCGGCCCGCTTCGTCCAGGGCGCGGCCGGTGCGATGGTCTCGGCCGTCAGCCTCGGCATGGTCATCGTGCTCTACCCCGACGCCCGCGGCCGGGCCCGCGCCATGGGCGTCTACAGCTTCGTGCAGTCCGCGGGCGGCGTCCTCGGCCTGCTCGTGGGCGGCATCCTCACCCAGGCCATCAACTGGCACTGGATCTTCTTCGTCAACCTCCCCATCGGCTCGGCCGCCGCCCTGCTCAGCCTGCGCCTGCTGCCCGACGACCGCCCGGCCGCCGTACGCGAGCCCCGCGAGTCCCGAGAGCCCAATGGTGAGTCCCGCGAGCCCCGTGGTGAACCCCTTGAGCCCCGCGCCGGAAGCGCGCGTCCCGGGGTCGACGCGCCGGGTGCCGTCCTGGTCACCGCCGCGCTGATGCTGGGCGTCTACACCATCGTCGGGACCACCGGCCGGGGCTGGACGTCCCCCGCCACCGCAGGACTCGCGGCGCTGTCCGCCCTGTTGCTGGCCGGGTTCCTGATCCGTCAGACCAAGGCGGCCGAGCCGTTGATGCCGTTGCGGATCTTCCGCTCCCGGATCGTCTCGGGCGCGAACGTGGTGCTGGCGCTGATGGTCGCGGGCGGCTTCGGCTTCCAGTTCATGACCAGCCTCTACCTCCAGCAGGTGCTCGGCTACGGCCCGGTGCGGATCGGGCTCGCGCTGGCGCCGACCGGCGCGATGATCGGCGTGATGTCCCTGCTGCTGTCCGCCCGGCTCGGCGCCCGCTTCGGCCAGCGCGCCGTCCTGCTGCCCAGCCTGCTGCTCTTCGCGGGCGGCTTCCTCATCCTGGCGAGGGCCCCCTCCGCGCACGCCTCGTACCCCGCCGACATCCTCCCGGCGATCCTGGTCTTCGGCGTCGGCTTCGGCCTGGCCATGCCCTCCCTGATGACGCTGGGCATGTCGGAGGCGACCCCCGCAGACTCCGGGCTGCTGTCCGGCGTCTTCAACACCGCCCAGCAGATCGGCGGCGCGCTCGGCCTCTCCGTACTCGCCGCCCTGGCCGCCGCCCGCACCGACCGGAAGCTCGCCGCGGGCCACTCCGTACCGGCCGCCCTGACCAGCGGCTACCACCTGGCCTTCGTGGTCGCCGCCGGACTGCTGGCCCTCGGCGCCGCGGTCGCCGCCGTCCTGCTCAGGCCCCCGTCCTCGGACGGCTCGAAGGACAGCACGCGGAACGGCACGCAGGACAGCGCTCAGGACGGCACTCAGGACAGCGCTCAGGACGGCGCCGACCGCACTCCCGAGGCCAACGGCCTCAGCGCACCGGCCAGTTCCCCTGCCCGGAACCGGAACCGGAACCGGAGCCAGGACCGGGACCAGGGCCAGGGCCAGGGCCGCCCGGCAGCGGCGCCGAAGGGTCGTACGGCACGCGTGTGAACACGAAGGACCCCAGGTCGAGATGGCCGACCGAGCCGTCAGCGCGCCGCACCGGCCGCAGCGTCTCGCCCGCGTAGTACCCCTCGAGGCCGGTCCAGGTGCCGTCGGATTCCGCGCGGAAGCGCGCGCCGCGGCCCTGGCCGGTCAGCGGCGCGAGCGCGAGGTCGCCGGAGGCGTGGACGCGCAGGCTGTAGCCGGACGTGCCCCAGTACCAGGGGCCCGCCAGGTCGAGCAGCGCCGGGTCGAGCGCGTCGGCGGGCCGCCAGGGCGCGGGCAGGCCGGGCTCGGCGTCGGCGGTGATCGCCAGCAGGTCGGCGGCGATGGTGCCGATCGCGGGCCCCGAGGTGGAGTTGGCCATCGCGAGCGCGCCCACGCCGTCCGCGACGCTCACCCACACGGTGGCCAGGAAGCCCGGCATCGAGCCCGTATGACCGGCGAGCGGGCGGTCGCCGTGCCGGGTGAGCTGGAGCCCGAGGCCGTAACCCGAGTCGGGGTCGGCCGCGTCCGGCGGCGCGGCGGGCGCGCGCATCTCGGCCAGTGTCGCCGCGGCCAGCACGTCCGGGTGCCCGGCCGCGAGGAAGCCCGCCCAGCGCGCCAGGTCCTGGGCCGTCGACCACAGTTGGCCCGCGGGCGCCATCAGTCCGGTGTCCTGTACGACCTCGGGCCGCATCACGTCCGCCCACGGGTGGACGGCGAAGCCCCCGGCGGCCGGGGCCTGCGGCAGCGCCGTCGTACGCGGCATGCCCAGCGGGTCGAGCACTTCGGCCTTCAGGGCCTCGGCCCACGGCACGCCGCGTTTGGCCTCCACCAGGGCGCCGAGCAGCGCGAATCCGGGGTTGGAGTAGTGGTAGCGCCGTCCGGCCGGGTGTTTGACGGGGGCCGGGCCGAGGATGTCGGCCAGTTCCGGCCGCAGGTCGCCGGGGGTCCGCTCCCACCAGGGGCCCGGCGTCTCGGAGGCCAGGCCGGAGGTGTGGGTGACGAGCTGGCCGATCGTCAGACCGGCCACGTCCTCCGCGTCGTCCGGCAGGTCCGGCAGGTGCCGCGCCAGCGGATCGGTCAGCTCCAGCAGCCCCTCGTCGCGCAGCCGCATCACCAGCACCGCCGTGAACGTCTTCGTGATCGAGCCGATCCGGTACTGCGTGTCGGCGTCCGGCGCGTGCCCCTCGATCATGCTGCGCGAGCCGAACCAGACCATCCGCCCGTCCCGTACGACCGCGCCGACGATCGACGGCGTACGGCCCTCGGCCTGGCCGACCGCGATCCGGCGCAGCAGGGCGCGGCGGGTGGCGGGCAGCAGTTCACCGTCCGGCGCGGCGGGCGCGGGGCCGGGCGTCGGCAGCGCGTACGGGGCGGGGGCCGCGGGCCGGGGCCGGTCGGGGGACTGCGGTGGGTGCTGGGAATCGGTCGTCACTCGGCGCGCGCCTCTTGTCTCGGTACGGGGTCCGGGGCGGTCCTGGTGGCCGGATCCGTGCGCCCGGCCGACCTGGACTCCCCTACGGACGGTCGCCGTTACGGTAATCGGCGGTGCCGAAGCGGAGCGACACAATTGACATCCGCATCCCGCGCAGCAGCGGGATCAGATGCGAGACGGGCGCGATGGCGTACGGGCCGCGACCGCGCGGCAGGCGCAGGCTGCGGACCTCGGCGATGCGCGGCGAGGCGGTCGCGACCTTGCGGTACTCCTTGCCGTCCATGCCCCACAGCCAGCGCGGCGCGCGATAGCCGGGGCGCGCCGCGCTCCCGCCCGCCTCCGGGCTCGCCTCCGTCCCCGCGTCCGGCCCCGTCCCGCCCGCGTCCGTGTCCCTGCGCGCCTCGGCCCGCGCCTGGGCGTCCGCCCGGGCCCGGTCGTCGGCCTGGGCCTGGCTGCGGGCGACCATCCCCCGGGGGAGGGCGTCGAAGAGCATCCAGCCGCCGGGGAAACGTTCCGCGCAGGCGGCGATCAGGCGTTTCACGTCGGACGGCGGCAGATACATCAACAGGCCCTGGGCGGTGACCAGTACGCCCTCGGAGTCGTCGACCTCGTCCATCCAGCCCAGGTCCAGCGCCGACCGGGCCAGCGAACGGCGCCGTGGCGGATCGTCCGGAAGCAGAACGTCTCGGACCTCGACCGTCTCCGGCAGATCCACCGTCAGCCAGCGCACCCGGCCGTTGTCCACCCGCCAGAACTGCGTTTCGAGGCCCTCGCCGAGCGCCACCACCGTGCCGTCGGGGTGTTCGGCGACGAAGCGCCGTACCTCGTCGTCCAGGCACCGCACCCGCAGCGCGTGCCACTGCGCCATGCCCGAGCCGCCGAACCGCTCGAAGGGGTAGTCGATACGGTCGACCAGCTCCACCGCGAGCGGGTCGTCCAGCAGCCGCGCCCCCGGCCGCCGGGCCTCGGCGGCCCGGTTGTACAGATTCCACAGCAGCGTTTCCGGTACGCCCTCCAGCTCGACCTTGAACCGGCCGACGCCGCCGGTCCCGCCCTCGTCGCCGCCGGCCGCCCCGCTCCCGTCGCCGTCCCGGCCGTCTCCGCTCACGCCACCACCGACGTCGTCGTTGTCGTCCATCCCCTTACGATCCCACTCGCCGCCGCGCCCGGCCGTGCCCGCCACGGCGGTACTTCGCAACCCCGTTGCCCCCGGCTCGCGTTGGGCCCGCTTGAAGAAAGCGGCGCCGTCCGGTCACGGCTGCGCGGAACCTTGACAGCGGTTTTCGCCAGGCGTAGACATCACGTCGGCCAGAGAGCGCTCTCACAGCCGTCCGGCGAGGCGGCGGGACAGCACCCTCGGGCCGCCGCACAGCCGCACGCGTACGACCGCACCGCTGTACCAACCGCACGCGTACGACCGCACCTCCGCACCTCCGCACGCGCACGACCGCACCTCCGCACAGCCGCACCGCGCACGAACGCCGATCGTGGCCGCGAGACCGGGGTCGGTGCCGCACACCGCAGCAGGGCACCACCGACGTCCACCCCCCAACCGGAGGCTCGCGCGTACGCGGCGCACCTCGCCGCACGCCGGCCGCGTGCTTGTCACGTGCTTGTCACGTGCGTGGCCGCGCGCTCGCCGCGCGCGGATCTCCGCAAGGACGGCGCTACGTGCCCTCGTTGTCGGTTTCTCACCCTCTCGCGCCCGTGCTCGCGGACTTCCGCGAGCCGTCATCCGACACGTAGACACGTAGGAGCACACATGAGGGTCACCCCACGAGGGCTCTCCGCGCACCGTAAACGTTTCCGGTTCCCTCTCGCACGGTCACCGCAGGGCGTCCTGCTGATGGCGCTGGTGCTGATCGCCTCGGCGTATCTGTCCCTGGCGCCCACCTCCTCGCACGCGGCGACGCCGACCCTGCTCTCCCAGGGCAAGCCGACGACCGCGTCATCCGTCCAGGACGCGTTCGCCGCGAGCGCCGCCGTGGACGGTGACACCGGTACCCGCTGGTCCAGCGCCGCGTCCGATCCGCAGTGGCTCCAGGTCGACCTGGGCTCGTCGCAGCCGATCACGCAGGTCGTCCTCAACTGGGAGACGGCGTACGGCAAAGCCTTCAAGATCCAGGTCTCGGACAACGCGACCGCCTGGACCGACGTCTACTCCACCACCACCGGCACCGGCGGCATCCAGACGCTCAGCGTCACCGGCACCGGCCGCTACGTGCGGATGTACGGCACCCAGCGCGCCACCCAATGGGGTTACTCGCTCTGGGAGTTCCAGGTCTACGGCGGTTCCGGCGGCGGTACGCCCCCGGCGACCTGCGGCACCACGACCGCCGCGCTCGGCAGGCCCGCCACCGCGTCCTCGACCGAGAACGCCGGGACCCCCGCCTCCGCCGCCTTCGACGGCAACGCGGGCACCCGCTGGTCCAGCGCGGCCTCCGACCCGCAGTGGGTCCAGGTCGACCTCGGCTCGTCGCAGACGCTGTGCGGCGCGCAGTTGACGTGGGAGACGGCGTACGCGAAGGCGTATCAGATCCAGGTCTCGACCGATGGTTCCACGTGGAACAACGCGTATTCCACGACGACCGGGGCCGGTGGCACCGAGAATCTGTCGTTCAACGCGACCGGCCGCTATGTGCGGATGTACGGCACGCAGCGGGCGACGCAGTACGGCTACTCGCTGTGGGAGTTCACGATCCTGACGCCCGGTGGCAGTACGACCTCCCCGCCGCCGAGCGGGGGCAACGGCAACTGCCCGTGGGTCGGTTCCACGGCTCCGGTGGCCACCCGCGTCCAGCAGGTCATGGCGCAGATGACCACCGCGCAGAAGGTCTCGATCCTGCACGGCAACAACAACGCGACGCCGTACATCGGCAACATCACCGGCGTACCGTCGCTGTGCATCCCGAACATCGGCCTCCAGGACGGGCCGCACGGTGTCGGTGACGGCCTCGGCGGCGTCACGCAGATGCCGTCGGCGAACGCGTCCGCGGCGACGTGGGACGACGCGCTGGAGCAGCAGTACGGCGCGGCGATCGGCGCGGAGTTCGCGGGCAAGGGTGTGCAGGTGGCGCTCGGCCCGACGCTGAACATCGTGCGCGACCCGCGCTGGGGCCGGGCCTTCGAGACGTTCAGCGAGGACCCGTACCTCAACGGGCGGCTGGCGGCGGCCGACATCCGGGGCATCCAGAGCCAGGGTGTGATGGCCGAGATGAAGCACGTGGCCGTCTACAACATCGAGAATCCGGCGGGGACGGTCGTCGTCGACAACCGGACCATGCAGGAGCTGTATCTGCCCGCGTTCCAGGCGGCGGTGCAGCAGGGCTCGCCGGCGGCGGCGATGTGCGCGTACAGCGTCGTCAACTCCGTACCGGCCTGCCAGAATCCGGCGCTGATGAACGTCGGGCTCTACCAGCAGGCGGGCTTCGGCGGCTTCATCACCAGCGACTGGGGCGGCGCGCACTCCACCGTCGAGTCCGCCAACGCCGGTCTGACGGTGGAGATGCCGAACGGCTACTTCTACGCGGACTTCCTCGCGCAGGCGGTCGCCAACGGGACGGTCAGCCAGGCCACGCTGGACACGATGGTGAGCAGGCTGCTGACGCAGTTCTTCGCCTTCGGTCTCTTCGACAAGGCGCCCAGCGGTTCGCGGGACGCCGTCGTCACCACCCCGGCGCATGTGGCGACCGCGCTCCAGGGCGCGGAGGAGGGCACCGTACTGCTCAAGAACAACGGCATCCTGCCGCTGTCCACCGCCACCACCCACTCGATCGCGGTGATCGGCTGGGACGGCGGCGCGGGCGTGCAGTCCATCGGCGGCGGCAGTGCGACGGTGACCAGTTCCGGCACGGTCTGGCCGATCACCGGCATCCAGAACCGGGTCGCGGGCACCGGCACCACCGTGCAGTACAACGACGCGTCGAATCTCGCGTCGGCGGTCACGCTGGCCCGCTCCTCCGATGTCGCGATCGTCTTCGCCAGCGACAACTACGGCAACGAGGAGCACGACACCACCACGCTCGACCTGCCGCCGGTCGGCAACGCCCAGACCAACCAGAACGACATGATCGCCCAGGTGGCGGCGGCCAATCCGCACACCATCGTGGTGCTCAACAACAGCTCGGCGATCAACATGCCGTGGCTGAACCAGGTCGCGGGCGTCTTCGAGGGCTTCTATCCGGGCCAGCAGATCGGTACGGCGATGGCGGCGCTGATCTTCGGTGACGTCAACCCGTCCGGCAAGCTGCCCGTCACCTTCCCGAAGTCGCTCGCGGACGTGCCCGCGCACACCCCGGCGCAGTGGCCGGGGACCAACGGCACGGTGCAGTACAGCGAGGGGCTGAAGGTCGGCTACAAGTGGTACGACGCGCAGAACATCGAGCCGCTGTATCCGTTCGGCTTCGGCCTGTCGTACACCACCTTCTCCTTCTCCGGGCTCCAGGTCGGCGCGCTGTCCGGCGGGAACGCCACCGTGCGCGCGACGGTGACCAACACCGGGACGCGGGCGGGTACCGAGGTCGCGCAGCTCTACGTGGGCGACCCGGCCTCCACCGGCGAGCCGGTCCACCAGCTCCGCGGCTATCAGCGGGTCACGCTCAATCCGGGCCAGTCGCAGACGCTGACCTTCACGGTGTCCACGCACGACCTGGCGTACTGGAACACCGGCACCAACGGGTGGACGACGGCGGCGGGCAGCTACCAGATCCTGGTGGGGGACTCGTCGCGGAATCTCCCGCTGAGCGGCACGCTCAGCGTGCCGACGCAGGTGAACGCCGCGGCGGCGCGGGTGGGGGGCGGCGACGCCTCGTACGCCGTGCCCAATCCGCACGGCATGAGCAGCCCGCTGCACACGGCGGTGGACTGGGCGCTGGACCAGAGGGCCCCGAGCGGCACGGCCTTCTCGGCGACCGGTCTCCCGCCGGGGATCTCGCTCAGCTCGGCGGGGCGGTTCACGGGCGCGGCCACTGAGCGGGGTACGTACACGGTGACGGTCACCGCCCGTACGTCCTCGGCTGCGGCGTCCGCGCCGGTGACGTTCGTCTGGACGGCCACCTAGCCGGTTCGGTTCCGGCTCCGGTGCCCTCCCGCGGGGGCGCCGGGGCCGGGGCCTCCCGGGTGAGCAGCGCGGTCGAGGGCGACCACGCCTGCGTCCGCAGCTTCGAGACCGCGCTCAAGACGCGGCGCCCGCGCCAGCCCTAGCGCGAGATGTGGGCCTCGATGCCGTCGAGGAGGAAGTCGAGGCCGAGGCGGAAGGTGTGGTCGGCGTCGAGGTGGGCGGCGTCGTGGATCACGGTGGACAGGGCGGGGAAGCGGCCGGTGGCGAAGGTGCGTTCCAGGTAGGGGCCCAGTGCGGCCTGCCAGCGCTTCTCGTCCAGGCCGGTGGTCCGCTCCGCGCGGCGGGCGGCGATCTCGCGGCGGACGGCGCCGGTCACGTAGGCGTCGACCGCGGTGACCACGGGCATGACGGCGTCCACGTGGACCCCGTCCAGCGCGGCGACGACGGCCTCGCCCCTGGCCAGCGCGTGCGGGCCGAGTTGCGGCCGGCCGCCGAGCAGGTCGGCGAGCCATTCGTGGTCGTGGGCGGCCTGCCGGGTGGTCTCGGCGAGCGAGCGCAGGACCTCCCGCCAGGTGTCCCCGACCGGCCGGATCTCGGCGTGGATCGCGTCGACCATCAGGTCGAGCAGTTCGTCCTTGCTCTCGATGTAGCCGTACAGCCGCATCGGTCCGACGCCCAGCGCGGTGGCGACCTTGCGCAGCGACACCGCGTCCAGGCCGTCCGCGTCGGCCAGCTCGATCGCGGCGCGGACGATCCGCTCCCGGTCCAGGGGGGCCGGTACGGGTCGATTCGGCGGCTCGGGCCGCTCCCACACCAACATGCCGCATACGGTACATCGCATTGTCGCGATACAGTGTATCGACTCGTACGGTGTATCGAAGGAACCGAAGGGGACACCCATGCCAACGACCACCACCCCGACCCCGAGCCCGAGCCCGACCGCGGCCGTCGCCATCGTCGGGGCCGGCCTCGGCGGCCTGGCCCTCGCCCGCGTGCTGCACGTCAACGGCATCGACGCCGTCGTGTACGAACGCGAGGCGTCACGCGCCGCGCGCGGTCAGGGCGGCATGCTCGACATCCACTCCGGGCAGCGGGCACTGCGCGAGGCCGGGCTCATCGACCGATTCCACGCGATAGCCCGCGGCGAAGGCCAGGACATGCGCCTGCTCGAACCGGACGGCACCCTGCTGCTCCAGGAGGACACCCCCGAGGACGCCCCGCTCGACCGCCCCGAGGTCGACCGCGCCGACCTGCGCGACCTGCTGCTGGACTCCCTCCCCGAGGACACGGTGCGGTGGGGGCACGCGTTCACCTCCGCCGCCGACGGCCTGCTGCGCTTCGCCGACGGCGGCAGTACGACGTACGACTTGCTGGTCGGCGCGGACGGCGCGCAGTCCCGGGTCCGCCCCCTGCTCACCGACGCCCGCCCGGCGCACATCGGCCAGAACATCGTCGAGCTCGGCATCCCCGACATCGACCGCACGCACCCCGACCTCGCGGCCATGGTCGGGCGCGGAAACTACTGGGTGCTCGGCGGCGGACTGTCGCTGGCCGCACAGCGCAACGGCGACGGCCGCGTCCGTATCGGCCTGAGTTTCTACAACACCGACGAGGACTGGTTCGCCACCAGCAAGATCCCCTTCGACGACCCCGCCGCCGCCCGGGCGCGCCTGATCGACCTGCTCCCCGGCTGGCACCCACGGTTCACCGCCCTGATCGCGGCCTGCGACGACACCGTCGTGCCACGGGCGATCACCACCCTCCCGGTCGGCCTGACCTGGCCGTCGACACCGGACGTCACGCTCATCGGCGACGCCGCCCACCTGATGCCACCGGTCGGCGAGGGCGCCAACATGGCCCTCCTGGACGGCGCCCTCCTCGGCCTCGCCCTGGCCGCGCACCCGGAGGACATCCCCCGCGCCGTCGCGGAGTACGAACGCGAGATGTTCGCCCGCACCGGCGCCGCCGCCCGCGAGTCGGCCCGCGTCCACGACATCCTGACGTCGCCCGACGCCGGCCGGAGAATGCTCGCGTTCTTCCAACCGGCCTGACCGCCCGGCAGGGCTCAGCCCGCCAGTCGCGCGAGGGCCAGCGCGTGCGCGCGGTCCAGGGCGTCGGCGGCGGCGCAGGGGACGTCCGGCCGCACACCGGTGCCCTCCCAATTCGTGCCGGAGACGGGGTTGACCGCGCGGCCCACGGGGATGGTGGCCTCCAGGTGCGGGTGTACGGTCCAGCCGTTGCACGGGTGCGCGCCGCCGCGGGTGCGCTCGCCGACGACGACGGCGCGGCCGAGCTGTTGCAGGTCGTAGGCCAGCTCCTCGGCGGCGGAGAAGGTGCTCTCGCTGGACAGCACGTACACCGGCCCGCTGCCGCCGAAGCGGGCACCGGGGACGTGGGGCAGGCTCCAGGACTGCTCGCCGCGCTCGCCGTTGCGCTCGCCGTTGCGCTCGCCGCCAAGCTCATCGCCACCCCCATCGCCGCGCCAGTACATGGTGTTGAGGTGGGTGCGCTCGTCCAGCAGGTAGCTGCACACGAAGGCGACCGTGTCCGGGTCGCCGCCCCGGTTGGCCCGAAGGTCCACGATCAGCGCCTGGGCGCGGGAGGCCAGGGTGAGTGCGGCGCCCAGCGGCTCCGCGGCCCACTCCAGCGGGAACAGCATCGGCCCAAGCGTCAGTACGGCGACGCCGCCGTCGAGCAGCTCCAGCCGGGGCACACCGCCCAGCGAGGTGTCGAAGTCCCGGCGCATGGCGGCCAGGCCGGCCGCCCCCTGCTCCGGGGAGACCGGGTCGGCGTGGTGCTTCAGCCTCAAGTGCCGGTCGCCGTTGACGGACTGGAGGTCCGCGGTGACCAGCCGGGCCAGCTCCTCGGCGTCGTCGACGCCGTACGCGCCCTCGGCGAGACGCCGTCGCAGCAGGGCGGCGAGCTGCTCGGCCGTCTCGGGGAAGACGTAGTGCTCGGTGAGCAGCCGGACCGTCTCGTCGATGACAGGGGCCGGGTGAAGGTTCGTCGGAATCGTCATGGCTGGGAGTAGAGCACCGTCCTTGCGAAAGCGTCAAAGACTTTAGACACTTTCGGTATGTCCGATCAGCCGACCTACCCGCCGCCTCCCGAGGACGTCCTGGAGATCAGCGCGCCCGAGCAGTTCGCGGCGCTCTCCCACCCCTTGCGCCAGCGGCTGCTCTTCGCCCTGGGCCAGCGGCCCGCCACCGTCAGCCGACTCGCGGCCCAACTCGACGCGAAGAAGGGCAACGTGGCCCACCACCTCAAAGTGCTCCGCGAGGCCGGGCTCGTCCACATCGCCGAGACCCGCCAGGTCCGCGGCGGCACCGAGCACTCCTACCAGCGCACGGCCCGCCGCATGCTCGTCGCCGAACCCCAAGCGGCAGGCACCGCCGCGATGTTCGCCGCCGTCGCCCACGAACTGGACCGCTCACCCGTCGCCCCCCACCTGACCCTCCGCCACCTCCGCCTCAGCCCCGCCCAGGCGAAACACCTCGGCGACACCCTCACCCAACTCGTCGACGAGACCCCCGAAAACACCGAATCCCAGCCCGTCCACGGCGTCCTGGTAGCCCTCTACCACCACACCCCGCCCACCCCATAACCAACCCCACCCCCGGCACCCGCCGCCCACGAAGAGGCTCACGGACGGTCAGGCCGCGTCGATGGCCTTCGTCGACACCGGAGTCACCGGCAAACCGATGATGCAGCGGGTGTACCAATCCATCGCAACGGTCAACTCCGCCTGCATCCACCGCAGTGTCACCGGGTCGAGCGCGAATACGTCCGGCCGCGTGGTGTCCATCAGCACGTACTCGCCCGGCCGCGTGGGCCGCAGCTTCCCGTACGGTCCTCCGATCGGCCGGCGATGTCCCGATTCCGCTTCGTGCTCAGCCGGAACAGCGGATGGCGGCCCTCCAGTTCTCGGAGGATCCGGAACGCGGTTGCCCGGCTCGGCCGCGGCACCACCTCCGTGCCGAACCGGGCGATCACCCTCGATAGGCCATGACCTACGGCCCCGTCCGCCGTCTCACGCTGTGTCGGACGCTCAGCGTCTCAGCTCCACGTCGGAAGTCGCAGGCGGCGCTGGCCGCTGGACTCCACATCAGGTGAAACGCACGGTCAGCCTCTCGTCCGGCGCGTTCGACTCGTCTTCCGCGGCAGCTCGAACCAGGACGGACGCGATTGCCTCGAACGCTTCATCGCCCATGCGGTCACGACTGACTGCTGCGTTCTCCCAGACAATCTCGACTGGGCGCTCAACATCCCTGCTCAGACGGTCCCACAGGGCGCTCAGGTTGTGCCCGTAGTACGGACCGAAGTCCAGAGGCCCGGCAAGAACCCGGTGCAGGTCCGCCTGGCTTCCGATCTGTGCCCCATCAATGGCGACCCGCACGCTTCCCCCACTTCTTCGGCCGGCCGAGCGACTCTACGAACACCCGGCACCCCTGCAGGCATCGCGCTCCGCTGAACTGCGGTGTCTCACGGTCGATGTCGGATCCGACTTCCATCCGACATCGACCGTGAGATTCCGACACGAAATCTGAGACCCTACAGCGTTGTAGGTTCCCACGGCCGGTGTCATCTGCCGCGCCTCTGACCTGGTCAGTTCTCGGGCATCCCACGCCATGTCATCCGCTGGAATCCCAGTTCCGTGTCATTTACCTAGCCTGCCCGGCGGAGTGGGAGGAAGACTCGCCGCCCAGAAGGCGGTCATGCTGCGGCTGTGGCCCTCCATGCAGCGGTGACTCCAAGCGCACGGTGCCGTCGCCGAGGTCTACCGCCCAAAGGCTCTCCACACTCACCGGCGGCCAGCCGTCCTCATCTGTCTCCAGCCGGAAGTGGACCTTTATGTGGTCGTCCTTGATGTTCGTCACCGCACCATCATCCACAGCCGCCATGCCTCGGGAGGCCGTCGAGCGTTCCAGGCCTACAACACCTCGGGCTCACCGGTCACTGCAGCGGCGATAAGCGCCACAAGATTGTCGGTCCAGCAGTCGGACTCCTTGGTGGCGACTTCAACACCGCAGCCAATACACATGAGGTTAGGTCCGTCCTGGCCGGCGAGTCCGCAGCAACCAGCGAGACGCCGCGGATCGGTATGAACCGCAGTCCCCGGAGCGTCGTCCGGGTGAAGGATCAAGAGGCTGGCATCGAAGTTGACCTTGAAGTTTCCTGGGGCCATCCGGGGTGGGACCACCTCGTGGCTCGGATGCCGCTCGGGGCCCCTGACTGGCTCTCCTGCTACCAACTCGTTCGTTAGAGGCTGTCGGCAGTTGGCGCAGCGAAATATGGTCACGTGGCCATTCTCTGCGCTTTTGAGCCAACGAACTGCGCGGGGTGGCTGCCAGCCGGAACACCAACGGGGCCAGACGTGCGCTGAACGCGATCTCCGGCTTCTCAAGCCGGTGACGCGGCTATGACGTCCACGACCACCGGCCCGTCGTCCGTCACCAGCAGATAGTCCGGGATGTGCTTGCGAACCTTGCCATCCACGTCGGCCTTGAGCATGAACGGCTGGGCGATGATGTGCCGCACCTCTGGGGCGAAGTCGGCGAACAGCAGCCGCCCCAGCTCCAGCCGCGACTCGTAGATCACGTGGTCGCCCACCGTCGCCGACCAGTACGTGCCCGAATAGTGCTGCTGCCCCTTGTAACAGCGGAACATCCGCCACGGCCGGGCCTCCCGCAGCAGCCCGAGCGGCACCGACGGCCACTCCAGGTCCTCCACCACGGACTCGTCACCACGCCGGACACTCAGCCGTACCGGCGCGGCCACCGCTGTACCCATCGGACCACCAACCCCGCGTTTCCGGAGGCGGCCCCGCTGGCCGCGTAACGCCGGGGTCCTGCCCCAGCCACGCACGCAGACGCTGAACGGGGCGGTCCCGTACACAAAGAGGGGAACTGCTCGCTCACGGGGCATGAATCCCATCCCCCTGTCCTATTGGCCACGCGGTGGACATCGCCGGTGGGAAAAGGACACGGGACCTGGGATCCCACAACGTCCCCGGTCAGGTCTGGGCCATGTCCACGAAGCGGGAGTAGTGGCCCTGGAAGGCGACCGTGATGGTGGCGGTGGGGCCGTTGCGGTGCTTGGCGACGATCAGGTCGGCCTCGCCCGCGCGGGGGGACTCCTTTTCGTAGGCGTCTTCGCGGTGGAGGAGGATCACCATGTCGGCGTCCTGTTCGATGGAGCCGGATTCGCGCAGGTCGGAGACCATGGGCTTCTTGTCGGTGCGCTGTTCGGGGCCACGGTTGAGCTGGGAGAGCGCGATGACCGGGACTTCGAGCTCCTTGGCGAGGAGCTTGAGGTTACGGGACATGTCCGAGACCTCCTGCTGACGGCTCTCGGGGCGGCGCGAGCCGCCCGACTGCATGAGCTGGAGGTAGTCGATGACGACCAGGCGCAGGTCGTTGCGCTGCTTGAGGCGACGGCACTTGGCGCGGATCTCCATCATCGACAGGTTCGGCGAGTCGTCGATGTAGAGCGGCGCCTCGGTGACGTCCGACATCCGCCGGGCCACCTTCGTCCAGTCGTCGTCCGTCATGGTCCCCGACCGCATGTGATGCAGCGCCACCCGCGCCTCGGCGGACAGCAGCCGCATCGCGATCTCGTTGCGCCCCATTTCGAGCGAGAAGATGACGCTGGGCATCTTGTTGGCGATGGAACACGTCCGCGCGAAGTCCAGCGCGAGCGTGCTGTTGTGGGTGGGCACCATGGAGCGGGTGGCCAGGTACAGGTGGTCCGGGTTGTCCACCTGCACGCAGCGGACCGGGACGCTCGTGACCGGGGTGACGGAAGTGATGTACCGCGTGACCTGCTCGCGTTTCCACTGCCCTCGAGCGGAACTCGCCTTACGCGGAATCCGGGCAAGAGGAAGATTCGTCGGAACGATGACGTCCCAGGAGTCCGCGCCGATCACGCCGGCCCTGGTACGCCCGGTGCGGTGGTGAACCCGCGGGACGCAACCGAGGGAGACGACAAGCTCACAGAATCCGTCGACCAGTTCGCGATGGGTGTTCGTGAACCGATAGGCCCCGTCGCCATCGACGGTCCCGTCCGCATCCACCATGCCCTGCGCCAGCGCCAGACGCTGGTCGAAGGACGCGCGCAGGTACCCGGCCGGGATGTGCTTGCCAGCGGACACACCGAGCTGGCTCCACGCGTCCCTCAGCCCACGCACACCGAAGTGGCCGGTGCTGCTGTGCCGACGAGCGTCATACCCGGCCGCGTCAAACTCCTTGATCAGCCAGTCGCGGTCCTGTGGATCGCAGGCGACACGCCCGCTTCCGGCGGTATCGCCGTCTCCGAGGAGGTAGCCGAGCACGTACGGATCGATGGGCAGATCGACTTCAGGGCCGACGAGAGCCCTCGTGGCCGGGATCGCGTGATTGTTCTCGTGCAGCGCACGGACCGTGGCGGCGATCTCCCTGGTGCTGCGCGGCCTGACTGCCTTGCTCTCGGGTTCGGGACGGTTCCACTGCTCCTGGACGGCGCCCGCGGTCCTGCCGGGCTTGGTGCCGGCGGATGACCGTGAGGGAGACCAGGACGGCCAGTTGTCCGGGTAGGAGGTGGCCTCTGGCCTCGCGTGGTCGAATGCCTCGCGAGTGTTCCGGTCCCAGGTGAGCCACTGATGGTCCGCGTCAGCCAGGACCTTCGTACCGTCGGAGAACGTGACCTCGTAGCAAGGACGCCCGACCATGACGTCGGTGGCGGCGACCACTCGGGTCGGTGTGCCGTCGGCGGCGAGGAGGTGGTCGCCGACCTGGACCGCGCCCATCGTCGTCCAGCCGGTCGGGGTGGGCAGGGGGGTGTCGAGCGCCAGGGCCTTGCCCATCGCCGGGCGGGCGGCGATGACGATCATCTGGCCGGGGTGGAGGCCGTTGGTGAGGGAGTCGAGGTCGGTGAAGCCGGTGGGGACGCCGGACATCTGGCCGCTGCGGGAGCCGATGGCCTCGATCTCGTCGAGGGCGCCCTCCATGATGTCGCCGAGGGGGAGGTAGTCCTCGGAGGTGCGCTGTTCGGTGACGGCGTAGATCTCGGCCTGGGCGTTGTTGACGATCTCGTCGACGTCGCCGTCGGCGGCGTATCCCATCTGGGTGATGCGGGTGCCGGCTTCGACGAGGCGGCGCAGGACGGCGCGTTCGTGGACGATCTCGGCGTAGTACTCGGCGTTGGCCGCCGTGGGGACGGCGTTGACGAGGGTGTGGAGGTAGGGGGCGCCGCCGACGCGGGCGATCTCGCCGCGCTTGGTGAGTTCGGCCGCGGTGGTGATGGGGTCGGCGGGCTCGCCGCGGGCGTAGAGGTCGAGGATCGCCGCGTAGATCGTCTCGTGGGCGGGGCGGTAGAAGTCGGCGCCCTTGAGGACTTCGACGACGTCGGCGATGGCGTCCTTGGAGAGCAGCATGCCGCCGAGGACGGACTGTTCGGCGTCGAGGTCCTGCGGGGGGACGCGCTCGAAGCCGCCGCCGCCCTCGGACCAGCGGTTGCTGTCGCTGTCGTCGTTGCCGTTCTTCTTGCGGAAGCGGGTGACGGGGGGCCGGTCGCTCGGACCGGCTTCCGGGGGTGCTTCCCCCCAGTGCTCGTCCGCGGGTTCGGGCTGGCTCATCCGCGCCACCTCCTCCCGTCCCTGCGGACCGTTCGACCGCGTTCGACCGCACCCCGTTACGTGCCACGCGTTCGTGGGGCACGGCTCTTTCTTACGGCACGGCGCCGACATTTGAGTCACCCGGGGCCGCTCGCGGCGCGTCGGGGGACGGTCCACGGTAGGGCTCTCGGCGGCCCTGACCAACCCGGTTATCCACAGGGGGTGTGGACGGCGGCGGCATACCTGTGGAGAAGTGGCCCCAACCTGTGTACAGCCCTTGGGACGACGCTGTGGACAAGCTGACAATCTACTCAAGGGAACGGCTCTGACCTGGCCTTTCTCCATCCATAGCCTGTGCAGGAGAAAAAAATTCACGGTCGGCCCAAGATCGCCACAAACAACGCGGAGGAGATCACTCTACGCAGTCACCCGTAATAGTCGAGGGGGGCCTTTACCTCTTACTTGTGGACGATTACCCTGTGCATGTGAATCCGGTCGCCAAGCCCGCAGTGGAGAAGGATCCGGCCTCGTCCCCCCGCACGCCCGCCCGGGGCCGCCACGACCGGGAGATCCTCGCCCTCGCGGTCCCCGCCTTCGGCGCGCTGGTCGCCGAACCCCTCTTCGTCATGGCCGACAGCGCGGTTGTCGGCCATCTCGGCACCGCCCAGCTCGCGGGCCTCGGCGTCGCCGCCGCGCTCCTCACCACCGCCGTCAACATCTTCGTCTTCCTGGCGTACGCGACCACCGCCGCCGTCGCCCGCCGGGTCGGCGCGGGCGATCTGCCCGCCGCGATCCGCCAGGGCGTGGACGGCATCTGGCTCGCGCTGCTGCTGGGCGCGCTGGTGATCGCCGTCGTCCTCCCGTCCGCCCCGGCCGTGGTCGACCTGTTCGGCGCGTCGCCGACCGCCGCACCGTACGCGACCACGTATCTGCGGATCAGCTCGCTCGGCATCCCCGCGATGCTGATGGGGCTGGCGGCGACCGGCGTCCTGCGCGGCCTCCAGGACACCCGCACCCCGCTGTACGTGGCGGTCGGCGGATTCGCCGCCAACGCGGGGCTCAACGCGGGCCTGGTCTACGGCGCCGGACTCGGCATCGCGGGCTCCGCGTGGGGCACGGTCATCGCCCAGAACGGCATGGCGGCCGTCTACGTGTGGGTGGTGATCCGCGGCGCCAAGCGGCACCTCGCCAAGCGGCACCTCGCCAAGCCGCACCTCCCGACGCGGGACGACACGACGCCGCACCTCGCGCCGCGACACGACACCGCGCCACACGACCCCGCGCCACACGACCCCGCGACGGACGCCCGTACGGGTGCACGCTCCGCCCTGTGGACCCTGTTGCGCCCCGACCCCGCAGGCATACGCGCCTGCGCCCGAGCCGGCGTCCCCCTCCTCGTCCGCACCCTCAGCCTGCGGGCCGTCCTGCTTATCGCCACCGCCGTCGCCGCGGGGCTCGGCGACGCCGAGATCGCCGCCCACCAGATCACCCTCACCGTCTGGTCCCTGCTCGCCTTCGCCCTGGACGCCATCGCCATCGCGGGACAGGCGATCATCGGCCGCTACCTGGGCGCGGACGACCCCGAGGGCGCCCGCGCCGCCTGCCGCCGCATGATCGAGTGGGGAGTGGCCTGCGGGGTCGTCCTGGGGCTGCTGGTGACGCTGGCCCGGCCGCTGATCGGGCCGATGTTCACCTCGGACCCGGCCGTACGGGACGCGCTGGCGTCCGCACTGCTGGTGGTCGCGGTGGCGCAGCCGGTCTGCGGCATCGTCTTCGTCCTGGACGGCGTGCTGATGGGCGCGGGCGACGGGCCGTATCTCGCCTGGTCGATGCTGGGGACGCTGGCCGTCTTCGCGCCCGCCGCGCTGGCCGTGCCCGCCCTGGGCTGGGGGCTGACCGCGCTCTGGTGGGCGATGACCCTGATGATGCTGACCCGGCTCGCCGCCCTGTGGCTCCGGGCCCGCTCCGGCCGCTGGATCGTCACGGGCGCCGCCCGCTGAGAGCCCGAGCCGCCCGCCGAGGAGCCCGAGGCACTCGCCGAGAGCCCGAGCCGCCCGCCGAGGAGCCCAAGGCACTCGCCGAGAGCCCGAGCCGCCCGCCGAGCCGCCCGCCGACACACCTCACAGCGAGCGGCCAGACCTCACAGCGCCCGCCGCGCCCGGAACCCCGGAACGACGAAGGGCCGGGCACCCCCGTAATCGGGGTGCCCGGCCCTCCCTGTTCCACGTGGAACACAGCGGTCGCGATTACGCGGCCACGACCTCCAGGTCGAGGACGGCCTCGACCTCGGGGTGCAGCCGCACCGTCACCTTGTGCGCGCCCAGCGTCTTGATCGGCGAACCGACCTCGAGACGACGCTTGTCGACGGCCGGACCACCGGCGGTCTTGATCGCCGCGGCGATGTCGGCCGGGGTGATCGAGCCGAACAGCCGGCCGGTGTCACCGGCGCGGGTGCTGAGCTGGACCTTGACGCCCTGGAGCTGCGCCTTGACCGCGTTCGCGTCGTCCAGCGAGTGGATCTCGCGGATGCGGCGGGCGCGGCGGATCTGCTCGACGTCCTTCTCGCCACCCTTGGTCCACGCGATGGCGAAGCCACGCGGGATCAGGTAGTTGCGGGCGTAGCCCGGCTTGACGTCGACGATGTCGCCCGCGGCACCCAGGCCGCTGACCTCGTTGGTAAGGATGATCTTCGACATGCTTCAGGTCACCCTTTCCTTATCGAGCGGTCGACGTGTAGGGCAGCAGCGCCATCTCACGGCTGTTCTTCACGGCCGTGGCGACGTCACGCTGGTGCTGCGTGCAGTTGCCGGTGACGCGGCGGGCACGGATCTTGCCGCGGTCGGAAATGAACTTCCGCAGCATGTTCGTGTCCTTGTAGTCCACGTACACGGTCTTGTCCTTGCAGAACGCGCAGACCTTCTTCTTCGGCTTGCGCGGGGGCGGCTTCGCCATGGTGATTCTCCTAATGCGATCTTGCGATCAAGAAGTGAGGATGCCCGCCCTAGAAGGGCGGCTCGTCCGAGTAGCCGCCGCCGGAAGAAGCGGCACCGGAGCCGCCGCCCCAGTTACCGCCACCGCCGCCCTGGCCGCCGCCGGCCGGCGCGCTGGTCGCCCACGGGTCGTCGGCGGGAGCACCGCCGCCGCCCTGGGGCTGGCCGCCACCGGAGCTTCCGCCCCAGTTGCCGCCGCCGCCCTGGCCGCCGCCTCCGCCGAACCCGCCGCCCTGCTGACCGCCACGACCGCCACCGCTGGTCTTGGTGACCTTGGCCGTCGCGCTCTTCAGGCTGGCGCCGACTTCTTCGACGTCCAGTTCGTAGACCGTCCGCTTGACGCCCTCACGGTCCTCGTACGACCGCTGCTTCAGCCGGCCCTGCACGATGACGCGCATGCCTCGCTGGAGCGACTCGGCGACGTTCTCGGCCGCCTGCCGCCAGACCGAGCAGGTCAGGAACAGGCTCTCGCCGTCCTTCCACTCGTTGGTCTGCCGGTCGAAGGTGCGCGGAGTGGACGCGACTCGGAACTTCGCGACCGCCGCACCCGACGGGGTGAAGCGCAGCTCGGGGTCGTCGACAAGATTGCCGACAACCGTGATGACGGTCTCGCCTGCCATGGGATGACCTCTCGGCGGTGTGCTGACTGCTTCTGGCTGCTGCTACTGACTACTGCTGGCTACTACTCGGTTACTGCCCCGGTGCGCTGAGCGGAGAGCTCAGTGCAGTTCGGGGCGGAGGACCTTGGTCCGCAGAACCGACTCGTTCAGGTTGAGCTGACGGTCGAGCTCCTTGACGACCTCAGGCGTGGCCTTGAGGTCGACGACCGAGTAGATGCCCTCGGGCTTCTTGTTGATCTCGTAGGAGAGGCGACGACGGCCCCAGGTGTCGACCTTCTCCACGCTGCCGCCACCATTGCGGACGACGGCGAGGAAGGACTCGATCAGCGGGGAGACAGCGCGCTCCTCAAGATCGGGGTCGAGAATGAGCATGAGCTCGTAGTGACGCATAGGGGAACCCACCTCCTTTGGACTCAGGCGGCCACGGCGTTTCCGTGGCAGGAGGGTTTGTATCTGCGTCGCAACGGTAGCGCGGGGCACTGACAGTCGAGTGACAGACAGTCGAGCGGCGGATCGGTCCGAGGACCGTTCCGCCGAGTCGGGCGAGGCCCGGCCCACGCACAGACACCGGTGCAGACCGTACAGACTACCCGCACAGGTCCCCCGGGTTGAAATCCGCCCCCTTTTGCCCCCAATCTGGACACATCTACTCCGTCACGGAGGTGCCCCATGGCACAGCACGCGGAACGGACCCACCACCTCACCTTCAACACCGACGGCCGGCCGCACCCGCTGGAGAACACGCTGGTCGCGGTGACCGTCGTCCTCGGCGCGATCGCGATCATCTCCTCGGCCTTCAACAGCCTGCATCTGCTCAGTTCCTGGACCGGTCTGGTCGGCATCCTCACCGGCGGCTACGGCCAGTTCATCTCGGCGACCACGGCGGAGCGGTTCGCTCTCGTCATCGGCCTCGGCATGGCGGCGGTCGGCTTCTACATCGGTGTCGCGCACGGCGGGCTGTTCGGCGGGCTCTGGTAGCGGCGGCCGGCAGTCGCCGACAGCACCGGCGAGCAGTAGCGAGGGCGCTTCCCCCGCGCAGTAGGCTTCGGGCCAGAAAACAGCACCGGAAACCCACCACAAGCAAGTAGTGAGCATTCCAGCCCGCAGTCGTGAGTTCGTCGTGAGTTTGGGGAGCGCCCCGCATGAGCCTGACCCTGAGGACCATCAGCCGCGAGCAGCATCTGGCGTACATCCAGAGCCTGCCCTCGGCAAGCCACTGCCAGGTCCCGGCATGGGCTGATGTGAAGTCGGAGTGGCGGTCGGAGAATCTCGGCTGGATCGACGACAGGACCGGCCAGATCGTCGGCGCCGGTCTGGTGCTCTACCGGCAGATCCCGAAGGTCAAGCGGTACCTGGCGTATCTGCCCGAGGGCCCGGTCATCAACTGGTACGCGCCCAACCTGGACGAGTGGCTGAAGCCGATGCTCGCCCACCTCAAGCAGCAGGGCGCCTTCACCGTGAAGATGGGCCCGCCGGTGATCATCCGCCGGTGGGAGGCGAACACCATCAAGACCGGCATCGCCGACCAGGACGTCAAGCGGCTGCGCGACGTGGAGGCCGACTTCATCGAACCGCGCGCCTTCGAGGTCGCGGACAAGCTGCGCCGGATGGGCTGGCAGCAGGGCGAGGACGGCGGCGCGGGCTTCGGCGACGTACAGCCGCGGTACGTGTACCAGGTCCCGCTGGAGAACCGTTCGCTGGACGACATCCTCAAGGGCTTCAACCAGCTCTGGCGGCGCAACATCAAGAAGGCCGAGAAGGCCGGTGTCGAGGTGGTCCAGGCCGGCTACGACGACCTGCCGACCTGGCAGAAGCTCTACGAGGTGACGGCCGAGCGCGACCACTTCAGGCCGCGCCCGCTGTCGTACTTCCAGCGGATGTGGACCTCGCTGAACGCCGAGGACCCCAACCGCATGCGGCTCTACCTGGCGGTGCACGAGGGCGAGGCGGTCGCCGCGGCGACGATGCTGACCGTCGGCCGGCACGTCTGGTACTCCTACGGCGCCTCGGCGAACCACAAGCGTGAGGTGCGGCCGTCCAACGCGATGCAGTGGCGGATGCTGCGGGACGCGTACGCGATGGGCGCCAGCGTCTACGATCTGCGCGGAATCAGCGATTCCCTGGACGAGAACGACCATTTGTTCGGTCTGATTCAGTTCAAGGTGGGCACGGGCGGGCAGGCTGCCGAATACTTGGGCGAGTGGGATTTCCCGCTCAACAAGCTGCTCCACAAGGCGCTCGACATCTACATGTCGCGTCGCTGACCCCGGGCCCGCGCATGGGCCACGACAAGGCCCGCGCGCGGCCCGCCGAAGGCTCGCTCAAGGAAAGGTCCCGACCAGGCCATGGCCCTCACCCTGTACGTCGACACCGCACGCTGGCGTGCACACCACCAGTCCGTGGTGGACCAGTTCCCCGGCATCGTGCCGGTATGCAAGGGGAACGGGTACGGCTTCGGCCATGAGCGCCTCGCCGACGAGGCGACCCGGCTGCGCGCCGACATGCTCGCCGTCGGCACGACGTACGAGGCCGCCCGGATCAAGGACTACTTCAGCGGCGACCTGCTGGTGCTGACCCCGTACCGGCTGGGCGAGGAGCCGGTGCCGCTGCCGGACCGGGCGATCCGCTCGGTGTCCTCGGTGGAGGGTGTGCGCGGTCTGGTCGGCGCGCGGGTGGTCATCGAGGTGATGAGCAGCATGCGCCGGCACGGCGTGGCCGAGGACGACCTGGTCAAGCTGCACACGGCGATAGACGACGTACGCCTGGAGGGTTTCGCGATCCACCTGCCGCTGGACCGCACCGACGGTACGGACGCGGTCGAGGAGGTCTTCGCCTGGATGGAGCGGCTGCGGGCGGCCCGGCTGCCGCTGCACACGATGTTCGTCAGCCACCTCAAGGCGACCGAACTGGCGCAGCTCAGGCAGCAGTTCCCGCAGACCAGGTTCCGGGCGCGGATCGGCACGCTGATGTGGCTCGGCGACCACGACGCGACGGAGTACCGCGGCGCGGTGCTCGACGTCACGCGGATCGTCAAGGGCGACCGGTACGGCTACCGGCAGGAGAAGTCGGCCGCCGACGGCCATCTGGTGGTCGTGGCGGGCGGCACCTCGCACGGTGTGGGCCTGGAGGCGCCGAAGGCGCTGCACGGTCTGATGCCGCGGGCCAAGGGGGTCGCGCGGGCGGGCCTGGCGACCGTCAACCGCAATCTGTCGCCGTTCGTGTGGGCGGGCAAGCAGCGCTGGTTCGCGGAGCCGCCGCACATGCAGGTGTCGATCCTGTTCCTGCCGGGTGACGTGGCGCCGCCCGCGGTGGGCGACGAGCTGGTGGCGCACCTGCGGCACACCACGACCCAGTTCGACCGGGTCGTGGACCGCCACCCGTCGTAGGACGCCTGTCGCTCCCTCCTCGGCTTCTTCTCCAGCCGTCTAGTCCTTCTCGTCCACCGCGGGCGAAGGCGTCGTGGGCGCGGAGTCCGTCGGCATCGTGGTACCCCACTCGACCCGCTGTCCGGCGAAGGGCGCCGCGTGCCGCGGCTCGTGGTGGACGGCGCCGAGCACGAACACGTCCTCCGCGCCGTCCAGGATTCCGCCCGAGGGGTCGTCGTCGCCGTCCTGCCGCAGTACGTCGTGCTGCGGCAGGAGGATGTCGCGGATGACCATGCCGCACAGGTAGAGCGTGCCGAGCAGGTGCACGGCGATGGCGAGGTGGTAGCCGTCGGCGGACAGACCGTGGTGCTTGGTGCCGCCGGTGACGTACGCGAGCTGCATCCAGATGCCGATGAAGTACAGCACCTCGGCGCCCTGCCAGATCAGCAGGTCGCGCCAGCGCGGGCGGGCGAGCACGGCGAGCGGGAGCAGCCACAGCACGTACTGCGGCGAGTAGACCTTGTTGCTGATCACCAGCGCGGCCACCAGCAGGAAGGCGAGCTGTGCGAAGCGCGGGCGGCGCGGGGCGTACAGCGCGAGGGCGGCGATCCCGGCGCACAGCAGCAGCATCAGGGCGGCCACGTACGCGCTCACGCCGGTCAGCGGGTTGCCGGTGCGCTGCATGACGATCAGCCACAGCGAGCCGTAGTCGACGCCGCGGGTGCGGCTGAAGCTGTAGAACTCCGACCAGCCGTGCCGGGCGAGCAGGATCACCGGGCCGTTGACCACCAGCCAGGACAGGACGGCGCCGCCGAGCGCCGTGCCGAAGGCCCGTAGCCGCCCGGCGCGCAGGCACAGCAGGAACAGCGCGAGCAGCAGCAGGACGGGGTAGAGCTTGGCCGCGGTGGCCAGGCCGATCAGGATGCCCGCGGCCAGCGGTCGGCTGCGGGCCCACAGCAGCATGCCGACGGCGGTCAGGGCGACGGCGAACAGGTCCCAGTTGATGGTCGCGGTGAGCGCGAGCGCGGGGGACAGGGCGATGAGCAGGCCGTCCCAGGGGCGCCGCCGCTGGGTGCGCGCCACGCACGTGACGAGGACGACCGCGCAGATCATCAGCATCGCGGAGTTCACGATCCAGTAGATCTGCGCGCGGTGCTGGAGGTCGCCGCCGTGCGGGGTCAGCCAGGAGGCGACCTCCATGAACAGGCCGGTGAGCACCGGGTACTCGAGGTAGTGGAAGCCGCTGCCGGAGACCGAGTCCGGGATGCGGTCGAAGTACGGGACCAGGTCGGTGGCGAAGCCGCGCTGCGAGTACAGGTGCGGGATGTCGGAGTAGCAGGCGTGGATGTACTGCGGGGAGCCGCCCTGGAACCAGCCGCCGGAGTAGCAGGACGCTTTCTGCGCCATGCCGAGGGCGAACATCCCGATGACGACGAGCACCATCACGCGGACCGGGTTCCACCAGCGGTAACCGCCGGAGCGGGCCCACCGTCCGGTGGGCCCGCCCAGGAACTCACTGCCGGCCGCGGCGACCGGGTCCTCGTCGGAGGGTCGCACGGGGAGCTCTCGCCGGTCGGCCTCTTCGCGGTCGCGCACGCTCGTCATGGCGAACATCCTGCCGTACCGGTCTGTGTGAGCGAGAGTCCCCGGGGACACCAACCGTCGCTGTCTGCTGTCAGCGACGGTCGCCGTCCCCCGTCAGCCGCCGTCCGTCATCCTCCGTCGCCGGGTTTGCGGGTGGATGTTCCGCCGCTGTTGCCTCCGCCGCCGCCCGGTCCTCCGGTGCTGCCCGACGTGGTCGGGGTGTCGCTCGGCGTCGGCGTGTTGCAGGTCTGGTCCCACGGCAGGCACGGGCCGCTCGGCGTGGTGGGCGGCGTGGTGGGCGGCGTCGTCGGCGGGGTGGTCGGCGGCGTCGTCGTGGTGGGCGGCGGGGTGGTCGCGGTGTCGGTCGGGCTCGGCGGCGGCGTCGTCATGGACGGCGTCGGCGACGGGGCGCCGGGCTCGTTCTGCGGTTCGCCGATCTTGCTGGCGTCCGGGAAGCCGGGGTCCTCGGAGTTGCCGAGGGCGGCCTTCATGTAGTCGGTCCAGATGGTGGCCGGGAGGTCACCACCGTGGATGGAGGAGTTGCCGCCGGTGCCGGACATCGGCAGCAGCTTCTTGGCCTTGGTGTCCTGGCGGAACATCACCACGGACGTGGAGAGCTGCTGGGTGTAGCCGACGAACCACGCGGACCGGGTGCCGCCGGGGCTGTCGGTGGTACCGGTCTTGCCCGCCGCGGTACGGCCCAGGGCCTTGGCCTTGGTTCCGGTGCCGTTCTCGACCACGTTCTGCAGGACCTTGGTGACGTTGTTGGCGATGTTGTCCGGCAGCGCCTGCTTGGGCTTGGGCCGCGAGAAGCCGTTGATCTGGTCACCGTTGTGGATCACCTTGGTGACCGAGTACGGGTCCACCTGCACGCCGGATTTGGCGAAGGTGGCGTACGCGTCGGCCATCCGGATCGCGCTGGGCGTGGACGTACCGATCGAGAACGACGGCACCATGGTGGCCATGCTCTCGTCGAGCAGGCCCACGCTCTCCGCCGTCGCCTTGACCTTGGGCAGGCCGACGTCCTCGCCGAGCTGGACGAACGGGGTGTTGATCGAGTTCTGCATGGCCTTGGTCAGCGTGACGTAGCCGTGCTTGATCGAGTCCTCGTTCTTCTGCCGGAACGGCTTGTTCTCCTTGTCGAGGACCACATTGCCGTCGTGGTCCTTGATCACCAGCAGGTCGTTGGCGTTGTACTTGCTGTCCGGCGTGATGGGCTTGCCGTCGCTGTGGTTGGTGCCGTACATCATGGCCGCGGAGAGCACGAACGGCTTGAAGGTCGAGCCGACCGGCACACCGGCGGTGTTGGCGTTGTTGTTGAACTCGTTGTGCTCGTAGCCCTCGCCGCCGTAGATGGCCACGATCTTGCCGTCGCCCGGCACCACGGAGGCGGCGCCGAACTGCACATTGCTGTCCGCGTCCGTGCCCTTGTAGTCGGGGTCGTCGCCCAGGTACTTGTGCGAGCCGCCGGGCTTGATGTTCGCCTTGCGGACCGCCTCGACGGACTTCTTCAGGGCGTTGACCTTGGCCTTGTCGAAGGTCGTGTAGATCTGGTATCCGCCCAGGTCAAGGTCCTTCTGGGTGATCTTCGGCGAGGAGTGCGTGGTGACGTAGTTGTTCACCGTGTCGACCAGGTAGCTGATCTGACCGCTCATGCCCGCCTGCACCTTCAGCCCCTGGGGCATCGGGTACTTGGTGTACTTGGCGCGCTCGGTCGCCGTCATGTGGCCGTACTTGACCTCCTGGTCAAGGATCCAGGCCCAGCGCTGCGTGGAGCGCTTGGTGTTGGCCTCGGCGGTGGCCGACGTGTCGATGTTGGTGGCGCCTATCGGGTCGTAGTACGTCGGGCCCTTGAGCAACGCCGCCAGGAAGGCGCACTGGCTGGGGTCGAGCTTGACCGCGTCCACGCCGTAGTACGTCTGCGCGGCGGCCTGGAGACCGTAGGCGCCGCGGCCGAAGTACGAGGTGTTCAGGTAGCCGGTGATGATGTCGTTCTTGCCGACCTTCGCGCCGACCTTTATAGAGATGAACAGCTCTTTGAACTTCCGGCTGACCGTCTGCGACTGGTCGAGCATCGAGTTCTTCACGTACTGCTGCGTGATGGTCGAGCCGCCCTGCGTCTCGCCGCCCTTGGCCATGTTGAACAGCGCGCGGGTGATGCCCATCGGGTCGACACCGGAGTCGGTCTCGAAGGTCTTGTTCTCGGCCGAGATCACCGCGTAGCGCATGGCCTTGGGGATCTGGTCGTACGTGATGTTCTGCCGGTTGAAGTCACCGCCGGTGGCGACCATGCGGGTGCCGTCGGCCCAGTAGTAGACGTTGTTCTGGGCGACGGCCGCCTTGTTCTCGTCGGGGATGTCGACCATGGCGTACGCGATGCCCGCGATGCCGACCAGGGTGCCGACGAAGCCGATGCACAGCGCGGTGACCTGGCGCCAGGAGGGCACCCAGTGCCGCCAGCCCTGCTTGCCGAAGCGCGGGTAGTCGATGAAGCGCTTCTTGGCGGGCCTGCGGCCTCCCCGGCCCGCGGGGCCGCCGGGTTCACCGGGGCCGCCGGTGCCTCTGCGGCGACCGCCGCCGTTGCCGTTGCCGCCACCGCCGCGTCCCTGGGCGGCGCGGCGGGCCGCGGCGCGTCCTTCATAGGGGACACCGGGGCCGCCGGTGCCGGAAGGGGAACCGCTGGGCACGCCGCCGGGAGGGCCGGGGGGACGGCCGGGTACGGCGCCCGGGGTACCGCCGGGCGGCGTACCGCCACTGGGCATACCGCTAGGGGACCCGGCGGGGGGGCCGCCGGCCGCGCGTCGGCCGCCTGACGCAGGGGGCGTCGGCTGCTGTCCCCCGCGCCTGGCGGCAGCACGGCCGCCGGAGGGCGACTGCGGCGGCTTGCGACGGTGCTCGCTCATGAACAGCTACTCCTCGACAGGCGGGATCGCCTGCAGGCATCGATGACATTCCGGTCTGTCCCCCTGAGTACGGCTGTGTCAGGCCGCACTGCACCCAGGACCAAGACGCACGCCGACGTCCCAGGGTTCCCGGTGCTCTGCATGGCGAACAGAGTACGCACGGTCAAAAGACGCACGATGCGAGCGTTCATCACATAACGGACGGTTGACGCCTCACAGGTTTCATGTTGTGACACCCGCTGTGACGGCGGTCACCGCGGACCGCCTTGCATGATGTGTCGAACCGTTCTATCGTCCCGATGTATCGACTCGATACATCGCACCGACACATCACTCCGATGCATCGTGCGGAGGCATCGGGTCGGCACACAGTACGGGACAGCGGCGACCGGCCGGAACGAGGGGACGAGGGATTGAGCAAGCGCTCCGGAATCCTCGAATTCGCGGTTCTCGGTCTGCTGCGCGAGTCCCCTATGCACGGCTACGAGCTGCGCAAGCGGCTCAACACCTCGCTCGGGGTGTTCCGCGCCTTCAGCTACGGCAGTCTTTATCCCTGCCTGAAGACGCTGGTCACTCAGGGGTGGCTGATCGAGGAGTCGGTGGTGGACAGCGATCCGCCCGCGACACCCCTCGCCGGCCGCCGGGCGAAGATCGTCTACCGGCTGACGGCCGCGGGCAAGGAGCACTTCGAGGAGCTGCTCGCCCACTCCGGCCCGGACGCCTGGGAGGACGAGCACTTCGCCGCTCGCTTCGCCTTCTTCGGGCAGACGTCGAAGGACGTCAGGATGCGGGTCCTCGAGGGGCGGCGCAGCCGCCTCGAGGAACGGCTGGAGAAGATGCGCGCCTCACTCGTGCGCACCCGCGAACGGCTCGACGACTACACGCTCGAGCTTCAGCGGCACGGCATGGAATCGGTGGAGCGCGAGGTCCGCTGGCTCAATGAGCTGATCGAGACCGAGCGGGCCGGACGCAGCACCACGCGCCCGGACTCCGAGCAGGACACACACGACAACAACCAAGAGAACGGCGGCCGACCCGAAAACCGGGGAACCGCGTGACGATTACACAGGGAGCAACCGGTATGGGTTCGGTTCGCGTAGCCATCGTTGGCGTAGGCAACTGCGCCGCGTCGCTGGTGCAGGGTGTCGAGTACTACAAGGACGCCGACCCGGACAGCAAGGTGCCTGGTCTCATGCACGTGCAGTTCGGCGACTACCACGTACGTGACGTCGAGTTCGTGGCCGCCTTCGATGTCGACGCGAAGAAGGTCGGCCTCGACCTCGCGGACGCCATCGGGGCCAGCGAGAACAACACGATCAAGATCTGCGACGTCCCGCAGAGCGGTGTGACCGTCCAGCGCGGCCACACCAACGACGGTCTCGGCAAGTACTACCGGGAGACGATCGAGGAGTCCACCGAGGCCCCGGTCGACATCGTCCAGATCCTCAAGGACCGCCAGGTCGACGTCCTCGTCTGCTACCTGCCCGTCGGCTCCGAGGTCGCGGCCAAGTACTACGCGCAGTGCGCCATCGACGCGAAGGTCGCCTTCGTCAACGCCCTCCCGGTCTTCATCGCCGGCACCAAGGAGTGGGCGGACAAGTTCACCGAGGCCGGTGTGCCGATCGTCGGTGACGACATCAAGTCCCAGGTGGGCGCCACCATCACGCACCGCGTGATGGCGAAGCTCTTCGAGGACCGCGGTGTCCTGCTGGAGCGCACCATGCAGCTCAACGTGGGCGGCAACATGGACTTCAAGAACATGCTCGAGCGCGAGCGCCTGGAGTCCAAGAAGATCTCCAAGACGCAGGCCGTCACCTCGCAGATCGTGGACCGTGAGCTGGGCGCCAAGAACGTCCACATCGGCCCGTCGGACTACGTGCAGTGGCTGGACGACCGCAAGTGGGCATACGTCCGCCTCGAGGGCCGCGCCTTCGGTGACGTCCCGCTGAACCTGGAGTACAAGCTGGAGGTCTGGGACTCCCCGAACTCCGCCGGTGTCATCATCGACGCGCTGCGCGCGGCGAAGATCGCCAAGGACCGCGGTATCGGCGGCCCGATCCTCTCGGCGTCCTCGTACTTCATGAAGTCCCCGCCGGTGCAGTACTTCGACGACGAGGCCCGCGACAACGTGGAGAAGTTCATCCGCGGCGAGGTCGAGCGCTGACCGGCTGAGCCGGACAACGCCGCGTCCGGCGGCACGGTGCCACAGCGTCACCGCAGGACCGCACCGCCGCAGGACGGCACCACCGCAGTACCAAGGAAAGGCCCCGGGTCGCGTGCCCGGGGCCTTCCGCGTCATGTGAGGCTGTGACCATGGCTGTTGTGCGCGATCTTCGCGTGCTGCTGCGGCTGTCGGGCTTCCGGCGGCTGCTCGCGGTGCGCCTGCTGTCCCAATTCTCCGACGGCGTCTTCCAGGTCGCGCTGGCCGCCTATGTCGTCTTCTCGCCCGAGAAACAGACCTCGCCCGGCGCCATCGCCTCCGCCATGGCCGTACTGCTGCTGCCGTACTCGCTGCTCGGCCCGTTCACCGGCGTGCTGCTCGACCGCTGGCGGCGCAGGCAGGTGCTGCTCTCCTGCAATCTGCTGCGGGCGGTGCTGTCCTGCGGGACGGCCGCGCTGATCCTGCTGCACGTGCCGGACTGGCTGTTCTATCTCTCCGCCCTGTCGGTCACCGCCGTCAACCGCTTCGTGCTCGCGGGGCTGTCCGCCGCGCTGCCGCGGGTCGTGGACGCCGAGCGGCTGGTGATCGCCAACTCCCTGTCCCCGACGGCCGGGACGCTCGCGGCGACCGCGGGCGGCGGCGTCGCCTTCGTCGTGCACCTCTTCCTGCCCGAGGGCGCCGGGGCCAACGCGACGACCGTGCTGCTGGGCGCGGGCGTCTATCTGGTGGCGGGGCTGTCCGCGCTGACGCTGGGCCGCGACCGGCTCGGGCCCGATCCCTCCGAGGTACGGCAGCGGCTGCGCACGGCGCTCGCGGGCACCGCGCAGGGCCTGGCCGCCGGGTGGCGGCATCTGCGCCAACGGCCCGCGGCGCGACGGGCGATGGGCGCGGTGACGGCGATGCGCTTCTGCTACGGCGCCCTGACCGTCACCTTGCTGATGCTCAGCCGCTACACCTGGTCCGACCCCTCGGACACCGACGCCGGTCTCGCCCTGCTCGGCCTGGCGGTCGGCCTGTCCGCGGCCGGATTCTTCACCGCGGCGGTCTTCACCCCGTGGGCCACCGGCCGCTTCGGCACCGGCGGCTGGATCACCGTGTGCGCCGCCGCGTCCGCCGTGCTGCTGCTCCCGCTGGCGCTCCCGTTCGCCGTCGGGCCGATGATGGTCGCGGCCTTCGTGCTGGGCTTCACCATGCAGGGCGCGAAGATCGCCACCGACACCGTGGTGCAGACCGACGTCCAGGACTCCTACCGCGGGCGCGTCTTCTCCCTCTACGATGTCGCCTTCAACGTCGCCTTCGTAGGCGCCGCGGCGGTCTCCGCCCTGATGCTGCCGCCCGACGGCCGTTCCCCAGCGCTGATCACCGTCCTCGCCCTGCTCTACGCCGGGGTGGCCGCCACGATGACCCGACTCCGCTCCTGACCCCGGCGTCGCGCCGGGACGCACACCACACATGGGGGAAACCGTGGCTACTCCGCCACCTCCTGGCCGCAATCCCTACGGCCAGCCGTACGCACAGCAGACAGCACCGCCTCCGCCCGCGCCTCCGCAGCAGGGACAGAACCCGTACGGCCAGAATCCGTACGGGCAGAATCCGTACGGGCAGGGCCAGCCGGGCCAGAACCCGTACGGGCCGCCGCAGGGCCAGGGGCAGCAGCCGTTCGGCTACCCGCAGACCGGGCCGCAGACGGCGCCGGACGGCGGCCCGGCGTGCACCTTCTGCGGGGGCTTCCCGGCCGTGCAGGCCACCGTCCGCGGCCACCAGGGCTTCCTGATCATCATGCGCTTCCTGAAGCGACGGGCGAACTACTGCCGCACCTGCGGGATAGCCACGCACCGGGAGATGACCACCAAGACGCTGTGGCAGGGCTGGTGGAGCATCGCCTCGTTCGTCATCACGCCGATCACGGTGCTGATCAACCTCGGGCCGCGCGGCAAGTTCAACAAGCTGCCCGCGCCCAGCGGCGGCTTCGGACCGCCCATGAACCCGGGCAAGCCGATCTTCCTGCGCGGCGGCGCGTACGTCATGCTGGCGCCGCTGCTGGTGCTCGCCCTCATCGTCGCGGGAGTCGCGATGGGCGGCAACGACGCGAATTCGGCGTCCGCCGGTGACTGCGTCAGCAAGAGCGGCTCCGACTCCGACCCGACCCTGAAGGTCGTCGACTGCACGTCGGGCTCGGCCGCGTACCGCGTCGTGGAGCGGCACGGCGGCAAGCACTACAGAGACGCCTGCTCCAACGGCGACGCCGAGTACGACCACTCGGGGCGCGGCGGCGACTACGCGCTCTGCCTGACGCGCGTGGGCTGACGTCCTTGAGCTGACGTCCTTGAGCTGACGTCCTTGAGCTGATGGCGCCATGCCGATGCCTTTGAGCTGACGCCGATGTTCCACGTGGAACATCGCGTTCGGCGAGACGGCGGAGGGGCGATGTTCCACGTGGAACATCGCCCCTCCGCCGTTTCACGCCGCCGTTCTCACTGCTGCTCGGACCACCACGTCTTGAGCGCGGCGATCGCCTCGTCCTCGGTCATCGGGCCGTTCTCCAGCCGGAGTTCCAGCATGTGCTGGTACGCCTTGCCGACCAGGGGGCCGGGGGGGACGCCCAGGATCGACATGATCTGGTTGCCGTCGAGGTCGGGCCGGATCGCGTCCAGCTCCTCGCGCTCCTGGAGTTCGGCGATGCGCGCTTCCAGGGCGTCGTAGGTGCGGGACAGGGCGGCTGCCTTGCGCTTGTTGCGGGTCGTGCAGTCCGAACGGGTCAGCTTGTGCAGCCGGGAGAGCTGCGGGCCCGCGTCGCGGACGTAGCGGCGTACGGCCGAGTCGGTCCACTCGCCGCTGCCGTATCCGTGGAAGCGCAGGTGCAGCTCGACCAGCCGGGAGACGTCCTTCACCAGATCGTTGGGGTACTTGAGCTGGGTCAGCCGGGCCTTGGTCAGCTTCGCGCCCACCATCTCGTGGTGGTGGAAGGAGACCCGGCCGTCGGTCTCGAAGCGGCGCGTCTTCGGCTTGCCGATGTCGTGCAGCAGCGCGGCCAGCCGCAGGACGAGATCCGGCCCGTCGGTCTCCAGGTCGATCGCCTGCTCCAGCACGGTCAGCGAGTGCTCGTAGACGTCCTTGTGCCGGAAGTGCTCGTCGCGCTCCAGACGCAGCGCGGACAGCTCGGGCAGCACGAGATCGGCCAGCCCGGTGTCGACCAGCAGCCGCAGCCCCTTGCGCGGGTGGTCGGACAGGATCAGCTTGTTCAGCTCGTCCCTGATCCGCTCGGCGGAGACGATGCCGATCCGGTCGGCCATCGCCGACATCGCGGCGACCACCTCGGGCGCGACCTCGAAGTCGAGCTGCGCGGCGAAGCGGGCGGCCCGCAGCATCCGCAGCGGGTCGTCGGAGAACGACGACTCCGGGGTGCCGGGCGTACGCAGCCGCCGCGCCGCCAGATCGTCCAGGCCGCCGTACGGATCGACGAAGTCGCCCTCGGGGAGCGCGACCGCCATGGCGTTCACCGTGAAGTCCCGGCGGACCAGGTCGTCCTCGATGGTGTCGCCGTAGGACACCTCCGGCTTGCGCGAGGTCCGGTCGTACGCCTCGGAGCGGTACGTCGTCACCTCGATCTGGAAGCTGTCCTTCATCGCGCCGACCGTGCCGAAGGCGATGCCGACCTCCCACACCGAGTCCGCCCACGACCGCAGGATCTTCAGCACCTGCTCGGGGCGGGCGTCGGTGGTGAAGTCGAGGTCGTTGCCGAGCCTGCCCAGCAGGGTGTCCCGGACGGAGCCGCCGACGAGGGCGAGCCGGAATCCGGCGTCGCGGAATCGGTGGCCGAGTTCCTCGGCGACGGGCGCGACCTGGTGGCGGGCCCGCGGGGTCTGAGCGGCATTGTTGGCATTCGGCACAACGTAAAAGGGTACGGGTCCGCGGAGCCCACGGCTGCCGGGTTTCCCCGCGGGACCGCGTCGCGGGCGCATATGGCGCGCGTCCCGAGGGCATACCGTCCGGTTCCGGACCTCGGCGGACCCCGGCGGGGCATCGGCCGGACCCCGGCCAGATCTCGACTGGGCCGCATCGGGCCTCTTCCCCGGACTCCGCAGCACTTTGGCACAGCGCCGATCGTTAACATGCCAGCACGCACATCAGATGGGCGCGGACCGACGACCACCGTCGCCCGCCCGTCGACATCCGACACGAGGGACGGGCGAACGCGTGGGCGAGGCGGCACAGGCACCCGGAAGACCCCCGTCGGCGCGCTCGCCGCGTCTGCTGCGGGCGGTCGCCCTGATCGCCGCGGGCACGCTGCTCACCGGGCTGCTCCAGGTCGTCCAGACGCTCCAGGCGCCCGGCGCGCAGGCCGCCGTCGGCAGCGGCTCGCGCACCGCCGCGGTGGCGCTGAACAAGGTCGACCCCCGCGTCCCCGCCAAGGACGGCTCCGTCACCGTGTCCGGCACGGTGACCAACAACGGCAAGACGACGATCACCGGCGCCCGGATGGGCGTCAGGGTCGCCCCGGACGGCCCCCTGACGTCCCTCAG
This sequence comes from Streptomyces sp. NPDC088910, assembly GCF_044749865.1. NCBI lineage: Bacteria > Bacillati > Actinomycetota > Actinomycetes > Kitasatosporales > Streptomycetaceae > Streptomyces > Streptomyces sp. NPDC088910. The sequence goes on from NZ_JBIVIV010000002.1 coordinate 385,872, forward strand.
CGCGATGAAGAGCGCCCAGGACCGTACCGGTTACACCAGCTACCTGGACGGCTCGGAGATCGACGGCCACACGGTCGACCTCCCGAAGATCCCGGCCGGGCAGAGCCAGCCCTTCTCCCTCAAGGTCCCGGTGAAGTCCCTGGGCTTCGACGCCTCGGGCGTCTACCAGCTCGGCGTGGCGCTGGACGGCGAGACGTCCGCGGAGCCCGGCGAGCACGTCCTGGGCATCAAGCGCACCTTCCTGCCCTGGTACGACACCAACACCACCACCGCGAAGGCCACGCAGATCACCTACCTGTGGCCGCTCACCGACCGGCCGCACGTGGCCGCCCGCGGCGACACCGACTCCCAGCAGAGCCCGATCTTCCTCGACGACGACCTCGCCAAGGAGCTGTCCCCCGGCGGGCGGCTCCAGGTGATGGTCGACCTGGCCAAGTCGCTGCCGGTGACCTGGATCATCGACCCCGACCTGCTCGCCTCGATCGACTTCATGACCAAGCCGTACCGGGTCGCCGGCCCCGGCGGCGACGTCACCCACACCACCGAGGGCACCGGCGGCGCGGTCGCCAAGGCCTGGCTGAACTCGCTCAAGAGCGCTGTCGCGGGCGACCAGGTGATCGCGCTGCCGTTCGCCGACACCGACCTGGCCTCCGTCGCGCACAACGGCCTGCGCGTGCCCGGCACCCTCAACCACCTCAAGACCGCGTCCGAACTGGGCGTGAGCACCCTCGACACCGTCCTCGGCGTCCAGGCCACCTCCGACGTGGCCTGGCCGGTGGACGGGGCCGTCGACCCCGCCATCGTCTCGGTGGCCCGTACCGGCGGCGCGAAGCGGATCGTGGCCCGCAGCGACAGCGTCGGCGAGAGCGATGCGCTCAGCTACACGCCCAACGCGGCCCGCCCGATCGGCCACGGGGTGACCGCGGTGGTCGCCGACGCCTCGCTGTCGACCGCGTTCGAGGGCGACATGCTGCGCGCGGAGCCCGCCGATCTCGCCGTGCAGGACTTCGTCGCGCAGACCCTGATGATCACCATGCAGGCGCCGGAGAGGCAGCGCACCATCCTGGTCGCCCCGCAGCGCATGCCCACGGTCTCGCAGGCACAGGCGATGGCCGAGGCGATCGGCACGGTCGGCACGAGCCCGTGGGCCGCCACGGTCGGCTTCGACACCGCCGCCAAGGCCAAGGCCGACCCGGACGCGAACCGCAAGGTGCCGTCGGCGAAGAAGTACCCCAAGGCGCTGCGCAGGCACGAGCTGTCCGTGGGCGCCTTCCAGCAGCTCAGCGAGACGCAGACCCATCTCAACGACTTCGTCACCATCCTCACCCGCAAGGACAAGGTGACGGTGCCCTTCGGCAACTCGGTGCTGCGCGCCATGTCGGCCGGCTGGCGCGGCGACCCCGCCGACGCGACCGAGTTCCGCAGTTCGATCGGCGGCTACCTCCAGGACCTGATCAACGCGGTCCGCATCCTGCCCAAGACCACCCTCACCCTCTCCGGCCGCAGCGGGACCATTCCGGTGACGGTGAAGAACGAGCTGAACCAGCCGATCACCAACCTTGTGCTGCGTCTCACGTCGAACACCGACATCCGGCTGGAGATCAAGGACCCGCAGCAGCCGATCGCGATCGACGGCGGCCACACCCGTACCCTGAAGTTCCAGACGTCGGCGAGCGCGAACGGCAAGGTCAGGGTCACCGCGGCGCTCTTCACCGCGCAGGGCGTGCTCTACCGCAACAGCAACGCCGTCGAGTTCGACGTCAAGATCACCAAGGTCACCGATCTGGTGATGCTGATCATCGCCGCCGGTCTGCTCCTTCTGGTGCTCGCGGGCGTTCGCATCTACCGTCAGCGGAAGCGGCAGGCAGCCGCGGACAGCGGCGGAGACGGCGGGGACGGTGAGGACGGGGACAACGGCGGCGGGCAGGAGGACGGTGATCCGGGGCAGCCGGGTGACCCTGGCACTGACACCGAGGACACCGGTCGGGAAAGCGTTGAGCTGTCCCCGACGGGTGAGAAGGTGGAGGGATAGCCGGCGGACAATAAGGTGGGGCACTGATGAACGCGCCGTATGACGGTGATCGCGACTCTGCGGGCCAGATGCCTCCATCGCCCGAGCAGCGTCCCTCACCCCCTGACCCGTATCTGCAGAACACCTACGCCTACGACCCGTACCAGCAGCAGGACCCCACCGCGCAGGACCCGGTGGGCGAGGCGCTGTACGACCGCGCCGCGCACCCGCCGCCGCCGTACGGGCAGGAGTATCCGCAGCAGCAGCCTTCGGCGTACCCCCAGATGCCGTACGGCGACAACTCCGCGACCCAGTACGTCGGCGTGGACGACCTGGTCGGCGGGTCGCCCCAGGGGCAGCAGGGCGGTCAGGGCCAGCAGGACCCGGGGTACGACGCGTTCGATCACCTCTTCCGCGACCAGCGCGGCGGCGGCGCGCCTGCGCAGCAGCCGCAACAGCCCCAGGCCCCGCAGGCACCCCAGGCCCAGCAGCCGCAGCAGCAGGCCCCGCAGCCGCAGCAGGGGTACGCGCCGCCGCAGGACCCCAGGCAACAGCAGCAGCCGTACCAGCAGCCGGGTCCCGCCCCGTACCAGCAGCCGCAGCACCCCCAGCAGGGGTACGCGTACCCGCAGCAGCAGCCGCAGCAGGGCTACGGCTATCCGCCGCAGCACCAGCAGCAGCCGCCCGGCTACCCGGCGGCGTACGGGCAGGCGCCCGCGCCCGCGGACAACGCCGAGACGGGGTACGCCGAGCCCGCGTACGAGAATCCGGCGTACGGGCAGGCCGCCTACCAGGACCAGCGGTACGCCGACCCGCGGTACGGCTACGCGAATCTGCCGTACCCGAACCAGCAACAGCAGCCCGTGCAGTACGCGTACACGCCCTCGTACATCGGCGAGCCGGTGTCCGCGCTGGACGCCACCGGGCAGATCCCGATCATCCCGGCCGCGCCGCCGATGGCCGCCAGGCCGCCGCGCGCGGCGGAGGCCACCTCCAACACGCGCGCGGGCAACATCCTCAAGTCCAGCGCGCTGATGGCGGCGGGCACCCTGGTGTCCCGCCTCACCGGCTTCGTCCGCACCCTGGTGATCGCCGCCGCGATCGGCGTGGCGACCCTCGGCGACTCGTACGCCGTCGCCAACACGCTGCCGACGATGATCTACATCCTCACCATCGGCGGCGGTCTGAACTCCGTCTTCGTCCCGCAGCTCGTCCGCGCGATGAAGGACGACGACGACGGCGGTACGGCGTACGCGAACCGGCTGCTGACGGTCGTGATGGTGGTGCTCGGCGGCATCGTGGCCGTCACCGTGATCGCGGCCCCGCTGCTGATCCGGCTGATGTCCGCGAAGATCGCCGACAACCCCGACACGTACGACATCGCCATCACCTTCGCCCGCTACTGCCTGCCGACCATCTTCTTCATGGGCGTGCACGTGGTGATGGGCCAGGTGCTCAACGCGCGCGGCAAATTCGGCGCGATGATGTGGACGCCGGTCCTCAACAACATCGTGGTGATCTTCAGCTTCGGCATGTTCATCTGGGTGTACGGCGCCTACAGCACCACCCGGATGGACGCGACGACCATCACTCCCGAGGGCGCGCGGCTGCTCGGCATCGGCACGCTGCTCGGTCTGACCGTGCAGTCGCTGGCGATGCTGCCGTACCTGCGGGACGCGGGCTTCAAGTTCCGGCCGCGCTTCGACTGGCGCGGCCACGGCCTCGGCAAGGCCGCCAAGCTCGCCAAGTGGACGTTCTTCTTCGTGCTGGCGAACCAGGCGGGCCTGATCGTCGTCACCCAGCTCGCCACCTGGGCGGGCGCCAACGCCGACAAGAGCGGCAACCAGGGCACCGGCATCACGGCGTACAACAACGCGCTGCTGATCTGGCAGATGCCCCAGGCGATCATCACCGTCTCGGTGATGGCCGCGGTGCTGCCGCGGATCTCGCGGGCCGCGGCGGACAACGACGTCTCCGCGGTGCGCGACGACATCTCCTACGGTCTGCGCACCTCGGCGGTGGCCATCGTGCCCGCCGCCTTCGCCTTCCTGGCCCTGGGCGTCCCGATGTGCAGCCTGCTCTACGCGAGCACCGGCACCGGTTCCGCGCGCAACATCGGATTCATCCTGATGGCCTTCGGCGCCGGACTGATCCCCTTCTCCGTGCAGTACGTGATCCTCCGCGGGTTCTACGCCTTCGAGGACACGCGCACGCCCTTCTACAACACGGTCATCGTGGCCGCGGTCAACGCGGCGGCGGCGGCCATCTGCTTCGTGGTGCTGCCCGCCCGCTGGGCCGTGGTCGGCATGGCCGCCGCGTACGGCCTCGCGTACGCCGTGGGCGTCGGGGTGGCCGCCAAGCGGCTGCGCTCGCGGCTCGACGGCGACCTGGACGGCAAGCGGGTGGTACGCACCTACGCCCGTCTGACCGGCGCCTGCGTGCCCGCCGCGCTGATCGCGGGGCTGGCCGTCTACGCCGTGCTCGGGGCGCTGGGCAGCGGCGCCGTGGGCTCGCTCGCCGCACTCGTGGTGGGCGGCGGCCTGCTGCTCGGAATCTTCCTCTTCGCGGCCAAGCGGATGAGGATCGAGGAGATGACCGCCATGATCGGCATGGTGCGAGGACGGCTCGGGCGCTGAACGAACCCGTCGCGAAGCGGCGGGCAACCATCACGGTTCGCTGTGTGTCGTGCATAGAGCCGGACTGTGGGCACAATTGTCATCGGCTCGATGTGGGATCGCGCAATGGATGGGGAGGCAGGAACGACGGTGGCGGATCGGAGCACGGCCGCCGTCGGAGTGGCCAATGAGGGTGGCGAGCCCCCGCTCGCCGCCCAGCAGGACGGCGCCACATCCGACGGGACGACGACGGACGACCAGACCAGCAGCAGCACCGACTCCGGCACACGATCCCAGGACGGGCCGGACGGCACGCAGACCACCGCCGAAACCTCGATGTCGGCCGCGGTCGACGGCGACAGCGCGACCAGCGAGACCGTGGTGGTCGACACCGCGGTGGCCGCGACCGCCGAACTGACCGCGCCCGTTCCCGTGACGGCCCCCGCGTCCTCGCCGACGGCGACGACGAAACTGACGACCGCCGTGCTGCCCGCGGTGCCCCCGTCACCGGAGGAGACCCCCACCGCCGCCCGAGCCTCCACCACGACCTCCCCCGCGCCCTCGGGCACCTCCTCGGGCACCTCCTCCGCCAACGCCGCCGCACCGACCGCGGCCAAGGCCCCGGCCAAGAGGGCCGCCAAGCAGACCGTCAAGGACGGCCGGAGCCCCAAGGCGTCCGCTTCGACGAACGGCGCCAAGGCGGCTTCCGCGACCGCGCCCGTCGGGACGGGCACTCCCGCCAAGGGCACCCCGGCGAAGGGCACCCCGGCGAAGGGGACACCGGCCAAGGGCACGTCGGCCAAGGGGACACCCGCCAAGGGCACCTCCTCGATGGGCACGTCGGCGAAGGGCACCCCGGCCAAGGGGACGCCCGCCAAGGGCACGCCGGTCGCCTCTGTGAAGGCCCCGTCCGCACCGTCCCCCGCGCCCTCGACGTCCGGCTCCGGGGGCACCGCCACGCTCGCCCCCGACGAGAAGACCGGAAACGGGGACCGCCCGGCGACCGAGGCTGCCCCAGGAAGCCCCACAGCCGCCTCCACAGCGCCCGCCGACGGCCGGCGGCCCGCCGGCCCCGCCAAGGGCGGCGGCAGCGCCACCACGGCGCCCAGGCCCGTCCGCAGCGCGCAGCCCGAGCTGCACAGCGGTCACAAGCTCGCCCGGCGCTACCAGCTCGCCGAGTGCGTCACCCGGATCGACGGCTTCAGCAGTTGGCGCGCGGTCGACGAGAAGCTGCGCAGGGCGGTCGGCATCCACATCCTGCCCGCCGACCACCGGCGGGCCCGCCAGGTGCTGGCCGCCGCCCGGTCCGCCGCGCTCCTCGGCGACCCGCGCTTCGTCCAGGTCCTCGACGCCGTCGAGGAGAACGACCTGGTGTACGTCATCCACGAGTGGCTGCCCGACGCCTCCTCGCTGGCCGACCTGCTCGCCGCGGGCGCGATGGAGCCGCACGAGGCGTACCAGATGGTCAGCCAGGTCTCCCAGGGCATGGCCGCCGCCCACCGCGAGGGCCTGGCACACCTGCGTCTCGACCCCGGCGCCGTGCTGCGTACGGTCTCCGGGCAGTACCGCATCCGCGGCCTCGCGGTCGCCGCCGCACTGCGCGGGCTCAACTCCGAGCGTCCGCAGCGGCAGGACACCGAGGCGATCGGCGCGCTGCTCTACGCCTCGCTCACGCAGCGCTGGCCGTACGAGGAGGACGCGCACGGTCTGGCGGGGCTGCCCAAGGGCGTCGGCCTGGTCGCACCGGACCAGGTCCGCGCGGGCGTCCACCGCGGGCTGTCCGAGCTGGCCATGCGCGCGCTCGTCAACGACGGCGCGACCGCCTCCCGGCAGGACCCGCCCTGCACCACTCCCGAGGAGCTGGCCAAGGCCGTCGCGGGCATCCCGCGCATCCGGCCGCCGGAGCAGGCACCGCCGGTCTACCCGGTCGCCGCCTTCCGCCAGCCGCCCGCGCCACCGGGTACGCCGCAGCCGCCCGCGGTCGCGGCCCCCGCTCCGCCGCCCGCCCTGCCCGGCCGTACCGGCCGGGCACTGAAATGGGCGGTCTCGGCACTGGTGATCGTGGCGATCGGCCTGGGGAGCTGGCAGCTCGCGGACACCCTCAAGTCGCGTGAGGACCGGCCGACCAGTCACCCGACGACCGGCCAGAAGGCGAGCCAGGACCCGACGCGCAAGGCCCCGGTCCCGATCAAGATCGCCGGGCTGAAGGACTTCGACCCGCTCGGCGACGGCAGCGAGAATCCGAAGGATCTCCCCAAGGCGTTCGACGGCGACCCCTCCACGTACTGGGAGACGAACTACTACCTGGGCGCCGATCTGGGCAATCTCAAGCCGGGTGTCGGCGTCATCGTCGACCTGGGCAGCGCCAAGCACGTGAGCACGGTGAAGGTCGACTTCGTGGGCGACGTCACCGCGCAGCTCCTGGCCGCGCCCAAGGGCACCTCCGCGATGCCGACCACCTTCGACGCCTTCACCAAGGTGGCCCAGGGCTCGGGCAGTTCGGTGACGTTCAAGCCGAGCGCCGATCTCACCTCGCGCTACGTGCTGGTGTGGATGACGCGTCTGGCGCCTGCCGAGACCGGTCACTTCCGTGGCAGGATCTCCGAGATCAGCGTGACGGGCTGATCCCGGAGACGGGCTGACCCCGCGGCGACGGCCGCGGGGACACCCACGGCGAGACCCACAGGGGCAGGGGACGGGGGAGAACGGCCTTGGAGGCAAACCCGCTCGGCGATGTCGCCGACGCCGATCTCCTGGCCCGTCATGTCGCGGGCGATCCCGACACCTTCGGCGAGCTGGTGCGCCGCCACCGGGACCGGCTGTGGGCGGTGGCCCTGCGCACCCTGGGGGACCGCGAGGAAGCCGCTGACGCCGTCCAGGACGCGCTGGTGTCCGCCTTCCGGGCCGCCCATACCTTCCGCGGCCAGTCGGCCGTCACCACCTGGCTGCACCGCATCACGGTCAACGCCTGCCTCGACCGGGCCCGTAAGGCCGCCTCCCGCAGGACAGCCCCGGTGGCCGACGAGGAGAACTTCGAGGCGTTGCTCGAACCCCACGAGTCGGCCGAGGTCCCGGCCGAGCGCGGGGAACTCCACCGCGAGCTGATAGCCGCCCTCACCACGCTGCCGCCCGACCAGCGCGCCGCACTGGTCCTGGTCGACATGCAGGGCTACTCGGTCGCCGAAGCCGCCGCGGTGCTCGATGTGCCCACCGGTACGGTCAAGAGCCGGTGCGCCAGAGGCCGGGCGAAACTGCTTCCCCTCGTCACCCATCTGCGCGCGCAGGGCGTGGATAGCGCCGATCGCGGCGGGGGAAGGAACCGGGCGGAGGGGACATCCGTCCCAGAGACGGGACCGGAACAGGGCGGAGGTGAACAGCGGTGACATCGACAGCGGACCACGACGCGCATCCCGAGGTCGCCGAGATCTCCGACCTGGCCGAGGGGCTGCTCCGCCCCGAGCGCGCCACTGAGGTCACCGAGCACATCGCGGGCTGTTCGCTGTGCGCCGACGTCCGGGACTCCCTGGAGGAGATCAGGGGACTGCTCGGCACCCTGCCGGGACCGCAGCGGATGCCCGCCGACATCGCCGGACGGATCGACGCGGCGCTCGCCGCCGAAGCGCTCCTCGACGCCACCACGCCCGATGTTCCACGTGGAACATCTCGGCCGTCACCGAAACCGACACCGACACCGACGCATGTTCCACGTGGAACATCGACCGGTCCCGACGGACATGCCTCCGGGTCCGCCGGTCCCGGCCGCACCGGTCGGCGGTGGCGGCGCGGACTGCTCGTCGCCGCCTCCGCCGTGGTCGTCGTCGGCCTGGGGGTCACGATCTATCACGTCGGCGACGACACCACCTCGCAGAGCGACGCGACCGCCAGCAGCAAGAAGGCGGACACCGCCGCCGACCCGATCGCGGTCCAGGTGAGGGAGCTGCTCGATGAGGCGGCGCCGAACCACGCGGCCGGGGAGTCCGACTCCCCGATGCTCAGCGGTCCCGGCGTCAGCAGCGAGGGCGCCACCATGAGCCCGGACAAGGCGGTGCCCACCGTCCCCCCGTGTGTGCTCAAGGCCACCCAGCGCACCGGCCCGGCGCTGGCCGCCGAGCGCGAGTCCTTCCACGGGACGGACTCCTACCTTGTGGTGCTGCCGCACCCGAGTGACGCCTCGGCGGTCGACGCGTTCGTGGTCAGCGCCGCCTGTACGGCGACCAGTCCCGGCGCGGTCCTCTTCCGGAGCACCTACCCGCGCTGAGCCGTTCGTCCGGGGGGCGTGGCGTACGGCGTGCGCCGCGCCGTCCGGGGAATGCTGGACCCGTAGGATCCGTTAGGGAGGACGAGAGTCCAGCCAGGGCCCCCGCAGTTGTCCGCAGAGACGAGGAAGACACCCGTGAGCGACGTCCGTAACGTGATCATCATCGGCTCGGGGCCCGCGGGGTACACCGCGGCGCTCTACACGGCGCGCGCATCCCTCAACCCGCTGGTCTTCGAGGGGTCGGTCACCGCCGGCGGCGCGTTGATGAACACCACCGAGGTGGAGAACTTCCCCGGCTTCCGCGACGGCATCGTGGGCCCGGACCTCATGGACAACATGCGCGCCCAGGCCGAGCGCTTCGGCGCCGAGCTGGTCCCGGACGACGTGGTCGCGGTCGACCTCGGCGGCGACATCAAGACCGTCACGGACTCGGCGGGCACCGTCCACCGCGCCAAGACCGTCATCGTCACCACCGGCTCGCAGCACCGCAAGCTGAACCTCCCCAACGAGGACCAGCTCTCCGGCCGCGGCGTCTCCTGGTGTGCCACCTGTGACGGCTTCTTCTTCCGCGAGCAGGACATCGCCGTGATCGGCGGCGGCGACACCGCGATGGAGGAGGCGACCTTCCTCTCCCGCTTCGCCAAGTCCGTGAAGATCGTGCACCGCCGGGACAGCCTGCGGGCGTCCAAGGCGATGCAGGACCGCGCCTTCGCCGACCCGAAGATCTCCTTCGTCTGGGACAGCGAGGTCGCCGAGATCCACGGCGACGGCAAGCTCTCCGGTCTGACCCTGCGCAACACGAAGACCGGCGAGACCTCGGAGCTGCCCGTCACCGGGCTGTTCATCGCGATCGGCCACGACCCGCGCAGCGAGCTGTTCAAGGGCGTCCTCGACGTCGACGGCGAGGGCTACCTCACCGTCCAGGCGCCGAGCACCCGGACCAACGTCCCCGGTGTCTTCGCCGCGGGAGACGTCGTGGACCACACCTACCGTCAGGCGATCACCGCGGCCGGCACCGGCTGTTCCGCCGCGCTGGACGCCGAGCGCTACCTGGCCGCCCTCGCCGACGCCGAGAAGGCCGAGACGGCCGACGCGTCGGCCGACAAGGCCGCCGTCTGACCCGCTTCCATCCCTCACCCCCGACACGCACACATCACGACCTGAGGAGACCGCCGTGGCCGGCAACACCAAGCACGTGACCGACGAGACGTTCGCCGAGGAGGTGCTCGCCAGCGACAAGCCCGTGCTGGTGGACTTCTGGGCGGAGTGGTGCGGCCCGTGCCGCCAGATCGCCCCCTCGCTGGAGGCCATCGCGGAGGAGCACGCGGAGAACATCACCATCGTCAAGCTGAACATCGACGAGAACCCGGTCACCGCGGCGAAGTACGGCGTGATGTCCATCCCGACGCTCAACGTCTACAAGGGCGGCGAGGTCGTGAAGACCATCGTCGGCGCCAAGCCGAAGGCCGCCATCGTGCGCGACCTGTCCGACTTCATCGGCTGACGCTCACCGGCTGACGCTTTCACCGGCGGCCGTCTTCACCGGCGGACGCTGTTCCACGTGGAACACGAGAGGGCCGACCCCCGATCCGGGGTCGGCCCTCTCGCATGTCCGGGCCGGGTGCCCGGCACGGCCGTGGGGAGTGACAGCGGCTCACAGGGGCCGGAGGGCAGGCTCCTTCTGGACGGCGCCCAGGAGGCGGTCGATGGCCATCTCGACGTCCTCCTTCCAGGAGATCGTGGAGCGCAGCTCCAGCCGCAGCCGGGGATAGCGCGGGTGGGGGCGGACCGTCTTGAAGCCGACCGCGAGCAGATGGTCCGCGGGCAGGACGCACGAGGGGGCGGTCCACTTGGCGTCGCCGAACGCCTCGATCGCCTTGAAGCCCCGCCGGATGACGTCCTTGGCGACGGTCTGCACCAGGACCCGGCCGAGGCCCTGCCCCTGGAAGCCGGGCAGGATGCGCGCGGTCATGAGCTGGACGGCGTCCGCCGACACCGGGCTGGTCGGGAAGGCCAGGGAGCGCGGCACATACGCGGCGGGCGCGTAGAGCACGAAGCCCGCGGGCACCTCGTCGACGTAGACGACCCGTCCGCAGGAACCCCACTCCAGCAGAACGGCGGAGATCCACGCCTCCTTCTCCAGCTCGGGCTTGCCCGCCTGGACGGCCGCTTCGCCGCTGACCGGGTCCAGTTCCCAGAAGACGCAACTGCGGCAGGGCTTGGGGAGGTCCGGGAGATTGTCGAGTGTCAGTGGTGCCAGCCGACGTCCCATGTGGCCTGAACCCCATCTCTGCCGTGAACCGAACTGCCCACGTACACCCCGGCGCGAACGCCGGGGTGCGCCCGCGTCACTCGCCGTCTTCGTCCTCGGTTTCCTCTTCGAGCCGGTTCTCCAGCACATTGCCCTCGCCCGGGGCCATCGCCCCGAGGATGCGCTCCAGATCCTCTATCGACGCGAATTCCACGACGATCTTTCCGCGCTTCTGCCCCAGGTCGACCTTCACCCGGGTGTCGAAGCGGTCGGAGAGCCGGGAGGCGAGGTGGGTGAGCGCCGGGGAGACCCGACGCCCGGCCCGGGGCGCCGCGCTCTTCCTGGTGGGCTTCGGGTCGCTGTTCATCAGCGTCACGATCTCTTCGATCGCGCGCACCGACAGCCCTTCGGCGACGATCCGGTGGGCCAGCTTGTCCTGCTCCTCGGGGTCGTCCAGCGAGAGCAGCGCCCGCGCGTGGCCGAAGGAGATCACCCCGGCCGCGACCCGGCGCTGCACCGGGGCGGACAGCTTCAGCAGCCGGAGCGTGTTGGAGACCTGCGAGCGGGAGCGCCCGATCCGGTCCGCCAACTGCTCGTGGGTGCAGGAGAAGTCGCGGAGCAACTGGTCGTACGCCGCCGCCTCCTCCAGGGGGTTGAGCTGGGCCCGGTGCAGGTTCTCCAGGAGGGCGTCCAGGAGGAGCTTCTCGTCGTCGGTCGCCCGGACGATCGCCGGAATCCGCTCCAGGCCGGCCTCGCGGCACGCCCGCCAGCGGCGCTCGCCCATGATCAGCTCGAAGCGGTCCTTGCCGATCTCCCGCACGACGACCGGCTGGAGCAGACCGACCTCCTTGATGGAGGTGATCAGTTCGTTGAGGGCGTCCTCGTCGAAGACCTCACGCGGCTGGCGCGGGTTCGGCGTGATGAAGTCCAGGTCCAGCTCCGCGAAGTAGGCACCCGGTACGGGGTTCTTCGCGTCGGAGAGGTCCGGCTCTGTTTCACGTGAAACAGGGATGTCCACCACGGGCGGCGGCGCGGCCTCGGGGACTCTGCGGTCCACCAGTCCGGCCACCTTGGCCGCGGCGACGCCGCGTTCCTGCGTCAGTACCGGTGCGGCGCCCTGGGCGCCGCCCGTCGACTGCGGCGCGGCCGGGATCAGCGCGCCGAGACCACGGCCGAGCCCTCTGCGTCGATCACTCACTGGATCCCCTCCGACATGCTGTGCGGGTTCTGCTCATCGTGCTGGGTGTAGTCACCCTGCGGGTCGTACTCGACGGCGACGGACGCCTCGACTCCGCGCAGGGCCATCTCCCGGGCGGCTTCCAGATACGACAGCGCGCCGCTGGAGCCCGGGTCATAGGTCAGTACGGTCTGGCCGTAGCTGGGCGCCTCGGAGATCCGGACGGACCGCGGGATGCTGGTCCGCAGCACCTCCTTGCCGAAGTGCGTGCGCACCTCCTCCGCGACCTGGGAGGCGAGGCGGGTCCGTCCGTCGTACATGGTCAGCAGGATCGTCGACACATGCAGCTTCGGGTTGAGGTGCGCGCGGACCAGTTCCACGTTCTTCAGGAGCTGGCCCAGCCCTTCCAGCGCGTAGTACTCGCACTGGATCGGGATGACGACCTCGGCCCCGGCCACCAACGCGTTGACGGTCAGCAGGCCGAGCGAGGGCGGGCAGTCGATCAGGACGTAGTCCAGCGGCTGCTCGTACGCCTCGATCGCCCGCTGGAGCCGGCTCTCGCGGGCGACCAGGGAGACCAGTTCGATCTCGGCGCCCGCCAGGTCGATGGTGGCAGGCGCGCAGAACAGGCCCTCCACATCGGGGACCGGCATCACGACGTCGGACAGGGGCTTGCTCTCCACCAGGACGTCGTAGATCGAGGGGACCTCGGCGTGGTGGTCGATGCCCAGCGCCGTGGAGGCGTTGCCCTGCGGGTCCAGGTCGACCACGAGCACCCGGGCGCCGTGCAGCGCCAGGGACGCCGCCAGATTCACCGTGGTCGTGGTCTTGCCGACCCCGCCCTTCTGATTGGCGACCACCATCACCCGGGTCTGGGCCGGCCGGGGAAGTCCTTCCCCGGCGCGTCCCAGTGCCTCGACGGCCAACTGCGCGGCGCGGCCGATCGGGGTGTCATCCATGGGAGGCAATGTTTCACGTGAAACACCGTCTCCGAACCCCGGGGGCACGGCAATCGGGCCCCCGGCAAACTCTGCTGTGCGGGGACCGGGGACCGGATCGGCCATCGGTCCCGCGATGTTGGCGTCGGACCGCAAGGACTCACACTCCTCGACTTCAGGCTCGCTATGAGAAGAGCCTGCCATGCCGGAGGGGTGATGAACCAGCGAGACTTGGCTGCCTGTGGATGAAGCCGTAGATCTATCCACCGACTGGGGCGTCTTGGAGGGCTTGTTGGCGTGTGCCTCGGCCGCGGCTCGGCCGCGGCTGAGGACTCCTGGTAGCAGCGAGCGACGTTTCACGTGGAACACGATGCACAGCGCCGGACCGCTAACTCCGCAGACACTCCGGGTTATGTCTGTTTGGCCGTTTGTATGGCGTAGAGGGAGGGTTCGGCGCGGGACCGTTCGAGGAACGACGGTTCAGCGGCGACGGCGGGGAGCGCCGCCCCGCGGGTTACGGCTCGCGCGCGCGGCCTTCGCCCGCCGGGTCGCGGCGCGTACCCCGCCGGGGCTCTCGCCGACCAGGACGCGTACGACGGTGGAGAGCGGGTCCACGATGCCCTCGCCGACCTGGACCACGGAGGTGTCGACCGCGCCCAGCCGGTCGAGCGCGGCCCTGGCCGCCTTCAGCTCGTCCAGCGCGGTGTCGCCCTTGAGGACCGCCATCTCACCGTGCGGGCGCAGCAGCGGCAGGCCCCAGCCCGCGAGCCGTTCCAGCGGCGCCACGGCGCGCGCGGTCACCACGTCCACCGGGGGCAGCTTGCCCATCATCTCCTCGGCCCGGCCGCGCACCACGGTGACATTGCTCAGCCCCAGCACCTTGACGACCTCTTCGAGGAAGGTGGTCCTGCGCAGCAGCGGCTCCAGCAGCGTGATCCGCAGATCGGGCCGGGTCAGCGCCAGCGGGATACCCGGCAGGCCAGCGCCCGAGCCGACGTCGCACACGGACACGTCCTCGTCGATGACCTCGGAGAGCACCGCGCAGTTCAGCAGGTGCCGCTCCCACAGGCGGGGCACCTCGCGCGGGCCGATCAGGCCGCGGCGCACCCCGGCGTCCGCGAGCAGCTCGGCATAGCGCAGGGCGTCGGCGAACCGGTCACCGAAGACCGTCCTGGCCTGCTCGGGCGGCGCGGGAAGCTCCGCTGCTGCCTCCGTCACGGGGGCTGTCCTTTCCTAGGTCACTCACAAGGTTCGGCCCCGCCTGCGAACAGACGGGGCCGACAGAGCAGTACCACACAGCGTCCGGTCAGACCGGGAGTACGACCACCCGGCGCTGGGGCTCCTCGCCCTCGGACTCGCTGCGCAGGCCCGCGGCGGCCACGGCGTCGTGCACGACCTTGCGCTCGAACGGCGTCATCGGGTCCAGCTTCACCGGCTCACCGCTGGCCTTGGCCTCCGCCGCCGCCTTCGCGCCGAGCTGCGCCAGCTCGGCCCGCTTGCGCGCCCGGAACCCGGCGATGTCCAGCATCAGCCTGCTGCGCTCACCGGTCTCCCGGTGCACCGCGAGCCGGGTCAGCTCCTGGAGGGCTTCCAGCACCTCGCCGTCCCGGCCGACCAGCTTGTTCAGATCACGGGTGCCGGTGTCACCGATGATCGACACCGACGCGCGCTCGCCCTCGACATCCATGTCGATGTCACCGTCGAGGTCCGCGATGTCCAGCAGACCCTCCAGGTAGTCGGCGGCGATATCACCCTCCTGCTCCAGCCGGTTCAGGGTCGCGGCCGAGCCGTTGTCGGGTGCGGTGGTGGTGTTGACGTCGCTCACGCCTGGGCTCCTCTTACTTCTTCTTCGACAGGTTGGTCGGCTTGGACTTGCCACCGGACTGCTTGCCGGGCGAACCGCCCTGCTTGCCCGGAGCGCCGCCCTGCTTCGTACCGCCGCCTGTCCTGCCTGTGCCTGCCGAGCCGCCGCTCGCCTTCGGGGCACCGGCCTTGGGAGCGCCCGCCCGCGGGGCTCCACCGCCCGCCCTGGGAGCGCCGCCGCCACCGGTGCCGCCCGCCGCGCCGCCGCCGGCGCCCGTGCCCGTGGGGGTCGTCTGGCGCTTGGACTTCGGCTGCCGCTTGGGCTGGGTGCGGTTGGCGCGCGCGACCTCCACGGCCTCCTTGGCGGCCACTTCCTCCGGGGGCTCGACGAGCTTGCCCTTGGCGCGCAGCCGCTCCTGGCGCTGCTGGAACGCGAGGCTGCCGGGGGTGGGGTTACGCCGGATCACGAACATCTGCTGGCCCATGGTCCACACGTTGGTGGTCAGCCAGTAGACGAGGACACCGACCGGGAAGTTGATACCCATGACGGCGAAGATGACCGGGAAGACGTACATCAGCATCTTCTGCTGCTGCATGAACGGGGTCTTCACCGTCATGTCGACGTTCTTCGTCATGAGCTGGCGCTGCGTGTAGAACTGCGACGCCGACATCATGAGGATCATGATCACCGTGACGATGCGCACATTGGTCTGCGTGGCGCCCAGCGACTCGACCTTGGCCGCGCTGTCCAGGAACTTCGCCGCCAGCGGGGCACCGAAGATGTGCGCGTTCTTGGCGCTGTCGACCAGGTTGGCGTGGATCACGCCGACCTCGTGGCCCTTGGCGATGTTGCTCAGCACGTGGTACAGCGCGAAGAAGAACGGGGACTGCGCCAGGATCGGCAGGCACGAGGAGAGCGGGTTGGTACCCGTCTCCTTGTACAGCTTCATCATCTCTTCGGACTGGCGCTGCTTGTCGTTCTTGTAGCGCTCCTGGATCGCCTTCATCTTGGGCTGGAGCGCCTGCATGTTCCGGGTCGACTTGATCTGCTTGACGAACAGCGGGATCAGGCAGATCCGGATCAGGACCACCAGCGAGACGATGGACAGACCCCACGCCCAGCCGCTGTCCTTGTCGAAGATCAGGCTGTAGAACGAGTGGAACTGGACGATGATCCACGAGACAGCGTCGTAGAGGGGGTTCAGAATCCCCACGATCAGGCTCCTTGGGCGTGAGAGGGTCCGGTGGGCTCGGGCGTGACGGGCCCGTCGGAGCCGCCCCGCAGTGCGCGGCGCAGCCGATCGTGCCATGGCGGCCGCTTGCGCGGCGGGACATGGTCCACGCCGCCCGGCGACCAGGGATTACAGCGCAGGATGCGCCACGCGGTCAGGGCGGTGCCCTTGATCGCGCCGTGCCGGTCGATGGCCGTGAACCCGTAGTGGGAGCACGAGGGGTAGTACCGGCAGACCGGGCCGAGCAGCGGACTGATCGTCCACTGGTACAGCTTGATCAGTGCCAGCAGCGGGTACTTCATCGAGACACCCTCCCCTCGGCTTCGCCTCGGGTGTCGCGACCCAGCAGCCGCTTGAGGGCGGCGTCCAGGTCGTGGGCCAGCTCCGCATGGTCAGCGCCACCGGCTCCGGGTAGCGCTCGTACGACTACCAGGCTACCGGGGGGCAGCTGCGACAGGCGTTCGCGGACCAGATGACGCAGTCGGCGCTTGACCAGATTGCGCTGCACCGAGCCACCCACCGCCTTGCTCACGACGAAACCCGCACGCACCGGGGGAGTGCTCCCCCCCGGCACATGCGGGTCCGTGATGTCGCTGCGCAGATGGACCACCAGCAGCGGTCGACCCGCTCGGCGTCCTCGGCGAACCGCTTCTCCGAAGTCCTGGCGCCGCCTCAGCCGATTCTCGGTGGGCAGCACGGCATGAGACCTGTGACGATCAGGCGGACAGGCGGGCGCGGCCCTTGCTGCGGCGGGTCGCGAGAATCGCGCGGCCGGCGCGGGTGCGCATACGCAGACGGAAGCCGTGGGTCTTCGCACGACGGCGGTTGTTCGGCTGGAAGGTGCGCTTGCTCACTCGGGGGCTCCAGGGAAAATCGTGTCCGGCGGGGCGTCGCCTGGCTGTCACCGTGCGCCCACGAAGAATCTCGCGGAACAGATCAGGTGCACCGCTTGACGATCATCCGGGGACTTCCGGAAGACCCTCGCCCATCGGTAGGCAGGCGGCAGCAGCCATCGACAACTCGACCTCGATACGGTACGCGCGGCTAGGCCATCCGGTCAAACCCGGCGGTCGCGGGCCCGGCATTTGTACACACCCTGTGGACAACGACTTGAACCGCGCCTACCCCCTGACTACCGTGGCTGAACTCCCAACTCTTCCCGCCTGTCTTCAGGACCACACTTTCGCGGGAGTTGCCCGCACTTGCACCATTAAGCGACGAGAGAGCGTGCCCTGTGGCTGACGTAACCGCCGATCTTGCCGCAGTGTGGCCGCGCGTACTCCAGAAACTGCTGGTGGACAGCGAGGACCTGAAGCCCAAGGACGCGGAGTGGCTCAAGCGCACCCAGCCGCTGGCCCTGGTCGCGGGCACCGCCGTCCTCTCCGCGCCCAACGAATTCGCCAAGAGCGTCCTGGAGGGGCGGCTGCTGCCGCTGATCACCGAGGTGCTGAGCCGTGAGTTCGGTCACCCTGTCGGGATCGCCATCGCCGTCGCGTCCGGCGGCGACCAGGAGCCGGCCCCGGCCGACCACGACCAGGACCCGTACGAGCAGCAGCACGAGCGGCACGACCGCCGCGACGGGCACCGCGCGGACCACAGGGACGAGCTGCGCGACGACCACCGCGACGGCATGCGGGACGGCCCTCGGGACGACCGGCACGGCGGCGACCTCGGGGACGACGGCATGCGGATGCGCCGCGCCTACCCCGAGCAGCAGAGCCAGGGCAGGCACGCGGGCCCCGACGAGTGGCCGCCGCGGCAGAGCGACGACGGCTGGCGGCAGCCGCGTACCGACAGTTGGACCCTGCCCGCGCAGAACAGCGGCGGCTTCCAGGACCGCGAGCCGTACCCGGAGCAGCAGAGCCACCGGTACCGACAGGACACGCACGACGGCTACCCGGTCGTACCGCACCAGGCGTACCCGCAGTCCCCGCAGGGCGGTTACGCGCCGCAGTCCGGCGGCTACCAGCAGCAGGACCGGCAGCAGGGCCAGGGCCGGCCGGACCAGCAGCCGCAGTCCACCGGGCGGCACGCGTCGCCGAATCTGTCGGGCGGCCGGCTCGACGGGCCCTCGGGGCCTTCCGGGCACTCCGACCCCTCGGGCCGCCAGAACCACTCGGGCCATTCGGGCTCCTCCTCCGGCGGCGCCGTCGAGCCGACCGCCCGGCTGAATCCCAAGTACCTCTTCGACACCTTCGTGATCGGCGCGTCCAACCGCTTCGCGCACGCGGCCGCGGTCGCCGTCGCCGAGGCCCCGGCCAAGGCGTACAACCCGCTCTTCATCTACGGGGAGTCGGGGCTCGGCAAGACGCACCTGCTGCACGCGATCGGGCACTACGCGCGGAGCCTGTACCCGGGGACGCGGGTGCGGTACGTCAGCTCCGAGGAGTTCACCAACGAGTTCATCAACTCGATCCGGGACGGCAAGGCGGACGCGTTCCGCAAGCGGTACCGGGACATGGACATCCTGCTCGTCGACGACATCCAGTTCCTGGCGAGCAAGGAGTCGACGCAGGAGGAGTTCTTCCACACGTTCAACACCCTGCACAACGCCAACAAGCAGATCGTGCTCTCCTCCGACCGGCCGCCCAAGCAGCTCGTCACCCTGGAGGACCGGCTCCGCAACCGCTTCGAGTGGGGCCTGATCACCGACGTCCAGCCGCCCGAGCTGGAGACCCGGATCGCGATCCTGCGCAAGAAGGCGGTGCAGGAGCAGCTCAACGCCCCGCCCGAGGTGCTGGAGTTCATCGCGTCCCGGATCTCGCGGAACATCCGCGAGCTGGAGGGCGCGCTCATCCGGGTCACCGCCTTCGCCAGCCTCAACCGGCAGCCGGTCGACCTCCAGCTCACCGAGATCGTGCTGAAGGACCTGATCCCCGGCGGCGAGGACTCGGTGCCCGAGATCAGCGGGACGGCCATCATGGCCGAGACCGCCGCGTACTTCGGGCTGGCCGTGGACGACCTGTCGGGCTCCTCGCGCAGCCGCGTCCTGGTCACCGCCCGGCAGATCGCCATGTACCTGTGCCGCGAGCTGACGGACCTGTCGCTGCCGAAGATCGGCGCGCTCTTCGGCGGCCGCGACCACACCACGGTCATGCACGCCGACCGGAAGATCCGCTCCCTGATGGCCGAGCGGCGCTCCATCTACAACCAGGTGACGGAGCTGACCAACCGCATCAAGAGCTGAGCCGCGCGCGGAGAAGCGCCGCGCACAGCCCCTCCGAGCGCCCCGGGAGACCTCTCCCGGGGCGCTTCGCGTTGTCCGCCGCGCCGCGCCCTGTTCGATTCCCGTACGCCGAGGGGCAGTTCTCCACAGGACTGTGGCAAATGGACCGTCCACACCCTGGGGACACCGGAGTTGTCCAGAAAGTCTCCACAGGCCGGGCGCCGCAACGGAGGTACGCCCAGCTCAGCCGGGTGTGGATATGTGGGCAACCCGAATCCACAGACTGTGGACAGAAAGGACACCTCTTGGGGGTCACTTCGCGTTGTCCACCGCTCGCCCACAGGTTGGGGCTCGTTGTGCACAGCATGGGATCGTTTCTCCACATCTCTGTCCACTGTTCGGCAACGAAACGCGCCTGGTCCCACGGAAGAGTGAAAGGCGTCACACCAAGGTGGTGGGTTGGCCTGGGGAGAACCTGGGTATTTCTGGGGACAGCGCTGGGGAGAACCCGGGGTCACCTGTGAATCGGGTGTGCACAACTTCCGGCCGTCCACAGGACCCCCTGGTTGTCCCCATGCCCCGCCCACAGGCCCGGTGGATAAAAAACAGGGTCTGACCTGCACCGGAACCACTTATCCACGGTATCCACAACCCCTATTACTACGACTACGTAGAGATAGATGGGAACCTGCTTCGAAGCGGGGGGTGTGCACAACTCGGCCCGGACCCGCCCTGCGGCTCGTGTCGCGGCTTGACGCCAACCCGCACCGACTGTCGGTGCTGTGCGTCAGACTGTTCCCCGACAGCCAGCAACAAGCAGGAGGCGGTTCCGGTGAAGATCCGGGTGGAGCGCGACGTACTCGCCGAGGCAGTGGCTTGGGCAGCCCGTAGCCTCCCGGCCCGTCCCCCGGTGCCCGTCCTCGCCGGGCTCCTGCTGAAGGCGGAGGAGGGCAAGCTCAGCCTCTCCGGCTTCGACTACGAGGTCTCGGCACGGGTGTCGGTGGAGGCCGAGGTCGAGGAGGAGGGCACGGTCCTGGTCTCGGGGCGGCTGCTCGCCGACATCTCGCGGGCCCTGCCCAACCGCCCGGTGGAGATCTCCACCGACGGAATCCGCGTGACCGTGGTCTGCGGCAGCTCGCGGTTCACACTCCACACCCTGCCTGTGGAGGAGTACCCGGCGCTGCCCGCGATGCCCGACGCCTCGGGGACGGTGCCCGGCGAGATCTTCGCCGCCGCCGCCTCCCAGGTCGCCATCGCCGCGGGCCGCGACGACACGCTCCCGGTGCTCACCGGTGTGCGGATCGAGATCGAGGGCGACACCGTCACGCTCGCCGCCACCGACCGCTACCGCTTCGCGGTCCGCGAGTTCCTGTGGAAGCCCGAGCAGGCCGACATCTCCGCCGTCGCCCTGGTGCCCGCCAAGACGCTGCTGGACACCGCCAAGTCGCTCACCAGCGGAGACACCGTCTCCATCGCGCTCGCCGGATCCGGCGCCGGTGAGGGCCTGATCGGCTTCGAGGGCGCCGGTCGCCGTACGACGACCCGGCTGCTCGAAGGCGACCTGCCGAAGTACCGCACGCTCTTCCCGACCGAGTTCGCCTCGGTCGCGGTGATCGAGACCGCGCCGTTCGTCGAGGCCGTCAAGCGCGTGGCCCTGGTCGCCGAGCGGAACACCCCGGTGCGGCTCAGCTTCGAGCAGGGCGTGCTCACCCTGGAGGCCGGTTCCAGCGACGACGCACAGGCTGTGGAGCGCGTCGACGCCAAGCTGGAGGGCGACGACATCTCGATCGCCTTCAACCCGACCTTCCTGCTCGACGGCCTCAGCGCGATCGACTCCGCCGTCGCCCAGCTCTCCTTCACGACCTCGACCAAGCCCGCGCTGCTCAGCGGCCGTCCCGCGCTCGACGCCGAGGCGGACGACGCGTACAAGTACCTGATCATGCCGGTCCGGCTGTCCGGCTGACGGCTGAC
This sequence comes from Streptomyces sp. NPDC088910, assembly GCF_044749865.1. Classification (NCBI taxonomy): domain Bacteria; kingdom Bacillati; phylum Actinomycetota; class Actinomycetes; order Kitasatosporales; family Streptomycetaceae; genus Streptomyces; species Streptomyces sp. NPDC088910. The sequence goes on from NZ_JBIVIV010000002.1 coordinate 407,294, forward strand.
GGCTGTCGGCGGCCGGCTGACGGCCGCCGGGGCCGCCCCCGCCCGCCGGACACACCGTCCGGCTGAGCCGGTCACAGCGGGCCGTCGTAGGCTCGGCTCAGGTCAGACACGCTTCGAACGAAGGATCTGCGATGGAGCTCGGTCTCATCGGTCTCGGCAAGATGGGCGGCAACATGCGCGAGCGCATCCGCCGCGGCGGGCACACCGTCATCGGGTACGACCGGAACCCGGATCTCGCCGACGTCCACAGCCTCCAGGAGCTTGTGGACTCCCTCAAGGGACCGCGCGTGGTGTGGGTCATGGTCCCCGCGGGCGCGGCCACCCAGTCGACCATCGACGAGCTGGGCGAACTGCTCTCCCCCGGCGACCTCGTCGTGGACGGCGGCAACTCCCGCTGGACGGACGACGAGCGGCACGCCGACGAGCTGGCGGCCAAGGGCATCGGCTTCGTCGACTGCGGCGTCTCCGGCGGTGTCTGGGGCCTGGCCAACGGCTACGCGCTGATGTACGGCGGCAAGGACGAGGACGTCGCCAAGGCGCAGCCCATCTTCGACGCGCTCAAGCCCGAGGGCGACGCCGGCGCCGTGCACGCGGGCAAGGTCGGCGCGGGCCACTTCGCCAAGATGGTCCACAACGGCATCGAGTACGCGATGATGCAGGCCTACGCCGAAGGCTGGGAGCTGCTGGAGGCGGTGGACTCGGTCACCGACGTCCGCGAGGTCTTCCGCTCCTGGAAGTCCGGTACGGTCATCCGCTCCTGGCTGCTCGACCTGGCCGTGGACGCGCTCGACAAGGACGAGCACCTGGGCGCCCTGCGCGGCCACGCGGACGACTCCGGCGAGGGCCGGTGGACGGTCGAGGCCGCCATCGACAACGCCGTGCCGCTGCCCGCCATCACCGCGTCGCTGTTCGCCCGGTTCTCGTCCCGCCAGGACGACTCGCCGCAGATGAAGATGATCGCCGCGCTCCGCAACGAATTCGGCGGGCACGCGGTCACCGCCGCCGAGTAGTACGAAAGCCAGACAGCAGGGAGGTCGGCGCGGTCCCGCGCCACAGCACGCGATGCACGTAGCGCACCTTTCGCTCGCCGACTTCCGTTCCTACGCCCGGGCCGAGGTCCCCCTCGACCCGGGCGTCACCGCTTTCGTGGGGCCCAACGGGCAGGGCAAGACCAATCTGGTCGAGGCCGTCGGCTATCTGGCGGCGCTGTCCAGCCACCGGGTCTCCACCGACGCGCCGCTGGTCCGGATGGGCGCCGAGCGCGCGGTCGTCCGGGCCCAGGTCGTGCAGGGCGACCGGCAGCAGCTCGTGGAGCTGGAGATCAATCCGGGGCGGGCCAACCGCGCCCGGATCAACCGCTCGGCGCCCGGCCGCCCGCGCGACCTGCTGGGCATCGTCCGCAGCGTGCTCTTCGCGCCGGAGGACCTGGCGCTGGTCAAGGGCGACCCGACCGAGCGCCGCCGCTTCCTCGACGAGCTGATCACCGCCCGCACCCCGCGCCTGGCCGGGGTCCGCAGCGACTACGACCGGGTGCTCAAGCAGCGCAACACCCTGCTGAAGTCCGCCGCGATGGCCCGCAGGCACGGCGGCAAGGGCGGCGATCTGTCCACCCTCGACGTGTGGGACCAGCATCTGGCGCGGGTCGGCGCGGAACTGCTCGCGCAGCGCCTGGACCTGGTGGCCGCGCTCCAGCCGCTGGCCGACAAGGCGTACGAACAGCTCGCCCCCGGCGGCGGCCCGGTCGGCTTCGAGTACCGGGGCTCGATGGGCGAGAGGATGGCCGGGGCCGAGGGCCGCGAGGACCTGTACGGGCGGCTGCTGGAGGCGCTGGGCGAGGCGCGCAGGCAGGAGATCGAGCGCGGGGTGACGCTGGTCGGGCCGCACCGCGACGACCTGCTGCTCAAGCTCGGCCCGATGCCCGCCAAGGGCTACGCCAGCCACGGCGAGTCCTGGTCGTACGCGCTCGCGCTGCGCCTGGCGTCGTACGAACTGCTGTGCTCCGACGGCGGCGAGCCGGTGCTGGTGCTGGACGACGTCTTCGCCGAGCTGGACACCAAGCGGCGCGAGCGGCTGGCGGAGCTGGTCGCGCCCGGCGAGCAGGTGCTGGTGACGGCGGCGGTGGACGACGATGTGCCGGGTGTCCTGGTGGGGGCCCGGTTCGCGGTGGAGCAGGGGACGGTGGAGCGGGTATGAGCGAGCGCGGCGCGAAGCGGGCCAGGGGCGCGGGCGGCACGGCACTCCCGGCGGACGGCGCGGCACTCCCGGGGGACGGCGCGGCCGACACCGCTCCGGCAGCGCCCGCGGGTACACCGTCCGGCACGCTCCCCGAGCAGACCGGCGTCGACCTCGCGCGGGTCGCGCTGCGCGCCGCGAAGGAGCAGGCCAGGGCCCGTGGCGCGGCCGCCGTGCAGAAGAAGCAGGCCAGGCGCGGCGGGCTGCGCAGCGGCGCGCGCGCCGACGGCCGCGACCCGCTGCCGCTGGGCGCCGCGATCAACCGGCTGATCACCGAGCGCGGCTGGGAGGCCCCGGCCGCGGTGGGCGGGGTGATGGGCCGCTGGCCGCAGCTCGTCGGCCCCGAGGTGGCGCTGCACTGCGCGCCCGCGCGGTACGACGAGGAGGACTCGGTCCTGACCGTCCAGTGCGACTCGACCGCCTGGGCGACCCAGCTCCGGCTGCTGGCGCCGACCCTGGTGGCCCGGCTCAACGCGGATCTCGGCCACGGCACGGTGAAGCTGATCAAGGTGCTCGGCCCCGCGGGCCCGGCCCGCTCGTACGGACGGCTGCGCGCCCCCGGCAGCGTCGGCCCCGGCGACACGTACGGCTGAGAACGCGCCGGTGCGCGTACGGCGGGGAGCGCGTTCGTACGGCGCCCGTAGCGACTTCGCGCCGACCCTGCTCAGCGTAGCCGGGGGTTGACAGCCGGAAGCCCTGGACGCCCGTGTGAGCGGTTTTGGCACCAGGGCCGCGTGTAGGGAGTCGGGCGGCGGCGGTTCGGGACGGCACATGGGAACTCAGGTACCGCCAAAGCCCCATTCATGTCGGCGCTACCGGTAGACTGATGGGCAGACCGCCCTCCCCTGGCAGCAGACAGGGGGACACCAGCGGAACATGTCGAAGACGCAGCCGATCCCGCCCCGCGGGAGACGGCTCGTGCTGTGCCAGAAAGGGCGCTTCGTGGCCGATTCCGGCAACCCCAACGAGAATTCCAGCAAGTCCTACGACGCCAGCGCGATCACCGTGCTCGAGGGTCTCGAAGCGGTGCGCAAGCGCCCCGGTATGTACATCGGTTCGACCGGTGAGCGGGGCCTGCACCACCTCGTCCAGGAGGTCGTCGACAACTCGGTCGACGAGGCGATGGCCGGTCACGCGGACACCATCGACGTCACCATCCTCGAAGACGGCGGCGTGCGCGTCGTGGACAACGGCCGCGGCATCCCGGTGGGCATCGTCCCCTCCGAGGGCAAGCCGGCCGTCGAGGTCGTGCTGACGGTGCTGCACGCGGGCGGCAAGTTCGGCGGCGGCGGTTACGCGGTCTCCGGCGGTCTGCACGGCGTCGGCGTCTCCGTGGTCAACGCGCTGTCCTCCCGGGTCGCGGTCGAGGTGCGCACCGAGGGCCACCGCTGGACGCAGGACTACAAGCTGGGTGTGCCGACGGCGCCGCTGCTGAAGAACGAGGCGGTCGACGAGACCGGCACCACGGTCACCTTCTGGGCAGACGCGGACATCTTCGAGACCACCGACTACTCCTTCGAGACGCTGTCGCGGCGCTTCCAGGAGATGGCGTTCCTCAACAAGGGCCTGCGGATCTCGCTGACCGACGAGCGCGCCGACCACGTGGACGAGGAGGGCAAGCCGCTCACCGTCACGTACCACTACGAGGGCGGCCTCGTGGACTACGTGAAGTACCTGAACTCGCGCAAGGGCGAGCTGATCCACCCCACCGTCATCGACATCGAGGCGGAGGACAAGGAGCGGCTGCTGTCGGTCGAGGTCGCCATGCAGTGGAACACCCAGTACAGCGAGGGTGTGTACAGCTTCGCGAACACGATCCACACGCACGAGGGCGGCACGCACGAGGAGGGCTTCCGCGCGGCGATGACCGGCCTGGTCAACCGCTACGCGCGCGAGAAGAAGTTCCTCCGGGAGAAGGACGACAACCTGGCGGGCGAGGACATCCGCGAGGGTCTGACCGCGATCATCTCCGTCAAGCTCGGCGAGCCGCAGTTCGAGGGCCAGACGAAGACGAAGCTGGGCAACACCGAGGCGAAGACGTTCGTCCAGAAGGTCGTGCACGAGCACCTGACCGACTGGCTGGACCGCAACCCCAACGAGGCCGCGGACATCATCCGCAAGTCGATCCAGGCGGCCACCGCCCGGGTCGCGGCCCGCAAGGCGCGGGACCTGACCCGCCGCAAGGGGCTGCTGGAGTCCGCGTCGCTGCCCGGCAAGCTGAGCGACTGCCAGTCCAACGACCCGACGAAGTGCGAGATCTTCATCGTCGAGGGCGACTCGGCCGGCGGCTCCGCGAAGTCCGGCCGCAACCCGCAGTACCAGGCGATCCTCCCGATCCGCGGCAAGATCCTCAACGTGGAGAAGGCGAGGATCGACAAGATCCTCCAGAACACCGAGATCCAGGCCCTGATCTCGGCCTTCGGCACCGGTGTGCACGAGGACTTCGACATCTCCAAGCTCCGCTATCACAAGATCATCCTGATGGCGGACGCCGACGTCGACGGCCAGCACATCAACACCCTGCTGCTGACCTTCCTGTTCCGCTTCATGCGGCCGCTGGTCGAGGCCGGGCACGTCTACCTCTCCCGCCCGCCGCTGTACAAGATCAAGTGGGGCCGGGACGACTTCGAGTACGCGTACTCCGACCGTGAGCGGGACGCGCTGGTGGAGATCGGCAAGCAGGCCGGCAAGCGCATCCGCGAGGACTCGATCCAGCGCTTCAAGGGTCTGGGCGAGATGAACGCCGAGGAGCTGCGGGTCACCACGATGGACATCGACCACCGGGTGCTCGGCAAGGTCACGCTCGACGACGCGGCCCAGGCCGACGACCTGTTCTCGGTGCTGATGGGCGAGGACGTGGAAGCCCGCCGCTCCTTCATCCAGCGCAACGCCAAGGACGTCCGGTTCCTGGACATCTGAGTCGGCCCCCACTGGCCGTGTGAAAGGACTAATCGACAGCGATGGCCGACGACACCTCCAACGTTCCCCCCGTGCCCGACGTACCCCCGTCCGAGATGGACGAGCGCAACGAGTCGGGTGGCCTGCGCATCGAGCCCGTCGGGCTCGAGACCGAGATGCAGCGCAGCTATCTCGACTACGCGATGTCCGTCATCGTCTCGCGCGCGCTGCCGGACGTGCGGGACGGCCTCAAGCCGGTGCACCGCCGCGTGCTGTACGCGATGTACGACGGCGGCTACCGGCCCGAGAAGGGCTTCTACAAGTGCGCGCGCGTCGTCGGCGACGTGATGGGCACCTACCACCCGCACGGTGACTCCTCGATCTACGACGCGCTGGTCCGTCTCGCGCAGCCGTGGTCGATGCGGATGCCGCTGGTGGACTCCAACGGCAACTTCGGTTCCCCGGGCAACGACCCGGCCGCCGCGATGCGGTACACCGAGTGCAAGATGATGCCGCTGTCCATGGAGATGGTCAGGGACATCGACGAGGAGACCGTCGACCTCCAGGACAACTACGACGGCCGCAACCAGGAGCCGACGGTCCTCCCGGCGCGCTTCCCGAACCTGCTGATCAACGGTTCCGCGGGCATCGCGGTCGGCATGGCGACGAACATCCCGCCGCACAATCTGCGCGAGGTCGCCGACGGCGCCCAGTGGTGCCTGGCCAACCCGGACGCCACGCCCGAGGAGCTGCTCGACGCCCTCATGGAGCGGATCAAGGGCCCGGACTTCCCGACCGGCGCCCTGGTCGTCGGCCGCAAGGGCATCGAGGACGCCTACCGTACGGGCCGCGGCTCGATCACGATGCGCGCGATCGTCGAGGTCGAGGAGATCCAGAACCGGCAGTGCCTGGTCGTCACCGAGCTGCCGTACCAGACCAACCCGGACAATCTGGCGCAGAAGATCGCCGACCTGGTGAAGGACGGCAAGATCGGCGGCATCGCCGACGTCCGTGACGAGACCTCGTCGCGCACCGGCCAGCGGCTGGTCATCGTCCTCAAGCGGGACGCGGTCGCCAAGGTCGTGCTGAACAACCTGTACAAGCACACCGACCTCCAGTCCAACTTCGGCGCCAACATGCTGGCGCTGGTCGACGGCGTGCCGCGCACCCTGTCGCTGGACGCGTTCATCCGCAACTGGGTGAACCACCAGGTCGAGGTCATCGTGCGGCGGACCCGCTTCCGGCTGCGCAAGGCCGAGGAGCGCGCCCACATCCTGCGCGGTCTGCTCAAGGCGCTGGACGCGATCGACGAGGTCATCGCGCTGATCCGGCGCAGCGACACCGTCGAGGTCGCGCGCGAGGGCCTGATGGGCCTGCTCCAGATCGACGAGATCCAGGCCAACGCGATCCTGGAGATGCAACTCCGCCGGCTGGCCGCCCTGGAGCGGCAGAAGATCATCGCCGAGCACGACGAGTTGCAGCAGAAGATCAACGAGTACAACGCGATCCTCGCCTCGCCGGAGAAGCAGCGGCAGATCATCAGCGAGGAGCTCCAGGCCATCGTCGACAAGTTCGGCGACGACCGGCGCAGCAAGCTGGTGCCCTTCGACGGCGACATGTCCATGGAGGACCTGATCGCCGAGGAGGACATCGTCGTCACGATCACCCGTGGCGGCTACGTCAAGCGCACCAAGACCGAGGACTACCGGTCGCAGAAGCGCGGCGGCAAGGGCGTACGCGGCGCGAAGCTGAAGCAGGACGACATCGTCGACCACTTCTTCGTGACCACCACCCACCAGTGGCTGCTGTTCTTCACCAACAAGGGCCGGGTCTACCGGGCCAAGGCGTACGAGCTGCCGGACGCCGGGCGGGACGCGCGCGGCCAGCACGTGGCGAATCTGCTGGCCTTCCAGCCGGACGAGCGGATCGCCCAGATCCTGGCGATCAAGGACTACAACGCGGCGCCGTACCTGGTGCTGGCCACCAAGGCCGGACTGGTGAAGAAGACCGCGCTGAAGGACTACGACTCGCCGCGCGCGGGCGGTGTCATCGCGATCAATCTGCGCGAGTCCGGCGCGGTGGACGGCGACGCGGACGGCGAGGGCGCGGTGCTCGGCACCTCCGACGAGCTGATCGGCGCCGAGCTGGTCTCCGCGGAGGACGATCTGCTGCTCGTCAGCCGTAAGGCGCAGTGCATCCGCTTCACCGCCACCGACGACGCGCTGCGCCCGATGGGCCGCGCCACCTCGGGCGTGAAGGGCATGAGTTTCCGTCCAGGTGACGAACTCCTCTCGATGAATGTCGTCCGGCCCGGTACGTTCGTGTTCACCGCCACGGACGGCGGGTACGCGAAGCGCACATCGGTGGACGAGTACCGGGTCCAGGGGCGCGGCGGACTCGGTATCAAGGCGGCGAAGATCGTGGAGGACCGCGGTTCTCTGGTCGGCGCTTTGGTTGTCGAGGAGACCGATGAGATCCTGGCCATCACGCTCAGCGGTGGGGTGATCCGTACGCGGGTCAACGGGGTCAGGGAGACGGGCCGTGACACCATGGGCGTCCAACTGATCAACCTCGGTAAGCGGGACGCCGTCGTCGGCATCGCGCGGAACGCCGAAGCGGACGACGACCCGGAGTCGGCCATCGTGGCCGAAGCCGGTGAGGACGACGGAGCGGTCGCGGGCCTGGAGCCCGAGACCGGTGAAGCGGAGGAGTAAGCCGTGAGTGGAGCCACGGGCGCCGCAGGTGGGGCGGGCAGGACCGGGGGTGCCCATGGCTCGGCCAACCTCAACGGCCCGCAAGAGGGGGGATACACCGTGACTGACACGCGTCAGCCGCCGCCGCACCAGCCGGCGCAGGCGTACGCGCCGCCGGCACCCGCCACACCTCCGCCGACGCCGGGTTCGCCCGCCGCCGCGGGGGTGCGCAGGCCGCGTCCCGCGGCCCGGTCGGTGCCGCGCACCCGCAAGGCGCGGCTGCGGATCGCCAAGGCCGATCCCTGGTCGGTGATGAAGGTGAGCTTCCTGCTCTCCATCGCACTGGGCATCTGCACGATCATCGCCGTGGCGGTGCTGTGGATGGTGCTGGACGCGATCGGCGTCTTCAGCACCGTCGGCGACACCATCAGCGAGGCCACCACGTCCGAGCAGGGCGGCAGCGGCGGCTTCGACCTGGTGTCGTTCCTGTCGCTCTCCCGGGTGATGGTCATCACCTGTGTGATCGCCGTGATCGACGTCATCCTGGCCACCGCGCTGGCCACGCTCGGCGCCTTCGTCTACAACCTCTCGGCGGGCTTCGTCGGCGGTGTCGAGCTGACGCTGGCGGAGGACGAGTAGCCGTCCGTCAGGGCGGCAGGTCGGGGCGGCGGATACCGATTTTGGGACATGGCCCAGGGTGCGCTAATCTTTCGGTGCAGCGCGGGGCTATAGCTCAGACGGTTAGAGCGCTTCCCTGATAAGGAAGAGGCCCCAGGTTCAAGTCCTGGTAGCCCCACCGCGTGAAGGCCCCCAACCGCAAGTCGGTTGGGGGCCTTCGGTGTGTACGGGGGGTGTGAGGCCGCGCTGTTGAGGGTAGAACGAAAGGCCGCACAGGTCACCGTTCGGTATCGGCCGCTGTGTATAGTCGGGCGCGTCAGAAGCTCTCCCCACGGAATCAAGGAGGAGGTCACGCGATGAAGAAGTTTCTCCTGGTCGCCCTGGCCGCCGTCGCCGGACTGTTCGTATACCGACAGATTCAGGCGGACCGCGCCGAGCAGGACCTGTGGACCGAAGCCACCGACACGGTTCCGGCGGGATCCAGCACGACCGTGTGAACCGTACGTACTGTCTTCGGGCCCCGGCCGCACTCATGGGTGAGTGCCGCCGGGGCTTCGCTGTTTCCGGGGGCCGTGGGGGCGGGTCGGGGGCTTGGCTGCCGCGGGCGGTCAGGGGCTTCGCTGTCGCCGGGCGGGTCCGGGGCTCTGCTGTGTCGCCGGGCGGGTCGGGGGACTTGGCCGCTGCCGGGGCGTGTGGGCGAGCCCGGCTCGGCTGTTGCGGGACCGTGACAGGAACCGCTTGAGTTTGCCTGAGCAAATCCTTAGGTTTGCTCTTGCAAATGAAGTGGAGCGAGGGGGATGTGACGGCATGGAACGACGACCACCACCGGGGCGGGCAGCCGCCACCGCCGCGCTGCTCGGGGCGCTGCTCCTGGCCTGCGCGGCCGTGCTGACCGGCGCGGGAACCGCCGCCGCGGCCCCGGCCGCACCCGCCGCCCCGGCCGTCGGCCAGGACGGCAGCCTGATCATGGTGCTGGACTCCTCCGGCTCGATGGCGGGCCCCGACGGCTCGGGCAGCACCCGGATCGCCTCGGCCCGCAAGGCCGTCGGCTCCGTCGTGGACTCGCTGCCGGACGGTTACCCGACCGGACTGCGGGTCTACGGCGCGGGCAAGCCGCACGGCTGCGACGACACCTCGCTCGCCAAGCCGGTCACCCCGCTCGACCGGGACGCCGTCAAGCGCGCGGTGGACGCCGTACAGCCCAAGGGGGACACCCCGACGGCGCTCGCGCTCACCAAGGCGGCCGACGACCTGCCCGCCGACGGGCGGCGCACGATCCTGCTGATCTCGGACGGCGAGTCCAACTGCGGGGCGCCCAAGCCGTGCGACGTGGCCGCGCGGCTCGCGGGCGACGGCAAGGACGGCATCGACCTGCGGATCAACACGGTCGGCTTCCAGGTCAAGGGCGCGGCCCGCGGCGAGCTGGAGTGCGTCGCCCGCGCCGGGCACGGCTCGTACTACGACGCGCCGGACGCCGCCTCGCTCGCCCGCCAGCTCGTGCGCGCCTCCCAACTGAGCGCGGACGCGTACCGCTTCGAGGGCACCCGGATCACCGGCGGCGACTCGGCGGAGCACGCCGCCTCGATCAGCACCGGCCAGTACCTCGACACCATCGGCCCCGGCGAGACGCGCTGGTACGCCGCCACGCTGGACGGCGTCTCGACCGCCGACGCGTCGGTCACCGCGGCCCCGCAGCCGGGCGTGCCGGTCACCTACGGCGACGGCCTGGAGCTGAAGCTCACGGGGACGGGCAAGTACGCCTACTCCTGCGACACGCAGTCCGCGCACTTCGGGCAGAACGAGGGCGCGATGACGCTGACCGGCGCGGTCAGCCGGGTGCCGTCCGCCGACCACAAGGACGACTGCGACAAGGCGGGCCGCTACCTGCTGTCGGTGCACCGGACGAGCGCGCCCGCCTCCGACCGGAGCCGCTGGCCGGTCGAACTGCGGCTGGACGCCGAGGCGCCGCTGCCCGCGGGCACCACACCGGCCGCCGCGCGGACCGACTACGGGACCGCGCCCGCGCCCGTCACCGGCACGCCCAAGGACCTCGTCGGCGGCACCGGCTTCAACGACGCCGCACGGGTCGGCACCGGCGTCTGGCGGGACCACCTGCTGCCCGGCCAGACCCGCTACTACAAGGTCCACCTCGGCTGGGGCCAGCAGCTCACCTACGCGGCGGAATTCGCCAACGAGCCGGTCCTGGACGACTCCTCGTCCCACGCGTCCACCTTCGTCACCACCTCGGCCTTCGCGCCCGGCAGGCTCCCGATCGAGAGCGCCTCCGACGCCCGCGGCGAGCGCTCGTACTTCGGCAAGCCGCTGTCGGTCGGCCTCGGTACGGTCCCGGTGACCTGGACCAACCGCTGGACGGTCGGCGACCCGGCCGACACCGTGCACAGCGCGGGCGACTACTGGATCGCGGTCGGACTCGGCCCGAACGCGGCGCAGTTGGCCAAGAACGCCGCTGTCGGCGTCATCCTGCGGGTCGCGGTCACCGGTGACGAGCTGGCGGGCCCCGAATACCAGGCGCCGAAGCTGGCCGAGCAGGGCGGCGACCGGAACGGCGCGAGCGGCGCCGACGGCGGTACGAAGGGCCGGGCCGCGGGTGACGGTGACGGTGACGGTGACGGTACGGGCTCCGCCGCGGGGTCCGGCATCGGCTCGGTCACGGGCAAGGACCTGCTCGCGGCGGGGACGGGCGGCGCCGTGGCGCTGGCCGGGGTCGGGGTGGCGGCGCTGATCCGCCGCGCCGGGGCCCGTCAGCGGTTCCGTGCGCAGGCCGACACGCTGGTCGGTACTCAGACCGGCACGCAGACGAGCACACCGGGCACTCAGACGGGCCCTGAGACCGGCACTCAACCGGGCACACAGACCGGCACTCAACCGGGCACTCAGTCCGGCGACGACTACAGGGGTGGGGCATGAAGCGCCAACTGACGTTCACCGCGGCGGCGGGCGTGCTCGCGCTCGCCGCGCTCCAGGGACAGGCGGCGGCCGACACGGCGTCACCGTCCGCGCCCCCGTCCTCCGCGTCGGGGTCGTCCTCGGCCGGTTCCACGGGGGTCCCGACCGAGGCCCCGGCCACCTGGAAGCCGGAGGGCACCGCCGTCTCGGGGGCGCAGACCACGGCGGACGCGCCGCCGTTGAAGGCCGCGACCACGTACCGGGACATGATCAAGCCGAACGAGACCCGGATGTACGGGATCACGCTCGACGCCACGTCCTCGGCGTACGCCTCGGCCTTCGCGCTGCCGCCGACCGGCTCGCGGGTGGCGTACAACGACGGGCTGGAGCTTGAACTCCAGAGCGCGGACGGCACCACCTGCGACAGCCGGGACGCCAACTTCCGTGACGACGACGCGACCCGGCCGATCGGCTCGGCGGTCGCGCGGCTGGCGGGCGTCGGCACGTCCTGCCAGGAGGCCAACCAGTACACGCTGTCGGTGCACCGGACGAGCGCGGGGACGTCCGACCCCGGCGCGTGGCCGCTGGAGCTGCGCTTCGTCCTCGAACCCGCGCTGAAGGCCGGGACGACGGCGCAGCCCGCGCCGAACTTCGGCTCCGCGTCGCCGACCCCGCTGACCGCGGGCACGCCGCGACAGGCCCGCGGCGGCCCCAGCTTCGAGACGGCGGCGGCCGTCAAGACCGGCATCTGGAAGGACAAGGTGCTGCCGGGCGAGACGCGCTTCTACAAGGTCCCGGTCGACTGGGGCCAGCAGGCCACCGTCTTCTCGGACTTCTCCAGCGCTCCGGCCAACGGCGACAGCGCCACGTACATCGGCCAGGGCGTGCGGCTGACGGCGTACAGCCCGGTCCGTGAGCTGATCGACTCCGTCGACCACTCCTACTCCGGCGCGCCGACCTCGCTGAACGAGCGGCTGGCGCCGGTGTCGTACGCCAACAGGGCGGGCAGCGCCACCGATGTGGTGCGGGTGCGGTACGCGGGCTGGTACTACTTCGCGGTCACCGTGCACCCCGATGTCGCCAAGGCGGTGACGGGCGCGGTGCCGGTCACCCTGCGGGTGGACGTCAAGGGCGAGGCGCTGCCCGCGCCCGCGTACGACGGTGATCCGGGCGCGGCCGGCATCGGCGTCAGCGCGCACGACGTCTCGGCGGCGAACGGCTCGGGCACCGGGTCGTCCGGGTCGTCCGGCAGTTCGGGGCTGCGCTTCCTCGCCTTCGGCGCCATGGGCGCCGGGACGGTGCTGCTGCTCACGCTCGTGGTGTGGTTCGTCGCCGCGCGGCGACGGGCGGCGCGGACGGCGGACGCGGTGCCGCCGCAGCCGGGGTACGGGCCGCCGCCTGCCTGGTAGTGGGTGTCCTGTACGGGCTCTCGGACGGGTTCTTGTACGGGCTCTTGTTTACGGATGCCGGTAACAGTCGCTCTCCTGGAGGGCGGCTGTTACCCGTTTCCGCGCGGAGGCCGGCGGCTCTAGGAGGCCAGCAGCGCCAGGATGCCGACGACGAAGCACAGGACGGCGACGACGAGGACCGGCACGACCACCTTGGCCGAAGGGCCCGGCGTGGGCGCGCGGACCGGGAGGTGGGCCGAGACCGTACCGGCGCTGTGACCGGCCGCCGGGTCCGCGGCGGCCGGGCCGGTGGCCGCCGGGTCGGGCAGCGGGCGCGTCGGGGCGGTACGGGCGATGGGCGCGGCCGGGGGGAGCGGCTGGGCGGGGGTGTACGGCTCCGCGCGGGTCCTGGTGTGGGTGACCGGCTGTACGGGGGCGGGGGCCGTTGTCTGCGGGGCGGCCGTCTGCGGGGCGGCGAGGGGGAAGCCGGTGGTGAGGGCGCGGGCCGGTTCCGGGACGGCCGGGGCGGCGGGCGCGGCGGGTTCCGGTTCCGCGGGCCCCGCGTGCCTCGCGCGTTCCGCGGACTGCGAGGACTTGGCGGGCAGCGGGCCGTCCGGGCCGAAGCCCTCGGGCAGCGGGCCGATCTGGTCGAAGACCTCCACCGGTTCGTCGCCCGCGGCCGGTTCCCCGATCAGCTCCACGGCGGCGGCCAGCGCCTTGCGCGCGCCGGTGGCCGTACGGAATCTGGCCCGCGGGTCGGGTTGCAGCAGCGCGCCGATGACCTGCCACAGCGGCTCCGGCACCCCCACGGGCGCGGGCGGCATGCCCATCGTCAGGAAGCGCTCCGAGATCGCCTGCGCGTCCGGCTTCTGCCCGCCCAGCAGATAGAGCGCGACCAGGCCCACCGCGTAGAGGTCGGCGGGGACGTCGGGCTCGGCGCCGAGCATCTGCTCCGGCGCGAAGTAGCCGGGTGTGCCGACCACGTAGTCCGTCTCGGTCAGCCGCGGCTCGCCCTTGCGCATGGCGATGCCGAAGTCCGACAGGCGCAGGTGCGGGGTGCCGGTGCCGGTCGCCTCCAGCAGGATGTTCGCGGGCTTGATGTCGCGGTGGACGACGCCCTCGGCGTGCACGGCGGTCAGCCCGGACAGCAACTGGTCGAGCAGCACGCACACATAGTGCGGCGGCAGCGGCCCGTAGTCGCCGATCAGGTGCGACAGCGAGCCGCCGTGCACCAGGTCCATGGTGAACAGCACCTTGTCGTCGTCGGCCGCCCAGCTCGCCGGGGCCAGCACATGGGGGTGGTCGATCCGCATCGCCTGTTCGCGGACGAAACGCAGCAGCGCGTGCGCGTCGCTCTGCTGGAGGACCTTGGCGGCCACGTAGCGGCGCCTGCGGCGGTCCCACGAGCGCCAGACCGCGCCCACGCCGCCGCGGCCGATCGGGTCCACCAGTTCGTACCGGCCCGCGAAGACCTCACCCATGGTGCGCGCCCCTCCCCTCAGTCCTGATGCGCCTCGTAGTGCGCGACCGCCTCACCGGTCCGCCCGGCGCCGTACACACGAAGGAACTCTGCCAGTTGCGGGTGGGCGGGCGCGAGGGAGTGCGCCGCCCGCTCGATCTCCTGCGCGGACGCGACCGACCGCAGCACGTCCTGGATGCCCCGCACCACCTGCCGCGCGGGCGCCGCCGGGAGCTCCCCGGCCGCCGAGTGCGTCGTCGTCCCGCCCAGCACCGACGACCCGGCCAGCTCCCGGATCTCGTCCATCCGCGCCGCGGCCTCGATCGCCCCCGTCCGGCCCTCCGCCACCTGCCACGCCAGCTCCTGCAACGCCTGCAACCGCTGCACCACCGCCGGATTCCCGATCTTCGCCCGCTGCCCGCTCATGAGCTGCGACAGCATCGGAGCCGACAGCCCCAGCACCGCCGCCAGCCGCGCCTGGTTCAGCCCCAGGTCCGCCAGCAGCCGCCTGAACAGATCCCCCAACGGCTCCCCGTACCACCCCCGCTGCAACTCCCTCGCCTCCTGCGCGCGACGTGCCGAGTCCTGCGCCGACGCATCCATACGCGCTCCCAATTTGCTCCCGCGAATCCAGCAAACCCATCCTACGGACCCACCCCCATACCCGTTCGGCCCCCGCCCCCGGAACCGGTACGCTGTCTCCCGTAGCGGGGCCTTAGCTCAGTTGGTAGAGCGCTGCCTTTGCAAGGCAGATGTCAGGAGTTCGAATCTCCTAGGCTCCACAGCGTTCCCGCAGTTCAGCGGCCCCCTCGCCCGGTCCGGGCGAGGGGGCCGCTGGCGTGCGGGACACGAGCTGTGAGGAACTCGTCGAACGCGGCCTTGATGTTGCGGGGGCCGTACGCGGCGAGTGCCCACAGGGCGGACACTGTCGCCGCCCCCGTCCACAGGCCCTCGGAGGATGGTGGACGGAGTGCGTGGACGCTGAGACCCCGCTCGGCGAAGGGGCTTCGGTCGAGGTATCGCATGCCGCCCGTGCCGCAGAGGTAGGTGTCGGCGCCGACCGCCCTCGTGAGGTCGGCCAGGCGTGCCGAGCGGTCCGAGGACGCGGCGAGGTCACTGCTGTGCACGATGGAGCCGCGCCAGTCCAGGACGTTCAGCAGGGCGCGGGTGGTGGATTCAGCGACGGACGCTGTCCCACCGGTTTCAGTGACCGCCTGGACTGCGGGTTGGAGGGCGGCTTGCAGTGACGGCCAGTAGCCGCTGAGGCGGTAGTGCTGTGCGGGCAACTGGCTGAGGCGCCGGGCGGCGCGTGACGGGTCTACGAGTCGGGCCTCGCGGATCAATGTTGCGCGCCTGTAAGGGAGATGGGTTTCCACGGACAGCCACCGGCATTGCTCCGGGCGGTGGAGCCCCGCGAGCCGGGCTCGGTGCTGGTAGTCGCGACGGACGAACTGGACGTCGTCGAGGACCACCCATACGTCGGCCGCGTAGAGCTTCGCCAGTGTGGAGAGGCGGGGCAGGAGGTTGGGCTGATGGATCGCGCACGAGCGCACGGCCGGTGCGTGCAAGGAGGCGGTTCGGTCAGCCGGGCAGGAGCCAGGTGTCGTAACCACCGGCGCGGAGGCGTTCGAAGGCATCGCGGACCCTTTCAGGGACGTGCTGCTCGATGGCGAATCCGCGCTCGGGGTACTCCATCACCCGTTCCATGTCGCCCATGAGCATGTCGATGAGCTGCTTCTCGTCGTCATGCGTCCTGACGTACTCGTCGTACGGCAAAGGCTGGGAGACGCAGACCGGCTCGACCTCGGGCCACACCTTGCGGCATGTCGCGTAGGCCCGGCGCTGCATGTACGGCATGGAGATCAGGAGAAGGGTGGTCACCGCGATGCCCGCGTTCTCCAGCACTTCGCGGGAGAAGCCGATGTTCTGACCGGTGTTGGTGGCCTTGGGCTCCAGCAGGATCGCCTCGTCCGGCACTCCCAGGGAGAGCGCGTGCTCGCGGTAGTGGGTGGCTTCGCCGCGCGGGAATCGTGCCCGGGTGGCTGCGCTGGTGTCGCCTGTGAAGACCACGGTCGGGAACATGCCGGCGCGGTAGAGGTCAGCGGCGGTGGTGGCCACACCGAGGTCGAGGCTGCCGAGGGTGATCGCGGCGGAGCAGGGCTTCAGCTCGTGGCCCATCTGGTGGAAGTCCCAGATGGTGCGGGCGTCGGCCCGGTCCGCGTCGCTGATCGGTGCCTGGCTGGTCACGCGTACTCCTCGCTCTCACGCACGGTCTTGATGCTCCGCAGTTGGTGTTTCAGGCCGTACCGGGTGGCGGTGTCGGAGGCCCGGTCGAGCACGGAGTCGCCGGCACTGCGGGTGGCCGGGTCGGTGAGCAGGATGTGACCGTGCGCGGTGTCGATCTGGACGCGCTGGAGCGGGGTCTCGAAACGGCCGTTGCTGCGGGCCGTGTCGATGTACGCCAGCGCCCGGGTGAGATCGCCGACGCCGCGGTGCGCCAGCGCGAGCGAGAGTTCGATCTGCGCGGCCCGGCGGGGGATGCCGAGTTCGGTGAACACGGCGTGGGCGTCGCAGTAGAGGCGCTTGGCGGTCATCAAGTCCTGAAGGGTGCCCTGGAGTCGGCGCAGGTCGCCGGAGAGGACCAGGGAGCGACCGTAGAGGTACAAGCCGCGATCGTCCAGGTCCCGTGTCCGGACCCGACCGAGCCAACGTTCCAGGAGGCTGGCGGCGAAGGAGAAGTCCTGGCGGTCGAGACACACCGCGCTGCGCTCCAGATCCTCCGTCCAGGTCTCGTAATCGGCGACCGTGAGCGAGGGCGTCCTGGTCGGTCGCCGCCCGGGGAACGAACCCATGAGCTGATCGAATCGGGCTTGTACGGCGGCGTCGGAACGAGCGAGGGCTGTGTCGAGAATGGCTTGCGTGTCGGGCCAGGGGCAGGTGTCCGTGCCCAGCTTCTCCCACTTCGAGACGGTGCGGATGCCGACGCCGAGATGCGCCGCATAAGCACGCACACTCATGCGCAGCGCCTGCCGCAGCAAGCCCGCCTCGTGGCCCGTCCATCGACTCACGTTCACCACAGCGCGCCTACCTCCCGCCGCCATGGAATCACGGACGGTGTGCGAGCGGCCACGGAAGTGCCACAAAGGTGCAACGGCGGTTCATTCCCGGCGGGATGGGGCCGCGGCAGGCTCGAAGGACCCGATCCGTTCGTCCCGCCGTGGAGGTCATCAGCGTGGTCACCCGAACCGAGCAGCGACTCGCGCCCCAGCCCACCGCACCGTGGGGCGTCGGCCGTCTCGCCCCGTACCCGGCCACCGCACAGCGCCCGCATGCCACGGTCGTCGTCGACCCCGGCACGCAATTAGGTGTGTTCCGCGATCGCGCCGGTCTGCTGGTCGAGATGGGCGCGCACGGCACCAGCAAGGGCACCGAAACGTCGACCACCACGAACTCGGACTCCAAGAACGGGGTCACGACCAGGATTCCGAGCAGGACTGACGCCGTGACCGAGGAGAGGCCGGTTCTGGTGGTGACCGAGGCGGACGACCTGACCGCCGACATGGTGATCACCGAACTCAACCGGCGGAATGTGCCCGTGGTCAGGTTCAACCCTGCTGACATCGGTGCCGACTTGACGGTCTCGACCCGGTTCGGCACCCGCCCGGACTCCATGGCCGGGCGGCTGCGCACCCGGTCGAGGACAGCCGACCTGGCCCGCGTCCGCGCGGTGTACTGGCGCCGCCCCGAGTGGCCGGCCTTCTCCCATCTGCGCCCGGACGACGCCCGGTTCGCGGCTGCGCACGTCCGCTTCGGGCTCGGCGGTCTCCTCTACGCGATGGACGGCCCGCTCTGGGTGAACCATCCCCAGCGGATCGCCGCCGCCGACTACAAACCCGCGCAGCTCGCCCTCGCACAGCGACTCGGCCTCGCCGTCCCGGCCACCCTCATCACCAACGACCCGGACGAAGCACGCGAGTTCATTGCCGGTATCCGAGGCGACGTGCTGTTCAAAACGCTGCGCTGGACCCCGTACGTGCGGGACGGCGTACCGGTCACCGGCTGGGCCGAACCCGTGTCCGCCGACGAGGTCGACGAAAGCGTCCGTGTCGCGCCGCACCTGTTTCAGGCTCGCGTGGAGAAAGCCGCCGACGTCCGTGTCCTGGTGGTCGGCCGGCGCACGTTCGCCGTGCGGATCCAGTCCGGTCTGCTGGACTGGCGCAAGGACTACAGCGCCCTCACCTACACCGTCGAGCGCCTTCCCGAGGAGGTGGCCAAGGCGCTCCACCTCTATCTGGAGTGTCTCGGCCTGGTGTCGGGGAGCTTCGACCTCGCCGTGGATCGGGCGGGCGACTACTGGTGGCTGGAGTTGAATCCCAACGGCCAGTGGGGGTGGCTGGCGACGGAGACCGGCCTCCCGATGTCCTCCGCGTTCGCCGACCTGCTCGCACAAGGAGAAAGCCCGTGACCGATTCCGCGCCCGAGCGCCGCCGCCTCGCCACGGCGCTGGCTCGACACGGCGACCTCATCTCGCCCTGGCTGCGCGCGGCCGTCGAAGCCGTACCCCGCGAGGTGTTCCTCCGCCCCGGGGTGTTCCTCGACGAGGGCGGCCTCTGGAAACCCGTCACGGCGGCCGGCACCGAGCCCACCGAGTGGCTCAGGACCGCGTACGGTCGCGACACCCTCACCACTCAGCTCGACGGCC
This sequence comes from Streptomyces sp. NPDC088910, assembly GCF_044749865.1. NCBI lineage: Bacteria > Bacillati > Actinomycetota > Actinomycetes > Kitasatosporales > Streptomycetaceae > Streptomyces > Streptomyces sp. NPDC088910. Next base: position 426,191 of record NZ_JBIVIV010000002.1, read on the forward strand.
ACCTGACCGCCGACCAGACGGCCGAGTCCGTTGCCGGGGTGCCCACTTCCTCCTCCACCACCCCCGCCACCGTCGTCCGGATGATCGAGAATCTGGACCTGGAGCCCGGCCACCGGGTCCTGGAAATCGGCACCGGTACCGGCTACTCCTCCGCCCTGATGTGCCACGGCCTCGGCGCGGAGAACGTGACCACGGTCGAGGTCGATCCGGAGGTGGCCGAGCGCGCGGACACCGCGCTGGAATCGCTCGGTTTCTCCGCATGGACCGTCACCGGCGACGGCCTCCTCGGGTACCCACGGAACGCCCCGTACGACCGCGTGATCGCCACCTGCGCCGTCCGCCGCATCCCGCACACCTGGATCCTCCAGACCAAGCCCCGGGGCACCATCCTGGCCACCGTGGGCTCCTGGCCGTACGGAACCGGCCTGGCCAAGGTGATCGTCGACGACGACGGCAACGCCGCAGGCCGCATTGCCGGCCGCTCGTCGTTCATGCAGGCACGTGCCCAAGCCGTCGTGCCGGTGGCAGGCGACCTGTCCGCCCGCACCGCCTACGTGGACAGCGAGCGGAAGACGAAGGTGCCACCGACCCTCCTCGACGACTGGATGCCGGCCTTCCTCGCTCAACTCGCCGCACCCGGCGCACATCTCGTCCGCGCCGTCCGGAGCGACGGGACCGGCCTGCTGTACCTCTTCGACCCCGACCGGGAGTCCTTCGCGGAATTCACCGCCCAGGACGGCCGGTGGACGGTCCGGCAGGGCGGCCCCGTACCTCTCTGGGACAGGATCGAGGGCGCGCTCGTCGCCTGGCAGGCCGCCGGACACCCTGAGATCAACTCGGTACGGCTCCGCGTCACCCAGGCGTCCCACCGCTACTGGATCGAAGGGACGCCAGCCCTGAACTGGGAACACGTCCTCGCCTGAGGCGTGGTGAGGATCTCCGCCGAGTCGTCCACACCGCGAAGGCCCACCGTCGTACCTGGGGGCCGGGGGCGGTCAGGTGGTGCGGGTGGCGCGTAGTGCTTCCACCGCCAGTCGCGCCGCCGTGCCGATGACGGCGTCGGCGCGCGGGAGTTTGGTGTCGGAGCGGGCGGCCTGGGTGAAGACGACGGCGGTGTAGGCGGTGCCGTCGGGGAATTCGACGACGCCCGCCTCGTGGCGCAGTGAGCCGAAGGTGCCGGTTTTGCCGTAGACGGTGATGTCGTCGTAGGGGAAACCGGAGGCGAGGCGGTGGGTCCAGGGCTGTCGGCGCATGACGTCGCGCATGAAGGCGCAACGGGCGGCGGAGGCGGCCTCGTCGGTCCAGATCGCGCGGAGCAGCACGGCGATGTCGGCGGGGGTGCCGGACGCCGTGAAGGCCGGGTCGTACACGCCGGGGGGTGCGACCGAGTCGTTGTCGGCGACGCGGGCGAGGGCCGCGTCCAGGGAGGCGGCGCCCGTCTCGGCGACCAGGCGGCTGAACGTGCCGGCGGCGCCGCCGTGGACGCGGGTGTCGGGCATGCCCAGCTCACGGCACATGGCGTCGACCACGTCGGGGCCGACCGCGCGGAGGACGGCGTCGGCCGCGGCGTTGTCGGAGATGGTCATCATCAGGACGACCAGGTCGCGCAGGGACATGGTGACGGGGTCGCGGAGTACGGAGACGCCGGTCGCGCCGGGGACGCGCTCGTCGGGCTCCAGCGTCACCGGGCGGCGCGGGTCGAGCAGCCCGGCGTCCGCGAGGCGGCAGAAGGCGGCCATCAGCGGCACCTTGTAGACGGAGGCGATGGGCAGCCGTTCGCCGGGGTCGATCGTCACCTGGTCGGACGGGCGGCGCAGATCCGCCACGTGCAGCCAGCCGCGGACGCCCGCGTCGTCGAACAGGGCGCGGATGGCCCGCTCGACCCCGCTCTTGTGCCGGGTGCCGCTCACGGCGCCACCCGCCGGGCCGGGACGCCGTGCGGAGAGTGCCCAGAGGTGTGAGGGGCCGCGATGCCACGGGCCAGGCTCTCCTCGAACCGCCGCGCCGTCCGCGCGGTCTCCCCCGCCCCCGGCCGCCGCGGATCCCAGGCCACCCGCAGCCGCAGCGGAAGCGGCGGATCGGCCGCCGCGCGCCGCTCCACCCCCGAGGCCGTCAGCGTGTCGTCCGCCGTGACCAGCACCGCCTGACCCGCCGCCACCAGTGCGAGCCCGGCGCGCTCGTCGGAGACCACCACCGTCTCCACCCGGCGGCCACGGCTGGCCAGGGTGTCCACGAACAGGTCGTGGGCCGCGGGCGCCTCGGCCCGCGGTCGTACGGCGACGGGCAGCCGCGGCGGCGCGCCACCGCCACCGGCACCGCCATCGTCACCGTGACCGCCACCCCCACCCCCGCCGTGAGAAACGTGCGGACCGGCCGGGGTGAGGAGCCAGGTCGGCAGCAGGATCACCCGGCCCGCGGTGAGACCGTGCAGCACGGACGGGTGCCGGATCACGGCGATGTCCAGCCGCCCGGCGGCGAGGTCGTTGAGCAGTACGGCCGTCGGCGCCGTCGTCACGCCGATGCGCGTCCGTTCACCGGTCCGTACCGGCGCGCCCGCGACCTCGGCCGCCGCGGCGGCCGCGAGGGGCGCGGGCACCTCGGGGGCCAGCCCGAGGCGCAGACGGCGGCCGTCGGCCTGCTCACGTGCACCGGTCTCGCGCAGCTCCGCGAGCGCGGCCAGCGCCCGGCGGGCGTGCGGGAGCAGCAGGGCGCCCTCCTCGGTGAGGGACACCCCGCGCTCGCGGTCGAAGAGGCGGACGCCGAGCAGCGCCTCCAGCCGCCGCAGGCCCTGCGACAGCGGCGGCTGCGTGATGCCGACCCGCTGCGCGGCGCTCCCGAAGTGTCCCTCTTCCGCCAGCGTGACGAAGATTTCCAGATGCCGTTCCGTCAGCAATCCGTGCCCCCTGGCGTGGGCCGATACGGCCTGTGAATCGATCCGACATCAAGAGCATATTCGACATACGGCCCGGTCGCGGGCTTGACTCCGGGACGAGGGGCCGACCGTACGGTGTGCCCCCGCACCGACGCCGTGGGCCGTCCGCGGCCACCAGGACCGGCTCACCTCCTGAGCCGACCGGCGGCCCCCCGGTGCGAACCCACCCCCCTCAGAACTGCGAACCCACCCCCCTCAGAACGGAGTCCCGCACCCCATGGACACCCGCGCCCCTGTCTCCCGCCGTTCCGCGCTCGCCACCCTCACCGGGATCGCGGCCGTGCCGATCACCGGCTGCGGCGGCTCCGGAACGACCGCCCCGACCCGGTCGGGCGCGCGGCCGACGACGACGTCCCCGCCCGTGACCCGGCCCACCCGGCCCACCGGGCCCACGCGACCCGCCCCGGGCGCGACGAACGCCGCCGACCCCGCCACGCGGCGCGCCTTCGCCGACCTGGAGAAGAAGTTCGACGCCACCCTCGGCGTCCACGCGCTCGACACCGGCAGCGGCCGTACCGTCGCGCACCGCTCCGACGAACGCTTCGCGTACGCCTCCACCTTCAAGGCCCTGCTCGCCGGAGCCGTTCTGGAGAAGAACTCGCTGCGGCGGCTCGACCGCGTCGTGCGCTACGGCCGGGGCGACCTCGTCAGCAACTCACCGATCACCGAGAAGCACGTGGCCACCGGAATGAGCGTGCGCGACCTGTGCGACGCGGCCATCCGGTACAGCGACAACGCCGCCGCGAATCTTCTCTTCCGCGAACTCGGCGGCCCCCGGCGGCTCCAGGACGCCCTGCGCGCGCTCGGCGACCACGTCACCCGCTGCGACCGGTTCGAACCCGCGCTCAGCGACGCCGTCCCCGGTGACCTCCGCGACACCAGCACGCCCCGCACCCTGGCCACCGACCTGCGCGCGTACGTCCTCGGGACGGCCCTCCCCGCCGACAAGCGCGCCGTGCTGACCGACTGGCTCGTGCGCAACACGACCGGGGACCACACCATCAGGGCCGGTGCGCCGCGCGGGTGGCGGATCGGCGACAAGACCGGCACCGGCGGGTACGGCACCCGCAACGACATCGCCATCGCCTGGCCGCCCGGCGGGGGCGCGCCGATCGTCCTCGCCGTCCTGTCCCGCCGCGCGGCCGAGGACGCGACCCGCGACGACGCGCTCATCGCCCGGGCGGCCGAAGTCGCCTTCGGAGCACTGACGCGGTAACGGCGTCACCCGCGTCACCCGTGTCCGTACGTCACCGCGTCGTCCCCCGCCTCGCCTCAGCCGCCCTCCCGCTTGATCCAGTCGGTGTAGCCGGGCGGGTAGTCGTAGCCGGGACGGTTCACGTCGGCGCTGGTACGGAAGGGGACGCCCTTGTTGTCGATGTGGAGGGTGCCGTGGCGGGTGCCGCTCGACCAGTCCAGGAGCAGGTCCCAGCGGACGTCGTACGCCTTGGTGGTGACGGTGACGCGGAAGACCTCGGGGTCCGACTCACTGACGCTGTACGGGAAGTCGCGCTGGCCGTTCTCCGGGGTGAGGTGCGGGCTGCCCTTGTCGAGGTCGACGCCGAAGTCCGCCGTCCCGACATTGCCGCCGCAGCCGACGGCCATCGCGTAGTCGTTCCAGGCGAGCGGCGCGGCCTTGGAGACGATCCGTACGTGCAGGGCCTCCAGGACGACGGTCTCGGAGCCGGTGCCCTGGACGGTGAGGGACAGGCGCTGTTCGTCGGAGGAGACCGCGCCGTACGCGGCGGCCCAGCGCGGTGAGTCCTGCTCGCTGGCGGGCGGCCCCATGTGCGAGGGCTCGGCGTCGACGAGGAAGTGCTGGCTGCACGGGTTCTCCTCGGCGCGGACGTAGGGGTGGACGTCGACGCTGACCGGCGGGGCCGTGCCGTCGCCTTCGCCGTCGCCGGTCCTGGTGGCGGGCGCGGCCCCGCCGGTCCTGGTGGCCGTGGGCGTGGTGGACGGGGTGCGGCTCGGCGCGGTCGAGGACGGGGTGGCGGGCGGCGTCGCGGTGGCCGCCGTACCGGTGGTCGTGGCGGCGGTGGTGCCGGTGGCGCCGACGGCCCGCTGTTTTCCGTCGGCGGAAACCCCGCCGTTCCCGCCGTCCCAGGGCCGGTCCACGGCGAGGACCACGGCTCCCAGGACGGCGGCCACGGTGACGGCCGCGATCAGGGCGTGACGGCGGCGGCGTGACGGCGGTGCGGGCGCGGGCGTGCGCGGCAGGTCGGTGACGACGAGGTCACCGTTTCCGTCGGTCTCGGCCTTGGCCTTGGCCGGGGACCCGGCTTCTGCCCCGGCCCCGGTCTCGGCCCCGGCACCCGCCTCCGCCGCTTGCGACAACGGCGCCGCCTGCTCCGTACCCGGTGCCTCCGCCGCCGCCCCCGCTTCCGCCGCTGCCGCCCCCGCCCGCGCCGCCGCGGCCTGTTCCGCGCGCCGGTCGCGCGCCGCGTCCGCGAGGATCCAGCGGCGGTGCAGCTCCATCAGTTCCTCGGGCGTCGCCCGGCAGACCCGCGCCAGGCGCTCGACCGGCGCGTACTCGTTCGGCACCGCGGTGCCGTTGCAGTAGCGGTGCAGCGTCGACGTGCTCATGTGCAGCCGCTTCGCCAGCGCCCCGTAGCTCAGGCCCGAACGGTCCTTGAGCTGCCGCAGCAGGGTCGCGAACTCGTTCGTTTCACCGGCCCCTGTTGCCACCGACATCAGTTCCTCCATCCCCCCGCGTCCCAGTCACGCATTCCAGGGGATGTGCGTTCCCCCTGCTCAGAGCCCGTTTTTCCATCCCAGCGTCCCCAACTGCCCGCCGACGGTGGTGGCTGGGACGGATTGCCCCGCAAGCTCCAGTCATCCAAGCAGCACCACCACCCGAACGACTAAGGGGCACCCGCCACATGTCCAGCATCCGGAACTCCCGTACCCGTACCCGCTTCGTCACCGCCGCCGCGACCGTGGCGCTCGCCGCGTTCGCTCTGACCGCCTGCGACGACGGGTCGGGCAGCAGGGACGAGGGCGCCTCGCCGGCCTCTTCGTCCTCCTCCGACGGCTCGCCCTCGGTCACCCCGACCCTCACTCCCGGTTCCGGCTCCACCACTGCGGACGCCGGGGGCACGCCGGTCGGTTCGAAGCCCGCCGCGGACGGCTCGACCAAGAAGCCCGTGGCCAAGGCACCCGCGCCGAAGAAGCCCGGGGCCAAGGACACGGCGGTCACCTGCCAGGGCTCCAACACCAAGACGGTCGCGTCCCCGCTGAATCGTCCCGTGAACCACATGCTGCTCACGGTCACCAACACCGGCGGGAACCCCTGCCTCCTCTACACGTACCCGTCCGTGCAGTTCACCGACGCGCAGGCCGAGCCGCCGGTCATCGAGGAGTCCCAGCCGCAGGCGGTCGTCACCCTGAACCCGGGTGAGTCCGGCTACGCCGTCATCGTCCTGGCCGCCGCCGACGGCAGCGCCGGGCACGGCCGCACCGTGAAGACCCTGAACGTCTACTTCCACGGCCGCTCCGGCAACGAGAGCGTCGGCACCGGCGCCCACCCGTCGCTGCCCGCCGGGGGCACCTACATCGACGACTCGCTCAAGGTCAGCTACTGGCAGCAGTCGATGAACGACGCGATCTCCTGGTAGCCGCCCCTTCGGGGGAAGGAGCCCGCCGAGGCGGGGGCGGTTGGTTGACTGGCGCCATGACGTCATCGACCTCATCGAGCTCACCGAGTTCACCGACCTCAGCGGTCTTCGAGACCGTCGCTCCCGGCTCCGTCGTCTACCTCGACCGTCTCGCCGCGACCGACCTGGGCCGCTTCTACAAGGGCCGCATGCTCGACGCACTCGATGTCAGGACCGGCCAGACGGTCCTGGACATCGGCTGCGGCCCCGGCACCGACCTCGGCGCCCTCGCCGACGCGGTCAGCGCTACGGGCTCGGGCTCCGCCCCCGGCGCGATCATCGGTGTGGACCACGACCAGGTCGCCGTCGACACCGCCAGGGAACGTACCGCCGACCGGGACACCGTCACCGTCCACCTCGGTGACGTCCACGAACTGCCCCTGGCCGACGGCAGCGTGGACCGCGCCCGCACCGACCGGGTGCTGCAACACGTCGCCGATCCCGTACGGGCGCTGCGCGAGGCCCGCCGTGTGCTGCGGCCCGGCGGGCGGCTGGTGCTGGGCGAGCCGGACTGGGACACGCTGACCGTCGACCACCCCGACGACGAGCTGTCGCGCGCCTACACGCGGTACGTGACCGACGAGGTGATCCGTAACGCCCGGATCGGCAGGCAGCTCCCCCGGCTGGCGGCGGAGGCCGGTTTCACGGTGCCGACGGTCGTCCCGGTGACGCCCGCCTTCCGGGACGTCGGCGCCGCCGACAAGGTCCTCGGCCTGGAGCGGACCACGCAACGGGCCCTCGCCGCCGGGTACTTCACCGTCGAAGGGGCCCGTCGCTGGCTGGACCACCTGGCCTCAGGGCCCTTCCTCGCGGCCGTGACCTTCTACATCGTGGTGGCGCAGGCGTAGCCGTGGCCCGGGCAGGTGGAGCCGGGGCGTGATCCGCGAACCCTGAGGGGTCAGGGAACCCCGAGGGATCAGGCGGCCCGCACCGGCTGCCACAGCGCGTCGACGGCCTCCTCCGCCGCCGCGAGGCTCTTCTCGGCGAGCGGGATCAGCTCGGACATGGCCGGGGTGACCGGCGCGAGGGTCAGCTCGGCGGTGATGAAGCGCGGGACCAGGCCGGTCATGACCACGCCGTGCGGGAGCCACTGCTCCGCGTGGTCCCAGCCCTCGCGGGGGGTGCCGGGGGCGTAGCCGCCGCCGCGCGAGGCGAGGACGACGAAGTCGCGGCCGGTCAGCAGCGGGTCTCTCGTCTCGGCGTCGACGGAGAGACCGGGCACGATCAGGTGGTCGACCCATGCCTTGACGCTGCTGGGCGCGCCGAAGTTGTAGACGGGCAGACCGAGCAGAACGGTGTCCGCCTCCTTGACCTCACCGATCAGCGTCTCGGACAGCGCGTAGGTGGCGGCCTGCTCGGGGGTGCGGTCCTCGGCCGGGATCATCGCCACGCCCACGGTGCCGGTGTGGATGTGCGGAATCGGGTCCTTGCCCAGGTCGCGGTAGGTGACCGTGCCATCGGGGTGGGCGGCCTTCCAGGCGGCGGCGGCCCGCGCGGTCAACCGGCGGCTGACGGATCGGTCGCCCTGGACGCTGGAATCGATGTGCAGGAGGTGAGGCATCTCGTTAACCCTTCATACTTGGTTTGTGTAACGCCAACGATTTATAGCACGTCATGATTCCACGCCGCCCGATAGACTGAGGAAGTGGCCTCACTGCCCGTGCTCAACCAGCCCCCGCGACGTTCAGGCGCGCTGCTCGAACAGCTGACGCGCCGGATGCGACTGCACGCCGAGTCCGTGCTGACCCCGCTCGGCCTGCGCCCACGGCACCTGGTGGCCCTCACCGTCCTGCGTGACCAGCACGGCAGCACCCAGCAGGCGCTCTCCACGACGCTGATGATGGACCGCGCCAATGTCGTCGGCCTGCTCAACGATCTGGAGGCGGACGGCCTGATCGAACGGCTCCGCTCGCCCGAGGACCGCAGGCGCCACCTGGTGCAGCTCACCGACGAGGGCGGCAAGCGGCTGGCCAAGGCCGAATTCGCGCTCGCCCGCGTCGAGGACGAAGTCCTCTGCGCGCTCGACACCGGCCAGCGCGACACCCTCTACGATCTGCTCCAGCTCGCCGCGTCGGGACACGGCGTGGACGGGACGGCGACGGACGCGGCGTTGAGCTGCGTGACCGACGCCCCGGCCGCCGCGCCGGAGTGCCTGGGCGAGGCGGGGGACACGGAGACCTGCTGACGGTGCCCGGGGAAGCCACGGGCGGCGTCGGCCCGCGCTCCCGGGCGGAGAACGGGGGCGTGATGTTCGGCATCCTGGGCGCGACGCGGGTGGTGGGCGCGGACGGCGCCGAGGTCGCGCTGGGCGGCCCCCGGCGGCGCGCGGTGCTCGCCCTGCTGCTGCTCGACGCGGGCCGGGCGGTGCCCGCCGAGCGACTGATCGACGGCCTCTACGGCGACGAGCCGCCCGCGGGCGCGGGGAACGCCGTGCAGTCCCAGATCTCCCGGCTGCGCCAGGTGCTGCCGGTGCCGCTCGAAGGGCTCCCCGCGGGCTACCGGCTCGCCGTCGCACCGGACGAGGTGGACGCCCACCGCTTCCGGCGGCTGAGCGCCGAGGGCCGCGCCGCCCTGGCCGCGGGCGACCCGGTCCTGGCCGAGCGACTGCTGCGCACCGCCCTCGCGTTGTGGCGCGGCCCCGCACTCGCCGACGTCGGCCCCGCGCCCTTCGCCGCCGCGCAGATCACCCGGCTCGAAGAGCTGCGGACCGGCGCCGTCGAGGACCGAGTCGACGCCGACCTCGCCCTCGGCCGCCACCGCTCCCTGGTCGCCGAACTCGGCGAACTCGTCACCGCGCACCCGCTGCGGGAGCGCCCGCGCGGCCAGTTGATGCGCGCGCTGTACGGCAGCGGACGGCAGAGCGAGGCGCTGGAGGCGTACGAGGAGGCCCGGCGCGAACTGGCCGACTCCCTCGGCGCCGACCCCGGACCCGAACTGGCCGCCGTCCACCTCGCGGTGCTGCGCGGCGACCCGGCGCTGCTTCCACGGGACATCTCACGCGAGGCCCCACGCGCCGCGCCGCGGGCCGCCCGGCGGGATGTTCCACGGGACGCGCCGCGGGCCGCCCCGCAGGATGTTCCACGTGAAACAGACACGGCGGACAGGGTGGGCGCCGACGGACATGTTCCACGTGGAACATCGACGGAAGGCGCGGGAGGCTCAGGGGACGGCGCGCCCGCCCCGGCCCCGCCCCGGCACGAACTCCCCGCCCAGCTCACCAGCTTCGTCGGCCGGTCCGCCGAACTGGAGCGGATCGGTGAGCAGTTGGCGCGCCAGCGACTCGTCACGCTCACCGGCCCCGGCGGCGCGGGCAAGACGCGCCTGGCGGTGGAGGCCGCGGGGCGGTACGCGCACGACGCCTGTTTCGTGCCGCTGGCCGGACTCAGCGACGGCGCGGAACTCCCGCAGGCCGTCCTGGGCGCGCTCGGCCTGCGGGCGGGCGGGCTGCTGGCGGCCGGATCGGCCGCGTCCGGCGGCCAGGGGCACGACCCCGGCCCGCACGACCCCGTCGCGCGGATCACCGCCGCCCTGGACGGCCGCCCGCTGCTGCTGGTCCTCGACAACTGCGAGCACGTGGTGGAGGACGCGGCCCGGCTGGCCGAGCGGCTGCTCGCCGGGTCACCGCTGCTGCGACTGCTCGCCACCAGCAGGGAAGCCCTCGGCATCAACGGCGAGACGCTGTGCCCGGTGCCCACGCTCGACGTGCCCCGGCCCGGCACCGACCGCGAGCAGGCGCTGCGCTCCCCCGCCGTGCGGCTGTTCACCGAGCGGGCCGCCGCCGTACGCCCCGACCTCGACCTCGACGCGACCGCGGACCCGGCCACCGTGGACGCCGTCCTGCGGCTGTGCACCGCGCTCGACGGGCTGCCGCTCGCCATCGAACTGGCCGCGGCCCGGCTGCGTTCGCTGTCGGTGACCGACATCGCCGACCGGCTCGGCGCGCTGCCCGACGACGACGCCCCGTACAGCCTGGGCGTACGGCCCGACGCGCTCTTCCGGCTGCTGTCGCGCGGCAGCCGCACCGCCCAGCCGCGCCAGCGCACCCTGCGCGGGGTCGTCGACTGGAGCTGGGACCTGCTGCCCGACGACGAGCGGGCCGTGCTCCGCCGTGTCTCGGTCTTCGCGGGCGGCTGGACGCCCGCCGCCGCGGAGGCGGTGTGCGCGGACGGCGCGCGAATCCTCGCCGAGGACGTGCTGGACCTGCTGGACGCGCTGGTCGACAAGTCCCTGGTGGTGGCCGAGCAGCCGGACGGCGGGGGCCGGATCCGCTACCGCGCGCTGGAGTCGATCCGGGCGTACGGCGCCGAGCGGCTGGCGGAGGCGGGGGAGCGCGAGGCGACGGTGCGCGCGCACGCCGCGTACTTCCTGGACTTCGCGCTCACCGCCGACCCGCACCTGCGCCGCGCCGAGCAACTGGAGTGGCTGCGGCTGCTCGGCGACGAGCGCGACAACCTCCAGGCCGCGCTGCACCGCAGCCTGGAGGCGGGCGAGGTGCGTACCGCGATGCGGCTGATCGCGGCCCTGTCCTCGTACTGGCTGCTGCGCGGCGTGCGCTACGAGGGCTTCGGACCCGCCCGCCAGGTCCTCGCCGCCCTCGGCCCGAATCCGCCGGAGGGGATGGAGGAGGAGTACGCGCTGTGCGTGATGGCGGTGGTCGGGATGCTGCCCGACCCCGAGGAGTTCGCCGACCATGTCGCGGCGGCGACCCGGGTGGTCGAGGCGATGCACCGGCTGTCCCGCCGCTACCCCGTGCTCACCTTGCTGTGGGCGCCCTTCGCCGGGGTCCCCGACGAGGGCATCGACGTCCTGGAAGCGGTCTTCGACGAGTTCCTCACCGAGCGGGACCACCCCTGGTACCGCGCGCTGATCCTGCTCGGCAGCGGATTCCAGTCCTGGCTGACGCGCGCCGACCCGGTCGCCGCGCGGATCCACTGCACCGCCTCCTACGAGGAGTTCCGCCGCCTCGGCGACCGCTGGGGCATGATCACCACCCTCAACGTGCTGGCCGACCTCGCCGACCACCGCGGTGAACTCGCGCTCGCCGACTCCCTCCTCGAGGACGCGCTGCTGCTCGCCGAGGAGCTGGACTCGGCGCTCGACATGGCGGAGCTGCTCTGCATCCGCGCCGCGTACAGCACCAAGGCGGGCGACTACGCGACCGCCGCCGCGTACAGCGAGCGGGCCGTGGAGCTGTCCCGCCGGGCGGGCACCCCCGAGTGCCTGGCACTCGCCCACCTGGCGCTGGCCGAGTCCGTCCGGCTGCGCGGCGACGGCGACGGCGCCCGCGCGCTGTACGAGCAGGCGCTGGCCGAGTGCCCGGTCGGCTGGTTCTCCAGCAACGGCACCCGTTCCGCCGTCCTCGTCGCCCTGGGCCGGGTCGCCGTCGCCGACCGCGACCCGGACCTGGCCCGCGGCCACTTCCGCGAGGCGGTCACCCTCGACAGCGTCGCCATGCGGCTCCCGCTCAACGGCGCCGTCGCCGCCGAGGCCACCGCGGGCCTCGCCCTGCTCAACGGCGACGCGCCACGGGCCGCCGCCCTCCTCGGCGCCGCCGAGGCCCTGCGCGGCCGGCCGCCCACCGGGCCGGACGCCGCCGCGACCGTCGCCGCCGTACGCGCCGCGCTGGGCGACGAGTCGTACGAGCGCGAGCGCGCGCGGGCCGCCGCCCTCGACCGCGACGCGGCACTCGCCGTCCTGACGGCGTACCTCACGGCGGACTGAGCGGACGGCGAACCGCCCGCCGCGTGTGCGAGACTGGGCCCGAGCCCCGCGCCCCTGACGCTCTCCGACCGCCTGCCGCGTGCGGCTCCCGTCCTGGGACCCGCGCCCCGGCCCAGCTCCGACCGCCCGCTGACCGGATCGCGCACCGGCCCTGTCAGCCGACGGTGCGCCGGCCGTCAGCGGGCCGCCGCACGCTGCTTGCCATGACGACGACACCGAACGACGACGTGAGGGGCGGCGGGAGCGCCGCCGAACAGGCGCACCGGCGGCGCTGGGCCGTCCTGGCCATCTGCTGCGTGGCCGCCGCGCTGCTGGGCATCGACAACAGCGTCCTCAACTACGCGATCCCGTCCCTGTCCCGCGAGCTGGGCCCGTCCTCCACGCAGCTCCTGTGGATCGTGGACATCTACGGCTTCGTCCTCGGCGGCCTGCTGATCGTGGCGGGCAACGTCGGCGACCGGATCGGCCGCAAGAAGCTCCTGCTGCTGGGCGTCGCGGGCTTCGGCGCCGCCTCCGCGCTCACCGCCTACGCCGACGGCCCCGGCATGCTGATCGCCTCCCGCGCGCTGCTCGGCCTGGCCGGGGCCACGATCATGCCGTCGACCCTGTCGCTGGTCCGCAGCGTCTTCGACGACCCCAAGGAGCGGACCACCGCGATCGGCATCAGCAGCGGCATCGGCGCGGCCAGCTTCGCGCTCGGCCCGGTCGTCGGCGGCGCGCTGCTCGACCACTTCTGGTGGGGCTCGGTCTTCCTGATCAACGTCCCCGTGATGGCCGCCGTCCTCGTCGCGGGCGCCGTCCTGCTCCCCGAGTCCCGCAATCCGCACCCGGGACGGCTGGACTGGCCGAGCGTGCCGCTGTCGATCGCCGGGCTCTTCGGCGTGATCTACGCGATCAAGGCCGCCGCACGCGACGGCGTCGACGACCACGCCGTCTGGATCTCGGCGGCCGTCGGCCTCGCCGCCCTCGTCCTCTTCCTGCGCCGCCAGACCACCCTCGCCGAACCGCTGCTCGACCTGAGGTTCTTCCGCAACCCCGCCTTCGCGGGGGCCGTCGGCTCCAACGTCGTGACGCTGTTCACCGCCACCACCCTGTCCCTCGGCTTCTCCCTGTACTTCCAGGTGGTACGCGGGTGGTCGCCGCTGACCGCGGGGCTCGCGCTGCTGCCGGGACCGCTGTCCGCCGCCTTCGCCGCGCCGCTGTCCGCGCTGCTGATCCCGAGGATCGGCCGGGCCCGTACCGTCTCGTTCGGCCTGCTGCTCATGGCGCTGAGCACCGCCGCGTTCGGGCTGATCGGCGCCGACACCAGCTACTGGCTGCTGCTTCCGGCGCTCGTCGTCAACGGCGCAGGACTGATCTTCGTCTTCTCGGTCACCGCCGACACCCTGCTGGCCAGCGTGCCCAGGACCAAGACCGGTACGGCCGCCGCCATTTCCGAGACCGCCATGGAGCTCGGCGGCGCCCTCGGTATCGCCATCCTCGGGTCGGTCCTCAGCGCCTTCTACCGCAACGGCCTCACCCTGCCCGCCGGGCTCTCCCCCGACCGGGCCGCCACCGCGCGCGAATCCGTCACCTCCGGCGTCGAGACCGGCGCCGCCCTGCCCGGCGCCACCGGGCGGCAGGTCGTCGCCGCCGCCAAGGCGGCCTTCACCGACGGGTTGCACGGCACCCTCTACATCGCCGCCGCGCTGATGCTGGCCGGTGCCGTCGCCGCCCTGTTCGCCCTCCGCGGGGTCCCCGCCGTGCTCGACGTCCCCGAAGCCCCCGCGGAGCAGGCCCCCCAGCCCGCCCCTGCCGTCTGACGACGGCGCACTTGTGCGCACGGCGGGTACGAGCCCAGAAGGGGCGCGGGGAAACTGCGCGCTCAGCCCCCGCCGGGCTTTCAGCCCGAAAACAACAGCAACCGCCCCGCTGGGGACGGTTCTCACCCGCGCCACGGCGCGATCAGCCGTGACGTGCCACACACGTCACGGCTGATCGCGCGATTCGTCCCTCGTCGGCGGTTAGGGGTAGGTGCCGCCCCGGCCCTCGTCGTCGGGGCGGTCGGCGTCGGCCTGCTTGGCCTCGACCTCGGGGTCGAGGCCATCGGCCTCGAGGGAGCCGTCGACCTGGTCGATCGTGCCGTTCGGCGAGGACCCGTTGGGGTGGCCGACCGGCTCGACGACGGTGAGGGTGCCGCTGCTGTTCACGGGACCGCGGTCGGCGACGTCGGTCGCCTCGGGCGGCTCCACCAGCCAGTCCGGGTTGGTCTGCTTCGACCACCACTTCCAGGCGGCGAAGGCCGCACCGCCGACGAGACCGGCGACGACGAGCCCGCGGAAGACCCGGCCGGTGCGCTCGCGGCGCACCCGCCTGCGGACCAGCCCGTCGATCTCGGCCGCGGTCACCTGGCCGCGCAGGGCGTGCAGCGCGGCGGCACCGCGCAGCACCGCCTCGTCCTTGGCCGGACCGGCGACCGAGCGGGTCGCGGTCACGGCGGACTCCACCTTGGGCGCGGTGTAGTCGGCCGCCGCCCGCACCTTTGGCGCGGTGTAGTCGGCGGCGGCCCGCGCGCCGCGGCGGGTCCGCTTGGCGGCGGTGCCGAGCGCGTCGGCGGCCTTCGGCGGCACGGCCGACTTCGCCTGTTCGCGGGCCTGGTCGACCCGGTCGGCGAGATGGGCGTCGTACTGCTGCCTGGCCAGTGCGCCGGCCTGCTGCGCGTAGTACGCGGCGTTGTCCTTAGCCGTGCTCGCGTACGGCGCCGCCACCTCCGCGGCATGCCGCACGCTGTCCTTGGTCACGTCGGCTGCGTGGCGCACGCTGTCGATGCGGGTCACGGGATCCTCCTCCTCGGTGGCGTACGGTTTTCGCCTTTCCACCCAGTTTGAAATCATGCCTGTCGATGGCGGGTCCGGCATGTGTGGACGCGCATACGGGTCAGGTACCCGTTCCGAGCGGTCCGTCCCGGTGTCCGGGAGGGCCTTCGGGACGCGCCGCCGGCTCCCTTGCCACGGACCCTCGGGGAACCCCGCGCGCGCCACCGCGTCCGTGAAAGGATTTGTCCCTGTCAGCGAAGACTATGGAAGGTAGACCGTGGCCGAGCAGCTCTACGCCACCCTGAGGACCAACCACGGCGACATCGTGATCCGGCTGCTGCCGAACCACGCGCCCAAGACGGTGGACAACTTCGTCGGGCTCGCCGAGGGCACCCGCGAGTGGACCGACCCCCGTACCGGCCGGCCTTCCACGGCCAAGCTCTACGACGGCACCGTCTTCCACCGCGTCATTTCCGGTTTCATGATGCAGGGCGGCGATCCGCTGGGGAACGGTACCGGTGGTCCCGGCTACGAGTTCGCCGACGAATTCCACCCCGACCTGGCCTTCGACAAGCCCTATCTGCTGGCGATGGCCAACTCGGGCCCGGCCACCAACGGCTCGCAGTTCTTCATCACGGTCGCGCCGACCACCTGGCTGACCCGTAAGCACACCATCTTCGGCGAGGTCGCGGACGAGGCCAGCAAGAAGGTCGTCGGGTCGATCATCGGCGCGCCGACCAACCCGCGCACCGACCGGCCGCTGGACGACGTCATCATCGAGACGGTCGTGATCGAGAAGCGCTGACGCGGCCCGCCGCCCCGCGGCCCGTATCCCGTACCCTTCGGAAGCACCTTCGGGGAACGTCTCAGGGGAACGTCTTCGGGAACATCGCGCCCCGCCCGCACGTAGGAGTGGGCGGGGCGTCTCAGCGCCTCCGCGCCGCATCGCGAGGCGCTTCATTCAGGGAGAAGGCTCATGGACCAGGCGGTCTGCTGCTACCGGCACCCGGACCGGGAGACCGGTATTCGCTGCACCCGGTGCGACCGGCCGATCTGCCCCGAGTGCATGGTCAACGCGTCGGTCGGCTTCCAGTGCCCGGACTGCGTCAACGAGTCCAGCCGGCACACGGCGGCGCCGCGTACGGTCGCCGGCGGCACGGTCGCGGCCGACCCGTTCCTGATCACCAAGATCCTCATCGGCCTGAACATCGCGGTGTTCCTGCTGGTCCAGGCGGTCGGCGACCGGCTGGTCTACGACCTCGGGCTGTACGCGGTCTGCGGCAACGACCCGTTCGGACAGCACGGCTGCATCGGCGTCGCCCAGGGCCCCGACCAGTGGTACCGCCTCATCACCTCGGCGTTCCTGCACCAGGCGGTCCTGCACATCGGCTTCAACATGCTGTCGCTGTGGTGGATCGGCGCCCCGCTGGAGCGGATGCTCGGCCGGGCCCGCTATCTCGCGCTCTACCTGGTCTCCGCGCTCGGCGGCAGCGCGCTGGTGCTGCTGCTCGCCCCGTCGTCGCTCACCCTGGGCGCCTCGGGCGCGGTCTACGGCCTGTTCGGCGCGACGGCCGTCTTCATGCGGCGGATGCGCTACGACATGCGGCCGGTGCTGATCCTGCTGGCGCTCAACATCGTGTTCACCTTCACCTGGGCCGACGTGAGCTGGCAGGGCCACATCGGCGGACTGGTGGCGGGCACCGCGATCGCCATAGGGATGGCCTACGCGCCGCGCGAGCGCCGCGATCTGGTGCAGTGGGGGACCACGGCGGCGGTCCTGGTGGTCTCGATCGCGCTCAGCGTGATCGCTGTGGCGCAGGTCACGTCCTGAGGGACGGATTCGCGGCCGTGGACCCGTGTCCATTGGCGTTGATCACACGTTATCCACAGCGTGTAGGCGGGTCTTCGCAAGTTGTGCACAAGTCGCCGGAAGACCGTGTTTCACGCCCGCACAAGCCCAAGATCAGCGAAAGACCGGTGGCCGACGTCCTGGCCACCGGTCGTACCGGCGTCAACCTCGTAGAGGTTATCCACAGATCTTCCGACCTTTTCCCCACTGTGGATAACCGTGTGGACAAACGTCCGGCAGCACGCCGACGCGGCCCCCGGCACCCCGCTGGGGACGGCTACTTCCACTGGGTGGACACGACGAACCCACCCGCGATGAAGCCGAAACCGACCACGATGTTCCAGTTGCCGAACGCTTCGACGGGCAGACTGCCCTGCGTCACGTAGAACAGCACGATCCACGCCAGACCGACGATGAAGAACGCCAGCATGAGCGGCGCGACCCAGTTGCGGTTGGTGTTGAACTTTATGGCGGTGGCCGTCTTCGCCGGTGGCGGCGTGAAATCGGCCTTCTTGCGGATCCGTGACTTCGGCACGAGGGACGCTCCTGTCGATGCGCTGCGTAACCGCGCGGGTGTGCGGGGTAAGCCGGGCGGGTTCTGGGCCTGGTAAGGGTCACTACCGCTTCCGGGCGTCCGTTAGCGTAGTGCTTCCTCGGGTTATAAGGAGACAGGGTACGGTGACGGATTCAGACGGGGTATCCCCCACCCCCTCCTCCCGTCCTGCCCACCGCACCGTAGCGCTGCGGACCATGAGTGCGGGAGTCTTCGCGCTCGCCGGACTGATCTTCTGGACCAGCTTCAACACCGCCAAGGGCGTCGACATCCGCAGCGACGACCCGCTGCCGAAGCTGTCCGACACCGTACGTACCAAGAACACCCGTAATCAGCAGCTGGAGGACCAGCTCTCCGGGGTGCGCAAGGACGTGGACCGGCTGACCCGGCAGGGCGACGGCGTCAGCCCCGCCGAGCGGGCCAGGCTCGACGCCCTCGACAAGGCGGCGGGCACCGGCAAGCTGACCGGCCCCGCGATCGACGTGACGCTCAACGACGCCCCGCCGAACGCGACCGCGCTGGTCCCCGGCGTCCCCGACCCGCAGCCCAACGACCTGGTCATCCACCAGCAGGACCTCCAGGCCGTGGTCAACGCGCTGTGGCAGGGCGGCGCCCAGGGCATCCGCGTCATGGACCAGCGGCTGATCTCCACCAGCGCGGTGCGCTGCGTCGGCAACACCCTGATCCTCCAGGGCCGCGTCTACTCCCCGCCGTACCGCATCACCGCCGTCGGCGACCAGGCCAAACTGCGCAAGGCGCTCAACGACAGCCCGGCCATCCAGAACTACCTCCAGTACGTGAACGCGTACGGCCTCGGCTGGAAGGTCGGCGCGCAGAAGCGGACGACGCTGCCCGGTTACTCGGGCTCGACCGACCTGCACTACGCGGAGCCGGCGTCGTGAGCGGCGGGCGTCCCCGGCCGAAGCATTGGCGAACGCATGCCGAAGCCTTTGTCCAGCCGGGCCCCCTATCACGCCGATCTCCCTTTACTCTGTTCCGGGGAAGAGGAAGGAAGGCAGCGCATGTACGGCTGGATCTGGCGGCATCTGCCGGGTAACGCGTGGGTGAGGGCTCTGATCTCGCTCGTGCTCGCCCTGGCCGTCGTCTACCTCCTCTTCCAGTACATCTTTCCGTGGGCGGAGCCGCTGCTGCCGTTCAACGAGGTCACCGTCGACAACGGGATGGCCGTCGTACGCGAGACGGGGACGGCCGCTGTCCGATGAGCGCACGCATTCTCGTGGTGGACAACTACGACTCCTTCGTCTTCAACCTGGTCCAGTACCTCTACCAACTCGGCGCCGAGTGCGAGGTGCGGCGCAACGACGAGGTCAAGCCCGCGCACGCGCAGGACGGTTTCGACGGCGTACTGCTCTCGCCCGGCCCCGGCACGCCGGAAGAGGCGGGCGTCTGCGTCGACATGGTGCGGCACTGCGCGGACACCGGGGTGCCGGTCTTCGGCGTGTGCCTCGGCCTCCAGTCGATGGCCGTCGCGTACGGCGGGGTCGTGGACCGCGCGCCGGAGCTGCTGCACGGCAAGACGTCGCTGGTGACGCACGACGGGACCGGCGTCTTCGCCGGGCTGCCGTCGCCCTTCACCGCGACCCGCTACCACTCGCTCGCCGTCGAACGCGACACCGTGCCCGAGGAGTTCCGGGTCACCGCGTGGACCGAGTCCGGCGTGATCATGGGGCTGCGGCACCGGGACGCGGCCGTCGAGGGCGTGCAGTTCCACCCGGAGTCGGTGCTCACCGAGTGGGGCCATCTGATGCTGGCCAACTGGCTCGCCGAGTGCGGTGATCCGGGGGCCGTCGGCCGCTCCGAGGGGCTGGCGCCCGTGGTCGGTACGGCGGGGGGCGCCGGAGGTTCGGGGAGTCCTGCGGGGAGGGCCGGGGCGTGACCACGCTCCGCCCGGAGCGCCCCTCGGACGGCCCGATGTCCTATGAGGACACCGGGCAGTTCAAAGCCGTTGTCGAGCAGCTCGACGACCCCCTGAACGACCCTCTCCCCGGAAGACCCCCCGCGGTTCCCGAGCCGTCCTACGACGAACCGGCGTACGAGAAGCCGGTGTTCGACGAGCCGGTCTTCCCGGAACCGGCGTACGAGAAGCCGGTCTTCCCCGAGCCGGCCTACGAAGAGCCGGTGTTCGACGAGCCGGCCGCGCCCTGGTTCGTCCCCGAGGAGCCGCCGCAGGCGGCCCCGCCGCCTCCTCCGCCGCCCCCGGTCCGGCCCGTCACCGCGGACGAGGAGCTGGACCTCGGCACGGCGACGGTCGTGCGGCCCGTCGTACGGCCGGTCGAGCAGCCGGCCGTCGAACCGCCCGCGGACGACGTACTCGAATCCGTCTTCCCCACCACGGAGTCGGCCCCGGAACCGGCCCCCGAGCCCGCGGGTCCCGGGCCCGGTCCGGCGCCGGGTCCCGTGCTCGGCCCCGACGGCGAGGGCGGCCGGGCCGCGCGGCGGAAGGCGGCGCAGGCACAGCAGCGCGGCGGCGCCGGACACGGCGGCCACCGCGCCAGGGGCCGTACGCCCGGTGGCGCGGCCGGTGCGGCCCCCGCCGGAGCCGTCCCGCTCAGCCGGGTCGAGGCCCGCAGGGCCGCGAAGGCCGCCAAGGAGAGCCCGGCGGTCGTCGTCAGCCGTATCGTCGGTGAGCTGTTCATCACCACCGGCGTGCTGATGCTGCTGTTCGTCACGTACCAGCTGTGGTGGACCAACGTCCGCGCGCACCAGCAGGCCAGCGGCGCCGCGAACAACCTCCAGCACCAGTGGGACGCCACGAAGGACGACCCGAACCGGGTCCCCGGCACCTTCTCGCCCGGCCAGGGCTTCGCGATCATGTACATCCCCAAGCTGGACGTCAAGGCGCCCATCGCGCAGGGCGTCTCGAAGCACAATGTGCTGGACAAGGGCATGATCGGCCACTACGACGGCGTGTTGAACACCGCGATGCCGTGGGACAAGTCCGGCAACTTCGCGGTCGCCGCCCACCGCAACACCCACGGTGAACCGTTCCGCTACATCAACCACCTGGTGCCCGGCGACAAGGTCGTGGTCGAGACGGCGGACACCTACTACACGTACGAGATCACCAGTTCGCTGGCGTCCACCCCGCCGTCCAACATCAGCGTGATCAAGCCGGTGCCGACCGGCTCCGGCTTCACCGGGCCCGGCCGCTATCTGACGCTGACCACCTGCACCCCCGAATTCACCAGCACCAACCGGTTGATCGTCTGGGGAAAGCTGACCGAGGAACGGCCGCGCAGCAAGGGCAAGCCCGACGCGCTGGTGGAGTGATCCATGCTCCAAGCGGAACTTGAGGAACGGAACGGCGTGACCACGACCAAACGCGGCGGCCGGGGGCCCATCGCGGCCACCATCAGCGTCATCGGCGAACTCCTCATCACCGCGGGCCTGGTGCTCGCGCTGTTCGTCGCCTACTCGCTGTGGTGGACGAACGTCCTCGCCGACCGCCATGAGCACAAGGCGGCGGACAAGGTCCGGCAGGACTGGGCCCGGACGCCCGACGCGGGACCGGGGAGCCTCGACACCAAGGACGGCATCGGCTTCCTGCACGTCCCCGCCATGGGCAAGGACTACGAGGTGCTGGTCAAGAAGGGCACCTCGACCAAGGTCCTCAACGAGGGCGTCGCCGGTTACTACACCGACCCCGTCCCCGCCGCGCTGCCGACCGCCAAGACCGGCAACTTCACCCTCGCCGCCCACCGCGACGGCCACGGCGCCAAGTTCCACAACATCGACAAGATCCACGACGGCGACCCGGTCGTCTTCGAGTCGAAGGACACCTGGTACGTCTACAAGGTCTACAAGATCCTCGACCAGACCTCGAAGTACAACGTCGCCGTCACCGACCAGGTCCCCAAGGAGTCCGGCAAGACCACGCCGGGCCGCTACATCACCCTCACGACCTGCACCCCCGTCTACACCTCCCGCTACCGCTACATCGTCTGGGGCGAACTCGTCCGCACCGAGAAGGTCGACGCGGCCCGCACCCCGCCGGCCGAGCTGCGGTAGGCGCGTACGGCGACACACGTGAAAGGGGGGCGGCCCGCACACCAGGTGTGCGGGCCGCCCCCCTTCACGTACTGCCGGGGGGTCAGCCGCCCCCGCCGTTGCCGTTGCCGCCGACGGCGATCAGCTTGACCGGCTGGCCCTCGGAGAGCTGCGCGCCCGCTCCGGGGTCGACCGAGATGACCATGGCGTTGTCGCCGACCGGGTTGCCGCCGGGACCGACCGCGGAGACCTGGAGGTTCAGGCCGAGCCCGTCGAGTTCGGCCTTTGCCTGACCCACGGTCTTGCCACCCAGATCCCCGGGCATCTGCTTCTGCGGGTCCTGCGTCTGCGGCGGGCCGGACGAGACCGTCAGGACGATCGAGGTGTCCAGGGCGATCGGGCCCGCGCCCGGGTCCGGGGTCTGGGCGGTGACGCTGCCCTTGGCGGTCGTGTCCGAGGGGACGTCCTGCGGCGCGCGGGTGATGTTGGTGAAGCCCTGCGCCTTGAGCTGGGCGACCGCGTTGTCGTACGGGACGCCCTTGACGTCGGTGGGCGCCTTCTTCTCGGGGGCCACCGCGACGGTCAGCGTGATCGTCGTGCCCTTGGGCTGCTTCGTACCGGCCTTCGGGGTCTGGTCGAGGACGGTGTCCGGGTCTTCCGTGGTGGTCGTCTTGTTCTTGCGGTCGACCTCGAAGCCCTTGGCGGTGAGCTGGCTCGCCGCCGAGTCGTACTTGTCGTTCTTGACGTCCGGGACCTCGATCGGCGCCTGGCCCTTGGACAGGACGACCGTGACCGTCTTGTCGTCCGGGATCGCGGCGTCGGCGGCCGGGGTCTGCTTGCAGACGAGGTTCTTGTCGATGCTGTCGCAGAACTCGGCCGGACCCTGGACGATCTTCAGATCGACGTTGGTGGCCTTGGCCTGCGCGTCGGTGAGGGACGCGCCGACCAGATTCGGCACGGTGCCGTTGTCCGCGGCGCCGCTGCCGCTGAACAGCGCCTTGCCCAGGAAGATCGCGCCGACCAGGACCAGGATGCCCGCGACGACCAGCAGCACCGTGGAGGTGTTGTTGCCGCCCTTCTTCTGCCGGCGGCGGTCCGGGCGGTCGTCGTAGCCGTAACCGCCGTCCTCCTCGCGCAGCGGCGGAAGCATGGACGTGTGCTGGTCGTTCTGCGACGGCATCGCCGTGGTGGCCTGGCTGTCCGGGTAGCCGTACCCGTAGCCGACCGAGCCCATCGCCGCCGTGGCGGCCACCGGCTGCCCGTCGAGGGCCGCCTCGATGTCGGCGCGCATCTCGTCGGCCGACTGGTAGCGGTAGTTCGGGTCCTTGGTCAGCGCCTTGAGGACGATCGCGTCCATCGCGGGCGTGACCTCGGGGTCGTACACCGACGGCGGCTGCGGCTCCTCGCGCACGTGCTGGTAGGCCACCGCGACCGGGGAGTCGCCGACGAAGGGCGGCCGTACGGTCAGCAGTTCGTAGAGCAGGCAGCCGGTCGAGTACAGGTCGGAGCGGGCGTCGACCTGCTCGCCCTTGGCCTGCTCGGGGGAGAGGTACTGCGCGGTGCCGATCACGGCCGCGGTCTGCGTCATGGTCATACCGGAGTCGCCCATGGCGCGGGCGATGCCGAAGTCCATGACCTTGACCTGGCCGGTCCTGGTGAGCATGACGTTGGCGGGCTTGATGTCGCGGTGCACGATGCCGGCCCGGTGGCTGTACTCCAGGGCCTGGAGGATGCCGACCGTCATCTCCATGGCGCGCTCGGGCAGCAGCTTGCGTCCGGAGTGCAGCAGCTCACGCAGGGTGGAGCCGTCCACGTACTCCATGACGATGTACGGGATCGAGACCCCGTCGACGTAGTCCTCGCCGGTGTCGTACACGGCGACGATCGACGGGTGGTTGAGCGAGGCGGCCGACTGGGCCTCTCGGCGGAACCGGGCCTGGAACGACGGGTCGCGGGCGAGGTCCACCCGCAGCGTCTTCACGGCGACAGTGCGGCCGAGCCGGGTGTCATGGGCGAGGTACACCTCGGCCATGCCACCACGGCCGAGCACTGAGCCCAGCTCGTACCGGCCGCCGAGGCGACGCGGCTCTTCCATAGCTCTGCCCTCTCCTCAAACCCGTTCTTGACCCAAAACCGGTAATGCCGTGCCCTGCGGATGCTCGGGCATACGCTACCGGGCGTTTCTGGTCCCTTCGCGCCCTGCCCGCCCGCCGATACCCGACCGGTACCTGTCCGGTACGTGCGCCGGTCCCGGGGGCGGTCTCCGGACCGTTTCCGGCGCCGGGACCGGGCCTGACACCGGGTTCGACGCCGGGCCGGGGACCGTGCCGGGGACCGGGCCTGCCGGGCGGCGGGCCCTCACTTGTTGAGGACGGCCTCCATGACCTTCTTGGCGATCGGCGCGGCCAGACCGCCACCGCTGACGTCGTCGTGGTTGGCCGCACCGTCCTCGACGACGACCGCGACGGCGACCGGCGACCCCTGGTCGGTCATCGCGTACGAGACGAACCAGGCGTACGGCGTGCCCTCGTTGTTGATGCCGTTCTGCGCGGTGCCGGTCTTGCCGCCGACCTTGACGCCGGAGATCTTGGCGTTGGTGCCGGTGCCGGAGTTGACCACCGTCTCCATCATCGTCTGGAGTTTCTGCGCGTTCTCCGGCGACAGCGGCTGCGACATCTCGCTCGGGTTGGTCTGCGAGATGGTGCTCAGATTCGGCGCCACCAGCTTGTCGACCATGTACGGCTTCATCAGCTTGCCGTTGTTGGCGATGGCCGAGGCGACCATCGCCATCTGGAGCGGAGTGGCCGCGGTGTCGAACTGGCCGATGGAGGAGAGCGC
The DNA here is from genome assembly GCF_044749865.1 of Streptomyces sp. NPDC088910. Lineage (NCBI taxonomy): Bacteria > Bacillati > Actinomycetota > Actinomycetes > Kitasatosporales > Streptomycetaceae > Streptomyces > Streptomyces sp. NPDC088910. Next base: position 450,540 of record NZ_JBIVIV010000002.1, read on the forward strand.
GACCTGGTCCTTGGTCATCTTGGTGTCGAAGTTGCTGGCGTTCGCGCGGACCGGGACGAACTGCTCCTTGTTGAAGCCGAACTTCTCCGCCTCGTCGACCATCGCCTGGAGGCCCACCTTGTCCGCGCCCAGGTGGCCGAAGACGGTGTTGCACGAAACCCGCAGGGCGTCGATCAGCGACGCTTCCTTGCAGGGGATGTTGCCCTCGTTCTTCAGCGGGGTCGTGGTGCCGGGAAGGATGTAGGGCAGCGGGGTGTCGGTCTTCGCGTTGATGTCGGTCACCGCGCCGTTCTCCAGCGCCGCGGCGGCCGTCACCAGCTTGAACGTCGAACCCGGCGGGTACGTCTGGCGCAGCGCGCGGTTCTGCGTCGGGTCGTCGGGGTCGTTCTTCTTGTCGAGCGCGACCCAGTTCTTCTCGTCGGTCTTGGAGTTGCCCGCGATGGTCGACGGGTCGTACGACGGGGTGCTCGCCATGGCCAGGATCGCGCCGGTGCCGGGGTCGAGCGCGACGACCGCGCCCTTCTTGTTCCCCAGGCCCTGGAACGCGGCCTTCTGCGCCTTGGCGTTCAGCGTCGTGACGACGTTGCCGCCCTGCTTCTCCTTGCCGGTCAGCAGGTCGATGGTGCGGTTGAAGAACAGCCGGTCGTCGTTGCCGGTGAGGAACTTGTCCTCGACGCCTTCGAGGAAGGTGGTGCCGAACGCCTGCGAGGCGTGGCCGGTGACCGGCGCCCACATCGGGCCGTCGACGTAGGTCCGCTTGAACTTGAAGTCGCTGCCCGTGGTCTCGGTGTGACCGGTGATCGCCTTGCCGCCGTCGACGATGATGTCGCCGCGCGGCTGGGCGTACTGGTTGATGGCGACCCGGCGGTTGTGCACGTCGTTGGAGAGCTGGTCGGCCTGGACGAACTGCACGTAGTTCACGCGCAGCAGAAGGGCGAGGACGAGCAGACCGCAGAAGACCGCGACCCGTCGGAGAGGCTTGTTCACTGGGTGCGCACCACCTGGGTCGGTTCGGCATCGGGGGAGGGAGCCGGGCTCGGGGCCGGACGGCGGGCGGTGTCGCTGATCCGCAGCAGGATCGCGACCAGCGCCCAGTTGGCGATCACCGAGGAGCCGCCCTGCGCCAGGAACGGCATGGTCATACCGGTCAGCGGGATGAGCCCGGTGACGCCGCCCGCGACCACGAAGACCTGGAGCGCGAAGGCGCCCGACAGGCCGATCGCCAGCAGCTTGCCGAACGGGTCGCGGGCCGCGAGGGCCGTCCGCACACCGCGCTCGATCAGCAGGGCGTACAGCAGCAGGACGGCCATCAGGCCCGCCAGGCCCAGCTCCTCGCCGACGGTGGCGAGGATGTAGTCGCTCTTCGGCGCGATGCCGCCGATCAGCCGGGAGTAGCCCTGGCCGAGTCCCGAGCCGAAGATGCCGCCGGAGCCGAACGCGTACATCGTCTGCGCGGTCTCGGTGACACCGCCGTTGGACGCCAGTTGCAGGGGGTGCAGCCAGTTGTGGACGCGCTCCTTGACGTGCGGCTCGATCGAGGAGACGACGACCGCGCCGCCCGCGCTGAGCAGCAGGCCGAAGACGATCCAGCTGGTCCGCTCGGTGGCGACGTACAGCATGATCACGAACAGGCCGAAGAAGAGCAGCGAGGTGCCGAGGTCGGTCTCGAAGACCAGGATCAGCAGGCTGATGCCCCAGATCACCAGGATCGGGCCGAGGTCGCGGCCACGCGGCAGGTACAGGCCCATGAAGCGGCGGCTGGCCAGCGCCAGCGCGTCCCGCTTGACCATCAGGTATCCGGCGAAGAAGACGGTGATGACGATCTTCGCGAACTCACCGGGCTGGAGCGAGCCGATGCCCGGCAGCGTGATCCAGATCTTCGCGCCGTTCACCCCGGGGAAGAAGATCGGCGCGACCAGCAGGGCCAGCGCCACCATCATCGAGATGTACGTGTACCGCTGGAGGATGCGGTGGTCCTTGAGGAAGACCAGCACGCCGACGAAGAGCGCCACTCCGAGCGTGGACCACATGAGCTGGTTGGGCGCCATGGCCTTGCCCAGCGACGGCTCCTGGTCGAGCCGCCAGATCAGCACCAGGCCGAGGCCGTTGAGCAGCGTGGCGATCGGCAGCATCAGCGGGTCGGCGTACGGCGCGAATTTACGGACCAGCAGGTGCGCGATCCCCGCGAGCAGGCCGAGGCCGAGGCCGTAGCTGAGCAGCCCCGCCGGGACCGAGTCGTTCTTGGCGAGCCCGACGTTGGCGTAGGCGAAGACCGGGATGAGCACCGCGAAGACCAGCAGCGCCAGTTCGGTGTTGCGACGGTTGGGCGCGCCGATCGACGTGATGGTGGTGGTGTTGCTGGCGCTCATGACGAGCCGACTCCTCCTGCTGGTCCCGCCGCCGGCGCGCTCGCCGGTCCCCGCGGGGCTTCCGGTGCGCGACCAGCCGCTACTGCTGGCTCGTACCGCACTGCTGGGCCAGCTTCTTCTCGTCGGGCGTCAGCGGCGGCGTGGGGTCCGCCGTCGGGGTGGCGCTGCTCTTCTTCGCACCCGGCGTGCCGGTGGTGCCCGCTGCGGGCATCTTGTCCTCGGCGGCCTTCGCCGCCGCCTTGGCCTGGTCGGCGAGGGTCTTGGCCGTCGCGACCTTCTTGCAGACACCGGCCTGCGTCGCCAGCTCGTCGGCCTTGTCGTCGGCCTGGCCGAGGCTGCTGAGCGCGATGGTGTCCTGGACCTGCTTCTGCTGGTAGGCCGGTAGGTACTTGAGTTCGATGTCGGGGCGGTCCTTGTGGACCTTCGACAGCTTGATCCAGGCCAGCTTCTGGTCGATGCCCTGGTACACGGCGACGTGGTCGCCCTTGGCGCCGACGTAGTACTGCGTCTGCGTCCACGCGTAACCGCCGTACAGACCGCCGGCGATGACGGCGAGCACGATGACGGTGATCGCCGTGCGCTTGGGCCACTTACGGGTCTTGGCGGGCTTGGTCTGGCCGTCGTCGTCGTACGACCCGAAGGTGCCCAGCGGCGCGGCGCCGGCCGCGCCGGGGTCGCCGCTGCCGGGCGGGCCGAAGGAGCCCGCGGGGCCCTGCTGCTGCGGCGGGGGCGTACGGCCGAGCTCGGAGGCGCGCCCCGCCGGGGTCTGGAGGTGCCGCGGGTCGCTCAGCGGGAGCTGGGTCTCGGCGACCGCGCCGACGACCACCGGGGTGTCGTTGAGCTGCGCCGCCAGCGTGTCGCCGTCGTCGGTGTCCAGCACGTCCGCGACGATGCAGGTGATGTTGTCGGGTCCGCCGCCGCGCAGCGCGAGCTGGATCAGCTCCTGCACGGTCTCATGCGGCGCCTGGTACCCGGCGAGGGTGTCCTCCAGCGTCTGGTGGCTGACGACGCCGGACAGGCCGTCGGAGCAGATCAGATACCGGTCGCCGACCCGCACCTCGCGGATCGACAGGTCGGGCTCGACGTGTTCGCCACTGCCCAGCGCGCGCATCAGCAGGGAGCGCTGCGGGTGGGTGGTGGCCTCCTCCTCGGTGATCCGGCCCTCGTCGACCAGCCGCTGCACCCAGGTGTGGTCCTGGGTGATCTGGGTGAGGACGCCGTCCCGGAGGAGATACGCGCGGGAGTCGCCGACGTGCACCAGGCCGAGCCGCTGGCCCGTCCACAGCAGCGCGGTCAGCGTGGTGCCCATGCCTTCGAGCTGCGGGTCCTCCTGGACCATGTGCAGCAGTTGGTCATTGGCCCGCTGCACGGCGGTGCCGAGCGAGGTGAGGATGTCGGAGCCGGGGATGTCGTCGTCGAGCGTCACGATGGTGGAGATCACCTCGGACGAGGCGACCTCGCCGGCGGCCTGTCCGCCCATGCCGTCGGCAATCGCGAGCAGACGCGGACCGGCGTAGCCGGAGTCCTCGTTCCCCTCGCGGATCATGCCCTTGTGCGAACCGGCGGCGAAACGCAGGCTCAAAGACATGCGCACCTCCCCCGTCGGCTCCGGGTACATCCGCACGCTGCCCACCCTCTCGCTCGCGCGTCGTGGCTCCGCTCGCCCATAGTGCGACTACTTCCGCAGCTCGATGACGGTCTTGCCGATGCGGATCGGCGCACCCAGCGGGACAGGGGTCGGCGTGGTCAGCCGGTTCCGGTCCAGATAGGTGCCGTTCGTGGATCCGAGGTCCTCGACGATCCACTGGCCGTCGCGGTCCGGGTAGATCCTGGCATGCCGACTGGACGCGTAGTCGTCGTCGAGCACAATCGTCGAGTCATGTGCCCGGCCGAGGGTGATCGTCTGGCCCTGCAACGCGACCGTCGTCCCCGCGAGCGAGCCCTCGGCGACCACCAGTTTGGTGGGGGCGCCGCGGCGCTGGCGGTTGTTCTGCGGCTGCTGCCGCGGCTGGGCCTGCGCGGCGGCGGCCTGCTGCTGGCGCTGCTGCGGAGGGCGCGACTGGCCGTCCCCGCGGCGCGCCGCTCGCTGGGTCACCCGGGTACCGAAGAGGTCGCTGCGGATGACCTGCACCGCGACGATCACGAACAGCCACAGAACGGCGAGGAAACCCAACCGCATGACCGTCAGGGTCAGCTCTGACATTGCCCCCGCTTCACCCTTCGGCTTGCCTGTACACGATGGTGGTGCTCCCCACGACAATGCGGGAGCCGTCGCGGAGCGTAGCGCGCGTGGTGTGCTGTCCGTCCACCACAATGCCGTTTGTCGACCCGAGGTCCTGGACCACGGACGGCGTTCCGACCCGGATCTCGCAGTGTTTGCGCGATACGCCCGGGTCGTCCACCCGCACGTCGGCCTCCGTGGAACGGCCGAGAACGAGCGTCGAGCGGGAGATCTGGTGGCGGTTGCCGTTGATCTCGATCCAGCGGCGGGTGGCCGCGCCGGGGGCCCCCGCGGGAGCGCCGGTGCCGGGCAGCCGCGTGACGGGCGCCACACCGTGACGGGCGCCACCGCCGCCGGGGGGCGGGGCCGCGGGCATCGGCGGCGGACCCGAGGGCCGCTGCGGTCCGCCGGGCTGCGCGTACGTCGGACGCTGCGGCGCCTGCGGCTGGTGCTGCGGGCTCTGCTGGTACGAGGGGGCGGCCGGGGCCTGGTGGGCGGCCTGGTGGGCGGCTTGGGGCGCGCCGCCCTGGTGCTGCGACTCGCTGGAGGCCAGCGTGCGGCTGCGCACCCGGTAGAGCCCGGTGTCCAGGTCGTCGGCCCGCTCCAGGTGCACCTTGATGGTGCCCATGAACGTGTAGCGCTGCTGCTTGGCGTAGTCGCGGACCATCCCGGCCAGCTCGTCGCCGAGCTGCACCGCGTACGGGCTCAGCCGCTCGAAGTCGCCGGAGCTGAGCTCCACGATGAAGTCGTTGGGCACGACGGTGCGGTCACGGTTCCAGATCGTGGCGTTGTTGTCGCACTCGCGCTGGAGCGCGCCCGCGATCTCGACGGGCTGCACCTCGCTCTTGAACACTTTGGCGAAGGTGCCGTTCACCAGGCCCTCCAGGCGCTGCTCAAAGCGCTTCAGTACTCCCACGGGGCACCTCCCTCCTCGCGACCTTCCGGCCCAACGATTTCCGATACTGCTTACTGATCGTATCCACGCGCGGGAAAAACCTGTGGTTCCCCGAATCCCCTGGACCGGGCAGTGTCAACCCTCACACCGCCCGCGCCTCCTCCGCCGTCCCCCACTGGGATGGTAGATGCGCGTTCTGTCCATGGTGCCCGGTTCGCCGTCGTTCACCGCCGCCCTGTCCCCTCCCAGTGTCCCGCACCGCCCCCGGGTCCCTCTCCCACCTGCCCCCGCCCGGCTCCCGGCACTCCCCGGGCCGCCCGAACGCATGTGATTCCACCCCGGACCTCGTGCTAATCTTCTGCATGTCGGGAGGCCCTCCCACACCACTCGGACCCACCGGTCCGGACCGTGTGTGAGAATCAAACGGCAACACCCATGCGCGGGTGGCGGAATAGGCAGACGCGCTGGATTCAGGTTCCAGTGCCCGAAAGGGCGTGGGGGTTCAACTCCCCCCTCGCGCACAAAGAGGTACCGACGACACGGGCCTCCGGAAGTGACGAAAGTCGCGGCCGGGGGTCCGTTTCTCATTCCCCGGCAGGCCGGCTCCGGCCGGCAGGTCGCCTTCCCCCCGCCGATCCCCGCGGATCGGTCACGGCGGACGGCCCCGCGCGGCGCATCCCGGTGACGTACTGAAGGCCCGGGGGATCGAACGGCGGCGAACGGTGGCATCGGGGCGGGAACCGGTGCAGGGTGGTGTGCGTTGGAGTCATTGGGCAAAGGAATCGTCAAGTGGCGCGGCCCGCGCCGGATTGAGCAGGGAGATACACCATGGGTGTCAGCCTCTCCAAGGGCGGCAATGTCTCACTGACCAAGGAGGCCCCCGGACTCACGGCGGTCACTGTCGGCCTGGGCTGGGACGTGCGCACGACCACCGGTTCGGACTTCGACCTGGACGCGAGCGCGCTGCTGCTCGACGCCACGGGCAAGGTCCTGTCGGACAAGCACTTCATCTTCTTCAACAATCTCAAGAGCCCGGACGGCTCCGTCGAGCACACCGGTGACAACCTCACCGGTGAGGGCGAGGGCGACGACGAGGCGGTCAAGGTCAATCTGGCCACCGTGCCCGCCGAGGTCGACAAGATCGTCTTCCCGGTCTCGATCTACGAGGGCGAGAGCCGTCAGCAGAGCTTCGGCCAGGTGCGCAACGCGTTCATCCGCGTCGTCAACCAGGCCGGCGGGGCCGAGATCGCCCGCTACGACCTCACCGAGGACGCCTCCACGGAGACCGCGATGGTCTTCGGCGAGCTGTACCGCAACGGCGCCGAGTGGAAGTTCCGGGCCGTGGGCCAGGGCTACGCCTCCGGCCTGCGCGGTATCGCCCAGGACTTCGGCGTCAACCTCTGACGTGACGCCGTCGTTTTCGACGCGGCGCTTGACGTAGAGTCGGGCTCGTAGCGGCCCCGCCCGCGACCGTGCAGGTCGCGGGCGGGGCCGTTTTCGCTTGAAGGGCCCGTGCTTGACGAGGCTGCGCGTGACGGGCCCGTGCGTGACGGGCCCCTGTGCGACGGGTCCTTGTTGGACGGGACCTTGTAGGACGGGGCCGCCCGCGGGTTACGGCAGCGGGTGCGCCGCCGCGTCCGCGTTGTAGCGGACCAGATACGCGGCGAAGCGCGCCAGATCCTCCGGGTCCCAGGCGGCCAGCCGCTCCTGGAAGATCTCCTTGCGGCTGACCCGCGCCGCGGCCAGCGTGTCGATCCCGTGCTGCGCGAGGTGCAGCACCTGCACGCGGTGGTCGGTGGCGTCCACCCGGCGCTCGATGTACCCGAGCCGTTCCAGCGCGGCCACCTGGCGGCTGACCGTGGACTTGTCGAGCAGATAGTGCGCGGCGAGGTCCGTCGCCCGGCAGCCCTGCTGCTCCTCCAGGTGCGCGAGGATGGTGAACGACACCAGCGACAGCTCGGGGTGCATGCGCGCGGCCGTGGCCCGCGCCCGGCGCGCGAAGGCGGTCAACTCCCGCTGGATGCTCTCCACGGACGCCTCCCGTGCGGACATCGCGGCCACTCCATCCCGTCTCCACCTGCGCCGTTGTGGGACGCAACGGTATCAAGCGGGCAACGGAAGTTCGAACCAGACGACCTTCCCGACCGCCTTCCTGCTGGTGCCCCAGCGCCGCGACAGATTCGACACCAGCGCCAGCCCGCGCCCCTGCTCGTCGTCGGCGTCCGCGCGCTGCAACTGGGGCAGATTGTGGTTGTCGTCGCTGACCTCGACCAGCAGCTTCCCGACCCGCATCAGCCGTAGCTCGACCTCGTACGAGGCGGCCCGGATCGCGTTGGTGACCAGCTCGCTGACCAGCAACTCCGTGGTGTCGCTGAGGCGTTCGAGGCCCCACGCGGCGAGCTGGCGGCGGGTCAGGTCGCGGGCGGTGGCGACCTCGGCGTGGTCGAGCCGCAGCGTCCACTCGGCCACGTCCCGCGGCGCGATGCCCTCGAACCGGGCGACGAGCAGCGCCACGTCGTCCCTGCGGTCCTCCGAGTGCAGGCGCGCGAGGATCTGCGCGCAGACGTCCTCGGGGGTCTGCTCCGGCTCGATGACGGTGGCGCACAGCGCGGCGAGCCCCGCGTCTATGCCCTGGCCGCGCACCTCGACGAGGCCGTCCGTGCACAGCACCAGCCAACTGCCGTCGGGCACCGGGATCTCCACCGTCTCGAACGGCACCCCGCCGACGCCGATCGGCGCGCCGCCGGGGATCTCCAGCAGCTCGGCCCGCCCGTCGTAACCGACCAGGACCGGCGGGATGTGACCGGCGTTGGCGAGCGTGAGGCTGCGGTGGATCGGGTCGTAGACGGCGTAGACGCAGGTGGCGAGGTGTTCGGTGCCGAGCCGGTGCGCGAGGTTGTCCAGGTGCCGCAGCAACTGGGCGGGCGGCAGGTCCAGGGCGGCCATGGTGATGACCGCCGTACGGAACTGGCCCATCACGGCCGCGGCCTGAAGGCCGTGGCCCATCACGTCGCCGACGATCAACGCCACACGCCCGCCGGGCAGTTGGATGGCGTCGAACCAGTCGCCGCCGACCTGGGCCTGCCGGTCGCCCGGCATGTAGTGGTGCGCGATCCGGACACCGGGAATCCGCGGCGGCCGGGTGGGCATCATCGAGCGTTGCAGCGTGGCGGCGGCGCGCGATTCCTGGCGGTGCAGGCGGGCGTTGTCGATGTGGACGGCGCCGCGCGCGACGACCTCGGTGGCCGTGGCGGCGTCCCGCGCGTCGAACGGGCGGCGGCCGGGGCCGCGCAGGAAGCAGACCCGGCCCAGTACGGTGCCGCGCGCGGTGAGCGGCGCCACGATCATCGAGTGTCCGGGCAGCAGCGGGCCGAGCGCGGGCACGCCGAGGTCGAGCGCTATGTCGGGTGCGACCGAGGAGTCCACGACGGGAACGAGGACGTGATCGCCGAGCCGCGGCACGATCCCGTCGACGGCGAGGGAGAGCAACTCGCCCTCCGGCAGGGCCGTTTCCCACGGTCCGGGCGGTCCGTCGTGGGCGATGGCGACGCGCCGGACGAGCACGGTGGCGGCCGGGCGGTCGTCCTTGGGCGGCTCGGAGTCGGAGAAGAGCTGGTCCACGATCAGGACGGCCGCGAAGTCCGCGAAGCGCGGCACGGTCACCGCGCACAGCTCGCGGGCGGTGGTCTGGAGGTCGAGCGTGGAGCCGACCACCGCGCCGGTCTCGCGCAGCAGCGCCAACTGCTCGTCCAGCGCGGTGCCCGGCAGGTGGGAGCCGTAGGGGCGGCCGAGTACGTGGCCGCCGAGCGGGTGGGCGCCGGACGCGGGGCCGCCGGGTTCGGGTCCGAACGGGGCCTGCCCGAAGGGCGGTTGGCCGAAGGGGGCCTGGCCCGGTGGCGTGCCGAGCGGCTGGACGGACGGCGGGCCGCTGAGGACCGGAGCGAGGCCGGGCGCGAAGCCGGGGGCGAGACCAGGGGTGAACTCGGTCGGGGACAGCGGCTGTTGGCCGGTCAGGGCGTCCGCCGAGCCGTTGGGGCCGAGGTCGGAGGTCAGGGAGGTGAGGGAGGCGAAGGGCACGGCGGTCAGTGCCGAGGCGCTGGAACGGTCGCCTGCGGGGGCGGCCTCCGCGCCGCCGTTCGCCCCGTGGACGTACTCGGGGTCGCGGCCGGGGCCGTACGCGGCGGCGTGTCCGGGGGTCTGGTCGGGGGGCTGGTCGTGGCCGGGTCCGGGGTCGTGGCCGGGTCCGGGTGCGGGTCCGGGGCCGTGTTCCGCTCCGGGGCGCGGGCCGGGCAGCAACTCCCTGCGCAGGGACGGGTCCTGCTGGTCGGCGCGGGCGGCGGCGGCCATGCGGGCGTAGTCGTGCGGGGTGACCGGGAGCCGTGTGCCGCCGTCCACTTCGAGCGCCGGGGGACCGAGCGGCGCGATCTGCCGGACGAGCCGGTCGAGCCGTCCCGCGCTGACGCCGGGCAGTACGGTGCCCAGCCGGGCCGCGAGGGCCAGCGCCTGCGCCGGGTCGGCGACGCTGCCCAGGACGGCGGCCACCGAGATGTCCTGACGCTGCGGGCCTTCCGCGGTGTAGGGGAGTAAGCGACCGCCGAGCGCGATCCGCAGGCCGCCCGTGCGCAGCGGTTTGGCGTGCGCCGCGATGGCCAGCAGGCTGCGTCCGCCCGGCTCGGCGACGCGGTACGTCCACCACAGGACGTCCTTCAGCGCGCCGTCCCGGTCGGTGGCCGCGAGCGCGCCCGCCCACGCGGGCTGCGTGAGGTCGTCCAGCAGGTCGAGGGTGTCCTGGTGCGGCGAGGACGAGGTGCGCGCGACGCCCGCGGCGGACCGGGCGGGCGTCAGCAGCCCCGAGGCCCGGTGGCCGAAGACGTGATCCCAGCGGTGCCCGAACAGCTCCTCCGCGCCGCGGTTCCAGTACGAGATCCGGCCGTCGGGGTCGACGCAGAGGACGGCGAGGCGCAGCAGGGCGGCCACGCCGGTGAGGCCGTCGCCGAGCGGGCTCCGGCCGTTGGCGCTCCGGCCGCCGGGGACTTGGGTGGTGGGGCCTGGGGCGTTGGGGCCTTGGGCATGGGGACCCTGGCCGTCGGACACTCGCGTGTGGGGACCCGCGCTTTCGTGACCTGCGCTGTCGCGACCTGCGCTGTGGGGCGCGTCGAGGCTCGTACGGACGCTGTCCGTACCGGCGTGCTCCGTACCGGCCCTGTCCGTATCGACGTCCTCCGTACGGCTGCTGGTGTCGCTGCCACCGGTCGGCGGGTGGTCGGAGGCATGGGGGTCGCGCCGTGGGTGCCGCTCGGTGCCCTGGCGCGGCCGGTCTGCCTGTGCCGACTCGTCGGCCCGGGGTTCCGGATGCTCCGGTTGGTCGTGGAGGTCCTGCTGTTCGCGCTGTTCGTAGCGGGCGGAGCGGTCCGTCCGGTGTTCTGCGTCGCTGGCTGCGGGCTGCCGGGTGATCTCGTCCAACGTCGTGCACCTGCGGTTCGGCGCTGAGTAGGGTCCTGACGTCAAGGCAAGCACGAAACCCTGTGCGGGGTCGACCTATTGGCCGGATTACCCCCGGCGGTGGGGATTTGGCGTCCGTCCGTTGACGTGGGCGGTGGGGAGGGTGACCGGTGGATTCGAGAGTGCCGCATGTGGCGGGATTCGCGCGATGGCCGCACGGGGCGTCGCCGAAGCGGGCGGGGAAGGCGCTGCGGGAGAAGGTGCCGCGCGCCGCGCACGGCCGGCCGCCCTCCGGCATGTGGCGCGACACGGCGGACGTCGTCCCTGCGGTGGCCGCCGCGCTCGCGGCGACCGCGCCCTGGACCTCGGCCGCGCCCCGGACCTCGGCCGCCCCCTGGACTTCGGCCGCGCCCTGGACCTCGGCCGCGCTCCGGGCCGTCCACGACTCCAACGCGGGCCGGATACCCGAGCTGATACCGCTGCGCGTCGGCCGCATGGCGGCGAGCCCCTTCGCCTTCCTGCGCGGGTCCGCCGGGCTGATGGCCGCCGACCTCGCCGACAGCCCGGTGACCGGTGTCGGCGCGCAGATCTGCGGTGACGCGCACGCCGCGAACTTCGGCCTCTACGGCGACGCCCGCGGCCGTCTCGTCATGGACATCAACGACTTCGACGAGACCGTCGTCGGCCCCTGGGAGTGGGACGTCAAACGGCTCGCGGCCTCGCTGGTGCTGGCCGGGCGGGAGGCGGGCGCGGCCGAGGACGTGTGCCGGGCGGCGGCGTACGGCGCGGTGGGCGCGTACCGGCGGACGATGCGGCTGCTGGCGACGCTGCCCGTGCTCGACGCGTGGAACGCCATCGCCGACGAGGAACTGGTCACCCACGCCGACGCCCGCGACCTGCTCGGCACGATCGAGCGGGTCTCGGCGAAGGCCATGGCCAACACCAGCGCCAGATTCGCGGCGAAGGCCACGGCGGCCGTGGACGGCGGCGGGCGGCGCTTCACCGACGCGCCGCCCGTGCTGCGCCGGGTCGCGGACCGCGAGGCGACGGCGGTCGCGGGCGCCCTGGACGGCTATCTGCGGACGGTCGGCGAGGACCGGCTGCCGCTGCTCGCCCGTTACTCCGTCCACGACGTGGCCTTCCGGGTCGTCGGCACCGGAAGCGTCGGCACCCGCTCGTACGTGGTGCTGCTCCTCGACCACCTGGGAGAGCCGCTGGTGCTCCAGATCAAGGAGGCCAGGGCGTCGGCGCTGCTGCCGTACGTGGCCAAGGCCGGATTTCCGGCCGGTCCGGTGGGGCACGAGGGCCGCAGAGTGGTGCTGGGCCAGAAACGTATGCAGGTGGTGAGCGACTTCCTGCTGGGGTGGACGGACATGGACGCGGTGCCGTACCAGGTGCGGCAGTTCAGGAACCGCAAGGGCAGCGTCGATCCCGCCGGGCTGGAGCCGGGCCTGCTCGACGACTACGGGCGGATGACCGGCGCCCTGCTGGCCAGGGCGCACGCCCACAGCGCCGACCCCCGGCTGATCGCGGGCTACTGCGGCAAGGGCGAGGCGCTGGACGAGGCCGTCGCGGACTTCGCCGTCGGCTACGCGGACCGTACGGAGGCGGACCACGCGGAGCTGCTGGCGGCGGTCCGGTCGGGGCGGCTGCCGGCGGAGCTGGGGGTGTAGGGGGTTCCCCGGCCGGGGTGTAGGGGGGTTCCCCGGCCGGGGTGTCCGGGGTGTCCGGGGTGTCCGGGTTGCCCGGGGCGTCCGGGTTGTCAGGGCGGTGTCAGGGCCGGGGCGGTGCGAGCCCGTACGGGGGCGGGCGCGCGGGTCGGCGCAGGTGGGCGGGGCACCGTGGCGTGATCCGTGCGGGCGGGCGCTGCCGCGCCCCGCGGCCCCGCGAAGATCGGCCGTGCAGGGCCTAGGCTGTCCGAGTGACGAACAGCTCAGGAACCGAGTCCTCCGCCTCTTCCGCCACCTTCGCCGGACCCTCCGAGCCCGGCTCGCAGGATCGGCTGGCGAAGGCGGTACGCGCGGCTGAGCAGGCGTTGATCGAATTCGAGATCGCGGTCGAGACCTTCCGGGTCGAGGTGGAGAACTTCTCCCGGCTGCACCACCAGCGGCTCGGCCCGATGTACGCGCGGCTGGACGAACTGGACGCGCTGGTCGCGGAGGCCGTCGCCGCCCACAGCGGTGAGCGGGAGGACATCGAGCGCGCCTGGGAGGCCAGGGCGCTGGTGATGCCGATGCCGGGCGTCGAGGAGCTGTTCGGCGGGCTGCTCGGCACGGACGGGGTACGGCCGGTCGACGACCCGAACCCGCCGCGCCGCGTCCGCCCCGGCAAGGAGGCGCAGCGCCTCTACCGCGAGCTGGCCCGCAAGGCGCACCCCGACCTCGCCCAGGACGAGAAGGAGAAGGAGCGCCGCAGCGCCTTCATCGCCCGCGTCAACGAGGCGTACGCCTACGCCGACGAGGACACGCTGCGCGCCCTGTCCGCGGAGTGGGACGCGGGTCCCGTCGCGGACGAGGAGCTGCCGAGCGAGGCCGAGGTCCTCTACGCCCGGCTGGAGTGGCTGGCCGAACGCAAGGAGAAGCTGGCCGCCATCGCCGTCGAGCTGGACGAGAGCGCCATCGGCCAGATGATGAAGCTCTCCCCGGACGACCCCGACGCCCTCCTCAACGAGATCGCCGAACAGCTCCTGACCCAGGTCGCCCAACGCGAGGCCCGCCTGGCGGAACTGGTCCGCGACCCCGAATAGCGCCTCGCGGCCCGCTCGCACGACCCGCGCTTCCGCCCGGACGCCCCCTGCGGGCCCGGTCCCGGTGCGGGGGCCGGGGGACCCCGGGGAATCGGGCGGGGCGGGGGGTGGTTGGGGGCTGAGGTAGGTTTTTTCGGGTCAGCCAGTGATCTGGTGAGCCAAGGTGAGCGGGCCGCGGTTTCGCGGGCCGCGATTTCGTGCCCAGGAGGCCGCGTCCGATGTTCCGCTCTGAGCTGCCCGCGGTGGATGCCGCCGCCGTACCGGCCGACGCGATCCTGCTGGACGTGCGGGAGAACGAGGAATGGGCGGCCGGTCACGCCGAGGGCGCCGTGCACATCCCGATGGGCGAGGTCGTCTCGCGGATCGGTGAGGTGCCGGAGGGCGGCCGGGTGCACGTGGTGTGCCGCGTCGGCGGTCGCTCCGCCCAGGTCGCGCAGTACCTGATCGCCCAGGGCGTGGACGCGGTGAACGTCAGCGGCGGCATGCTCGACTGGGAGGCCGCCGGCCGCCCGGTGGTGGACGGCAGCGGCAGCGACGGCTTCGTCCTGTAAGCAGCCCCGCAGGGGTCACGTGGTCAGCGGATGGGCGGCGATCAGGTCGCCCAACGCCTCCTCGTGGGCCGCGGCCGGGCCCAGCGCCAGCTCCCACTGCTTGGCCCACGCGTGGTACCGGTGCAGCGGATAGTCGGTGTCCGCGCCGAATCCGCCGTGCAGGTGCTGCGCGGTCTGTACGACCCTGCGGACGCCCTCGGCCGCCCAGATCTTCGCCACCGCCACATCACCCGCGACCGGCAGGGGTCCGGGCGCCGAGGTGCTGAGCCGCCAGGCCGCCTGCCACAAGGTGGCCTCCATCGCCCGCAGGTCGATGTAACGGTCGGCGGACTGCACCGCGACCGCCTGGAACGTGGCGATCGGATACCCGAACTGCTGCCGCTTCGAGGCGTACGCGCTGGTCATCCCCAGCACCGCCTCCCCCAGCCCGAGCGCCAGCGCGCAGGTGCCGACGGTCAGCGCCTGCCGCAGCCACTCCCAGGCGCCGTCCGCGTCCAGCACATCCGTCGCGGGCACCCCCACACCGTCCAGCGTGACCTCGGCGAACCGCTCGCCGTTGGTGGAGACCTGCTCCGCCAGCGCCACCCCTTCCGCGTCCAGGGGAACGACGGCCACCACCGCCGCGCCGTCCGCCGTGTGCGCGGGCACCAGCACCAGGTCGCAGCTCCGCGCCCACGGCACCCCGGTCTGCACCCCGTCGAGCACGAAGCCGCCGCCGTCGGTGCCGCCGATGTCCACCCGCTGTGCCCGGACGGCGAGTTCGGCCCCGTCGTGCCCGCTGCGGCCGTTGGCGGCGACGGTGAGGACGGTCTCGCCGCGACCGGCCGCCGCCAGCAGCCGTTCGCGCAGGGGCGCGGAGCCGTAGCGCTGGACGGCGAGCGCCCCGGCGCAGCTCTCCAGCAGCGGGACCCGCGCCAGCACCCGCCCCGCCTCGCGCAGTACGAGGCAGAGCGCGATGGGGTCGAGCCCCGCCCCGCCGTACGCCTCGTCCAGCGTCAGGCTCAGCAGGTCGCCGTCGGCGAGCTTGCGCCACAGCGCGCGGTCGAAGTCCTCGGCGACCGCGCCGGGGGTCAGCGCGGGGCTGGGCACCCCGTCCACCGCCACCCCGGAGAAGACGGACTTCGCCGCCTCGACCGCCGCCAATTGCTCCTCGGTGAAGCCGAAGTCCACGATCCGCTCCTCCCGCCACCAATTCTGACGATGCGTCAGATTAGGGCGGTCAAGCGTCGAAGTCCACCTCGACGACGGAAGTCACCGGGTGCGACTGACAGGCCAGCACATATCCGGCCTCCGTCTCCTCGGGCTCCAGCGCGTAGTTCCGGTCCATCCGCACCTCGCCGCTGACCAGCCGCGTCCGGCAGGTCCCGCAGACCCCGCCCTTGCAGGCGTACGGGGCGTCCGACCGGTTGCGCAGCACCGTCTCCAGCACCGACTCCCCTGCCAGGGACGGCCATTGACCGCCGCGGCCGTCGAGCGTCGCCCGTACGGTGCCGCCGCCGGGTATCGGCTCGGCCGCGGTGACGGCCGCCGGTACCTCGTCCACATGGAAGATCTCCTGATGGACGCGGGACCGGGGGACACCCAGCGTGCGCAGCGCCCGCTCGGCCGCGCCGACCAGTCCCAGCGGGCCGCACAGATACCAGCCGTCCACCGCCGCCACCGGCATCAGCGCCGGGAGCAGCGCCGTCAGCCGCTCCGCGTCCAGCCGCCCCGACGGCAGCCCCGCCTGCTGCTCCTCGCGGGACAGCGCGGACACCAGGTGGAAGCGGTCGGGCCAGCGGTCCTTGAGGTCCGCGACCTCCTCCAGAAACATCGTGGACGCCGCCGTACGGTCGCTGCGCACCAGGCAGAAACTCGCCCCCGGCTCACGCGCCAGCGCGGTGCCGATCTGCGACAGCACCGGTGTGATGCCGCTGCCGCCGACCACCGCGGCGAACCGCCCCGGCCTCGGCTCCAGCACGAACCGCCCCGCGGGCGTCATCACCTCCAGCACATCGCCCGCGGCCAGCTCCTTGAGCGCGTAGGTGGAGAACTCCCCCTGCTCGACCAGCCGCACCCCCACCCGCAGGGTCCGCGGCCCGGTCTCCACGCCGTCGTTCCCGAAACCCTCCTCGGGCAGCACCGGGTCGCACAGCGAATACGTGCGGCGGATCTCCACCCCGTCGGCGAACCGGCGGATCGCTATGTGCTGCCCCGGCGCGTACCGGTACTCCGCGCGCAGCTCCTCGGGGACCTCGAAGGCGATGGTCACCGAGTCGTCCGTGAGCGGGCTGACCTCCGTCACCCGGAGCGGATGGAACATTCACAGCTCCTTGAAGTGGTCGAAGGGCTCGCGGCAGGACTCGCAGCGGCGCAGCGCCTTGCAGGCGGTGGACGAGAACGGGCTGAGCAGCCGGGTGTCGGTGGAGCCGCAGTGCGGGCAGCGCACGGTCAGCTCCACGGCGACGGGCCCGCCGCCTGCCGGTCGCGCGCCGGCCAGCGGGCGGGGCGGCGCCACACCGTGCTCGGCGAGCTTGCGGCGGCCCTCCGCGCTGATCGCGTCGGTCGACCAGGCGGGGGAGAGCACGGTGCGCACCTCGACGTCCGACATGCCGTGCTCGGTCAGCACCTCGGTGATGTCGGTGGCCATCGTGTCCAGCGCCGGGCAGCCCGTCCACGTCGGCGTCAGCTCGACCTCGACCCGGCCGGGCCCGGTCACCCGCAGGTCGCGCAGCACCCCCAGCTCGGCCAGCGAGATCACCGGCAGCTCGGGATCCGGCACGGCTCCGGCCAGCCGCAGCAGCTCCTTCTCCAGCGCGCTCGTCGCCTCGGCGGCGGGCGCGCTCCCGGTCACCATGACGCACCCGGGTGAGCGCGGTGCAGGTGCTGCATCTCGGCGAGCATCCGGCCGAACGCCTCGGTGTGCACACCCTGCCGTCCGGCCCCCGCCGACCACGGCGTCCGGTCGACACCCTGGGGTATCTCCAGCGTGGCCCGGTGCAGGACGTCGGTGACGCGCTCCAGCCACGGCTCGCGCAGCGACGGAAGGTCGGTGCCGAGCCCGTCGAGCGGTTCGAACAGCTCCCCGGTGTAGCGCCACAGGCCGTCCACCGCGCGCTGCGTGCGCCGGTGGCTCTCCTCGGTGCCGTCGCCCAGCCGCAGTGTCCAGTGCTCGGCGTGGTCGCGGTGGTAGGCGACCTCCTTCACCGCTTTCGCGGCCAGCGGCGCCAGCTCGCCGTCCCCGGCCGCCAGGGCGGTGAACAGCAGCTCCTGGTGGACGGAGAAGAAGAGCTGCCGCACGATCGTCTCGGCGAAGTCCCCGTTGGGCCGCTCCACGAGCTGCACATTGCGGAATTCGTGCTCCTCGCGGCCGAACGCCAGCTCGTCCTCGTCGCCGACCAGCGACAGCAGGGTGCGGGCCTGCCCCAGCAGGTCGAGCGCGATATTGGTAAGGGCGACGTCCTCCTCAAGGACCGGCGCGTTCCCCGCCCACTCCCCCAGCCGCTGGGCGAGCACGAGCGCGTCGTCGCCCAGCGCGAGCGCGGCGGGGGCGGAGGCCCGTGCGGGGCGCGCCGCGGTGGCCGATGCCGTGGTCGTAGAAGAGGCCGTAGCCGTAGCCGCAGCCGCAGCCGTGGCCGGGCCCGGTGCGGGGTTCGGTGCCGTGTTCACAGGTGCTTCACCCCTTCCGGGATCTCGTAGAACGTCGGGTGCCGGTACGGCTTGTCGGAGGCCGATTCGAAGAACGGGTCCTTCTCGTCGGGGGAGGAGGCGGTGACCGCGGACGACGGCACCACCCAGATCGAGACGCCCTCGGCCCGCCGGGTGTAGAGATCCCGCGCGTTGCGCAGCGCCATCTCCGCGTCGGGCGCGTGCAGGCTGCCCGCGTGGCTGTGGCTCAGGCCGCGGCGGCTGCGGACGAAGACCTCCCACAGCGGCCAGTCGCCGCCCGTCTGCTCGGTCATGCCCGTGCCTCCCCGTGCTTGGCCGCGTATGCGGTGGCCGCCTCCCGGACCCAGGCGCCGTTGTCGTGTGCGGCGCGGCGCCGGTCGATCCGCTCCTCATTGCACGGCCCGTTGCCGCGCAGCACCTCCTGGAACTCCGTCCAGTCGATCGCCCCGTAGTCGTAGCCGCCCCGCGACTCGTTCCACCGCAGGTCGGGGTCGGGGAGGGTGAGCCCCAGCACCTCGGCCTGCGGGACGCAGATGTCCACGAAGCGCTGCCGCAGCTCGTCGTTGGAGTGCCGCTTGATCTTCCAGGCCATGGACTGGGCGGAGTGCGCGGACTCGTCGTCGGGCGGGCCGAACATCATCAGCGAGGGCCACCACCAGCGGTCCACCGCGTCCTGCGCCATCGCGTGCTGCGCCGGGGTGCCGCGGCTGAGCGTCAGCAGCAGCTCGTAGCCCTGCCGCTGGTGGAAGGACTCCTCCTTGCAGATCCGCACCATCGCGCGGGCGTAGGGACCGTAGGAGCAGCGGCACAGCGGCACCTGGTTGGTGATCGCGGCGCCGTCCACCAGCCAGCCGATGGCGCCGACGTCCGCCCAGCTCAGGGTGGGGTAGTTGAAGATCGAGGAGTAGCGCTGGCGGCCCGCGTGCAGCTTGTCGAGCAGCTCCTCGCGGCTGACCCCGAGGGTTTCCGCGGCGCTGTACAGATAGAGCCCGTGCCCGGCCTCGTCCTGCACCTTGGCCATCAGGATCGCCTTGCGGCGCAGCGAGGGCGCGCGGCTGATCCAGTTGGCCTCCGGCTGCATCCCGATGATTTCGGAGTGCGCGTGCTGGGCCATCTGGCGGACGAGGGTGGCGCGGTAGGCGTCCGGCATCCAGTCCCGCGGCTCGATCCTGGCGTCCTCGGCCACCGCGGCGTCGAACGCGGCCAGGAAGGCGTCCTGCCCTGCCGCCACCGCCTCCCCTGCGGTCGCCGCCGGCTCTGCCGTCGTCGTCATGCGGACCCCTCCTTCGTCATCACCGTCATCGGTGCCATCAGGCGTGCCACTCGGGCTTCGGCGCGGGCTCGACCACCCGTCCCGTCACCGTCACCGGCTCCATCGGACGACCGGCCGGCCGACTCCTCAACCGACCGACCGATCGTTCGGTTCATTCCATGGTCGGTGGCGGGCCGAAGGGTGTCAAGGCCACCTCCCACGCCTGTGGATAACTCGGTATGGTCCCCGCCGGGACCTGCGGTGGGTAGCGTGCTGCCCGGCAGGCGTGCGTGCCCGGCACGGGTGAGAGCGGAGAGACGATGGAGTCATTCGAGGGGCCGCCGCCCCGGACCGCGGCGCTGTCCACGCCCGCGCGCATAGCCGTCGCCCTGGCGATCGGCGCGGTCGTCGTGGGCGCGCTGTACCACCTCGGCATGGTGTTCCTGCACGTCGCGCCCTCGAACACGCTCAGCAGGGAGCACGGCGCGGCGGTCGACGACTACGTCTATCCGGAGTTCGAGCAGAACTGGAAGCTGTTCGCGCCCGACCCGCTGCAACAGAACATCCATGTGCAGGCCCGCGCCGAGGTCCGCAAGCCCGACGGCAGCCTCTCCACCACCGGCTGGGTCGACCTCACCGCGATGGACGTCGCCGCGATGCGGCACAACCCCGCCCCCAGCCACACCCAGCAGAACGAGCTGCGCCGCGCCTGGAGCTTCTACACCGACACCCACGACGACAAGGAGCAGCCCACCGGCGGCGACCGCAGCGACATGAGCCGTACGTATCTCCAGCGGATTTTGCAGGAGCGTTTCGGCCCGCGGCTCAACGGCGGTGACGTCGTCCGCGTGCAGGCACGTTCCGCCACCACCGCGGTCCCGCCGCCGTCGGGCAACGGGCAGCAGACCGGCACCCAGCCCTACTACCGGGAACTGCCCTGGTGGCCGGTCACCACCGCGCCCGCCGGTCAGGAGAACGCATCGTGAGCGCGCGCGACTCCTTCGTCCCCTCGCCGTTCGCCGGACTCGGCAAAGGACTCGACCGCGCCGTCGCGCGGGGGATCAACGCCATCACCGGCCGGGCCATCGGCCCGTACCAGAGCGCGATCATCCGGATCGGCTTCTCGCTGACCTGGCTGCTGTTCCTGCTGCGCGAATTCCCGCACCGCGCCGAGCTGTACGGCCCCGACGCGCCCTGGAGCTGGGACCTCGCCAAGCGGCTGGTCGCCGGGAACCACGCCTTCACCGTGCTGCTGTGGAACGACGGCCGCGCCTGGTTCGAGTGCGTCTACGCCTTCGCGATCGTCGCCAGCGCGATGCTGCTCCTGGGCTGGCGGACCCGTACCGCGTCGGTGTTCTTCATGATCGGCGTGCTGTCGCTCCAGAACCGCAGCGTCTTCGAGGGCGACGGCGGCGACAACGTCATCCACCTGATGGCGATCTACCTCGTCTTCACCCGCTGCGGCCAGGTCTGGTCGCTCGACCGGCGCCGCGCGGCCCGCGGGGAGGCGGCCGAGGCGGGTGCCGGACCGACGGCCGTTTCCGCGTCCGACGCGGAGCCGGGCGCCGATCCGGTCGGCGTCGCCCTGTGGGCGGTGTTCGGCTTCGCGCTCGTGGCGGCGACGCTGTTCGGCAAGCTCAGCACCGGATGGGCGGTGCTGTTCTGGCTCTTCTGGCTGGTCCAGGCGCTGTGGTGGGCGGTGCGGCGGGTCGCGCCCGGCGAGCCGCGCACCGTGCTCGACATCATCGCCAACGTCATCCACAACGGCGCGATGCTCGTGATCGTCGCCGAGGTCTGCCTGATCTACTCCACCGCGGGCTGGTACAAGATCCAGGGCAGCCGCTGGCAGGACGGCACCGCGCTCTACTACCCGCTCCATCTGGACGACTTCACCCCCTGGCCCGCCCTGTCGCACGCCCTGGCGGGCAATGAGCTGATGGTCATGCTCATCACCTACGGCACGGTCATCGTCCAGGTCGCCTTCCCCTTCACCCTGTTCAACCGCCGGGTGAAGAACGTGCTGCTGGTCGCGATGATGCTGGAGCACGCCTCGATCGCCGTCGTGCTCGGCCTGCCCTTCTTCTCCCTCGCGATGATCGCCGCCGACGCGGTGTTCCTGCCGACGGCCTTCCTGGTCTGGGCCGGGGACCGGCTCGTACGGCGGCTGCGGCCGGGTGCCGCGCGCCCGCGGCCGGTGGTCCACGGGCAGCGCACCGCCCCCGACGACGCGTCCGCCGGGCCGGGGGAACCGGCCGTGGGACCACCGCCGCCCAGCGCCGTGACATGACGTGATCGGGCAGGCGGGCCGCACCGTACGCTGAGGCCATGACCGAGGACGAGGCCGCCCACCGACCCGGCGCCGCAGCCGAAGCCGACCCGGCGACCGAACCCGACCCGGCGACCGAACCCGCCCAGGCCCCCGGGGCCGACGTGGCCACCGCAAGCGCCACGGCCGCCGTCCTCGCCTGGCAGGCCGCCGCGCCGGACGCGGTGCTGCTCGACGGCTTCCACGCCCTCAAGCACGCGCTGCGCTTCGGCGCCCGCGTGCGCACCGCGGTCAGCAGCGACAAGGCGGCCGCGCTGCGCCTCGCGGCGGAGCTGGCCCCCGACCTGGCCGAGGAGCTGGCGGCGCGCGTCACCGAGATCCCCGCCGCGGCGCTGCGCGGGCTGGTGACGCGGGTGCACCCCACCGCGGTGGCCGCGCTCGCCGACCGGCGCGACCGGGCGGCCAATCTGGCGCTGCTGGCCGAACGGCCCCGGCAGGCACCGGTCGTCGTCCTGGACAGCCCGCGCAATCTCGGCAACGTCGGGGCGGTGATCCGGCTGGCGGCCGGATTCGGCGTCACCGGCGTGGTCAGCACCGGAGATCTCGACCCCTGGCACCCCAACGCCCTGCGCGCGGGCGCCGGACTGCACTACGCGACCGCGGTGGAACGTACGGCCGCCGACGCGCTGCCGCCGGGACCGCTGTACGTCCTCGACCCGGAGGGCAAGGACATCCGCTCCGTCGAACTCCCCGACGACGCGCTCATCGTCTTCGGCTCGGAGCGCCACGGCGTCTCCGACGAACTGCGCGGACGCGCCGCCGAGTTGGTCGCCCTGCCGATGCGTCCGCAGGTCTCCAGCTACAACCTGGCCACCAGCGTCGGCATGGCGCTCTTCCACTGGGCGGCCACGTCCCGCTCGCCGCGGGTACCCGGCCGCCCCTGAACCCCGCGATCAGGCGGGCCGCCGCACCTCCACCATCCGGAAGCGGCTCGCGACGAACGCGCCGTCGCACAGCGCCGCGTTGGCCGCCGGATTGCCGCCGGAGCCGTGGAAGTCGGAGAAGGCGGCCGTCTGGTTGACGTACACACCGCCGGTCAGATTGAGCGAGAGCTGCGCGCACTCCTCCCAGCAGACCTCCTCCAGGCCGCGCTCCACCTCGGCGGAGGTGGTGTAGCCGCCGACCGTCATCGCGCCCTTGTCGCGGACGGTACGGCGCAGCAGCTCGAGCGCGTCGGCGGTCGAGTCCACGGCCACGGCGAAGGCGACCGGGCCGAAGCACTCCGACAGATACGCCGCCTCGGCGTCCGGCTTGGCGCCGTCGAGCTTGACCAGCACCGGGGTGCGGACGACCGCGTCGGGGAAGTCCGGGTGGGTCACCGAGCGGGAGGCGAGGGCGACTTCGCCCAGCCCGGGGGCCGCTTCGAGCCGTGCCTTGACGTCCGGATTCACCAGGGCGCCGAGCAGCGCGTTGGCCCGCGCGTCGTCGCCGAGCAGCCCGTCGACCGCGCCCGCGATGTCGGCGACCACCTCGTCGTAGCTCCGCCGTCCCGCGTCGGTGTCGATGCCGTCGCGCGGGATCAGCAGATTCTGCGGGGTGGTGCACATCTGGCCGCTGTAGAGGGACAGCGAGAAGGCGAGGTTGGAGAGCATGCCGCGGTAGTCGTCGGTGGAGTCGATCACCACGGTGTTGACGCCGGCCTTCTCGGTGAAGACCTGCGCCTGGCGGGCGTTGGCCTCCAGCCAGTCGCCGAAGGCGGTGGAGCCGGTGTAGTCGATGACCCGGACCTCGGGGCGCAGCGCCAGGGTCTTGGCCAGGCCCTCGCCGGGCCGCTCGACGGCCAGGCACACCAGGTCGGGCGAGAAGCCCGCCTCGGCCAGCACCTCGCGCGCCACCCGTACGGTCAGGGCCAGCGGCAGCACCGCGCGCGGGTGCGGCTTGACCAGCACCGCGTTGCCGGTGGCCAGGGAGGCGAAGAGCCCCGGATAGCCGTTCCACGTCGGGAAGGTGTTGCAGCCGATCACCAGGCCGATGCCGCGCGGCACCGCGGTGAAGGACTTCCGCAGATTGAGCGGGTCGCGCTTGCCCTGCGGCTTGATCCACTCCGCGGTCTCCGGGGTGCGGACCTGCTCCACGTACGCGTACGCCACCGCTTCGAGGCCGCGGTCCTGCGCGTGCGGGCCGCCGGCCTGGAAGGACATCGTGAACGCCTGCCCGGAGGTGTGCATCACGGCGTGCGCGAACTCGTGCGTCCGCGCGTTGATCCGCGCCAGGATCTCCAGGCACACCATGGCGCGCGCCTCGGGTCCCGCGTCCCGCCAGGCGGGCATCGCGGCGCGCATCGCGGGCAGCAGCACGTCCGGATCGGGGTGCGGGTACTCCACGCCGAGGTCCGGGCCGTACGGGGAGCGCTCGGTGCCCGTCCAGCCGTCCGTGCCGGGCTGGTCCAGCTCGAAGCGGTGGCCGAGCAGCGCGTCGAAGGCGGCCTTGCCCTCGTCGGCGTCGGCGTACGCCTTGGGGTGCTCGGGGTAGGGCGACCAGTACGCCCGGGTCCTGACGGCATCGAGCGCCTTGTCAAGCGTGTCACGATGGCGTTCGATCAAGGTCACGGCGGAGACAGTGGCGGACATGGCGGACCAACTCCTCGTCGAGCTGGGCTGAGTAGCAGAGACAACGCTAGATTAACCGAATGTTCGGTCGGGACAAGAGGGACGTCCCGGCCTGTGGATAACTCGGAAAGACCCGGCAGGATCTCGGCAGTACCTCGGGAAGGAGCTGTGCCACCGTGACCGCACTTGACCGCGGCGGTGTCGTCGCCGTCGTCGGCGCAGGCACCATGGGCCAGGGAATCGCGCAGGTCGCGCTGCTCGCGGGGCACCGCGTGCTGCTGTACGACGCCGCGCCGGGACTGGCCGCGAAGGCCGCGGCGGGCGTCGGGGCGCGGCTGGCCCGGCTGGCCGAGAAGGGCCGCCTCGACACGGCCGAACACCGGGCCGCGCTGGACCGGCTCGTCCCCGCCGACGGCATCGCGGACCTGGCACCGGCCGCGCTCGTCGTCGAGGCCGTCGTGGAGGATCTGGCCGTCAAGCGGCGGCTCTTCGCCGAACTGGAGGAGACCGTCGGCGACGGCTGCCTGTTGGCGACCAACACCTCCTCCCTGTCGGTGACCGCCGTCGCGGGCGCCCTGCGGCTGCCCGGCCGCCTCGTCGGCCTGCACTTCTTCAATCCGGCCCCGCTGCTCCCGCTGGTCGAGGTCGTCGCGGGCGCCGCCTCGGACCCCGCAGCCGTCGACACCGCCTACGACACGGCCGCCGCCTGGGGAAAGACCCCGGTGCGCTGCGCCGACACCCCGGGCTTCATCGTCAACCGGATCGCCCGTCCCTTCTACGCCGAGGCCCTGCGCGTCCACGAGGAGCGGGCCGCGGACCCCGCCACCATCGACGCGGTGCTGCGCGAATGCGGCGGCTTCGCCATGGGCCCCTTCGCGCTCACCGACCTGATCGGCCAGGACGTGAACGAGGCGGTCACCAGATCGGTGTGGGAGTCGTTCTTCCACGACCCCAAATTCACGCCGTCGCTCGCCCAGCGCCGCCTGGTGGAGTCCGGCCGCCTCGGCCGCAAGACGGGCCGCGGCTGGTTCGTGTACGAACCCGCGCCGGAGCCCGGTGCCGCGCCCGGACCGCACACCGCGGAGCCCGCGGACGCGCCGCGGCGCGTGGCGCACGGCGAGCTGGGTCCCGCGGAGGCCCTCGTCGGCCTGGTGCGCGCGTCCGGGATCGAGGTCACCGAGGACGACGGCGTCCAGGGCTTCGAGCTGAGTGACGGAACGTATCTCTACCCGGCGGACGGCACCCTGGAGCCGGGTATCCAGTTCGACCTGGCGGCCGATTACACGACGGCCACCAGGATGGCGCTCGCGCGGACCCCGGAGGTGCCGGACGCGGCGCTCGCGGAGGCCGTCGGGCTCTTCCAGGCTCTCGGCAAGCAGGTCAGCGTCATCCGGCTGGTCCCCGGACTGATCGTGGCGCGGACGGTCGCGATGCTGGTGGACCTCGCGGCCGACGCCGTCGCAAAGGAAGTGGCGTCCGCCGCCGACGTCGACACCGC
Source organism: Streptomyces sp. NPDC088910 (assembly GCF_044749865.1). NCBI lineage: Bacteria > Bacillati > Actinomycetota > Actinomycetes > Kitasatosporales > Streptomycetaceae > Streptomyces > Streptomyces sp. NPDC088910. Next base: position 476,037 of record NZ_JBIVIV010000002.1, read on the forward strand.
CATGCGCCTCGGTGTGAACTACCCGCTGGGCCCGCTGCAATGGGGCGAGCGGCTCTCCCTGTCCTGGGTGCGCGAAACGCTGGAGTCGCTGCACTCGTACTACCCCAACGGCCGTTACGCGCCTTCGGTCGAAGTGCTGTGGCGCGCGAGGGCGGAGGAAGAATGATCTCCTCATGACCATGCCCAAGCGCGACACCTATACGCCGGATTCGCTGCTCGCCGTCGCCGTCGAGGTCTTCAACGAGCGCGGTTACGACGGCACGTCCATGGAGCATCTCTCGCGCGCCGCGGGCATCTCGAAGTCGTCGATCTACCACCATGTGCGCGGCAAGGAAGAACTGCTGAACAGGGCGGTGGGCCGCGCCCTTGAGGGGCTTTTCGGCATCCTGGAGGAGCCCGGAGCGGTCGACGGCCGCGCGGTGCGGCGCCTGGAGTACGTCACCCGGCGTACGACAGAGGTGCTGATGGCGGAACTTCCCTACGTCACCCTTCTGCTGCGGGTGCGCGGGAACACCGACACCGAGCGCTGGGCGATGGAGCGGCGCAGGGAGTTCGACCAGCGGGTGGCGGATCTGTTGAAGGCGGCGGTCGCGGACGGCGATCTGCGCGGCGACGTGGACGTCAGGCTGGCGACCAGGCTGCTTTTCGGGATGATCAACTCGATCGTGGAGTGGTACCGGCCGGAGGCCAAGGGCGCGCTCGACCGGCAGCAGGTGGCGGACGCGGTGGTGCGGATGGCGTTCGACGGGCTGCGTACGTAGCGACGGCGAGCCGGGCGACCGTGCGGCCGGATGGTCCAGACCATTGACCCACCGGGGGTGGCCCCGGCACGATCCAGCCATGTTCTCCGCTGAGCGATCTGTCGCGCGATTCGGGCCGCCGGTGCGGGCGGCGGCCGCCTCCGCGCTGGCCGTCTCCCTCCTGCTGCTGGCCGGGTGCGGAGGAGGCGGGGGCGCCAAGGACAAGGACAGGGCCGCGCCCGCCCCCACGCCCACCGCCACGGCGAACGGCTTCGGCTGCCTGTCACCCGAACAGGCCAAGGCGGGCTCGGTGAGTTTCCCGGGCGGGGATGGCCAGGACGTCGAGGGCTATCTGACCGGCACCGGCGGCACCGGGCTGGTGCTGGCCCACCAGGCGGACGGGGACGTCTGCCAGTGGGTGCCGCACGCGCAGGACCTGGCCGCGGACGGCTACCGCGTGCTGGCCGTGAACTCCGCGGGCAGCGAGGTGCGGGAACTCACCGCGGCGGCTGCCTACCTGCGGTCCAAGGGCGTGACGAAGCTGCTGCTGGTCGGCGCGTCCAAGGGCGGTACGGCGGTGCTGTCCGCCGCGGGCACCATCACGCCGCCGGTCGACGCGGTCGTCTCGCTGTCCGCGCCCTCGACGTACTCCGGCATGGACGCCTCGATGGTCGTACCGAATCTGACGATGCCCGTCTTCTACATGGCCGCCGAATTGGACAGCCCCTTCCAGGACTCCACGAAGGAGCTGAGCAAGCTGACGAAGAAGGCGAAGGAGAACGACCTGACGATCGTCGGCGGCTTCAACCACGGCGTGAGCATGCTGTCCGACGAGGCGAACTACGCGAAGGTCAAGGCGTTCCTCAAGAAGTACGGCGGCTGACCGGAGGCACTGGTCGCGGTCGCGGCCGGTGCCGGTCCTCAGCCGCCGACGACCTGGTCGGTCTCCTCGAAGACCAGCAGGGTGCGGCTGCTGAGGACTTCCTCGATGGCCTGGAGCCGGGTCAGGACCAGCTCGCGCAGGGTCCGGTTGTCGGCGGTGTGGACCAGCAGCAAAACATCGAAATCACCACTTACCAGGGCAATGTGGGCAACACCCGGAAGAGTGATGAGTTGTTCACGGACGGTCCGCCAGGAATTCTGGACGATCTTGAGCGTGATGTACGCGGACGCGCCCTGGCCCGCGCGTTCGTGGTCGACGCGAGCGGTGAAACCTCGGATGACCCCGTCCTCGATGAGCCGGTTGATCCGGGCGTACGCGTTCGCCCGTGAGACATGCACGCGCTCGGCGACGGAGCGTATCGAGGCCCTTCCGTCCTCCTGGAGCAGCCGCAGGATCGTGCGGTCGATCGGGTCCAGCGGTCGGACCTCCGGGTCCTGTGCGGCCATCTGTTCTCTCGCCATCCCCCCGTGCCTCCTTACCATGGACGTACTGGCTCCATCTCAGGCTGTGCAGAACCGTTTGTCCACAGGCGAAACCACCCTGTAGCCAAAATGCCTCCGGCGACCGAACAATCGGTAGGGAGCGACACCCGCTCACGCCCGATCGCTTTTTCGGTCACCGACCACAAGGAGGTGCTCGCGATGACCGTGCTGGACACCCCTGCCTGGCGCCCCCGCACCGAAGCCGCGCCGCTGCTGCCCGACCCGGAGCCGTACCGGCTGCTCGGCACCCCCGCCGCCGCGGAGCTCGACCCCGCCCTGCTCCGCACGCTGTACGGGCAGCTCGTCCGCGGCCGGCGCTACAACCGGCAGGCCACCGCCCTCACCAAGCAGGGCAGGCTCGCCGTCTACCCGTCGAGCACCGGTCAGGAGGCCTGCGAGATCGCCGCCGCTCTCGCGCTGCGGCCCCGTGACTGGCTGTTCCCCAGCTACCGCGACACCCTCGCGGTGGTCGCCAGAGGCGTGGACCCGGTCGAGGCGCTGACACTGCTGCGCGGCGACTGGCACACCGGTTACGACCCGCACGAACACCGGGTGGCGCCGCTCAGCACCCCGCTGGCCACGCAGCTCCCGCACGCGGTCGGGCTGGCCCGCGCCGCCCGGCTGACCGGCGACGACGTCGTGGCGCTCGCCATGGTCGGCGACGGCGGCACCAGCGAGGGCGACTTCCACGAGGCGCTGAACTTCGCGGCCGTCTGGCAGGCCCCGGTGGTCTTCCTCGTGCAGAACAACGGCTTCGCGATCTCCGTGCCGCTCGCCAAGCAGACCGCGGCCCCTTCCTTCGCCCACAAGGCGGTCGGCTACGGGATGCCGGGACGGCTGGTCGACGGCAACGACGCGGCCGCCGTGCACGAGGTGCTGACCGAGGCCGTCGGGCGGGCCAGGGACGGCGGCGGCCCCACGCTCGTGGAGGCCGTCACCTACCGGATGGACGCGCACACCAACGCCGACGACGCCACCCGCTACCGCGACGACGACGAGGTCGCCGCCTGGCGCGCGCACGACCCGATCGCCCTGCTGGAACGGGAGCTGACCGGTCGCGGACTGCTCGACGACGACGTCAGGCGGAGCGCGGCCGACGAGGCCGAGACCATGGCGGCGGACCTGCGGGAGCGGATGAACGCCGATCCGCGGCTCGACCCGATGGAGCTGTTCGCCCACGTCTACGCCGAGCCCACCCAGCAACTGCGGCAGCAGGAGGCCCAGTTGCGGGCCGAGCTGGAAGCGGAGCGGCAGTCATGACCACCGTCGCACCGACCGCGGGCCGCGCCGCCGCGCCCACCCGCAGACCCGCCACCATGGCGCAGGCCCTCAACCAGGCGCTGCGTGACGCGCTCACGGCCGACGACTCCGTCCACGTCCTCGGCGAGGACATCGGCACCCTGGGCGGCGTCTTCCGGATCACCGACGGGCTCGCCGCCGAATTCGGCGACAGCCGCTGCACCGACACTCCGCTCGCCGAGGCGGGCATCCTCGGCGCGGCGGTCGGCATGGCGATGTACGGGCTCCGCCCGGTGGTCGAGATGCAGTTCGACGCCTTCGCCTACCCGTCGTTCGAGCAACTCGTCAGCCATGTGGCGAAGATGCGCAACCGCACGCGTGGCGCGCTGCCGCTGCCGATCACCATCCGCATCCCGTACGGCGGCGGAATCGGCGGCGTCGAGCACCACAGCGACTCCTCCGAGGCGTACTACGCGCACACCCCCGGCCTCCACGTGGTCACCCCGGCCACCGTCGAGGACGCCTACGGGCTGCTGCGGGCGGCCATCGCCTCCGACGACCCGGTGGTCTTCCTGGAGCCGAAGCGGCTCTACTGGTCCAAGTCCGACTGGTCGCCGGCCGCGCCGGCCGAGGTTCCGCCGATCGGCCGCGCCGTGGTGCGGCGCACCGGGCGCACCGCGACGCTGGTCACCTACGGCCCCTCGCTCCCGGTCTGCCTGGAGGCCGCGGAGGCCGCCAAGGAGGAGGGCTGGGACCTGGGCGTGGTCGATCTGCGCAGCCTCGTGCCCTTCGACGAGGAGACGGTCGCGGCGGCCGTACGCGGCACCGGGCGGGCGGTCGTCGTGCACGAGTCGTCCGGTTTCGGCGGCATGGGCGCCGAGATAGCGGCCCGGATCACCGAGCGCTGCTTCCACCACCTGGAGGCGCCGGTCCTGCGCGTCGCCGGATTCGACATCCCCTACCCGCCGCCGATGCTGGAACGGCACCATCTGCCCGGCGTCGACCGGATTCTCGACGCCGTCGGCCGCTTGCAGTGGGAGGGCTGATGGCCGTCGTCAAGGAATTCACGCTCCCCGACCTGGGCGAAGGGCTCACAGAGGCGGAGATCGTGCGCTGGCTGGTGGAGGTCGGCGAGGTCGTCGCCATCGACCAGCCGGTGGTCGAGGTCGAGACCGCGAAGGCCGTCGTCGAGGTCCCCTGCCCCTACGGCGGTGTCGTGACCGCCCGCTTCGGCGCCGAGGGCGACACCCTCGACGTGGGCCGCCCCCTGGTCACGGTCGCGGTGGGTTCGCACTCCGACGCGGCAGGGAACCCGGATGGCCCGGACGCCTCAGGCGCCTCGGACGCCTCGGGCGGCGCGGCCGATGAGGGCTCGGGCAATGTGCTGGTCGGTTACGGCACCGGTACGGCGGTGACGCGGCGCCGCGGACGGGTGCGGGCGGTGGACGGTTCGGTGCAGGCGGCGGTTTCGGTCACCGAGGTGCCTGTCGCCGGGGCGCCTGTCGCCGACGGCCCGGTGGCCGTCATATCGCCGCTGGTCCGGCGGCTGGCCAGGGAACACGGGCTGGACCTGCGGGCCCTGGCCGGTACGGGGCCCGACGGGCTGATCCTGCGGGCGGACGTCGAGCGCGCGGTGGCGGCTCCGGCGGCACCTGCCGTGGCTCCGGCCCCCGCTCCCGTGCCGGCGGGGGAGGAGCGGGTGCCGCTGCGCGGGGTACGCGGCATGGTCGCGGACAAGCTGGCCCGCAGTCGGCGGGAGATACCGGACGCCACGTGCTGGGTGGACGCCGACGCCACCGAACTGGTGGCCGCGCGGGCGGCGATGAACGCCTCGGGCGGCGAGCGGATCTCGGTGCTGGCCCTCTTCGCCAGGATCGTGACGGCCGGGCTGGCCCGTTACCCGGAGCTGAACGCCACGGTCGACACCGAGCGGCGCGAGATCGTACGGCTGCCGGCCGTCCACCTCGGCTTCGCGGCGCAGACCGAACGCGGCCTGGTCGTGCCTGTCGTGCGCGACGCCCACACCAGGTCCACGGCCGGGCTCTCCGCGGAGATCGGCCGCCTGACCGAGGCCGCTCGGACGGGGGCGCTGACGCCGCGGGACCTGACCGGCGGCACCGTCACGCTCAACAACTACGGGGTCTTCGGGGTGGACGGTTCCACCCCGATCCTCAACCATCCCGAGGCCGCCATGCTCGGTGTCGGCCGTATCGCCCCCAAGCCGTGGGTTCACCAGGGCGAGTTGGCCGTGCGTCACGTCGTGCAGCTCTCCTTCACCTTCGATCACCGGGTCTGCGACGGTGGGATCGCAGGGGGGTTCCTTCGCTTTGTCGCTGACTGCGTCGAGAGCCCGGCCGTTCTTCTCGCCGCCGTCTGACCCCCCGGGCGCTGGGAGGTCCCCCCGCGCCCCTTGGAAGATCGGTGCAGCGTCCAGCGCGGGGGCGCGCCCAAAAAGATCGGGGTGCGCCGGGGCCGGGGATACTCGGGGGGTGGCGACTGGGTTTGATGCGGTGGTGTTGGCCGGGGGTGGGGCGAGGCGGCTCGGGGGGGTGGACAAGGCGGCGGTGGAGGTCGGGGGGCGGATGCTGCTCGACCGGGTGCTGGCGGCGTGCGAGGGGGCGGAGCGGACGGTGGTCGTGGGGCCGCGCCGCGGGACCGTACGGCCGGTGAGCTGGGCGCGGGAGGAGCCGCCGGGGGGCGGGCCGCTGCCCGCGCTCGACGCCGGGCTGACCGCGTTGGCCCACTTGGCCCCATCCGGGCCGCCGCTTCCCGCGCCGGAAATCGTCGTCGTGCTGGCGGCCGATCTGCCGTTCTTGACGGTCGGCGCCGTGACCGGCCTGGTGGAGGCGCTGGGCGCGCTCGGCACCGTGACGGAAGGGGTGCTGCTCACCGACGCGGGAGGGCGGGATCAGCCGTTGGCGGGGGCGTATTGGGGGGAGGCGCTGCGCCGGGAGGTGGCGCTGCTGAAGGGGGAGCACGGCGGGCTGGCGGGGCTGCCGTTGCGGTTGCTGACACGGGAGCTGGTGGTGCGCAGGCGGGCCGATCCGACGGGGGACGCGTCGTTCGACTGCGATACGTGGGAGGACGTGGCGGTGGCGCGGGCACGGCTGGACGGGGTGTCCGAGGGGTGAGCCTGTCCCACAGCGAGCCAGGTTTCAGGGACCATGGCCCTGTGTTGGACGAATGGATCGCAGCAGCCAAGACCGAACTGGGTATCGAGCTGGACGTGGACACCGGCGTCCTGCTCGATCTGGCCCGCGACGCGGCGCACGGCGTCGCTCGTCCGGCCGCGCCGCTGACCACCTTCCTGGTGGGTTACGCGGCGGCGCGCGCGGGCGGCGGCCCCGAGGCCGTACGGGAGGCGGCCGACAAGGCAGCCGCCCTGGCCGTGCGCTGGGCGCAGGAGGCCGACGCGCAAGAGGCCGACGCGCGGAAACCAGGCACCCCCGGCACCGACCCGGAACCGGCGGAATGAGCGGCACCCGTCCCGGCGCGGGCGCCTTCGACGCGGGCGCCTTCGACCCGCGCGCCTCCGACGCGGCCGACCGCGCGCTCGACGACGCCCTCGCCCTGGCCAACGAGTCGCGCCGTACCGCCGCCAGCGCGGCCGGTTACGGAGGCCAGGACCGTAACGACCCGCTGTCCGTCGCCCTCCGCCACGGCCGGGACGACACCGCCCCCACCCCGGAGGGCCCCGCGCCCCGGCCCCCCGTCCAGGGCCCGGCCCCCGCGCAGGCACCCGCCCAACCCCAGCGCCAGCCCCAACCCCAGCCCCAAACCCCGCTCCCCTCCCCCGCCGACGCCGTGCCGTGGCCCGAGGCACGGCGGATCGCGCGCCGCGTCGGCCGCCGACTCGGCTCCGAAACACGGGAGTTGGGAGAGGACCTGCTGGGCATGACGCTGGCCAGGGCGCTGACGGCGCTGACGGACCTGCCGTCGTTCGACTCCTCCGCGATGGACGGCTGGGCGGTGGCGGGCCCGGGCCCGTGGCGGCTGCGCGGCGCCTCGGTGCTCGCCGGACAGCAGCGCCCGGCGGAGCCGCTGCTCGTCGGCCACGCCGCCCCCATCGCGACCGGCGCCGCCGTGCCGACCGGCACCACCGCGGTGCTGCGCAGCGAACACGGCTGGACGCAGCGCCGCACGGACGGCGAGTGGTTGCAGGTGCGGTCGCCGCACCCCGCGCCCGCGCCGGGCCAGGAGGTCAGAATGCGCGGCCAGGAGTGCAGGGGCGGCGAGGAGTTGCTGCCCGCGGGCACCGTCGTGACGCCCGCCGTACTCGGTCTGGCCGCCGCCGCGGGCTACGACGAGCTGACCGTCACCGTACGGCCGCGCGTCGAAGTCCTGGTCCTCGGCGACGAGTTGCTGGACCACGGCCTGCCCAGGTCGGGGCGGGTACGGGACGCGCTCGGCCCGATGCTCCCGTCGTCGCTGCGCGCGCTCGGCGCCGAAGTGGTGGCGGTACGGCGGCTGGTGGACGACGCCGACCTCCTGCGCAGGGCGGTCCGCGAGAGCACCGCCGACCTCGTGGTCACCACCGGCGGCACCGCGGGCGGACCGGTCGACCACCTGCACCCGGTCCTCGCCGCGCTCGGCGCGAAACTGCTGGTCGACGGCGTCGCCGTCCGCCCGGGACACCCCATGGTGCTGGCCGAACTCCCCTCGGGCACCCACCTCATCGGGCTGCCCGGCAACCCGCTGGCCGCCGTGTCCGGCGTCCTGACCCTCGCCGCCCCCCTGCTGCGGACTCTCGCGGGCCGCCCCGTACCGGCCCCGTACGCGGCGCCGCTCACCGCCGACGTGCCGGGTCACCCGGTCGACACCCGGCTCGTCCCGGTGGTCTTCGACGACGACTCCGCCGCGCGCCCGCTCACCTACTCCGGCCCCGCCATGCTCCGCGGCCTCGCCGCCGCCGACGGCATGGCCGTGATCCCGCCCGGCGGCGCCCGCGCGGGCGACGACACGGCCGTACTCGACACCGGGGCGCTCGCGCTGGCGTGGGGGAGCGGCACGTGAGGGCACCCCGGTGCGTACGCGGTGGTGCTCGATACGTGAAGGTACGGGGTACGTGACCGCCGTCAGCCCATGTCACGTGGTACGTGATCCCGTACGCGAAGCGATACGTCGTCGGACCGGTGGACGACACCGGTATATGAAGGTGAGCGGCACATGATGGGGAGCGGGATATGAAACTGCCCCGGTACGACGCGGCGGCCGGTCGCGCCGATCCTCCCCCCGGCGGCGCGGACGGCGCCGACGGCACGGGCGACGGCAGCGCCTCGGCGGCGATCTCCGCCGGTACGGCGGGGTACCGCCGGGTGGCCTTCCCGCGTCCCGCCGCGGGCCCGCTGCTCCAGGTCTCGCGCCGCCTGCTGATGGCGCTGCTGGTCCTGCTCGCCACCGTCCTGATCGTCTACTTCGACCGCGGCGGCTACCACGACAACGCCAACGGCTCGGTGTCGTTCCTGGATTCGCTCTACTACGCGACGGTGACGCTGTCGACGACCGGCTACGGCGACATCGTCCCGTACAGTACGGGCGCCCGGCTCGCGAACACCTTCCTGGTGACGCCGTTGCGCGTGATCTTCCTGATCATCCTGGTCGGGACGACCCTGGAAGTGCTGACCGAGCGGACCCGCGAGCAGTTCCGCCTCAAGCGCTGGAGGAGAACCTTGCGCGATCATGTGGTCATCGTCGGATACGGGACCAAGGGCCGGTCGGCGGCCCAGACGTTGATCGGCCGCGGCATCCCGCAGAGCCGGATCGTGATCGTCGACCCGAGCCCCAAGGTCGTGCAGGCCGCGACGGACGAGGGGTACGTCGCCGTCGTCGGCGACGCCACCCGCAACGACGTGCTGCTGCGGGCCGAGGCCCAGGTCGCCAAGGAGATCGTCATCGCCGCGCAGCGCGACGACACCGCCGTGCTCGTCACGTTGACCGCGCGTCAGCTCAACAAGCGCGCCCATATCGTCGCGTCCGTCCGCGAGGAGGAGAATGCGCCGCTGCTGCGGCAGTCCGGGGCCAACGCCGTCATCACCAGCTCCAGTGCCGCCGGGCGGCTTCTCGGGCTGTCCATGCTCAGCCCCAGCGTCGGGGTCGTCATGGACGACCTCATCACTTACGGGAGCGGGCTCGATCTCATCGAACGGCCGGTGACCAAGGCCGAGGCGGGGCAGGCGCCGCGTGACCTCCACGACCTCGTCGTGTCGGTCAAGCGGGGGCATCGGCTTCTCGACCACGACGATCCGGAGGCTGCGCCTCTGCTTCTCACCGACCGCGTGATCGCCATCCACCGTGCCGGGCCCGCCGGCCCGCCCCTCGCCTAGGCCCCCACCCGCACGTGCGCAGAACCCCCTTTTCAGGGGCGCGGCCCCTCGCGTCTCCTTCGCCTCGGCCGGTGCGCCAGGCGCGCAGGGCGTGTTTTTTTAGGGGCGCGGGGAACTGCGCGCTCAGCCCCCGCCGGGCTGTCAGCCCGGGAACGACGGCATCTGCCCCGCTGGGGCCGGTTTTTTCGGCCGCGCCACGGTGGGGGCTGGTCGCGCAGTTCCCCGCGCCCCTTGAAAGATCGGCTGGCCGTCCGGCGCAATGGAACCGGCGGGGCCGCGCCCCTTAAAAGATCGGCTGGCCGTCCGGCGCAAAGGAACCGGCGGGGGCCGTGCCCCCGGAGAGACTCGGCGGGCCGTCCGGCGCAAGGGAAACGGCGGGGTGGGGTCGTGGCGGGCTGGGGGGCTGAGCGCAGCGGTAGCCTCGGGGGATGTATGCGATGACGATTCCGGAGCCGGGCGGGCCCGAGGTGCTGACGTGGGCGGAGGTGGGGGATCCGGTCGCGGGGGAGGGCGAGGTCGTCGTCGAGGTGGCGGCGACGGCGGTGAACCGGGCGGATCTGTTGCAGCGGCAGGGGTTCTACGAGCCGCCGCCGGGGGCGTCGCCGTATCCGGGTCTCGAGTGTTCGGGGCGGATCGTCGAGGTGGGCTCCGGGGTCGCGGGGTGGCGGGTCGGGGACGAGGTGTGCGCGCTGCTCGCGGGCGGCGGATACGCGCAGAAGGTGGCGGTGCCGGCGGGCCAACTGCTGCCGGTGCCCAAGGGGATCGACCTGGTGACGGCGGCGGCGCTGCCCGAGGTGACGGCCACGGTGTGGTCGAACGTGTTCCTCACCGCGCACCTGCGCCCCGGTGAGACGCTGCTGGTGCACGGCGGCTCCAGCGGGATCGGCACGATGGCGGTCCAGCTCGGCAAGGCGGTGGGGGCGACGGTCGCCGTCACGGCGGGGAGCGCCGAGAAGCTGGCGGCCTGCCGGGAGTTGGGCGCGGACATCCTGATCAACTACCGCGAGCAGGAGTTCGAGAAGGCCGTCACGGCCGACGTGATCCTCGACATCATGGGCGCGAAGTACCTCGGGCGGAACGTGGACGCGCTCGCGGTCAACGGCCGCCTGGTCGTCATCGGCCTCCAGGGCGGCCTCGTGGGCGAGCTGAATCTGGCCACGCTGCTGAGCAAGCGCGCCGCCGTCGCCGCGACCTCGCTCCGGCCCCGGCCGCTGGACGAGAAGGCCACGATCGTGGCGGCGGTACGCGAGCACGTGTGGCCGCTGATCGAGGCCGGAACCGTACGGCCGGTCGTGGACCGTACGCTCCCGCTGCGGGACGCGGCCGAGGCGCACCGCGTGGTGGACGGCAGCACCCACATCGGAAAAGTGCTCCTGACCACGGCATGAACACGCCCTCTCGCGGATAACGGTCCGATACGGAGCCGGCCGTCCGGGATGCCGGAAATGTTGCCGCGTGTGACGCTGAATCCACACAGGGTTCGGTGGAGAGGCGGACGTGTGCGGCGGGCACCCGACAGGCGATGCGCGATACGGAGGGCGGCGCCCGTGCTGCTCGCGGGGGCGCTGCTCGTTCCGGCGACGGCGACGGCGACGGTGATGGCGACGGGCTCCGCGTGGGCGGTCGCGCCCGGGCCCGACGAGCCCACGGCCCCGGCGGTCCGTCCGCTCCCGGCGCCGGGCGCGGACATCGTCACCGAGGTGCTCACCGGGCTGGTCCCCGGCCTCGTCGGCCGGCACGAGACGGTCGGCGGCCCCGGACTCGGGGGACGCCAGGACGCCGCGCCGACCACCGGGCCCAGCGGGCCGCCGGTGACGGAGGAGCCCACCACCGAGCCGACCGCTCCGGCCACCCCCACCCCCACCCCCACCCCCACCCCCACCCCCACCGCTCCGGCCGCCAAGCCGGCCCCCGACCCCACGGTCGGCGTCCGGCCCCCGGCCTCCCCCGCCGTTCCCGCCACCCCGGCGGGCCCGCTGCGGCCACCGGTCCCGACGCCGACACCGACGTCCGTACCGGGCGACGGGGCCGCCAGGCCGCCGCTCACCCCGCCCGTACGGTCCACCTACGGCGCCGCGCGCTCCGCGCCCTTCCTGGTCCCCGACGGCGGGCCCGCCCAGGCCCCGCCGCGCCCTTCGGCGCCCGCAGGACCCGACGCCGCCCGCACCCAGGCCCGCGCGCAGACTCCCGCCGTCTACGAGCCCGGCCGCCGCGTCCTGCGCATCCTCCCCTTCGGCGCCGGCCTCGCCCTGGTCGGCCTGGGTCTCGGCTTCCTGGGCCTGCGCCTGCGCCGCGACTGACCCCGAGGCGGTCGCACGCGCCCCTCATGTCCCGTTGTGCCCGGTCGGACGGGTCGCCGCGGCCTTGAAAGGCGGGTCCATACTCGGTATACATACTCAGTATGTCGATCCGCCACGGCCTGCTGGCCCTCCTGGAGCGGGGGCCGCGATACGGCTTCCAGCTCAGAACAGAGTTCGAGTCCCGCACCGGTTCCACCTGGCCGCTGAACGTGGGGCAGGTGTACACGACGCTGGCGCGGCTGGAGCGCGACGGGCTGGTGGTGCCGGCGGGCGAGGACGACGCCGGACACGCGCTGTACGCCATCACGGAGGGCGGGCGGGGTGAGCTGCGGGAGTGGTTCGCCCGGCCCGTGGACCGGGCGAATCCGCCGCGGAACGAGCTGGCGATCAAGCTGGCCATGGCGGTCGGATCGCCGGAGGTGGACGTGCGGGCCGTCATCCAGGCGCAGCGCGCGCACACCATCCGGGCGATGCAGGACTACACCCGGCTGAAGGGCCAGGCGCTGGAGGCGGCGCCCGCGCAGAGCGGGGCGCCGGACCGCGACGACGTGGCCTGGCAGCTCGTTCTCGACCAGCTCATCTTCCAGGCGGAGGCCGAGGCGCGGTGGCTCGACCACTGCGAGACCCGGCTCGTACGGCTGACGGCGCTGGCCCCGGCGGCCGAGCCCGCCGCACCGGCCCCGACTCCCGATCCCGCCGGTTCCGCCGGTTCCGCCGACCCCGCCGACGGCGGCGGCCTGGACGACGGGAAGAACGACGAGAAGGACGCCGCGCCGGACGGGGTGCTGCGCGGCGCGCTGAGGCGGACACGGGCCCGCCGCTGAGCCGCGCGCCGACCGGCACCCGGCCCCGTACGCCTGACCGCGTACGCCCGGCCCGTACGTCCGGCACCTAAGCCCGACCCCGTACGCCCCACCCCTGCGCCCGGCCGCGTCGCGCGGCCACCTCCCGGCCAGGACCGGCCCGCCCGACCAGCGGCCGGACCACCGCCACCCGAGCACGCCGAAACCCGAGCACACCAGCACCCGAGCACTTCGCCGCACGAGCACTCCACGACCCTGGGGGACGCACCGCCCATGTCCGTAAAGCCGCACACCGAAGCCGCGCCGCCGGAAGCGCCCGTCCTCCGCCTGGAAGCCCTCACCCGCGTGCACGGCACCGGAGCGACCGAGGTGCACGCGCTGCGCGGGATAGACCTGGACGTGCGTCCGGGGGAACTGGTCGCCGTGATGGGCCCCTCGGGCTCGGGCAAGTCCACGCTGCTGACCATCGCGGGCGGCCTCGACCTGCCGACGTCCGGCCGGGTGATCGTGGAGGGCACGGACCTGACCACGGCCAGCCGCAAGGAGATCGCGGCCCTGCGCCGCCGCAGCATCGGCTACGTCTTCCAGGACTACAACCTGATACCGGCGCTGACGGCCGCCGAGAACGTGGCACTCCCCCGCGAGCTGGACGGCACCGGCGCCCGCAAGGCGCGCCGCGAGGCGGTCGCCGCGCTGGAGGAGATGGGCCTGGGCGAGCTGGCCGACCGCTTCCCCGACGAGATGTCCGGCGGCCAGCAGCAGCGGGTGGCCATCGCCCGCGCGCTGGTCGGCGACCGCCGCCTCGTCCTGGCGGACGAGCCCACCGGCGCGCTGGACTCGGAGACCGGCGACACCGTACTGGCGCTGCTGCGCTCGCGCTGTGACGCGGGCGCCGCGGGCATCCTGGTGACGCATGAGCCGCGGTTCGCCGCGTGGGCGGACCGGGTGGTCTTCCTGCGGGACGGCTCCGTCGTGGACATGACGCTGCGCTCCTCCGCCGAGTCGCTGCTGACCGGCGGTGCGGCCCAGTGAGCGGCGCCGCCTCGCAGGACCGCGGCCCCTCGCAGGACCCCGCCGCCTCGCAGGACCGCGGCCCGAGCGCCCGCGCGGGGAACCTCAACTCGTGGCGCGCCGCCATCCGCATCGCCCGCCGTGACGCCTGGCGCTCCAAGGGCCGCAGCGCGATGGTGCTGGCGATGATCGCGCTGCCGATCATCGGCGTGAGCGCCGCCGACATCACCATCCGCAGCTCCCAGTTGAGCCCGGAGCAGAAGCTGAGCCGAGACATCGGCGCCGCCGACGCGCGCCTTGCGGACGCCGACGCCAACGGGCGGCCGATCTACCAGGACCCGCCCGCGGACATCTGGACCTCGGTGAAGGACGCCACCGCGGACCCGGACGCCACGCCGTCGGCGGCGGACCTGGCGGAACAGCAGGAGACCCCGAAGCCGACCGACCCGCTGACCGCGCTGCCCCGGGGCGCGCGCTGGATCTCCGACTCCCAGACCTACGCCCGCTTCAAGACGAAGTACGGTCTGCTCGCCGCCCCCGTGCGGGAGTTGGAGGCGGGCGACCCGCTGGCGCGCGGCATCACCCACCTGGACCGCGGGCGCTACCCGGCGGCCGACCACGAGGTCATCGCCACCACCGCGTTCCTCAAGTCCGCCGGTCTGAAGGTCGGTTCGAAGCTCGTCGTCCGCGACGTGGACCGTACGTACAAGATCGTCGGCGCGTACGACCTGCCGGACACGCTCGGCACCGAGCAGGTCATCGCGCGGCCGGGCGCTTTCATCGCGCCCTACACCGCGGCGCGCAAGGCGCTGAACGGCGAGGACGACTCGGCCTACACCACCTACCTGGTGGGGTTGCCGAGCGGCGACTACTCCTGGCAGATGGTGCAGCAAGCCAACACCCGGGGCATCTACGTCAAGTCCCGCGCGGTGGTGCTGCACCCGCCCGCCGACTCCGAAGTGCCGCTCTACACGAAGTCGCGCAACGGCAGCGCCCCCTACCGCACCGGCGACACGGGGAAGGCCACGGCCGTCGCCGTGGCGGCGACCATCGTCGGCCTGTCGATGCTGGAGATCTGCCTGCTGGCCGGTCCCGCCTTCGCCGTCGGCGCGCGGCGCTCGCGCCGCCAGCTCGGCCTGGTCGGCGCCAACGGCGGCGACCGCCGCCACATCCGGGCGATCGTGCTCTCCGGCGGCCTGGTGATCGGCGTCGCCGCGGCCGTCGTCGGCACCCTGCTGGGCCTGCTGCTCACCGTCCTGCTCCGCTCCCCGCTGGAGGACTTCGTCGGCCGCCGCTTCGGCGGTCTGACGCTGCGCCCGCTCGAACTGCTCGGCATCGCGGGCCTGGCCGTACTCACCGGTCTGCTGGCCGCCGTCGTGCCCGCGGTCACCGCGTCCCGGCAGAGCGTGCTGGCGTCGCTGACCGGGCGGCGCGGTGTGCGGCACGCCAACCGCGTGCTGCCGGTCCTCGGCATCGGCGCGATCTGCCTCGGCGTCGGCATCGCGGTCTTCGGCTCGCTGCGCACCGACAGCACCCTCGCGGTCGGCGGCGGCTCCGGCATCGCGGAGCTGGGCATCGTCGCGCTCACCCCCACTCTGGTCGGCATGTTCGGCAGGACCGGCAAGTGGCTGCCGCTGTCCCCGCGGCTCGCGCTGCGCGACGCGGTGCGCAACCGGGGCCGTACGGCGCCCGCGGTCGCGGCCGTGCTGGCCGCCGTCGCCGGTACGGTGGCGGTCGCCACGTACTCCGCGAGCGCCGACCGGCAGGACAGGGACGCGTACGAGGCCCAACTGCCGCGCGGCGTCGTGGCGGTGGCGGCCTACAGCGACCGCGGGCGGGACCTGACCGCGGTGCGCGCGGCGGTCGAGAAGCGCTACCCGGTCTCCGGCCGCGCCGACGTGTCCGCGATGGTCGTCGGCGGCAAGAACTGCCAGGCGGGCGGCGGTGGCGGCGACGGCTGCGGCGACGTCCAGCCGGTGAAGCCGGCCGCCAACGTGTGCCCGACCGACCGGCCGGAGGGCGCGACCGCGCTCACCCTGGCCGAGCGCCGTGCCCTGGCCCACGACTGGCGCTGCGCGTACGTGGAGGGCCTGACCGCCATGCCCACCAGCAGCGCCGTCCTGATCGGCGGCCCGGCCGTCCTGCACGCCCTCGGCATCCGGGACGGGGACGCGGAACAGGCGCTGGCGCGCGGCGAGACCGTGCTGTTCGACAAGGGGTACCTCGACCGCGGCACGCTCAAGCTGAAGATCACCCTGGACACGAGCAAGGCGGTGCCCGACGGACAGGAGCCGGTCGGCCCGGTCAAGTCGGTGCCGGTGCACCTGGCGGCCGAGGGCCGTGACCGGACGTACGGGCTGCTGGCCGTGATGCCGCAGCAGGCCGCCGACGGCGTCGGGATCGACACGATGCCGCTGGGCTCCTTCTACACCAACGCCCGGATGCCCAACGGCCCCGAGCGGCAGGCGCTGGACAGCGACCTCGCCAAGATCGGCACCGACACGGAGGTCTATCTGGAGCGCGGCTACACCAGGGACAACAGCCTGGTGCTGCTCGCCCTGACGCTCTTCGCGGGCCTGGTCACCATCGGCGCCGCGGGCATCGCCACCGGCCTCGCGCAGGCCGACGCCGAGCCCGATCTGAAGACGCTCGCCGCGATCGGCGCGCCGCCGCGGGTGCGGCGCACGCTCTCCGGCCTCCAGTGCGGGGTGATCGCCACGATGGGCGTGGTGCTCGGCTCGGCGGCGGGCGTGCTGCCCGCGGTGGGGCTGCGGCACACCGAGCGGCGCGAGCAGTGGAAGTACTACCACCAGGCGCTGGACGGGGGCTGGGGCGGCACGAGCAGGCTGCCGCACGTGCCGATCGTCGTCCCGTGGAGCACGCTGGCCCTGCTGATCGTCGCCGTGCCGCTCGGCGCCGCTCTGCTCGCGGCCCTGGTCACCCGCTCGCGCACCCAGCTCGCCCGCCGCGCGGAGCCGTAAACCGGGGCGCGCGCGGAGGAAGGCGGCGGCGTCGGCCGGGCCCCGTACGGGAGACGGGACCTGGCCGACGCCGCCGCGCGTCCTAAGGGACAATGGCGGTATGGAGATGCCGATGAACGCGATGAACGAACGCTCGCCGGAAAGCTCGCAGAATCCGCAGAATCCGCAGCACTCACCGAATCAGCAGGTCCTGATCGTCGGTTCCGACGGAATGGCCCTGGGAGGCGCGCCGACCGGTGACGGCGGCGAGCACGGCGAGATCCCGGTGACGGAGATGGTCGAGCAGCCCGCGAAGGTCATGCGCATCGGCAGCATGATCAAGCAGTTGCTGGAGGAAGTGCGCCAGGCGCCGCTCGACGAGGCCAGCCGCGTACGCCTGAAGGAGATCCACGCCAGCTCGGTGAAGGAGCTGGAGGCCGGGCTCGCGCCCGAGCTGGTGGAGGAGCTGGACCGGCTCTCGCTGCCCTTCACCAACGACAGCGTGCCCAGCGAGGCGGAGCTGCGGATCGCCCAGGCCCAGCTCGTCGGCTGGCTCGAAGGGCTCTTCCACGGCATCCAGACCGCGCTGTTCGCCCAGCAGATGGCGGCCCGCGCCCAGCTCGAACAGATGCGGCGCGCCCTGCCGCCCGGCGCCGGCGGCCACGAGGAGGACGACGGCGGCAACCAGGGCGCCCGCTCGGGCCCGTATCTCTAGTCCGGATCTCTCGTCCGGATCTCTCGTCCGGCCTTTAATCCGCATCCGAGCCGGTGAGGTGTCGCACCGGCGGGGGCCCGGTCAGTTCGAGCTCTTGCCGGTGGACACCCAGATGGTGACCTTGCCGCCCTTCTTCGGGTTGTAGTCCTCCAGATACTTCGGGGTCTGGCTGGTCACCGCGCCCTTGCCCCACTGCTGCTCGTCGGTCTGCTTGATCGTGTACTGCCAGCCCGCCGCCTTGATGCAGGCGACGACCGAGTCCACGTAGATCGACGTGAAGTCCGGCATCGTCATGACGTCCGGGTCGTTCGAGATCAGGTCGTTGTGCGCCTTGGTGCACTTGTCGGGGTCGATCGTGCGGCTCTGGTCGCCGTTCACGACGTCGCCCGCGCCGGTGCCCGTGGTCGGGTCGTCGGACGCCTGGGTCGAGGACGAGGTCGTCGGGCCGCCCGACTGGTCGTCCGCGCTGGGGCTGCCCTTGCCGCCGCCGCTGTTGGCCAGGACGATCGCGACGATCACCGCGATGGCCACGACCACGACGGCCGCGCCCGCGATCAGCGCTGTGTTGGACTTCCCGCCGCCACCGGTGCCGCCGCCGACCCCGCCGTGACCGCCGGGGCCGCCTATGCCGCCGCCCGGGTGACCGCCCGCGCGCTGCTGCGGCATCTGCTGCTGGTGCTGCTGGTGCTGCATCTGGGGCGCCATGGTGTACGCCGGGGTCGGCGGCGGCGTCGGGGACTGCTGCGGGTAGCCGTACGCCGAGGGCAGCGACGGGGCCGGCGCGGGCTGCCCGTAACCGCCCTGCTGCGGATTGCCCGGCGCGTACGGCGTCCGCATCTGCGGCGGCGGGGTCTGGAGCGGGCCCTGCGCGTACGGGAAGACCGACGCCGCCACGTCCTGGCCGCGGTTGCCGGTGGGCGGCGCGGAGCCGGACATCAGCGGCATCGTGTCGCGCCGCGTGGCCGCCAGGACCCGGTCCGACTCGTCGTGCATCGCGTCCGCGGTCGGGAAGCGCTCCGCGGGGTTCTTGCGCAGCGCGCGCGCCACCAGCGCGTCCACGGCCGGGCCCAGCGCGCGGTTGAACGTCGACGGCGCGGGCGGGATCTCCTGTACGTGCTGGTACGCCATCGCCAGCGGCGAGTCCGCGTCGAAGGGCAGCCGCGCGGTCAGCAGCTCGAAGAGCATGCAGCCGACCGAGTACAGGTCGGAGCGCTCGTCCACACCGCGCCCCAGCGCCTGCTCCGGCGACAGGTACTGCGGGGTGCCGACCACCATGCCGGTCTGCGTCATCGAGGTGACACCGGACTGCATGGCGCGCGCGATGCCGAAGTCCATGACCTTGACCACACCGCGCTTGGTGATCATCACATTGCCGGGCTTGATGTCCCGGTGGACCAGGCCCATCTCGTGGCTGACCGCGAGCGCCGCCAGCACGTCCCCGGTGATCTTCAGCGCCTTGTCGGCGGGCATCGCGCCGTGCTGCGCCACATCGGCGGCCAGCACGTCGCCGAGCGGGCTGCCCTCGACGTACTCCATGACGATGTACGGCACGAGCTGGCCGTCGATGGTGTCCTCGCCGGAGTCGAAGACGGAGACGATGTTGGTGTGGTTCAGCTTCGCGACGGACTGCGCCTCGCGGCGGAAGCGCTCGCGGAAGGACTGCTCGTTGCCCAGGTTGGTGTGGAGGGTCTTGACGGCCACCGGCCGGTCGAGCACGGTGTCGTGCGCCAGGTGCACAGACGCCATGCCGCCCTCGCC
Organism: Streptomyces sp. NPDC088910; assembly: GCF_044749865.1. NCBI lineage: Bacteria > Bacillati > Actinomycetota > Actinomycetes > Kitasatosporales > Streptomycetaceae > Streptomyces > Streptomyces sp. NPDC088910. The sequence continues at coordinate 495,311 of NZ_JBIVIV010000002.1, forward strand.
CAGCAGGTCGCGCAGCACGTACCGCCCGCCGCCGACCGAGCGCCCCGTGTACTCGCCCTGCGTGGCGTCCCCGCTCATCTGTACCGCTACCCCCTGGAAAGTCCACCGGGGAGAGGGTCGCGCCGGTACCTGTGCGGTTGCCTGTGGCGATATTCGTCCCCGAGCTTGCCCGCCAAGTCTGGCCCATCGCACGGACACGTCAAGTTCGTTGACCATCTCGTCACCTGACGCACATCGGGCACGCACATGCTGTGTATCCCCGCGGGACCGCCGTATTGAGGTGCTGTGACGCGGACGTGTGCCCGGCGGGGCACGCGAAAGCGGTACGGTGGCCGCTCCGGGGCATCCGTACGATACGGGCGTCCGCGCGCGCCCGCCCGGACGATGACCGCGTACGAACGACGGCGAGGACTGATGGTCGACCCCAAAGAGACGGCCCCGGGCCCCGGAGCGTCGGAGACTTCCGGCCAGTGGGGCGTGGGCACCGTCGTCGGCGAGGGCCGCTACCGGCTGACCGGGCGGCTCGGCCGCGGCGGCATGGCCGAGGTCTTCGCGGCGGAGGACGTACGCCTGGGCCGGATCGTGGCGGTGAAGCTGCTGCGCACCGACCTCGCCGAGGACCCGGTCTCCAAGGCCCGCTTCACCCGCGAGGCCCAGGCCGTCGCGGGTCTGAACCACCACGCGGTGGTCGCGGTCTACGACTCCGGCGAGGACCGTACGCCCACCGGCACCGTCCCCTACATCGTGATGGAGCTGGTCGAGGGCCACACCATCAGGGACCTGCTCTCCAGCGCCGAGCCGCCGCCCGTCGACCAGGCGCTGCTGATCGTCTCCGGCGTCCTCGAAGCGCTGGCCTACAGCCACCAGCACGGCATCGTGCACCGCGACATCAAGCCCGCCAACGTGATCATCACCACGAACGGCGCGGTCAAGGTCATGGACTTCGGCATCGCGCGGGCGCTGCACGGCGCCCAGAGCACGATGACGCAGACCGGCATGGTCATGGGCACCCCGCAGTACCTCTCGCCCGAGCAGGCGCTCGGCAAGGCCGTCGACCACCGCAGCGACCTGTACGCGACCGGCTGTCTCCTCTACGAGCTGCTGGCGCTGCGTCCGCCCTTCACCGGCGAGACGCCGCTTTCGGTGGTCTACCAGCACGTCCAGGACGAGCCGCAGGTCCCGTCGCAGATCAGCGACCGGGTGCCGCCCGAGCTGGACGGGCTCGTGCTGCGCGCGCTCGCCAAGCAGCCGGACGACCGCTTCCAGAGCGCCGAGGAGATGCGCGGTGTCGTCCAGTACGCGCACCAGGCGCTCGTCCAGCAGGGCGGCTGGACCGGCGGCATGTGGAACACCGGCGTCATCACCCCCCTCGCGGGCCCCCGGACCGGCGGCATGTCGCCGACCGTCGTGGCACAGGGGCGGCCCGGCAACAGCACCACCGCCGAATTCGGCGCCCCGCTGCTCGCCGGCATCTCCGGCACCGGTGACGACGACGGCGGTCAGGGCTACGGCGAGCGGCCGCCGGGCGGCGGCGGCAACCGCTGGCTCAAGCCGGTGCTCTTCGCCATCGCCGCGGTGCTGGCCATCGCGCTGGGCGTCTACTTCGCCACGCGCGGTACCGGCGGGGACGGCGGCGCGCCCGCCAACTCCCCGTCGCCGTCGGTGACCCAGGACACGGGCACCCCGTCCGACCCGCCGTCCACGGAGCCGACGGAAACCGGGTCCGACCAGACCGACCCGACCACGACTCCGGCGACGACCCCGCCGACGACTCCGACCACGACCCCGCCGACGACTCCGACCACCAAGCCCCCGACGACTCCGCCGACGACTCCGCCGACCACGCCCCCCACCACCCCCCCGACCACGCCCCCCACCACCCCGCCGACGACCCCGCCGACGTCGGACGCGGCCACCCCGGCGGAGTAGCCCACCCGCACGGCGGGTCGGAGCCCCGTAGGGGCGCGGGGAACTGCGCGCTCAGCCACGGCGGTGGCGAGCTTTAAAAACCGGCCCCAGTGGGGCAGATGCTGTTGTTTTCGGGCTGACAGCCCGGTGGGGGCTGGTCGCGCAGTTCCCCGCGCCCCTAAAAACTCGGGGTACCGCCCTGCGTAAGGGCACCCTTGTCGGGGGGGGCCGTTAGGACGTGAAGGCGTCGATGACGGCGCCGTATTCGGCCGTCCACCAGACGGCCAGGGCGGAGGCGGGCGGGAAAAGCGGATCACTGCGGGGGTCACGCCGCTGATAACGCCACTGGAGCATCCAGAAGTCGTTGAGGCGTTCCCACCAGACGCGGTGGACGGCGGCGGCCAGCTCGGCGACGGGAACCCCCGCCGCGGAGCGGTAGGCACGGGCGTAGGAGCGGATCTTCCGCAGGTCGAGACGCCCGTCCAGCGGGTGGACGAAGAAGATGGCGGCGGCGCGTACCGCCTCCTCGGCACGCGGCTGCACACCGAGCCGGTCCCAGTCGACGATGGCGGCGGGCTCCTCACCGCGGTAGAGCAGGTTGAGCGGGTGGAAGTCGCCGTGCACCCAGCCGCTGACCGTCCCGTCGGCGTCCGGCGGCCGGCGGTGGGCGTGGCGGCGCAGCAGGGCGCGGCGCTCCAGCAACCGGTGCTCGGCGAGTTCGTCGAAGGCGTCGCGCGGCCGGTGCCGGCGTACCAGCGCGAGCAGTTCGTCGATCTGCGCGTACGTACGGTCCGGGTCGGCGCTCGGGTGGTGGCGTTGGTCCTCCGGCGGGGGCGGCTGCACGCGGGCGAGCCCGGCGTGCACCATGCCGAGCAGCGTGCCGAGCCGCCGCGACTGCGTGGCGGTCAGCTCGGTGCCCTCTCGGTGCCTGCCCTCGATCCAGGGGAAGAGCGCGTATCCGTGGCCGCCGAGCCGCGCGACCGTACGCCCGCGGGAGTCCGGCAGGGGCGCGGCGACGGGCAGTCCGAGGCCGACCAGACCCCGCGTCGCGCGGTGCTGCCGGGCGATCACGCCGGGGTCCGCGGTGTCCCGGGCGACGTACTGCTTGAGGAAGAACCGGCCGCGGGTGGTGGTCACCTCGTAGCCCTTGTTGAGCAGTCCCCGGGGAACGGGTACGCAGGTCAGCGGGGTACCCGCGTCCTCGTAGCGGCGCAGCAGAGCGGTCAGCGAAGCCCGCGCCGGCGGCACCTTCGCCGTGCCCGTCACGTGCAGAAGCGTAGATCACCGCGACACCCCGCCCGCGCGGACTGGCGCCGACCCCCTGGGACGTGCTAAGGCATATGCCTCCGGTCACCCTCGGCATGCATGCGGGCCACGTACGCGGCGGCCTGGGTGCGCCGCTCCATGCCGAGCTTGGCGAGCATCGAGGACACGTAGTTCTTCACCGTCTTCTCCGCCAGGTGCAGGCGCTCGCCGATCTGGCGGTTGGTGAGGCCCTCGCCGATCAGGTCGAGGATGCGGCGCTCCTGGGCGGTCAGGTCGGCCGTACGGTCGTCGCCCTCGGAGCGCGCGCCGCCGTGCCGGAGCCGGTCCAGGACCTTGGCGGTCGCGACCGGGTCCAGCAGCGACTTTCCCGCGGCCACGTCGCGGATGGCGTCGATCAGGTCGTTGCCGCGGATCACCTTGAGCACGTATCCGGCGGCGCCCGCCATGATCGCGTCGAAGAGCGCCTCGTCGTCCGCGAAGGACGTCAGCATCAGGCACTTGATCGACGGGTCGTGCGAGCGGACCTCGCGGCACACCTCGACGCCGCTGCCGTCGGGCAGCCGTACGTCGAGCACCGCGACGTCCGGGCGGGTGGCCGGAATGCGCGCCACCGCCTCCGCGGCGTTCCCGGCCTCGCCGACGATCTCGATTCCCGGCTCGGCCGAGAGGAGTTCGTGCACCCCGCGCCTGACCACCTCGTGGTCGTCGAGCAGGAACACGCGGATTGTGGGGCTATTTCCTTCTACAGGCACCTGCCCAGCGTCGCACCGCCGGGAGCTCCCCGCCTCTTACGGACGACAGCCCGCGCCTCTTACGGACGACAGCGCCGCCTCTTACGCACTTTCCGTATCCGGGATACGGTGCGGTTGTCCCGGTGGCCTGCGGTAACGCGTATTTACTAGGAACTCCAAGCAAAACCGCAGGTCGGACGGCTTCGCGCGATGGCGTGGGTTATAGGTAACGTCTCTGTTGCAGGCCACGTGGCCGGGGCACTGTCACGCCTGGCTCGGCCATGCCGCACACACCCCGTGCGCCGCGTCGTACCAGGTGAGCCGCACACTGGCTGCCCGGCGGATCCCGGGGGCCGGACAGACGGAGGAGCGAACGTGAGCGTGAAGAGCACTGCCGCTGGGGCCACCCCCGCCAGGAGCGGGGGGCGAAGCACCGCCACTCCCGCCAAGGGCAGGGGACGGACCACCCGCGCAGCAGGCGCCAAGCGCCGTGGCACCGAGCCCGAACTCGTACAGTTGCTGACGCCCGAGGGCGAGCGCGTCGAGCACGGCGAATACTCCATCGACCTGACGCCGGAAGAGTTGCGTGGCCTGTACCGCGACATGGTGCTGACCCGCCGTTTCGACGCCGAGGCGATCACCCTGCAACGCCAGGGCGAGCTGGGCCTGTGGGCCTCGCTGCTCGGCCAGGAGGCCGCGCAGATCGGTTCGGGGCGGGCCACCCGCCCGGACGACTACGTCTTCCCGACCTACCGCGAGCACGGTGTGGCCTGGACCCGTGACGTGGACCCGCTCAACCTGCTCGGCATGTTCCGTGGTGTGAACCACGGCGGCTGGGACCCCAACGAGAACAACTTCCACCTCTACACGATCGTCATCGGCTCGCAGACGCTGCACGCCACCGGCTACGCCATGGGCGTGGCCAAGGACGGCGCGGATTCGGCCGTCATCGCGTACTTCGGCGACGGCGCCTCCAGCCAGGGCGACGTGGCGGAGGCGTTCACCTTCGCCGCCGTCTACAACGCGCCGGTCGTCTTCTTCTGCCAGAACAACCAGTGGGCGATCTCCGAGCCGACCGAGAAGCAGTCCCGCGTGCCGATCTACCAGCGCGCCGCCGGATACGGCTTCCCGGGCGTCCGCGTGGATGGCAACGACGTCCTCGCGGTGCTCGCCGTCACCCGTGCGGCCCTGGAGCACGCGCGCAGCGGCCAGGGCCCGATGCTGGTCGAGGCGTTCACGTACCGCATGGGCGCCCACACCACGACCGACGACCCGACCCGCTACCGCGCCGACGAGGAGCGCGAGCAGTGGGAGTCGAAGGACCCGATCCTGCGGCTGAAGACGTATCTGGACAAGCAGGGCCTGGCCGACGAGGCGTACTACGCGTCGATCGAGCAGGAGAGCGACGTACTGGCCAAGCGGGTGCGCGACGGCGTACGCACGATGGAGAACCCGGACACCATGGCGATCTTCGAGAACGTCTACGCCGACGGGCACGCGCTCGTCGACGAGGAGCGCGCGCAGTTCGCCGCGTACCTCGCCTCGTTCGAGTCCGAGGGCGCCGCTTCCGGAGAGGGACGCTGACATGACCCAGATGTCCATCGCCAAGGCCCTGAACGAGTCGCTGCGCACGGCGCTCGACAACGACCCGAAGGTCCTCGTCATGGGTGAGGACGTCGGCAAGCTCGGCGGCGTCTTCCGGATCACCGACGGTCTCCAGAAGGACTTCGGGGAGGGGCGCGTCATCGACACCCCGCTCGCCGAGTCCGGCATCGTCGGCACCGCGATCGGCCTCGCGCTGCGCGGCTACCGCCCGGTGGTCGAGATCCAGTTCGACGGCTTCGTCTTCCCGGCCTACGACCAGATCGTCACGCAGCTCGCGAAGATGCACGCCCGTGCGCTCGGCAAGATCAAGCTGCCGGTCGTCATCCGTATCCCGTACGCGGGCGGCATCGGCGCGGTCGAGCACCACAGCGAGTCGCCCGAGGTGCTGTTCGCGCACGTCCCCGGCCTGAAGGTGATCACGCCTTCGAACGCCTCCGACGCGTACTGGATGCTCCAGCAGGCCATCGAGTGCGACGACCCGGTGATCTTCTTCGAGCCGAAGCGGCGCTACTGGGACAAGGGCGAGGTCGACACCTCGGCCGTGCCCGGCTCCCCGCACAAGGCGGTCGTGGCCCAGGAGGGCACCGACCTCACGCTCGCCGCGTACGGTCCGATGGTGAAGGTCTGCCTGGAGGCTGCCGCGGCCGCCTCGAACGAGGGCCGTAGCCTGGAGGTCGTGGACCTGCGCTCGCTCTCGCCCCTCGACTTCGACACTCTCCAGACGTCCGTGGAGAAGACCCGCCGCCTGGTCGTCGTGCACGAGGCCCCGGTCTTCTACGGCACGGGCGCGGAGATCGCGGCCCGGATCACCGAGCGCTGCTTCTACCACCTCGAGGCCCCGGTACTGCGGGTGGGCGGTTTCCACGCCCCGTACCCGCCGGCCCGCCTGGAGGAGGAGTACCTGCCCGGCCTGGACCGCGTACTCGACGCCGTCGACCGCGCGCTGGCGTTCTGAGGAGAGGGTTGTGACGACCATGACCGCACCTGCACAGCGCTTCCGCGAATTCCGGATGCCGGATGTCGGCGAGGGCCTGACCGAGGCGGAGATCCTCAAGTGGTACGTGGCCGTCGGTGACACCGTCACCGACGGGCAGGTCATCTGCGAGGTGGAGACGGCGAAGGCCGCCGTCGAGCTGCCCATTCCGTACGACGGGGTGGTGAGCGAGATCCGCTTCGGCGAGGGCACGACGGTGGATGTCGGTACGCCGATCATCGTGGTGGACGCCGGGGGGGACGGGGCCGCCGGTTCCGCCGATTCGGGCGGTTCCGCAGGGTCCGCCGGGGTCGCGGCTTCGGAGCCGCCCGCCGTGCAGACTCCCGCCCCCGAGGCCCCGCCCGCCGAGCCCAAGCGGCAGGCGGTGCTCGTCGGATACGGCGTCGCGCCGTCGGCCACGACGCGCCGTCCGCGCAAGCAGGCGGCCCCTGACGTACCAGCCCCTGACGTACCGACCGCTGACGTACCGACCGCTGCCGTACCGGCCCCCTCCGTACCGGCTCAGGCCGCCGAGCTGAACGGTCACGACCGTGCGGCGGCGGTGGACCGGCCGCTGGCCAAGCCGCCGGTACGGAAGCTGGCCAAGGAGCTGGGCATCGACCTGGCGACCGTGGTGCCGACCGGGCCGAACGGCGTGGTGACCCGCGAGGACATCCGCGCGGCGGCGGCCCCGCCTGCCGCGCTGCCGCCGGTGACGGCCGCGCCCGAGCCGCTCGCGGCGACCGCCGGCGCCCGGGAGACGCGTATCCCGATCAAGGGCGTCCGCAAGGCCACCGCCCAGGCGATGGTCACCAGCGCCTTCACCGCGCCGCACGTCACGGAATTCGTGACGTTCGACATCACGCGGACGATGAAGCTGGTCCAGGAGCTGAAGGAGGACCGCGCCTTCACGGGCGTACGGGTCGGCCCGCTGCTGCTGGTCGCGAAGGCCCTGCTGGTCGCCCTCAAGCGGCACCCCGAGGCGAACGCCGCGTGGGACGAGGCCGCGCAGGAGATCGTCCACAAGTCGTACGTCAACCTGGGGATCGCCGCCGCCACCCCGCGCGGTCTGATCGTCCCCAACATCAAGGACGCGCACGACAAGACGCTCCCCGAACTGGCCGCCGCACTCGGCGAACTGGTCGCCACCGCCCGTGACGGCAAGACCTCGCCGGCCGCGATGCAGGGCGGCACGGTGACCATCACCAACGTCGGCGTCTTCGGCGTGGACACCGGCACGCCCATCCTCAACCCGGGCGAGTCGGCGATTCTCGCCTTCGGCGCGATCAAGCTCCAGCCCTGGGTCCACAAGGGCAAGGTGAAGCCGCGTCAGGTCACCACGCTCGCCCTCTCCTTCGACCACCGCCTGGTCGACGGCGAACTCGGCTCCCGCGTGCTGGCCGACGTGGCCGCCATCCTCGAACAGCCCAAGCGGCTGCTCACCTGGGGCTGACGCCGTCACCCGCACGGAGGGCCCGGACGTACAAACGTCCGGGCCCTCCGTCGTGCGTGCGTCCCACCCATTCGTCCCCTTTTATGCTGCCATCACCCCATGGCCGTCTCCGTCTCCGTCGTCCTGCTGCTCCTCGTCCTCGCCGCCATGATGATGCGCAACAAGTCCCTCAAGCCCAGCCACGCCGTCATCTGCGTCCTCCTCGGCTTCTGCCTCTCCTCCACCAGCCTCGCCCCCACCATCCAGTCCACGATGAACTCCACCGCCTCCCTGGTCAGCACGATCCGTCCCTGACGAGCGCCGCTGACGCCCGCAGGACCATGAGCGGCCCCTCCACGGCCGCCACCATGGCGAAGGGGAACCGGTCGAGTTCGAGGCAGAGCGCGATGTCGTCGGGGTGCACTCCTTCGCGCACCCCCTCCGCCAGCTCGGCGGCGGCGCGCGACGTGGCGGCGCGGCGCAGGAACTCGGCGGCGTCCGTTCCGGCCCCGGCGGCCCGCCCGGCGATGTACTGAGCGCACGCCAGGTCCTCGTCGGCCTGCCCGTCCTCGCCGGTGACCACGAAGGTGACGCCGTCGCCCGCGTGCGCCCGCAGGTGGTCGGCCGTCGCCTCCGCCACCACGAACGCGGCGCACAGCACCAGCGGCGCGTCCTTCACCGCGAGCGCGCCGACCGTCCCCGCCGTGGTCTTCTGTACGACGGTCCGTCCCTCCAGGGCGAGCGACCGCATCAGGCCCGGTGAGTTGACGGTGTCGAACCCCGGCGCGGGCGCACCGTCCTTGACCGTCACCCAGTCCGGATGCCGGGCCTTGAGCGCCAGCGCCTCGTCCAACGACCCGGCCAGCACCACCTTCTCCGCCCCGCGCCCGAGCGCCCAAGCCGCCACGGTGAACGCCCGCATGACGTCCACGACCACCGCCACGGCCGGTGCCCGGCCCCGCTCGCCGAGTTCAGCGATCCCGAGAAATGAAGTCTCCATACCGCCCATGCTCCCCCTCACCCTCGCCGTCGCCCCAGGGGCGTCAGATCCAACTCGGCCCAGACCGTTTTGCCCACGTCCAGGGGGACGACGGCCCAGCGGGCGGCGACGGCCGCGACGATCAGTAAGCCCCGGCCGGACTCGTCGTCGTCGCTCACGGCCTCGGGCACCTGGGGCCGCCGCTCCCCGCGCGCGTCGGTGACGCCCACCCGCAGCACGTCTTCGGCCAGCCGCACCTCGACCCGGAACAGCCGCCCGGCCACCCGCCCGTACCGGACCGCGTTGGTCGCCAGCTCGCTCACCAACAGCCCGGCGTCCCGGGCCACTTCGGGGTGCCCCCACTTCTCCACCAGCTCGGCGGTCCGCACCCGCGCCCTGCTCACACTCCGCGCCGTCGGTGCGTACAGGCATGTGTCATACGTCGTCTCCGCGTCGCCCATCCCGGCGACCTCCCAGCCTCGCGCGTCAGCCCGCGCACGGTCCCTGGCGGTGGCGTCGCCCCCACGCCCTCCGCCCCACCCGGGCATGACGCAGCGGTGCACTTCCGCCATGCGGCGCCGCTGTGCGAGCGGGTCGTCACCGACGGTAGAGGGTGAGTCTCTTGTGCAGCAACACGAATGAGCAGAAAATTCTACTCGAATTGAGTTGTGCCTCTCCGGGACCGCGCCACAGACTGTGCTCACGCTCTGGGAGGGGATGACCACCATGAACGACCGTGCGAACCGGGGGACTTCGATCTCCACCGTCCTGGGCCGCAAGCTCGGCGGCGACCTCCTCCGCATGCGCGAGACCTGCGGCCTCAAGCAGTCCCATGCGGCTCAGGCCCTGACCGCCTCGGTCCCCAAGGTCGCCAAAATGGAACGCGGCCTCGTCCCCATGCGCGACCCCGACATCCGCGCGCTGTGCCACCTCTACGGCGTTGACGACGAGGCCGTCGTGCAGGGCCTGCTGCAAATCGCCCGGCTGGACCGGGAGCGCCGCCGGGCGAAGGGCTGGTGGCGGCACGATCCGGAGACGCGCGTACTCGCCGAGTACGCCGAATACATCGCCCTGGAAGACGCGGCTCAACGTATCCGCACGTGGCAACTGGCCCTGGTTCCGGGGCTGTTCCAAACGCCCGACTACGTCCGCGCACTGTGCGTCGTCGAAGGCGCGCTGGAAGACCTCGACAGCATCGAGCGTGTTGTCGATGTGCGGCGAAAGCGGCAGGCGCGTCTCACGGACGAACGACCGTTGAAGGTGCACGCCGTGATCTGGGAGGCGGCGCTCCGGCAGGTGGTGGGTGGCCACGAGGTGATGCGCGAGCAACTGGCACGCCTGGTGGACTTGGCGGAGCTGCCGAACGTGCACGTCCAGGTGCTGCCGTTCCGCGCGGGGGCCCACGTCTCGATGGGCGGGGCCTTCAACATCGTCTCCTTCGAGGACAGCGCGGCGCTCGATGTCGTCCACGTCGATACGATTGCTTCCACCAGGTGGGTGGAGGACACAGGCCAAGGCACCCCGTACGACAGGTACTTCGAGCAGGCTGCCCGGCTGGCCCTGTCTCCGCACGCCTCCGCGAAGCTGATCGATGACATCGCCAAGGGGATGCAAGCGTGACCAGGTACCAGTTCCACAAGTCGAGCTACAGCACTGCGAACGGCGAATGCGTTGAGGTCGCCATCAACGTGCCCGGCACCATACGTGTCCGCGACTCCAAGGACCCGGACGGTCCGGCCCTGGCCTTCACTCCCTCGGAGTGGACCCACTTCCAACAGGCCCTGACGACAGGCACATTCGCAACGTGAGGGGATGCGCGATGAGGCACTTCGAGTTCAAGAAGTCCAGCTACAGCGGCCCGGACCCTGCGGGTCAGGAATGCGTTGAGGTCGCCGTCAACGTGCCCGGCACCGTACGTGTCCGCGACTCGAAGAACCCCGAGGGCCCGGCCCTCGCCTTCACCCCCGTCGAGTGAACGCACTTCCAACGGGCGCTCGCCGCAGGCGACTTCGTCAACTGACCGGCATCCGCCGGTTACGGCGCCCGCACCACGGAACCGCCTCGGCGTGCGCGCCCTACGGTGTCAGCGGTCGGCGTACAAACCGGCACCCGTACGGCACCGGCCCCGTCAAGGCCGCCCGTCACCGCGCCCACCCCGGGCCCGGGCCCGCCCGACAGCCCCGGCCGGCCCCCCTCCCCACCGCAGCCAGCGGCAGTGCGCCCGCAGGGCGCGAGACGAACCCGCCATGGCCCCACCGGGCCGTTCGCCCCAGCCCCCATCAACGAGAGCGGCGTTGAGATGAGTCAGTACTACGAGGTCGGCGACCGCGTCCTGTGGAACCCCTCGACGGGCGTCAGCCGCCTCTTCCACGGGCAGGTGCCGGTGTTCGAGGAGCGGGTCGGGGTGGCGTCGGGCATCGGGCCGATGGTGAACGACGACTGCCGGGTCGACCCGGCCGCGCTGGCCGTCTTCGCGCAGGCGCTGCTGGACTGGGACCTACGGGTCGGCCATTCGATCAACCGGGCGCTGGCCGAAGGCTTCGTCGGGACTGTCCTGGCCCTCGCCTCCCGCGCGGGCGTCACGCTCACCTGGCCGTCCCCGCCGGACCTCGGACGCGGCGCCCGGCTGCGGCGACTGGCGCGCGAACTGGAACAGGCCATGCCGGGCGACCGCCCCTGAGGGCGTACGCGCGCGTCGTAGCCAGGCAACCTGACGGGCGGGGGCCGTACCGCTGGTCAGGCCGGGACGGCCGGGGAGGCGGGCTGGATCGCGCGGCGCCTGACGAGCAGCACGATGATCAGGGCGACCTGGAGCAGGATGATCAGGAGGGTGCCCAGCGACACCTGGGGCTTGTCGCCCACGAGGTTGGAGATCAGGCTGGTGTCCCACAGACCGTGGACGAGCATCGGCAGCACGAGGACGCCGCCGGCGCGCAGGCACAGGTAGAAGAAGTAGCCCGAGGTGGAGACGACGGCGGCCTGCCCGAGCGCTTGTGGTCCCTGGCTGATGGCGTTGCTGATGTGGACGAGGCCGAAGACGACGGAGGAGCAGAGCGCGACCTTGCCCTCGGTGAATCCCGCGCGGCGGAAGACATGGACGCCGATGCCCCGGAACATGAGTTCCTCGCCGACGCCGACGAACAGCCCGAGCAGCAGCAGGCAGGCCACGAGAGACAGGCTCTGGTCCGCCAGGTGCGGGTAGTTCAGCCCGATCACCGCGGCGGCGATCATCGAGATCGGTACCCAGCGCACCCAGCGCCGCACCGGCGCGCGGTAGCGCAGGACCTCGCCCCACCAGCCCAGCCAGGAGACGACCGCGGCGCCGAACGCGATCGACGCCCCGATCGGGATCAGCGCGTTGCGCACCAGGGACGCGGTCGTGGGGAACTGGCTGTCGGAGTCACCGGTGTCCACGCCGATCAGCAGGCCCAGGCCCTGGATGATGCCCACGTACACGACCACCACGACGAGGAACCAGGGCCACGACAGCCTGCGTCCCGCCCCGGCCTCCGGTATCGCTTCCGCCGTGTCGCGCATCGTGCAGCCCTTTCAGTGGCGGCGAGGACCGCCGCCCGACGGGCACCGTCACACATCGCCGCGGTTCCCCAGCAGACTCTCATACCGGAATGAACACCCCTCGTGCCCCTTCCCCGAACCGGCGGCACCACCCCGAGGACCGGCCGCCCGTCCGCGGTGGCCGTCCCGGTGGGCCGCGAAAGCCGACAAGCGATCGGGGATTCGGCTACTCCGCGCTCCTGACACTTCACCGCGCCGCTGACACTTCACCGTGCCGGTGATGCCGAACGGGCATATGACGTCGAGGATATGGCAAAACGAATATGCCGGGAATCGTCTCGGGGCGGGAGGCGCATCATCCATGTGACCGCGCATGGGGGTAAATCGGCTATTCGGGAGGGGCGATGGGGCCCGGACCGGTGGGAACCGGACAGGCTCGGGTGCCGTGAAGTGGTGCGCAAGGAAGGTGAGTTGGGCGGGGCGGCCGGTCGGCAGGGCGGGGGACGGGCTGGTCAGGGCGGGAAACGACGGGACGGCGGCGGGTTGTGGCGAGAGAAAGTTGATCTTGGCCGGAAGGGGCGAAAACTTGCCTCGGTGAGGCGGCCTCGGGGTGCCTCGAATTGCGCATGAGTGATATCAAGCCCCACGCGTCCCCGCTGTGTACCAATTTTGAAGATCAATATCGCCGAATGGCCGTATAGGTGATACAAGGTCGTACACCTGTGCGCGCGTGCCTCTCCGGCCTGCGCTGTCGTCACTTCACTCAGCAGGCAGGAAAATCCTGAGAGGGCCGCTCAAATGCAACACCACGAACCGCTCTGGTCCAACTCCCTTTATCCGACGTTCGCTTACGTGATCGCCTTTGTCGGCTCCGTGCTCGGCCTGGCCTGCTCGTCCCGGCTGCACCTCGTGGGATTCGGGCGGGGAAAGAGCTGGCTCGGATCGGGAGCCGTCGCGCTGGGCACCGGAATCTGGGGCATGCACTTCGTCGCGATGCTCGGCTACGACGTCCAGGGCGTGACGCTGCGCTACAACGTGACGCTGACCGTGCTGAGTTGGGTGCTCGCGGTGGGCGTCGTCGGCGTCGGGATCTACGTGGCGGGCCGGGACTCGTCCTGGCCGTCGCTGCTGGCGGGCGGCCTGCTCGCCGGGGTCGGCGTGGCGGGTATGCACTACCTCGGCATGGCGGCGATCATCATGCCGGGCACGATGAGCTACGACGGCTCCACCGTCGCCCTGTCGATCGTCATCGCCATCGTGGCCGCCACGGCGGCGCTGTGGGCGACGCTCCGCGCGCGCGGCCCGCTCTTCATCACCGGGGCCGCGCTCGTCATGGCCTTCGCGATCAGCGGCATGCACTACACGGGCATGGCGGCGGTCAGTTCCACGATCACCGACCACACCGACCCGACCACGGGCGTCTCGGCCTCCGCCTTCGTCCTGCCCCTGATCGCGGGCCTGAGCCTGATCGTCTTCGTGGTCGCCTTCGCGGTCCTGATGAACCCGACCGAGGAGCTGGCCGCGGACAATCCGGCCCCCGTCCGCCAGGCTCCGCCCCAGCCCGCGACGACCCACGGCGACTGGCCGTCCTGAGCCCGGACGCCCGGACGCCCGGACGCGTACGAACCGCCCTCCCCGGTCGTCCCGGCAGCCCCACCAGCGGGCCGACGCGGCCCGCTCGGTAGCGTGGACCGGGTTCCGGCGGCCCGAGGCCGTTACGGGGAAGTGTTGTTCACGGGGAAGCAGGGACTCATGGTTAACCGAAAGCACCGCGTCGCGCTGGCGGCGGGCCTCGCGGCGACGTGTCTCGTCCTGACCGCCGGGTGCGGCGGCTCGTCGTCGGACGAGACGTCGGACACGTCCACGGAGAAGAGCGGGGACGCGGGCAAGGGCAAGGGCGGGAAGAAGGCGGCGCCGCTGCTGACCGTGGCCGAGGCGAACAAGATCGTGGACACGTATCAGGCGCTCAACAACGAGGCGAACGCGAAGCTCAGCCCGGCGCTGATCGCCAAGGCCGAGGCAGGGGCCATGCTCGCCTTCGACAAGGGCTACTTCACGCAGGCGTCCGGCCTCGACCAGAAGAACGTCAAGGCGAATCTGGCGGGCTTCGTGTACGTCAACCGCGCGTTCTACATCCCTCCGGCCGCGGCCAACACGGACTGGTTCATGGTGAGGGCGCAGGGCGCGGAGCTGAAGGACGGCAAGCCGGGCGCGCCGTGGACGACCGGCACCCGCTTCATCGTCTTCAAGCACACGGCCGACGGCTGGCGCGCGGTCAACTCCCAGGACTTCTCGGGCGACGAGCAGAAAAAGATCCCGGAGATCGCGCTGGACGCGGACGGGCTGGCGCGGGTCGCCGAGCCAACGGCGAAGATCGGCGGCACCGCGCCCGCGGACCTGGCCGACCTGGTGGCGGACCTCTACGTGACCGGCGGCGCCGACACCCCGCTGGCGCGGACCACGGCGCGCGAGAACGCGATCTCCGCGTACAACAACCGTCTCAACGGCCTCGACGGCCACGCGTACAACGACTACAAGAAGGCCGCCCCGCGCGTCGGCACCACGTACGCGCTGCGCACGAAGGACGGCGGGGCCCTCGTGCTCAACGACAGCGCCGTCGACGAGACGTCACTGGCCAAGGACCTGACCTCGTACATCACCCTCGGCAAGCGGCTCAAGCCGTTCGTCAAGAAGGGCGCGAGCGACCACATGTACCAGGTCGTGAACCACGAGATGCAGATGGAAGTGGGCGTGATCGCCCCGAGCGGCACCCCCACCGTCTACGGCCTCGAACAGCAGACGACGAGCGTGGACGCGACCCCGATGAGCACCGTCTGACGGACGGTGCGTCCGCCCCGGCAGTACGGCGGGCGGCGGCCGTTGAGCCGCCCGCCGCCTGCCGCCTCGCGTCCGTCCGCCCGCCGCCCGCCGCCTCGCGCCCGTCCGTCCGGGACGACATCACCCGAAGACGGCGACCAGCCGTCCGACCACCTCGCCGCGCTCCAGCCGCCCGACACCCTCGCCGATCTCCTCGAATCCGATCTCGGTGACCCGCGACGACAGCTTCCCCTCGGCGACGAGGTCGAGCACCGCCGCGCAGTCCTCCTTCGATCCGGCCTGGGAGCCGACGAGTTCGACCTCGTTCAGGGTGAGCGCCTGAAGGTCGATCTCGCCGCGCGCGCGGCCGAGGCCTACCTGGACGATACGGCCGCCCCGGCGTACGGAGTGGATCGCGCCGTCGGTGGTCGTCCCGAACCCGGCGAAGTCGACGACCACGTCGAGGTTCTCGCCCGCGAAGTCGGTGATGTCGCCCGCGACCTTCTCCGCGCCGAGCGAGCGGGCGAAGTCGTGCACGCGCTCGTTCTTCTCGGCGACGAACACCGTCGCGCCGAGCGCCAGCGCGGTCTGGGCGCCTAGCGAGCCGAGCCCGCCGAGGCCGATGATCCCGACGCGGGAGCCGGCGGTGACCCTCCCCTGCACGGAGACCGCGTGGTACGAGGTGAGCCCGGCGTCGGTGGCGGCTGCCGCCTGGTCGAACGGCACCCCGTCCGGCAGCGCGACGACGAGCCGTTCGAGGACGACGACCTCGTCCGCGAATCCGCCGTTCTTCGATGTGCCGGGCCCCTCGATGGCGGCCGGGATGACGACCTTCTGGCCCACGGTGAACCGCGTCACGCCCGAGCCCACGGCGGAGACGACACCGGCGATCTCGTGGCCCAGTGTGATCGGCCGGAACGGGAGCAGCGGCGTCAGCGTGCCGTCGAGAAACCCGACGTCGCTGTGGCACAGCCCGGCCGCGCGGACGTGCACGACGAGTTCGTCCGCGCCCGGTGCCGGGGCCGGGACCTCACTGAGGGTGAGGGGCTTGCCGATGTCGGTGAACTGCCATGCGCGCATTTTCCGCTCCTTGGACGGTGAGCTCCCGGCGGGGCCGCGCTGATGTCGGCGGTCACCCGGAAGAATATTGGTACCTCATCCCAAAAATACTCCTCCACTACGCTCGGGCGATGACCACCTCCCGAAGGAGCCGCGGCCGACCGCCCGCCTCGACCCGCGAAGCCCTGGAGGAAGTCGCCTTCGACCTGCTGCTTCGCGACGGCTACGAGGCGACGACGCTCCAGGCGATCATGGCCGCGGGCGGTGTCGGGCGCTCGACGCTCTTCCGCTACTTCGGGTCGAAGGCGGGGATCGTGTGGGGCGAGTTCGACCGCGCGGTCGAGCGGCTGCGGGCCGCCCTTCGTGACGCCGACGACGTACCCGTCATGACGGCCGTACGGGCGGCGGTCGTCCGGTCCACGCGGCTTTCGCAGGCGGCGGCGCCGGACTCGTGGCTCGACCGCTTCCGCGTGCTCGACCGGGACCCCGCGCTCGTCGCGGAGGCCGCCGCGCACTGGCGCGTCTGGGGCGAGACGGTGAGCGGGTACGCGGCCGGGCGCACCGGCCTCGACGCGGGCGACCCCGTCCCGGCGGCGATCGGCGGCGCCGTACAGGCGGCCTACGTCGCGGTGCTCAGGCGGTGGGCCGGGGCGGCGGAGGCGCGCGGGGACGACGCCGGGGCCGAAACGGTCGACATCGACGAGCTCGACCGGGACCTGCGCCCGGTCACCGACGCCTTCCAGGCCGTCCTGGACGGCGTGACGCGAGGCTGAACGGAGGCTCCGCCGCCGCTTGGCGACCTCCTTCGGTCCCCTTGTCCCGCGGCGGCGGCCGTGTTGCGACGGTGGGCGTGAGCCAGCCGAAGCGCGAGGGACATCAGGACCGTACAGGCGTCGATCGGGGAGAGAACCTGCCCCGCGATGCGCGGTCGGGCAGCGGCCTGATCCGTGTCGTCTCCTCCGAACCCGTCGGCGACGGCGTCCGCTCCGTCCACGTCGCCTACGAGTTCCCCGAGGGCCGCTGGACCCAGACCTTCCTCTCCCGCCCCCTCACCCCCGCCCCCTTCGAACAGGCCCTCCGCGAAGCCGACTTGACCCTCGGCCGGGGCCGCAGCCCACGTCCGCCACGGGACCGCCCCCGGCGCCGGTGACCTCGGCGGCGAACAGAGCGAGCGCCGTACGCAGGGCCGGCGCGCCGTCCAGGGCCTCCCGTACGAAGTCCGCGTAGCTCACCGCGACCGTGTCGTACGAGGTTCGGGTGTCCGCCAGCCAGTCGTCCGCAGTCATGCTCCGAGACGGTAGTCCCGCGGCCCGCCGCCGCCGAAGCGCCCCTGCGCAAGGGGCTCCTGGCATGTCCATATCCCGGACGGCCGTACCGTCCCCTCAACTGTTGTATCTATGATGCGTGCATCATGGATGCCAGCACTCTCACCGTCGCCGCGCCCGGCCCCGCCGTCAAGGCGCCGCCCGCCGCCGAGCGGGTCTATCTGCACGTCAAGTCCGGTGTCCTGGACCGGAGTTACGAGGGCGGCACGCTGCTCACCGAGGGGGATCTCGCCGACGCGGTGGGGGTCTCGCGCACGCCGGTGCGCGAGGCGCTGCTGCGGCTGGAGGCGGAGGGGCTGATCAAGCTCTACCCGAAGAAGGGCGCGCTGGTGCTGCCGGTGTCGGCGCAGGAGATCGCCGACGTGGTGGAGACCCGGCTGCTGGTGGAACAGCACGCCGTGGCCAAGGTGGTCGGGGCGGTGCCGCCGCGGCTCATCGCGCGGCTGGAGGAGTCCCTGGCCGAGCAGCGCGGGCACGCGGAGACCGGCGACCTGGCGGCCTTCGCCGTCGCGGACCGCTGCTTCCACGCGGAGATCGTCCGCGCGGCGGGCAACCGTATCCTCGCGCACCTCTACGACCAGCTCAGGGACCGTCAGTTGCGGATGGGGGTGGCCACCATGCACGCCGAGCCGAGCCGGGTGGCGAAGAACATCGCGGAGCACACCGAGATCCTGGACGCGCTCAGGGACGGCGCGGCCGACACGGCCGCCGACGTCGTGGACCGGCACGTCTCGTGGGTGAAGGTGCTCGCCAGGGGCGAGTCGTGAGCCGGAGCCCGGCCCCGGAGAAGGTCCTGCCGGGCGACCCGCCCGGCGGACGCCGTGCCGCCCTCGTCTGGGGCGTCGGCACCTCCGTCTACCTCGTCGCCGTCGTCCACCGCACCAGCCTCGGCGTCGCGGGCATCGACGCCGCCGACCGCTTTCACATCGGCGCCTCCGCGCTCTCCAGCTTCTCGATCCTCCAGGTGCTGGTCTACGCGGGCATGCAGATACCGGTCGGGCTGATGGTGGACCGGCTCGGCACGAAGAAGGTCCTGCTGCTCGGCGCCGTGCTGTTCACCCTCGGCCAGGGGGCGTTCGCGCTGTCCCACTCGTACGGCATGGCCCTCGGCGCCCGCGCCGTGCTGGGCTGCGGCGACGCCATGACCTTCGTGAGCGTGCTGCGGCTCGGCTCGCGCTGGTTCCCCGCCAGACGCGGCCCGATGATCGCCCAGGGCGCCGCCCTGTTCGGCGTCGCGGGCAACCTCGTTTCGACCGTCGTCCTCTCCCGCGTCCTGCACTCGGCGGGCTGGACCCCGACCTTCCTCGGCACCGCCCTGGTCGGCGCGCTCGTCCTCGTCCTGGTCGCCCTCTTCCTCAAGGACCACCCCGAGGGATACGAACCCGCGCCCGCCGAACACGCGGGCCTGACGTACGTACGCCGCCAGATCGCCGCCTCCTGGGCCGAACCCGGCACGCGCCTGGGCATGTGGACGCACTTCACCACCCAGTTCTCCGGCATGGTGTTCCTGCTGCTGTGGGGGCTGCCGTACCTCGTCGAGGACCAGGGGCTCTCGCGCGGCGCGGCGGGCGGGCTGCTCACGCTCGTCGTCGTCGCCAACATGTTCTTCGGCATGGTCTTCGGGCAGCTCATCTCCCGCCACCACGGCGCCCGCATGCCGCTCACCCTCGGCGTGATCGCGGCCACCGCCGCCGCCTGGGCCACGACGCTCGCCTGGGGCGGCGGCCACGGCCAGGACCCGATGTGGCTGCTGGTCGCCCTGTGCGTCGTCCTCGGCGCCTGCGGGCCCGCCTCGATGATCGGCTTCGACTTCGCCCGCCCCGCCAACCCGCCCGAGCGGTTCGGCACCGCCTCCGGGATCGTCAACATCGGCGGCTTCACCGCCTCCGTCCTCACCCTGCTCGCCGTCGGCCTGCTCCTCGACGCGACCGGCGACGACTACCGGATCGCCTGGAGCAGCGTCTTCGTGCTCCAGGCGGTCGGCACCGCCCAGATCCTACGGCTCCGCCGCCGTGCGGAACGGCTGGAGCGGGAGCGGATCGCGGTCAGCCGCGTCGAGAGCGTGCACCGCCTGCCGGCGGCGGTCACCTCCGACTGACGCCCGGCGCGGCCGTACGACGCTGTACGGCGGCGGGGTTCATGGCGGGCGCGCCGTGATTCGGGCGCGCGGTGATCCGGGCGCGCGGTGATCCGGGAACGGCGCGATCCGGGAACGCCATGATCCGGGAACGGTGCGATCCGGGAACGGCGCCCGAGGCGCCGGGCGCTACTTCGTGACCGCGATGTGCGACAGGATCGCGTCCGCCAGTTGCCGGTCGCCCTCGATCTTGAGCTGGTCGGCGAGCGCGGCCGGACGCGCCCGGCCGGTGAGCAGCCGCAGGAACGTCTCCCAGTCCACGACGAAGGTGACGGCCGGGCCGAGCGAGACGGCCGAGTCGATGCTGCCGTGACCCTCGGCGTTCACCCGTACGGTCCGCATGAACTCCAGCGGTCCGTGCACGTCGAAGACGACCGCGGAGCCCGGCTTGGCGCCCGCGTCCTCGGCGACCAGCTTCGGCAGCGAGCGCAGGAGGTAGTCACGGGCCAGTACGGCCGCGGGGGAGGCGAGGTTGCCCGGGGCGTCGAGGGCCCGGCGCAGATCCTGCTCGTGCACCCACACGTCGAAGACGCGGCCCCAGAGCTGTTCCTCCAGGGTGACCTCGCCGCCGCCGATCGCGCGGACCTCGGCGTCCGGCTGCCGCGACTCGTTCCTGAGCTGCCGCGAGCGGCGGATGATCGTGTACTCCAGCTCGGACGTCATCTCCGGCGCCGTGTGGTGGCGGCGGATGTCGACCGGGACCTCCGTGTAGCGGGCCGTCTCGCTGGTGATGTGCCGGAGGTCGCTGGGAAGTGTGTGGATGGGGCGCGGGTCGCCCAGCAGCTCGCACTCGAAGCCGATGATGTGGGACACGACATCGCGGACCGACCAGTACGGGCACTCGGTGTGGCGGTTCCACGCGCCGTCGGGCAGCGGCGTCACCAGTTCGTTGACGGATTCTATGGAGTGGGTCCAGGCGTCGATATACGGCTGGAGCTTGCTGTGGACGGTCACGGGACCCCTCGACGGTCGGTGCGCGGTCGTGGCGGTTGGCGCCTAAGTTACGCTGCGCGCGGGCGCCCACGCAGTGCTTTCGAGTGACGATGGTAGGCCCGGCTTGACGACCCAACGTATGGGCGGTGTCCGAGTGCGCGCAACGCTTCTTCAGATCGACGTGGACCAGAGGGAATCGGTCGCCTCGCGGCGCGACCGTGTGGCAGCGATGGTACGTGCCCACGCGGACGCGGATCTTGTCGTGCTGCCCGAACTGTGGCCGGTCGGCGCCTTCGCCGCGGAGGACTTCGCGGCCGAGGCCGAGACGGCGGACGGCGGCCCGACCGCCGAGGTGATGAGCGCGGCGGCGCGCGACGCCGGGGTGTGGCTGCACGCCGGGTCGATCGTCGAACGCGACGTCGTCGGCGGCGAATTGTTCAACACCTCGCTGCTCTTCTCCCCCGACGGCGCTCTCGCGGCCGTCTACCGCAAGATCCACCGCTTCGGCTTCGACCAGGGCGAGGCCGTCCTCATGTCCTCCGGGCACGACATCGTCACCGCCCGCGTCCCCGGCACCGTCCTCGGCCTCGCCACCTGCTACGACCTGCGCTTTCCCGAGCAGTTCCGGCTGCTGCTCGACGCCGGGGCGCAGACGCTGGTCGTTCCGGCGGGCTGGCCCGCGCGGCGGCTCGCCCACTGGCGGCTGCTGGTGCGCGCCCGCGCCGTCGAGTCCCAGGCGTACGTCCTCGCCTGCGGGACCGCCGGCACCCACGCCGGGGTGGAGCAGGCCGGGCACAGCATGATCGTCGATCCCTGGGGTGAGATCGTCGCCGAGGCCGGGCCCGCCGAGCAGGCGCTCTCCGCCGAGGTCGACGTCTTCCGCGTGGACGTCACCCGCGCCGATTTCCCCGTCCTCCGCGACCGCGTCCTCGGAGTCCCCACCCCGAAGCCCCGCTAGGGCCTGTCCGGCCGCGAGAAGGGCCCGCCGGTCTTTCAGGGGCGCTGCGGGCACCCACCCGCGCGAGGTTCGGGCACAGGGGCGGCGCCCCGGAAGGACCGGGTCGCCGCCCTGCGCAGGGCTATTCGTCCTCGTGCTCCTTGTCGACCATGCGGTCGACGCACACCGCCACCGCGATCAGCATCGCGGCATCGGCGTCCTCGCGCTCGATGTCGATGGCGTAGGCGTCACGGAGGGTGAACCACTTGCGGGAGATGCGCGCGAGGCGCTCCCCCTCGTACTCGATGTCGAACTCCTTGTCGATGATGTCGCCGCGCACTTCGAGTTCCTCGCCGGAGGCGAGCTCGGCGCGGAAGACGTCGCGGAGCAGGTGGAGGCGCTTCTTGCGGACGGTGACGAGGACGTCGCCGTCGCGCTCGATGGTCATGGCGTCCCGCAGGGACACCAGCTTCTTGCGGATGACGGCGACCTCGTTGCCGTCCGGGTCCTGGAGTTCGAGGGTGTCGCGGATCCGGAGGACCTTCCCGTCGACGTAGAAGGCCCTGCGGCCGTGCTCGTCCTCGATCCAGTAGTCGTCACCGATGGCGAACATCTTCTCTCGCACCACGTATTTCATAGGGAATGCCTACCCCGGCGGATGCTGTTGGATGGGGATATGACTGCACGTGCACGTGTCCGGGCGCCCGAGCTGACCGGCGAGGGCGGCTGGCTGAACACCGGCGACAAGCATCCGACCCTCGCTGACCTGCGGGGCAGCATCGTCATTCTGGATTTCTGGACGTTCTGCTGTGTGAACTGTCTGCATGTCCTGGACGAGCTGCGGGCCCTGGAGGAGCGGCACAGGGACACGGTGGTGATCGTCGGCGTGCACTCGCCGAAATTCGTGCACGAGGCCGAGCACCAGGCGGTCGTGGACGCGGTGGAGCGGTACGAGGTGCACCACCCGGTGCTGGACGACCCGCAGCTCTCG
This sequence comes from Streptomyces sp. NPDC088910, assembly GCF_044749865.1. Lineage (NCBI taxonomy): Bacteria > Bacillati > Actinomycetota > Actinomycetes > Kitasatosporales > Streptomycetaceae > Streptomyces > Streptomyces sp. NPDC088910. The sequence continues at coordinate 517,920 of NZ_JBIVIV010000002.1, forward strand.
ACGTGGAAGCAGTACGCCGTACGGGCCTGGCCGACGCTGGTGGTGATCGACCCCGAGGGGTACGTGGTCGCGCAGCACGCGGGCGAGGGGCACGCGCACGCGCTGGAGCAGCTCGTGACGGCGCTGGAGAAGGAGCACGCGGCCAAGGGCACCCTGCGCAGGGGCGACGGCCCGTACGTACCGCCCGAGCCGGTCGCGACCGACCTCCGCTTCCCCGGCAAGGCGCTCGCGCTGCCCGGCTCCGGGCACTTCCTGGTGTCGGACTCGACCCGGCACGCCCTGGTGGAGCTGGCGGCGGACGCCGAGAGCGTGGTGCGGCGGATCGGCACCGGCACGCGCGGGCTGGCCGACGGCAACGCGGAGACGGCCCGCTTCAGCGAGCCGCAGGGGCTGACGCTGCTGCCCGACGGCAGCGTGATCGTCGCCGACACCGTCAATCACGCGCTGCGCCGCGTCGACCTGGGCACCGGGCACGTGACGACGGTCGCGGGCACCGGAAAGCAGTGGTGGCAGGGCTCCCCGACGTCCGGCCCGGCCCGCGAGGTGGACCTGTCCTCGCCGTGGGACGTGGCCTGGTTCGACGACCGGGTGTGGATCGCGATGGCGGGCGTGCACCAGCTCTGGACGTACGACCCGGCGACGGAGACCGTACGGGTCGCGGCGGGCACGACCAACGAAGGGCTGGTGGACGGGCACGCGGCGCAGGCGTGGTTCGCCCAGCCGTCCGGCCTCGCGGCGGCGCCGGAGCGCGGCGAGGCGGGGGCGCCCCCGGCCGACGGCTGGGGAAGGCTGTGGATCGCCGACTCCGAGACCTCGGCGCTGCGCTGGGTCGAGCGCGCCGACGACGACCCGGACGCGGACGCGGCAGGCGGTGACGGCGGTGAGCCGCGCCGCTACATCATCCGTACGGCCGTCGGCACCGGCCTGTTCGACTTCGGCCACCGCGACGGCCCCGCCGGGCAGGCGCTGCTCCAGCACCCGCTGGGCGTCACCGCGCTGCCGGACGGCTCGGTCGCGGTCAGCGACACGTACAACAACGCGCTGCGCCGCTACGACCCGGTGACCGGCGAGGTCACCACGCTCGCGACCGGCCTGCGCGAGCCCTCGGACGCGGTGGTCGTGGACGGCGACATCGTCGTGGTGGAGTCCGCCGGGCACCGGCTGACCCGGATGCACCTGCCGGAGGAGGCCGTCCGCGTGGAGGCCGTCGCCCACCGTACGCAGCGGGACGCGACCGACGTGGCGGCCGGTGCCTTCCGGCTCGACGTGGTGTTCACCGCGCCCGACGGGCAGAAGCTCGACGAGCGCTACGGGCCCTCGACGCGGCTGCTGGTCAGCGCCACCCCGCCGGAACTCCTGGCGGAGGGTGCGGGCAAGGGCACCGACCTCTTCCGCGACCTGGTCCTCGACCCGTCCGTCACCGAGGGCGTCCTGCACGTCTCCGCGATGGCCGCGTCCTGCGACGACGATCCGGCCAACCCCTACCCCGCCTGTCACGTGCACCAGCAGGACTGGGGCGTCCCGGTCCGCGTCGGCGCCGACGGCGACTCCCGGCTGGCGCTGGTCCTGGCGGGCCTGGACGCGTAAGGCGTACAGGCGCCGTACGGGCGTGCCCGGGCGGTGAGTAAGCTCCGGCCATCACTCTTGATCCGCCGGGGGGCGGAGCGTCACCTGGGGAGGGACCGAGTGCCTCGTCGCGCTCTCACACGCGGCTCCGTCGCGGCGGCCACCGTCGTCGTCATGGCCGCCGGGCTCGCCCCGGCCGCCACCGGCGGCACGGCGTACGCGGACGGTACGCCGTCCGGTACCGCGTCGCAGGAGACCGTCATACCCGCCGGTTCGCGGTGGCTGCCGCAGAGCGAGCCGCTGATCACCGCCGGGAACGACGGATACCTGGTCAGGGGGGCCAACGGCGCCCACTGGGTGAATCCGGCGGACGGCAACGAGGGCCCGGTACTGCCGGATCCCACGCCCCTGGCCAACACCGGCCTGTCCGCGCACCTCATCCGCAACTTCCCGTCCCAGTCGGTGACGATCACCGACTACGACACCAACACCTTCCGCACGGTCACCGCGCCGGCGGGCCAGCGCTGGGTGCCGTTCGGCTTCAGCCTCGACCGCGTCCTCACCAGCGAGACCGCCGCCGACGGCACGCTCGCCGCGCTGCACGTGATCGGCGACGGCAAGGACGGTTCCGCCGACCTGACCGTCACCGGGCTGCCCCCGGGGACCGCCGTGCCCGACTGGCCCGACCTGCTCGCGCAGAACCGCGACCACGCCGTCCTGCGGCTGACCTCGGGCGCCGCGCCCGGCACCGCGCGCAATTACCTGCTGGACTACCGCACCGGCACGCTGCGCGCGATCCTCGCCGACGTGCCCGCCGCCGAGCAGACCACCGTCGTCCTCGGCAGGGACCGGGTGCTGGCGTACGGCGGCGCGGCCACGACGGCGTACACCGTACGGCTCGACGACCCGACGGCCCCCGTCGAGAAGACGCCGCTGCCCACCGACGGCCGGGACGGTACGCCGAAGCTCACCGTCACCGGGGACCGCGTCCTGGTGCTGGAGCGGTCGACGGACAGCCAGTCCGCGGGACTTCCGCTGCGGGCCGTCCCGGTCGGCGGCGGCCCCGCGCGGACCCTGCTGGCCAAGGTGGCCACGGACATGGCGACCGCGCCCGACGGCTCGGTGCTGGTCGAGGGCGGCACAGGACCCGACGACTGGGCGGTCCGCCGGATCACCGCGGCCGACGGCGCCGACGCGACCGTCACCGACCTCAAGACGCTGCCGCCGGTCGCGGCCACGGTCTACGGACTGTCCTACAGCGCCGGGCGGCTGGCGTACTCCGACACCACCCGGCCCTACCCGGCCCTGGTACGGCGCGATGTGGCCGCGGGCCCGGCGCCCGCCGTGTCGGAACCCGAACTGCTGTGGAGCTACGGTCCGAAGCCCGCCGACTGCGGCTCCGGCGTCTCCTGCGTGCACCTCCAGGGCACCGGCACCGGCACCGTGGCCTTCTCCGCCGCCAACATCATCACCGTGCCCCAGCCGCCGTCCCCGACCGATTCGCGCGCCGTCTTCCTCGGCGCGCCCGGCACGGTCACCGACGCCGCGGGACCGTACGTCGTGGTGCACACCGGCACCCCCGCGCGGCAGAAGGTCTTCGACCTCCGCTACGACGGCACCCTGTTCGACGGCCCGGTCACGGCCTCCGCGCTGTGGGGCCGCACCCTGTGGGTGCCCGGCAGCGCCACCGGCACCGTCCGCCCGTACGACCTGGAGCGGCGGACGTACGGCGCCACGGTCCAGACGGGCGCGCCGTGCGTGCCCAAGGAGCTTCAGGCGGACGGGCGTTGGCTGTACTGGTCGTGCGGCACCAGCGCCGGGGTGCACGACCGTACGACCGGCAAGAACGTGCCGGTGCCGACCGGGACCGCGCTGCTGGGCGACGGTTACGTCGTCCGGCACGACACGACGGCGGGCCGTCTGATGCTCACCGACGTGCACACGGGCTCGGCCGTCGGCAGCAACCTCGCGGAACTGGCAGCGAGCGACCTGGCCGACGACCGAGGCGTGACGTGGACGGTGGACAAGTACGGCGGCGGTGTCGCGTACGTCGATGCGCAACACCGCTTCCACGTGCAGCCGTTGACCTCGATACCGCGCAGCGCGGTGTCGGTGCTGAGCAGCGACGTCGGCCCGGCCGTCGTCGACGTCCTGGACAACCCCGAGGACTGGTACGGCAGGTGGACGCTGTCCCGGCCCGTCGCGGGCTGGAGCCTGACGGTCACGGACGAGGCGGGCAGGACGGTCGCCACCCGCCGCGGCTCCAAGGGCGCGCAGGTGTCGGCGAGTTGGAATCTCAAGGGCGCCGACGGGGCGTGGGTCAGGAACGGCCGCTACACCTGGACGCTGACCGCGCCCCCGGCCGACGGCGGCCCCGGCGGGCTCTCCCTCACCGGCCTGATCGTCGTCAAGGGCGCCGCGGGCGTGCACGACTTCACCGGTGACGGGACCGGCGACTTCTTCGGCCTCACCCCGTCCGGCCGCCTGGACCTGCGCGCGGGCAACGGCAAGGGCAACGTCAACGCGGCGCGCTCCACGTCCGGTTGGCCGACGTCCTCGCTGTACGTGCCCTACGGCGACCTCGGCGGCGACCGGGTCAACGACCTGCTGGTCAGGGACGCCTCGGGCCAACTGTGGCGCTACGACGGCAAGGCGGGCACGAACTTCACCCCGTCCCAGCCGCGCACGCTCATCGGCCCCGGCTGGAACGCGTACGACGCGCTGGCCTCGGTCGGCGACCTGACCGGTGACGGCCGCGCCGACCTCGTGGCGCGTACGCCGTCCGGCAGCCTGTACCTCTACGCCGCCGACCGGAACGGCAGGTTCGGGCCGCGCACCCTCATCGGCGGCGGCTGGAACACGTACAACCTGCTGATCGGCTCGCAGCACTCCGAATCCGTCGGCTACGGCCGTCAGCTTCTGGCCCGGGACAAGTCCGGGGTGCTGTGGGCCTATGACGGCGACGGCAAGGGGCACTTCGGGCCGCGCGTGAAGATCGGGTCCGGCTGGAACATCTACAACTCGATCGTGGGCGTCGGCGAAATCCGGCCGGTCCGGGGGGCGTACCTCACCGGACTGGTCGCCCGTGACGCGGCGGGCGACCTGTGGCGCTACGACGGCCGCGACAGCGAGCCGGGCTTTGCCGCCCGCGTCAGGCTCGGCGCGGGCTGGCAGATGTACAAGTCGCTGTTCTGAGATCCGGGGCTGACCTCACGTCAGAACGCCGGTGGTACTGGCCTGGTGTCAGTACCGCCGGTCACCCGGGTAGTAGCGCTCCTCGACGGGCGGGATGTCGCCGTCGGCCGTCGGGGGAATCCGGCGGCGCTTGAAGATGCTGACGTAAGCGGCGAGTCCGATGATGCCGACGGCCATCATGATCAGGCCGAGCAGATCCATGTTGACGCCCTTGGCGTGCCAGTCGGTGGCGAACGTGATGATCGCACCGACCGCGATCAGAATGATGCAGCCTCCGATGCCCACAATTACCGCTTCCTTTGGCCTAGTTGTGCTCCGGCGTTCTGAAGCAGCGCCTACCCCGGACCTCGGGGCACAAGCAGGCGCATCGGGTCGCGGGCGGGCCGGGGCGCGGCCCCGGCCCGCAAGCAGGCCCCGGAAGGCCCCGGAAGCAGTCCCCGGAAGCAGTCCCCCGAGTCAGGCCGCCAGGAAGGCCGTCAGGGCGCTGGCCAGCAGATGCGGGTCGTCGGCGCCGGACATCTCGCGGGCCGAGTGCATCGAGAGGATCGGCACCCCGACGTCGACCGTGGTGATGCCGTGCCGGGCGGAGGTGATCGGGCCGATCGTCGTCCCGCAGGGCATCGAGTTGTTCGACACGAAGTGCTGGTAGGGGACGCCCGCGGTGTCGCAGGCCGCCGCGAAGACGCCGCGGCCGGTGCCGTCGGTGGCGTACCGCTGGTTGACGTTGGTCTTCAGGATCGGGCCGCCGTTGGCGCGCGGGTGGTGCGTCGGGTCGTGCCGCTCGGCGTAGTTGGGGTGCACGGCGTGGCCGGAGTCCGACGAGACGCAGACGCTCGCGGCCAGCGCGCGCTGCCGCTCCTCGAAACCGCCGCCGCGCGCGTGCACCGAGCGGCTGAGGACGTTGCCGAGCAGCGGGCCCTGGGCGCCGGTGTCGGACTGGCTGCCGTTCTCCTCGTGGTCGAAGGCGGCGAGCACCGGGATGTACGTGAGGTCCTGGCCGCCCGCCGCGGCGGCCAGCGCGGCGGCGCCCGCGTGCACCGACAGCAGATTGTCCAGCCGGGGGCAGGCGAACAGCTCCTCGTCGCGCCCGAGGAAGGCGGGCGGCTGCGTGTCGTGCGTCATCAGGTCCCAGCCGACGACGTCCTCCGGGTCGAGGTCCGCCCGCTCGGCGAGGTAGCCGATCAGGTCGCCGTCCTGCGCGTCGCCCAGGCCCCACACCGGCTGGAGGTGGCGCTGCTTGTCCAGCGTCAGCCCGTCGTTCACGCCCCGGTCCAGGTGGATCGCGAGCTGCGGCACCCGCAGCAGCGGGCGGTCGGTCGCGACCAGCCGCGTACTGCCGTCGCGCAGCGTCAGCCGGCCCGCCAGGCCCAGGTCCCGGTCCAGCCAGCTGTTCAGCAGCGGGCCGCCGTAGATCTCCACCGCCACCTGGCGCCAGCCCTGCGACCCCATGTCCGGGCGCGGCTTCACCCGCAGATTCGGCGAGTCCGTGTGCGCGCCGACGATCCTGAACGGTGTCTCCGGCCGTGCGCCGTCCGGCACGAACCACGCCACCACCGCGCCCCCGCGCAGCACATACCGCCCGCCCGGCTCGGCCCCCCACTTCTCCGTCTCCGTCACCCGCCGGAACCCGGCCCCCTCCAGCCGCTCCGCCACGGTCGCCACCGCGTGGTACGGCGTCGGACTCGCCTGCACGAAGGCGGCCAGATCTTCGGTGTGCTTACGGCCAAACGCCGGACGCTGAGAGCTCATGCCCTCAGCTTAGTTTTCGGCCATATGGCTCGCCCCGTTAGGGGCGCGGGGAGCTGCGCGAGCAACCCACCACCGGCGGGCAGTCCGGCGACCACCGGACTGCCCGCCGGGGCGGGTGAGAAGGAGTCCTCCGGGGGCGGGTCAGAAGGAGTCCTCCGGGAGGTCCATGAGGCCGAGGTCGACGGATTCGGCCAGGGACCGAGCCGTCCCCACGCCGGGAAGGACATTGGCGGCGAAGAACTTCGCGGCGGCGACCTTCCCCGCGTAGAAGGCGGCGTCCTTGGCGGAGGCCCCGGAGAGCTTCTCGGCGGCCACGCCGGCCCCGCGCAGGAGCAGGTACCCGATGACCACGTCACCGGAGGCGAGCAGCAGACGCGTGGTGTTGAGCCCCACCTTGTAGATCGAGCGGACGTCCTGCTCGGTGGCCGAAAGGTCCGTGAGCATGGCGCCGACGATCGCCTCCAGGTCCACCGCCGCCTTGGCGAGCTGGTCGCGGGCGGCGGCCAGGTCCTCCCCGCCCGTGGCCTCGGCGAGGAACTTCTTGATCTCCTCGCTGAGCGCCGTCATGGCCTGCCCCTGGTCGCGGACGATCTTCCGGAAGAAGTAGTCCTGGCCCTGGATGGCGGTGGTGCCCTCGTAGAGCGTGTCGATCTTGGCGTCCCGGATGTACTGCTCGATCGGGTACTCCTGGAGGTACCCGGAGCCGCCGAAGGTCTGGAGGGACTGGGCGAGCTGCTCGTACGACTTCTCGGAGCCGTAGCCCTTGACGATCGGCAGCAGCAGGTCGTTGAGCCCGTGCAGCCTCGTGGCGTCCTCACCGGCCGCCTCCGCGACCTGGATGGCGTCCTGCACGGAGGCGGTGTAGAGCACCAGCGCCCGCATGCCCTCGGCGTACGCCTTCTGCGTCATGAGCGAGCGGCGGACGTCGGGGTGGTGGGTGATGGTGACCTTGGGCGCGGTCTTGTCCATGAACTGCGCGAGGTCCGGGCCCTGCACGCGCTCCTTGGCGTACTCCAGCGCGTTCAGGTAGCCGGTGGAGAGCGTCGCGATGGCCTTCGTGCCGACCATCATGCGGGCGAATTCGATGATCCGGAACATCTGCCGGATGCCGTCGTGCTTCTCGCCGATCAGCCAGCCCTTGGCGGGGAGCCCGTCGCCGAAGGTCATCTCGCAGGTGTTGGACGCCTTCAGGCCCATCTTGTGCTCGACGTTGGTGGCGTAGACGCCGTTGCGCTCGCCCAGCTCGCCGGTCTCGAAGTCGAACTCGTACTTCGGGACCATGAACAGCGACAGGCCCTTGGTGCCGGGTCCCGCGCCCTCGGGGCGGGCCAGCACGTAGTGGATGATGTTCTCGGACATGTCGTGCTCGCCCGAGGTGATGAAGCGCTTGACGCCCTCGATGTGCCAGGTGCCGTCGTCCTGCTTGACCGCCTTCGTGCGGCCCGCGCCGACGTCGGAGCCCGCGTCGGGCTCGGTGAGGACCATGGTGGAGCCCCACTGCTTGTCGACCATGAGCGCGGCGATCTTCTTCTGCTCCTCGGTGCCCTCCTCGTAGAGGATTCCGGCGAAGGCCGGGCCAGAGGAGTACATCCACACGGCGGGGTTGGCGCCCAGCACCAGCTCCGCGTAGGACCAGATCAGGGAGCGCGGCGCGGTGGTGCCGCCGATCTCCTCGGGCAGGCCGAGCCGCCAGTACTCGGCGTCCATGAAGGCCTGGTAGCTCTTCTTGAAGGTCTCGGGCACCGGGGCGGTGTTGGTCTTCGGGTCGAAGACCGGCGGGTTGCGGTCGGCGTCGGCGAAGGACTCCGCCAGCTCGTTCTCCGCCATGCGCGCCAGCTCGGCGAGGACGTCCTTCGCGGTCTCCACGTCCATCTCGGCGAACGGACCCGTGCCGTAGAGCTGGTCGCGGCCGAGCACCTCGAAGAGGTTGAACTCGATGTCGCGGAGGTTCGACTTGTAGTGGCCCATGACGTCGGCTCCGTATCGCAAGTGGGGTGGTCGTGGCACTCGTGGAAAATAATGCTACCCGTCGGTAATAAGAAGCAACCCCGGAAGGGTCGGATGTGACCGTTTCCTCGTCCCGGGGGCCGTTACTCTTGAGGCCGTGTACGGCTACGAGCAGAGCGTGAATCCCGGACCCGGCCCGGTCCAGGGCGCCGCACCCATGCCCGGTGGCTATCCGGAGCCCTCCCCGCCGTCCCTGGCCGACGCGGTCCGCGCCTTCACCACGGGTTCGATGGCCGCCGAGGACTTCCAGGCGATCTTCGCCACGTCCAAGGTGTACTGCCCGCGCGGCGATAATCCGGGCTTCCTGGCGCTGCACGACACCCAGCAGCCGGTCATCCCGATGTTCACCTCCCTGAAGGAGCTGCGGCGGTACGCGGGCAAGGAGTCCAAGTTCTTCGTGATCACCGGCGCCGAGGTGCTGGACCTGCTGCCCACCGGCTACGGCTTCGTGCTGGACATCGACGGCCAGCATCGCATGGTCTTCGACGCCAAGGCGGTCGAGCAGATGGTCGACTTCACGATGCGCCGGATGTACGGCTGAGGCTGCCCGGCGGCACGCCTGAGGCCGTACGGCGGCGCGCCTGAGACCGTACGGGCACACGTCCCGGCTCGTACGCCCGCGCTTTCGATCTTCCCCTCCGGTGAGTGCTGGAATAGTCACGCCTTGCGAGATGTTCAGTGTTCAACTACTTTGGAACCGGAGCATCCCGAAGGAGGCAGTCATGCCCGCCGTGACCGTAGAGAACCCGCTGACCCTGCCGCGTGTGAGCGCGCCCGACGACGCCCAGCCCCGCAAGGCGCTACAGGTGTCCACCGCCCCGAGCGGTTTCGAGGGGGAGGGCTTCCCCGTGCGCCGCGCCTTCGCGGGCATCGACTACCGCAACCTCGACCCGTTCATCATGATGGACCAGATGGGTGAGGTGGAGTACGCGCCGGGAGAGCCCAAGGGCACCCCCTGGCACCCGCACCGCGGCTTCGAGACCGTCACGTACATCATGGACGGCACCTTCATCCACCAGGACTCGCACGGCGGTGGCGGCACGATCACCAACGGCGACACCCAGTGGATGACCGCCGGGTCCGGCCTGCTGCACATCGAGACCCCGCCGGAGTCGCTGGTCACCAGCGGCGGCCTCTTCCACGGCCTCCAGCTCTGGGTGAACCTGCCGAAGGCCGACAAGATGATGCCGCCCAAGTACCAGGACATCCGGGCGGGCGGCCTGAAGCTGCTCACCTCCGGTGACGGCGGCGCGCTGATCCGGCTGATCGCCGGTGACCTCGCGGGCCACGAGGGCCCCGGCGCCACCCACACCCCGATCACGATGATCCACGTCTCGGTGAACCCCGGCGCCTCGGTGACCCTGCCCTGGCGCGCCGACTTCAACGCCCTCGCCTACGGCCTCGCCGGCCGCGGCTTCGCGGGCCCCGACGCCCGCCCCTTCCGTATGGGCCAGGCCGTCGTCTTCGGCAAGGGAGACTCCCTCACCATCCGCGCGGACGAGACCCAGGAGTCCCGCTCGCCCAACTTCGAGGTCGTCCTGCTCGGCGGCCTCCCGATCCGCGAGCCGATGATGCAGTACGGCCCCTTCGTCATGAACACCCACGCCGAACTGGCCCAGGCGTTCGACGACTTCCAGGCCGGCCGCCTGGGCACCATCCCGGCCGACACGGTCCTCGGCCGCTAGCCGGTCCGCCCCGGCGGCCCGGACGGTGCGCCGGGCCGCGCGCCGGGCGGTGTTTCGAGGGGTGTGTCGAGCAGGCCCGCGGCGGTCAGCTCGCCGAGCGCCAGCCGGACGGCCGCGGTGTCGGCCGGGGGCCGGACGCGCGCGACGGCCGCGGTGAGGTCGGTGAGCGTGCGGGTGCCGTCCGCGAGGAGGTAGACCGCGGCGGACTGCGGGCCGAGAAGGTGTCCCTGCTCGGCCCGCTCGTCGTAGACGGCCAGGCGGCCGTCCGCGAGGGACTTGACGCGCAGCCCGTCACGGCGGGCCTGGGGCGAGTTCACCGGGCGGGCGCTCCTTCGGGTGCCTTCGCGGGGACGGTTCAGAGGGCGAACTGGTCGCGCAGGTCCTCCGCCACCAGGTGGATCTGGTCGGTCTGGGCGGCGACGACGGGGACGGTCCGGTAGCAGTCGGGCCGGTCCCAGGCGGCGAGGTACTGGTCGATCGCGGTGTGGCGCCGGATCCAGGCGGTCATGCCGTCGACGGTGTCGGGGAGTTCGTCGAGCAGGTCGGTGAAGACATCGCGGTGGTACGCGATGGCGTGGGCGGTGGTGATCCCGGTGACGGGCTCGATGTGTCCGCAGTTCTCCGCGCGCGGGAAGGTCCGGCCCCAGTCGGCGCCGCCGAGGTAGAGCAACGACCAGGGCCGTGAACCGAGTTCGGCCAGGGCGCGGCGCAGGACCCACGTGGTGCCGTGCAGGAAGACCGCGTCGTCCTCCAGGACCAGCAGGGACTCCAGGCCGTCAATGTGGGCCTGCTGGATGGCCCGGCGGTGGGAGAGGGCGCAGCCGATGTGGTGGTTGACGGGGGTCGCCGTGGCCGACAGGCGGTGGACGCGCGCGGCGGGGATCTCCAGCGCGCCGAGCCGCCGTCGCACGGTCTCCCAGCGGTCGGGCCGGTCGTCGAGGTTGATGCAGGTGATGCCGTCGAAGGCGGTGAAGGGGCTGCGCGTCTCGGTCCGGTAGTCGGCCAGGCCCTGGCGGACGGCTGTTTCGCCCAGGATCGAGGTGAAGTGGCCGACGGCCTCGTCGGCGCTCTGGCCGAGTTCGTCGAAGCCGATCAGGTAGTTGCGCAGGCGCTGGTACCAGTCCTGGGTGATGTGGCCGGGGCGCGGCGCGTCGAAGCGGTGCGTCCAGCGCAGGGCGGGCAGGCACAAGGTGGTGTGGCCGGAGCGGCGGAACTTCTCGTGCAGGTGGCCCTCTTCGCCGCCGTGGCCGGTGAAGGCGGGGTTGAGCCCTGGCCAGGCTTTCGTCCGGCAGGCGAACAGGCCGAGGCCCTGCATCCCGATCTCGAAGGCGGGAGCGTCGGGGTCGGTGCCGCGCGGGTCGGTGGCCCAGACCCCGTACATGAACCGTTCCCAGCGCGGTTCCCAGTGGGTGGACACCGTGTGCCCGTCGGTGGAGACAAGGGGTCCCTGGAGCAGGTCGCCGCTGTCGGGGTGCTCGTCGATATGGTCCAGCAGGGCGGCCAGCGCCCCGGGCAGCAGCTGGACGTGGGAGTCCACGCACAGCACCCAGTCCGAGACGGCCTCGCGGAAGATCCGGTCGCGGGCGGCGGTGCCCACGCGGCGGTCGTAGGGGACGTAACGCAGTTGGGGGATCTGCTGCTCCAGGCGCTTGAGCGCCCAGGCGTGCGGCCCGGAGGGGTGGTTGTCGACGACCAGGACGCTGACCCGGTCCATCGCCTCCGCGTGGTAGAGCAGCAGGCTCATGACGGTGAAGTACACGCCGTCGTAGTCGTCGTAGGTCGCCATGCCCACGGTGAGGGTGCGCGGTTCCTGTTCGGGTCCCGGGGCGGGGCGCTGACGGAAGCGGTCGGCGGGGGCCGCCACCAACTCGCGCAGGGCCGCCAGGCCCGCCTCGTCCGCGGGCTCGCTCATCGGCCCGACCGTGCGTGCTGCGCGGTGATCTCGCGCAGGCCGCGCACTTCGGCGGTCAGTTCGTCGATGCGCCGGTTCAGGGCCTGGATGCAGACCATGGCGACGCCGTTGGCGTCGACGAGCGGGATCACGCTGGTGTTGGCGTGCTGGAAGTCGAAGGCGGCGTGCCAGTCCTGGGACATCGGACCGATGTGGCGTACGTGCTCCGGCTCCCAGAGGTAGCGCCAGGTGCTGACCGGCAGGGCCGCGACGGTCGCCAGCACGTGGTAGCCGTTGACGGCTCCCGTCGAGGTGACCTCGGCGGAAGCGGTCGTTACGGCGGCGTCCGCTGCTGGTGTGGCTGCTACCGGTGTGGCCGCGCCGGAACGGCGGAAAGGCCACACGCTCAGCGGCTCCAGTCGACCGGGACGACGGCGCACTTCAGCCCGCGGTCGCTGCTGGCGGCCATGGTGCAGTCCGTGCCGATGGTGATCGCCGCGTGCGCCGAGGCGGGGGCGTGGATGCCGTCGCCGACCAGCACGGCGGTGTAGCCGTTGAGCAGTTCCTGGACGGTGCCGGGGCCGAAGTTCTCCGAGGCGCTGATGGCGGCGACGCCCTGGTAGTTGGTGTACGCCGAGCCCAGCGCGCGGCCGTTGCTGGTGGAGAACTGGACCAGCGCGCCCGCCAGCGGCCGGCCGGTGACCGCGTCGGTCGCCGTGGCCGAGATGTTCTCCAACTGCATCTGCGTGACGTTCAGCGATCCCTGGGTGGCCGACAGGTTGGCCGGCGACAGACTGGGACAGTCGGTGGTGCCGCAGATCGGCGGCTGGGCCACGGCAGGCGCGGCCGACGCGACGATGGCGCCGAGCGACAGCGTGCTCACGGCGACCGCCGCGAGTCCGGCGAACCTGGTTCCTGAGACCTTCATGTCTTCTCCGACGGGTGCTGCGGCGACGGTTGGTCCGGGTCATTCGACCCCAACGGCCCATCCGCCGCTCTCCACCCATCGGTACATAGGGGACGACGATCGCATTTTTCGCCCCATCGAGTGACCCCTCCGCCCCGACCTACGTTCGCCCCCTGGTCCGCCTGTACGAGAAGGGTGTCGCCGGTGCCGGAGGAGTGGCTGACCAGCAGGGCCTCGCCGTCGAAGGGCTCCGCGAAGACGGCCGACCGGCTCTCGCTCGACCGGGACGCCCTCACGAGCGAGAACACCACGGCCGTCTACGCCCGTTACGGCATCGACCTGGCGGGCAGCCCCGAACTGCGGGTCGTGACCTGACCCGACGGTGACGGCCGACGGCCGTCGGGGGCTCCTGGACCGCGAGTGGCCGGCCTACAGCAGGTGGTCGGCCTTGCCGGCCTTGATGTCGGTGATCAGGGTGCGGAGGGCTTCGCGGGTGTCGGTGAGGTATTCGTCCTCGCGGCCGTTGACGGCTATGTAGCCATTGCCGTCGGCGTCGGTGCCGAGGCGGAAGCAGTTGCTTGCGTCTTGGCAGAAGGGGGCTTCCCAGGTGATGTCGGGCACGGGGGGACTCTCCTAGAGCTGGGACGTGATGGAGTGCACGAGGTCGCGCGTCTTTTCGGGCGGAAGGGCTATGCGTTGCATCTCGTCGAGGTGCAGTCGGTACTTGCACAAGTGCGCCTCGGTGTGCAGGAATTCGCCGACCGTGGCGCGGTCCAGCAGGGCCGTGTCCAAGCGGGCGACCTGGCCGCGGGCGTAGAGGATGGACTGGCCCGAGCCGGGAAAGGCGCCGGCGGAGAACGGGATGGCCTGGACCGTGACGTTGTCGCGTTCGGCGGCGGTCATCAGGTGGTTGAGCTGGTCGCGCAGGACCGCGCGCCCGCCCACCTCGGTACGGAGGACACCCTCGTGGACGACGAGTTCGTACGCCGGGGCGTCCTGCCGGTCGATCGCCTCGTGGCGTTGGACGCGGTGGGCGACCCTGGCCTCGTACTCGGCCGGGGGCAACGCCGGGATGGCGGCGTCGAAGAGGGCGCGGGCGTAAGCCTCGGTCTGGAACTGGCCGGGCATGTGGGTCATCGTGCTGACGCGCAAGCCCTGGGCGTGCCACTCCAGTTCGGCGATGTCGAGGAAGGTCGACGGCAGGACGTCCTCGTACGCCTCCCACCAGCCGCGCACGCGGTCGCCGCACATCGCCACCAGCGCGTCGATCAGCGCTTGGTCGGTGCACTCGTAGACGAAGGCGATCCGGCGCACCCGTTCGGGACTCGTCCCGTGCCGACCGGCCTCGGTGCTGGAGATGACGGTCCGCTTCGTGTCCAGCAGGGCGGCCGCCTGCTCGGTGGACAGTCCCGCGTCCTCCCGTAGCTTGCGGAGCTCCGCACCCAGACGCTGCTGGCGTGCTGTCGGGTTGCTTCTCGGCGGCATGGGCTCCCTCCCCTCCGTGGCCCAGTCTGCCTTGCGGTGAGAAGCCCGGTCCAACGGGTCATCGGCGAATAGGTAGCACACGTACCCCCGATGCCCTACCGTAGTAGCGCGCAGCTACGCACAACTACGTCGGAAGCGCACCGCGAGTGACGGCGGCATGCCACCGGCGAACCCTCAAGACGCCACAAGACCCCTTCGACGCAACGGAGTTCGTCATGCCTGAAATCCCCCGCTTACCAGCACTCTGGCGCTTCCCGGCGCGGCCGGAGTCCGTGCGCCGGGCGCGGCACGCCGTCGCGGAGGCGCTCCCTCGTGGAGTGGAGCCCCAACTGGCCGCGGATCTGGGGCTGGTGACCAGTGAGCTGGTCACGAACGCCGTGCGGCACGGGGACCGGTGCGAGGAGGACGCGGTCATCGAGCTGGTGCTGTGGCCCGCCGACGGGCACTACTGGGTGGCGGTGTCCGACGGCGGGCCGGAGAAGCCGGAGCTGGCCGAGGCCGGGCCGGAGAGCGAGGGCGGAAGGGGGTTGGTGCTCATCGACGCCCTCGCCGAGGTCTGGGGAGTCGTGCCGCGCCCGGTGCGCGGGAAGTCGGTGGTCGCCGGGCTCAGCGACGTCAGCCGGTCGAGGCCGGGCGGGGTTCGGACAGGCGGTTGGCCTGGTGGGTGAGCGCGCGGCGCAGGATCGGCGTCAGGGGGCGTTCGACCAGGCGGTAGATGAGGTAGGCGAGCAGCAGCATCGAGCCGATCGCGAGGGCGAGCACGCCGTAGTTCGGTATGCCGGTGTGGGCCTTCAGCTTCTCGATGACGAGCGTGCCCAGGATCTCGTGCACCAGGTAGAAGGGGTACGTCAGGGCGCCCGCCGTGGTCAGCCAGCGCCAGTCGACGTCGGCGACGCGGCGCACGAGCGTCACCGCGGCGATGGCGGCGAAGCCCGCGGCGACCAGGGCGATGACGACGGTCGGCGAGCGGTGGAAGGTGACGGCCACACCGGGCTTGGGGACGAGGCCCAGGACCGCGTAGTGCTGGCCGAGCAGGAAGCCGGTCGCGACGACGCCCCAGGTCAGCAGGTCGTGGCCGAAGCGGCGCAGCAGGTAGAGGCCGATGCCGCCGATGAAGAAGGGCGCGTACTCGGGCATCAGGGCCAGCTTGAGGAACTCCTGGCCGGAGGAGTCCGCGTACAGGGCGCCGATCGTCCACAGGGCGCAGAAGGCCAGGACGCGCTTGCGGGTGGCGCCGCGCCACAGGACGGTGACGGCGAAGAGCACGTAGAAGCGCATCTCGGCCCACAGCGTCCAGGACACGCCCAGGACGCGCTCGGAGCCCGCCGGGGTCTGGAGCATCGTGAAGTTGGTGAGCAGGTCGGTGCGCGAGACGGTCTTGTAGCCGAGGACGAACAGGACGACGGTCACCAGGATCAGCGCCGCCCAGTAGGCCGGGTACAGGCGGCTGATCCGGGAGATCGCGAACGCCTTGACGCTGCGGCCCCAGCCGCTCATGCAGATCACGAAGCCGCTGATGATGAAGAAGAACTGCACGCCCAGCGGTCCGTACGCGGCGGCGTGCGACAGGTGCGGGAAGATCTCCAGCGGCTGTCCGCGCCAGGCTCCGCTGCCCCGGAAGGCCAGGTGGTAGATCGCCACCATGAGCGCGGCCACCAGCCGCAGCCCGTCCAGCGCCCGCAACCGGCCCTTCCCGCCGCCACGCGGTGCCGGTGCGGCGGACGCCGCCGGTACGTGGCCGGGCGACGTCGGGTCGCCGGGCGCGGTCGGGTCGCCGGGCGACGTCGGATCGTCCGTGGGTGCGGGGAGTTTCAGGCTCATCCCAGTGCTGCCTTTTCGCCGGCGTGAGTGTCAGGGCGCGCGGTCGGCCGTACGATCGCCCGTCACGTAGGCGTTCAGGCTAGGTGGAGGCACCGGCCCCACGGGGCGTTGGAGCGGGCCCAACCGCTCTGTGCGACCAGTGTTTTCCTCCGTTTCACGGCCGGTTCACACGACCGTGACGGATTCGCGTCCGCGGCCGACCCCGCCCCCCCCGCCGGGCGGTCACCCGATCGACGGGCTCGTCGCCTCGTACAGCTCGAACCAGATGGACTTGCCGTCGCCGCGCGGGTCGACGCCCCAGGCGTCGGCGAGCTCCTCGATGAGCATCAGGCCGCGGCCGGAGGAGGCCATCTCGCCGGGGGAGCGGCGGTGCGGCATGTCGTCGGAGCGGTCGCCGACCTCGACGTGGAGGCGGCGGGTGCCGGGCATGCCGGTGACCATGGCGGTCAGTACGGCGTCCTCGTCGGTGTGCACCAGCACGTTGGTGACCAGTTCGGAGACGAGCAGGACGGCGGACTCGACCTGGTCGGCCGAGGTCCAGTCGTGCAGCAGGGCGCGGATGTCGTCGCGGGTGGCGCGGATGCGGCCCGGGTCGGTCTGCGAGACGGTCAGCACCGCGCGGCGGACCGGGACCGCGCAGGTCGGGCCGTCGGGGTCGCGGCGCAGCAGGACCAGCGCGATGTCGTCCTCGCGGCGGTCGGCCAGCGGCCCGGTGGTGTGGTGGGAGGCGGGCCCGTGCACCGCGCGGATCAGGGAGTCGGCCAGCTCCTCCAGATCGCCCGCGGGCCCGGCCTCCAGCACATCGCGCAGCCGCTGCCAGCCGGTCTCCAGGTCGTGGCCGCCGGTCTCGATCAGGCCGTCGGTGCACAGCAGCAGCACCTCGCCGGGCTCCAGGACCAGCCGGGTCGTCGGGTAGTCGGTGTCCGGCTCGATGCCCAGCGGCAGGCCGCCCGCCGTACGCCGGACGATCGTCGTACCGTCGCCGAGCCGGATCGCGGGCTCCGGGTGCCCGGCGCGCACCACGTCGAGCGTGCCGGTCAGCGGGTCGGCCTCCAGATAGAGGCAGGTCGCGAAGCGTACGTCGGCGGACTCGTCGGCGCTCAGCCCCTCGTGCAGGCCGTCGCGCAGCCCGTCCGCCGGCCCGTCGGGGAGCCCGTCGTGCAGCCCGGCCAGAAAGCGGGAGGTGCGCGAGAGCACCGCGTCCGGGTGGTGGCCCTCGGCCGCGTAGGCGCGCAGCGCGATCCGCAGCTGGCCCATGATCCCCGCGGCCCGTACGTCATGGCCCTGGACGTCGCCGATGACGATCGCGGTACGGCCCGACGGCAGCCCGATCACGTCGTACCAGTCGCCGCCGACCTGGAGGCCGCCGCCGGTCGGCACGTACCGGGCGGCCACCGCCATGCCCTCGATGCCGGGCCTGCGCGCGGGCAGCATCGTGCGCTGGAGGCCGTCGGTCAGGGCGCGCTCCGACTCGTGCAGATGCGCGCGGGACAGCGCCTGCGCGAGCATCCGGGCCACCGTGGTGAGCACCGAGCGCTCGTCGGGCGTGAAGGCCACCGGGTCGCGGAAGGCCGCCATCCAGGCGCCGATCGTGGACCCGGCCACGACCAGCGGGAGATACGCCCAGGAGGAGCGGCCGAACGGTTTCACCAGCGGCCAGGTGACCGGGAAGCGGTCCTCGTACGCGGCCGGCGACGGCAGATAGACCGCCTGGCCGGTACGGACCACCAGCGCGGCCGGGTAGTCGGTGTCCAGCGGCATGTCGAGGAAGGGGTCCTCGGTGCCCGCCGCCTGCCCGTGGTGCCCGATCACCGACAGCCGGTCGCCGTCCGTGCCGAAGACGGCGAGGCCGTCGGGTGAGAAACCCGGCATCGACAAGGTGGCCGCCACCCGCAGCACCTCGGCGGTGGAGTCGGCCTCGGCCAGCGCGCGCCCCGCGTCCAGTAGGAACGCCTCCCTGGCCCGCCGCCAGCCGCCGCCCGCCTGCGCCGCCGCCCGTGAGGGGCCGCCGCGCACCTCGTGCAGCGTGCCCGCCATCACCGTGCCCTGCGGGCGCACCCTGGCCCGTACCGTCCGCAGGGTCGCGCCGTCGTCGCCCACCACCCGCACCAGCGCCTCGGCGACCGTGCCCTCCGAGTAGGCCAGCGAGACCGCGCCGGCCAGCGACACGTAATCGGCGGCGTGCAGGCACGCCCGAACGGCGGACGTCCGGTGCTCGGCCGGGCCGCCGGACAGCCCGAGCAGGCGCGCGGCGCGGGCGTCGACCGTCACGGTGCCGGTGGCCTCGTGCCACTGCCACAGCCCGGTACCGACTGCGGCCAGGACGTCCTCGGTGCGCATTGTGTCAGTTTATGAGAATTGGGGCGTTATGGCCCAGTAGGGCGGCCTTCGTGGCCTTACGCCCCACCGAATCCGGAGTGAGGCCGGTGTGCGGGCGCCGGTAAGCTGTGCTGGGCCGCTGGCCCGGCCACCCACCCAACATCCAGCGTCGAGGACGAATGATGCACCGGTACCGGTCCCACACCTGCGGCGAGCTGCGCGCCACCGACGTCGACACCGACGTCCGCCTGTCCGGCTGGCTGCACAATCGCCGCGACCTGGGCGGCATCCTCTTCGTCGACCTGCGCGACCACTACGGCTTCACCCAGCTCGTCGTCCGCCCCGGCTCCCCGGTGTACGACCAGCTCAGCGGCCAGTCCAAGGAGTCCGTCGTCCGCGTCGACGGCCGCGTCCTGGCCCGCTCCGCGGAGAACGTCAACCCGGAGCTGCCGACCGGCGAGGTCGAGGTCGACGTGACCGCCCTGGAGGTGCTGGGCGCGGCCGACCCGCTGCCCTTCCCGGTCTTCCCCGAGGACAACGCGAACGAGGAGATGCGGCTCACCAACCGCTTCCTCGACCTGCGCCGCCAGCGCATGCACCGCAACATCATGCTGCGCACCCAGGTCATCTCCTTCCTGCGCCGCGAGATGACCGCGCTCGGCTTCAACGAGATGGCCACCCCGATCCTGTCGGCCACCTCCCCCGAGGGCGCCCGTGACTTCCTGGTGCCCTCCCGCGTGCACGCCGGGAAGTTCTACGCGCTGCCGCAGGCCCCGCAGCAGTTCAAGCAGCTCCTGATGATCTCCGGCTTCGACCGCTACTTCCAGATCGCGCCCTGCTTCCGCGACGAGGACTCGCGCGCCGACCGCTCGCCCGGCGAGTTCTACCAGCTCGACGTCGAGATGAGCTTCGTCGAGCAGGAGGACGTCTTCGGCGTCATCGAGAAGGTCATGACCGACCTCTTCACCGAGCTGGGCGGCGGACGCACGGTCACCTCGCCGTTCCCGCGCATCCCCTTCCGCGAGTCGATGCTCAAGTACGGCAACGACAAGCCGGACCTGCGCACCACGCTCGAACTGGTCGACGTCTCCGACGTGTTCGCCGGGAGCGGCTTCAAGGCGTTCGCCGGCAAGCACGTACGCGCGCTGGCCGTGCCCGACACCGCCGAGCAGCCGCGCAAGTTCTTCGACCAGCTCGGCGAGTACGCGGTCTCGCTCGGCGCCAAGGGCCTGGCCTGGGTCCGGGTCGGCGACGGCAACGCGTTGACCGGCCCGATCGCCAAATTCCTCACCCCCGAGGACGTCACCGCGCTGCTCGCCGCCGTCGGCGCGAAGCCCGGCACCGCGATCTTCTTCGGCGCCGGTGAGTTCGACGAGGTCTCCAAGATCATGGGCCCGGTCCGGGTCGAGGCCGCCAAGCGCACCGGCCAGTTCGAGGAGAACGTCTTCCGCTTCTGCTGGATCGTCGACTTCCCGATGTTCGAGCGCAACGAGGACACCGGGGCCGTGGAGTTCTCGCACAACCCCTTCTCCATGCCGCAGGGCGGCCTCGAAGCCCTCAACACCAAGGACCCGCTGGACATCCTGGCCTGGCAGTACGACATCGTCTGCAACGGCATCGAGCTGTCCTCCGGAGCCATCCGTAACCACGAACCCGCCGTCATGTACCGCGCGTTCGAGATCGCGGGCTACACCCGCGAGACGGTGGAGGCCGAGTTCGGCGGCATGCTCCGCGCCTTCCACTTCGGCGCGCCGCCGCACGGTGGCATCGCGCCGGGCGTCGACCGTATGGTCATGCTCCTCGCCGATGAGCCCAACATCCGCGAGACGATCGCGTTTCCGCTCAACCAGAACGCCCAGGACCTGCTCATGGGCGCGCCCTCCGAGGTCGAGGAGGCGCGGCTGCGCGAGCTCCACATCCAGCTCCGCCCTTCGGCAGGGCGCCCTTCCGCGGGGCGCTAGGACGGCGTCTCGGGAGGGGTGAGCCGGGGGGCAACCCCGGAGGCGGGTCACCGCGTTGAAGGGGTGTGGAGAGGAACAACGGTGTCGCACCCCGGTTTCGAGGAGTTCGTGGCGGCCCGCGGCCCCAGACTGCTGCGGGTCGCGTGGCTGCTGACCGGCGACCCGCACCTCGCAGAGGACCTGCTCCAGACGGTGCTGGCCAGGGTGTGGCCGAAGTGGCACCGGATCGCGGGCGACAGCCCGGAGGCGTACGTACGCAAGGCGCTGGTGCACACCCACGCCTCGTGGTGGCGGCGGCGCTGGCGCGGCGAGGTGCCGCACGGCGAGCTGCCCGACCGCCCGCAGCCGGCGGACCCGTACGGGGACGTGGACCTGGAGCAGGCGCTGGCCGCGGCGATACGGGAACTGCCGGTACGCCAGCGCGCGGTGGTCGTGCTGCGCTACTTCGAGGACCTGAGCGTGGCCGACACCGCGGATGTCCTCGGCTGCACGGAGGGCACCGTCAAGAGCCAGGCGTCCAAGGCGCTGCGGGCGCTGCGCGGACGGCTGCCCGAAGCGGTCGACACGGGCGTCGGAGGTGAACACCATGCCGGATGAGCGTTTCGCGGAGGACGAGCTGCGCGACCTGCTGGAGCGCGCGGTGCCCCAACTGCCCGCACCCGTACAGCGGTTGGAGCGGGTCAAGGAGCGTGCGCTGCGCCGTCGCAGGCGCCGCGCGGTCGGGATGTCCGCCGCCGTCGTGGTGGCGGTCGCGGCGGCCGGGACGGTGCTGCCCGGTCTCGGCGGCGCGGCGAGCGCCCCGGCGCCGCCCGCCGTCGTCACCTCGCTCGCGCCGCCCGCGTCCGGCAGCGGCGGCCCGACGGCGAGCGCTCCGACGGCGACCGGCCCGGTGGACAGCGGTCCGAGCCCGACCCCGAGCCCCGGACAGACCACCCGCGCGACCGAGTCGGCGTCCGCCGCGTCGGCGGCGGTCACGTACCACTTCCCCGAACTGGCCGGTCTCGACCTGCGGTTGCCGCCCGGCTGGACGACGGTCGTCGCGCCCAAGACGGGTGACGTCTTCGCCTCCTCGCAGGCGCTCGGCCTGCCCACCGACGGCTGCGTCAAGCCGCTGGACGGCTTCTGCACCCCGCTGGTCCGCACCCTGACCCGCGGCGGGGCGCTGATGATGCTGACGCTCCGGCACAGCAAGACGACGGTGGACAAGCTCAACGCCGACGGCCACCCGGTGACCTCGTCCGTCGTCGTCAGCGCCTGCCGGGCGGTCGGCGGCACCGCGCAGACCAAGGCCCTGCTCACCGACGCGTCCGGCTCCGACGTCCTGATCGAGGTCTCGGTGTGCCTGGCCGACGCCACCGACGCGCAGCAGTCCCAGATCAACGACGCGCTGAAGAACGCCGTCTTCTCGTGAAGGCTCCCGTGAAAGGCCCCCGCCACGTCATGCGCACAACCCGCCGCCCCCGCCGTCTCCTGGCCGCCGCCGTCCTGACCGCGCTGGCCGCCGCCCCGCTGATGTCCGGCTGCGTGGCCGGTGGCACGGGCGTGCGGGCGTCGAAGGTCGGCGACGAGGGGCCGCTGAGCACGGTGGTGAGCGGTCCCGCGGGCCGGGCGGGCAGGTCCGCGCCCGAGCCGGTGCGCACGACACCCGCGCCGCCCGCCCAACTGCCGGGCCTCGGGCCGAAGACGCGCTCGCAGATCCCCGCCGACGCGCGGCAGGCCGTCCTGGTCACCGGCGCGGGCCCCGACTCGCCGGACGCGAAGGTCACCTTCTACACCCGCGAGAACACGGCCGGTTGGCGGCCGTCGGGTCCGGTGTGGGCCGCGCACAACGCGCTGCGCGGCTGGACCGACACGCACCGCACCGGCGATCTGCGCTCACCGATCGGCGTCTTCGGCCTCACCGACGCGGGCGGCCACCTCCCCGACCCCGGCACCGAACTCCCCTACGACCACGCGCCGATCGGCTTCAGCGTCTCCGGCACCGGCTTCAGGGGCGAGCCGCTGGCGGGCTCCTTCGACTACGTCATCGCCATCAACTACAACCACCTGCCCGGCACGTCACCGCGCGACTGGACGCGTCCGCTGGGCGCCTCGCGCGGCGGCGGCATCTGGCTGCACGTGGACCACGGCGGCCCGACCCAGGGCTGTGTCTCGCTGCCGCAGCAGGCCATGCGGACGCTGCTGCGCACCCTGGACCCGAAGCTGCACCCGGTGGTGGTGATGGGCGACGGGGCCGCGCTGGCGCGCTGAACGGCCGTACGCACGGCCCCGATCGCGTTCCTCAGGCGGCCGGTGCGTCCGGGTCGCCGCCGAACCGCTCGATGTACGACGCCAGGTCCTCGTCGGAGATCTTCGCGAAGAGCAC
The DNA here is from genome assembly GCF_044749865.1 of Streptomyces sp. NPDC088910. Classification (NCBI taxonomy): domain Bacteria; kingdom Bacillati; phylum Actinomycetota; class Actinomycetes; order Kitasatosporales; family Streptomycetaceae; genus Streptomyces; species Streptomyces sp. NPDC088910. Next base: position 540,871 of record NZ_JBIVIV010000002.1, read on the forward strand.
CGGCGGCACCGTGAAGGGGGTGCCCGCGGGCACCGAGTCCAGCGCGCGGGCCTCGTCGGCGGTGACCCAGCGGGCGTCGTCGGCGGGCAGCGCGAAGGCGGCCCGCATGGCGGCGGCCGAGGCCGGGATGAACGGCTCGGACACCACCGCGTAGAGGTGGATGAGATTCATCGCGGTACGCAGCGTGAGCGCGGCGCCGTCCTGGTCGGTCTTGATCTCCATCCAGGGGGCCTTCTCCTCCAGGTAGGAGTTGCCCGCACTCCACAGCGCCCGCAACGACTGCGCGGCCTTGCGGAATTGCAGCGTCTCCATGTGGCCCTCGTATTCGGCGAGCAGCGCGGCGATCTGCTCGCCGAGCTTCGCCTCGGCGGCGCCGGCCGCCGAACCCGCGGGCACTTCGTCGCCGAATCGCTTGCGCGAGAAGGACAGGACGCGGTTGACGAAATTGCCGAGGGTGTCGGCGAGGTCCTTGTTGACGCCCGCCGCGAACAGCTCCCAGGTGAAGGAGGTGTCGTCGGACTCCGGCGCGTTCGCGATGAGGAAGTAGCGCCAGTAGTCGGCGGGCAGCAACTCGAGGGCGGCGTCGGTGAAGACACCGCGGCGCTGCGAGGTGGAGAACTTGCCGCCGTAGTAGTTCAGCCAGTTGAAAGCCTTGACGTAGTCGACCTTCTTCCACGGTTCACGGGTGCCCAGTTGGGTCGCCGGGAACATCACGGTGTGGAAGGGCACATTGTCCTTGGCCATGAACTCGGTGTAACGGACCGTGTCGTCGGCCTCGTACCACCACGACTTCCAGTCCCGTACTTCACCCTCGGACGCGGCGTCGGCCCACTCCTTGGTGGAACCGATGTACTCGATGGGTGCGTCGAACCAGACGTAGAACACCTTTCCGTCCGCGGCCAGCTCCGGCCAGGTGTCGGCCGGTACGGGAACGCCCCAATCCAGGTCACGGGTGATCGCCCGGTCCTGGAGTCCCTCGGTGAGCCATTTCCGCGCGATGGACGAGGCCAGGGTGGGCCAGTCGGCGCCGTTCGCGTCGATCCACGCCTCGACCTCGCCGGCGAGCTTGGACTGGAGGAGGAACAGGTGCTTGGTCTCGCGGACCTCCAGCGCGCTGCTGCCGCTGATCGCGGAGCGCGCGTCGATGAGGTCGGTCGGGTCGAGCACCCGCGTGCAGTTCTCGCACTGGTCGCCGCGGGCCTTGTCGTACCCGCAGTACGGGCACGTGCCGACGATGTAGCGGTCGGGCAGGAAGCGTTCGTCGGCGAGCGAGTAGACCTGCCGGACGGCCCGCTCCTCGATGAAGCCGTTCTCGTTGAGCCTGCGCGCGAAGTGCTGGGTGATGTCGCGATTCTCCGCCGAGGAGCTGCGGCCGAAGTGGTCGAAGGACAGCTCGAAGCCGTCGTAGATCGCCTTCTGCGCGAGGTGTGCCTGGCCGCAGAAGACGTCGACCGGCAGGCCCGCCTCCTTGGCGGCCAGCTCGGCGGGGGTGCCGTGCTCGTCGGTGGCGCAGATGTAGAGGACGTCGTGGCCGCGCTGCCGCAGATACCGCGAGTAGACGTCGGCCGGGAGCATGGACCCCACCATGTTGCCCAGATGCTTGATCCCGTTGATATAGGGGAGGGCTGAGGTGATGAGGTGACGCGCCATTGCGGGCTGCTCCCAATTCGTTGCGGGGAGTGAGTAATTCCTCTACGGACGGTCAATATCGTATCGGACGACCGGGGGGCATCCGCCGCCCCTTTTCCGGGTAGCCGGGCTGTGAAGGGCTGTGAACAGCCCCGGGGGGTCGAGCCCTGAAGATCACAGCGAGTGACTGCACGTGCACATGCACGTGCACATGCACGTGCCTGCCCAACGAGTTATGATCTGCCGTACCAGACATGGCACTTATGGGGAGTGGCTGATGCGCCGGACGCACAACGGAATGGCTGCAGAAGACCTACGTGGAGTGGTCTGGCAGAAGAGCCGTCACAGTAATGCCAATGGAACGTGCGTCGAGTTCGCCGCCCTGCCCGACGGCGAGGTCGCCGTACGGAATTCGCGCTTCCCCGAGGGACCGGCGCTGATATACACACGTGCGGAGATCGAATCGATGATCATCGGCGTGAAAGCCGGTGAATTCGACCACCTGGTCCCGTAATGCGCCGGTTGCGCCGCGACCCGCGTGGAACCGGCGGAACTAACAGGGTCCGCCCGGTGTGAGAAAAAGCGCCCAGACGACCTTTCCCGTGCCGCTCAGCGGGTGCCATCCCCAGTTCTCGCTGAACGAGTCCACCAGATGAAGTCCGCGGCCGGTCTCGGCCACGAAATCAGGGTCCTTGGCGACGGGCGCCACCCCGCTGGGGTCACGCACCGCACACACCACGCGCGAGGTCCAGCGCACCAGGCTCAGCCGTACCGGGGCGCCGGGCGCGCCGATCGGCACCGCGTACCGCAGCGCGTTGGTCACCAGCTCGGACGCGACCAGTTCGACCGAGTCGCGGAGCGTGGACAGATCCCATCGTTGGAGCGTCGCGCGCGTGAAGTGACGTGCCTCACCCACTGACTCCAGGGCGGCGGGCAGCTCACAGGTGGCTCCGTTACCCGAGGCCACGCGCTCAGGCGCGAGCACTCCCTGCCATAACGGCTCCAGCACGGCGACTGCCTCTGCCTTCATACGTGCCCCCGGGGTATCTGCACGTCCACCATGCTCATGGATCAGCACCCTCCGATGCAAGAGCGTCTGCACGTGCATCTGCAAGGAATTGATGCACGTGTCGGTGGAGAGTGACCGAACGGGTACACCGCGCAGTCCGTTAGTGGCAGACTGCTGATGAACCAAGGGCGGAGCGTGACCTATGAGCGCAGGGCAGCCGGGAGGCGGGTCCATCGTGCGACGAATGCTGCTCGGAGCGCAGCTGCGGCGGCTGCGTGAGTCCAAGGGCATCACCCGCGAGCTGGCGGGCTACTCGATCCGGGCCTCCGAATCGAAGATCAGCCGCATGGAGCTGGGAAGAGTCAGTTTCAAGGAGCGTGACGTCGCCGATCTGCTGACCCTCTACGAGGTCACGGACGAAGCCGAGCGGGCGGCCATGCTGGGCCTGGTCCGCGAGGCCAACGCGGCCGGCTGGTGGCACGGATACGGCGAGGTCATGCCGACGTGGTTCCAGACGTACGTGGGCCTGGAGGAGTCGGCCGCGCTGATCCGCACCTTCGAAGTGCAGTTCGTGCACGGCCTGTTGCAGACCGAGGACTACATAAGATCGGTGATCCGGCTTGGTCACCCCGAGGCAGCCGTGCCCTGGGTGGAAAGACGAGTCGGTCTACGCCTGGAGCGGCAAAAGCTTCTCGTCTCCGAGCAGGCGCCCCACTTCGTCGCCGTCATGGACGAGGGCGCGCTGCGCCGTCCGTTCGGCGGCCGGCAGGTGATGATCGACCAGGTGCGGCACATCCTGGAAGCCGCCGAGCGGCCCAACGTCGACGTCCGCATCCTGCCGTTCGCCACGGGCGGGCACGCGGCGGGCGGCGGCGCCTTCACGCTGCTGAGCTTCCCGGAGTCCGATCTGCCGGACCTGGTCTACCTGGAGCAGCTCACCGGGGCGCTCTACATCGACAAGCCCGACGAAGTGGTCGAGTACCAGAAGGCGATGAACGCGCTGAGTGATGTCGCGCTGACGCCCACCGCTTCCCTGGACTGGCTGAACTCCTTCCAGCGCGAACTGTGAGCCGTGCGCCCGGGGCCGACTTCCGCCGATGACGGCGGGAGCCGGCCCTTCGTGTGCGCCCCGCGCCCTTCGCGTGCACCCCGGGCCTTTGCGTGCGCCCCGGCCCTTTGCGTGCGCCCCGAGCCCTTCGCGTGCGTCCCGGCCCTTCGCGTGCGCGCCGCGCCACGGACAGCCGCGGATGCGGAGCTTCCGCTCCCGATTCCGTCACCCTCCCCGCATTGACGATTACCGAAATGCGCACCACGTACAGTGTCTCGCCGGGCAATTCCCCCGAGGCGGAGCCGGTGTGACGCGCGTCATACGAGCGGGATGGTTCAAGTGGTAAACGTTGGGGCTTCGTCGTGTGCGTGCGAGCCACCGGACTGAAGGTGTGGGAATGGGCGTTCGTGGGCGCAAGCGAGAACCCAAGCGCAGTCGCAAGCGCTGGATCATCGCGATATCCGTCGCCTTCGTGGTGCTGCTGGCCGGCGGCGCCGGCGCGATCTACCTGAAGCTCAACGCCAATATCTCGACGTTCGACTCGGCGGGGCTGAGCAAGAACCGGCCCAAGGCCGGGCCCGCGGACGCCAACGGCCACACCGCCGTCAACGTCCTGCTGATCGGCTCCGACACCCGCTCCGGCGCGAACGGCAAGCTCGGCGGCTCCGCCTCCGGCGACATCGGCCGCTCGGACACCACGATCCTGCTGCACGTCTACCCCGACCACAAACACGCGGTGGGCATCTCCGTACCGCGTGACTCGATGGTCGACATACCCCCGTGCCTGCTGCCCGACGGCAAGTGGTCGCCGGACCAGCCCAGGGCGCAGTTCAACTCGGCGTTCTCGATGGGCGACACGGCCAAGGGCAATCCGGCGTGTACGCAGAACACCATCGAGAAGCTGTCCGGGCTGCGCGTGGACCACACCATGGTGGTCGACTTCGAGGGCTTCGCGTCCATGACCTCCGCCGTGCACGGCGTCGAGGTCTGCGTGCCGAACAAGATCTACCAGGGGGACATGAACCCCAACCGCGGCAGCAAGGGCAAGGTCGTCCTCGACGCGGGCATGCAGAACCTCCAGGGCCAGCAGGCACTGGACTACGTCCGCGTACGGCACGGGGTCGGCGACAACTCCGACGTCGGCCGCATGCTGCGGCAGCAGGCGTTCCTGTCCGCCCTGATCGCCAAGATCAAGGGGCAGGGCATGAACCCGACGACGCTGCTGCCGCTGGCCGACGCCGCCACCAAGTCGCTCACCGTGGACCCGGGGCTCGGCAGCGCCACCAAGCTGATGTCCTTCGGGCTGTCGCTGAAGAACATCGACCTCAAGAACATCCAGTTCATCACCGCGCCGTGGAAGTACGACGGGCCGCGCATCGACCTCGTCCACCCCGACGTGGACGACCTCTTCGCGGAGCTGCGGGCCAACCGGACCCTGGAAGGCGTCGACGCCTCGGGCAAGCCGAAGTCGACGGCCTCCCCGACGCCCGCCGCCACGGTCGACGGCACCGGCGTCTCGGTCGGCGTCTTCAACGGCACCACCGTGGACGGGCTCGGCGGCAAGGCCGCCGACAAGCTCAAGGGCTCCGGCTACACCGTCACCGGGACCTCCACCGCCAAGTCCCAGGACCACGCCACCACCCGTATCGAGTACGGGCCCGCCGACAAGGCGCACGCCACCGAGCTCGCCAAGCTCTTTCCCGGCGCGGAGCTCGCTCCGCTCGCCATCTCGGGCATCAATCTCGTCGTCGGCCAGGATTTCGCCTCGGCGGCGAGCAAGCCGAAGCCGTTGCCGACCAATCTCACGCAGCAGGCTCGCGCCGCGGACACCGACCCCTGCAAAAAACTCTCCTACGGCTAGCCCCCCGCCGGGGCCCTCCCGGCCAGGGCCCTCTTCCAGAGGCCCGACCCCAGGGCGGTTCCTTTGCGCTGGGCGGCACGCCGATTTTTTGGGGCGCGGGCCTGGGCGGTTCTTCTGCTGGGGCGGCAGCCACGCGTTTTTTGGGGGCGCGGTCCCTGGGCGGTTTCCTTGCGCTGGTCGGCACGCCGATTTTTTAGGGGCGCGGCCCTGGGCGGTTCTTCTGCCGGGGCGGCAGCCACGTGTTTTTTGGGGCGCGGCCCTGGTGCGGTTCTTTTGCCGGGGGGCCAGCCACGTGTTTTTAGGGGCGCGGGGAACTGCGCGCTCAGCCACGGCGGTGGTGCGCCGTGAGAACCGGCCCCAGCGGGGCAGATGCGGTTGTTTTCGGGCTGAAAGCCCGGTGGGGGCTGGTCGCGCAGTTCCCCGCGCCCCTAAAAAGATCGGCCCACCGTCCGGGCCAGGTGCGGGGACCGGGGCGGGGCCCGGGAAAGATCGGCTTACCGTCCTGGGTGGGGGCGGGGCCGGGGGCTAGTCGGCTACGGCGGCTTGGGCCGTGACACGGTTGATGCGGCCACGGACGAGATATTCACCGGGAACGGCGTTGCGGGCACCGAATTCGGCCCCCCGGGCGGAGCCCATGTAGCGGGAACCGATCTTGGTGGACCAGTGAAGCAGGGCGGCGGGGTCCTCGACGAGCTCGGCGGTGCACTCGAAGAGGACGTAGGAGTAGGGCGGCTCCTGATCGTCCACGCAGAGCGCGAAGCGGGCGTCCCGGCGCAGGGCCTTGCCCTTGAGGGAGTCGCTGCCGGTGTTGAAGACGACGCGGATGTCGGAGGGGTCGGTGTCGTCGAGCAGGAACCAGACGGGCGTGACGTGGGGACCGCCGTCCTTGCGCTGGACGGCGAGCTTCCCCGTGCGGGTACCGGTGGAGGCGAAGGCGCGCCATTCGGCCTCGGTCATGTGCTGCATGGGGTCAGGTTAGGGCCGGGCGGGTCCGGGGGTCAGGCCGCCCCGCCGTGGGCGCGGGCGGCGGCGCCGCGTACCTCCAGGCCGTCGAGGAGGTCGGCGGTGGCCGCGGCGACGGCGGCCACGGCGGCGTCGAAGACCTCCCGGTTGTGCGCGGCGGGCGCGCGGAAACCGGAGATCTTGCGGACGTACTGGAGCGCCGCCGCTTCGATGTCGTCCTCGTCCGGATCGGGCGTCATCGGCGGTCGCAGGGTCTTGATGCTTCTGCACATGCCTCCAGTGTCGCGCGGGGGTACGACATCGCGACCCGAACTCGGTCGCGGCGGCCCCTTGGCGTGCGGCCGTCGCAGTGCTTCAATGCTCTCCATTGGTTAGGAACCTTTCCTAACTGCACAGCAGGCCCCCGCAGTTGGCCGTTCCTCCGACGGCCGGAAACGGAGACGCACGTGCACCGATCCCCCCACTCGCACCGCTCGAACCGGCGCCCCAGCCGCCGGATAGCCATGATCGCCGCCGTCGGCGTACTGGCGGGCGGCGGCGCCTCGCTGGCCCTGGCCACGGCGGGCAACGCGGCCACCGCGCCCGGCGCGCACGCCGCCGCCGTCGCGCCCAAGGCGGCGGCAGCCGGTCTCGCCGACCCGCACAAGAAGGAAATCGCGATGGAGCTGGTCTCCAGCGCGGAGAACTCCTCGCTGGACTGGAAGGCCCAGTACAAGTACATCGAGGACATCGGCGACGGCCGCGGCTACACCGCGGGCATCATCGGCTTCTGTTCCGGCACCGGCGACATGCTGGACCTGGTCAAGCACTACAACGACCTCAAGCCCGGCAACGTCCTGGCCAAGTACCTCCCCGCGCTGGAGAGCGTCAACGGCTCCGACTCGCACTCCGGCCTCGGCTCGGCCTTCGTGAGCGCGTGGAAGACCGCCGCCAAGGACACCGTCTTCCAGACCGCGCAGAACGACGAGCGCGACCGCGTCTACTTCAACCCGTCGGTCAACCAGGCCAAGACGGACGGCCTCGGCACCCTCGGCCAGTTCATCTACTACGACGCCATCGTGATGCACGGCCCCGGCGACGACTCCGTCAGCTTCGGCGGAATCCGCAAGACCGCCATGAAGAAGGCCAAGACCCCGGCCCAGGGCGGCAACGAGACCACGTACCTCAACGCCTTCCTCGACGCCCGCAAGGCCGCGATGAAGACCGAGGACGCCCACGACGACACCAGCCGCGTCGACACCGAGCAGCGCGTCTTCCTCAACGCGGGCAACCTCAACCTGGACCCGCCGCTGAAGTGGAAGACGTACGGGGACTCGTACCAGATCCTGACGCTTCCGTAGCGCCCGACGCTTCCCGCCCCCGGCCCGCCGACCCTTGTGTCGGCGGGCCGGGTACGCTCCCGGGGTCGGATGCAGAGATCGGATGTATCGAAGGAGCCGCCGCCCATGCTGCGTTACGGACTGACCCACCCCGCGATCCTCGCCGCGCTCGCCGCCGCGGGCCACGGCTCCCGCGTCCTGATCAGCGACGGCCACTATCCGCACACCACGGGCGCCAACCCGGCCGCCGAGCGCGTCTACCTCAACCTCAGCCCCGACCGGCTGCTGGTCACCGAGGTACTGGACGCCCTGGTCGACGCGGTCCCGATCGAGGCGGCGGCCGTCATGACCCCGCCGCCTGACCGTGACGACACTTCCGAGACGTCCGACACTTCCGACCTTTCCGCGCCGGAGATCTTCGCGGAGTTCCGTGCCGCCCTCCCCGGCCTCACCCTCGACGGCCTCGACCGCTTCGCCTTCTACGACGCGGCCCGCGGCCCCGACACCGCCCTCGTGGTGGCCACCGGCGACCGGCGTACGTACGCCAATCTGCTGCTCACGATCGGAGTGCGGTCGGAGGACCGCTGAGCGGCGGACACCCTTACCGCGCTGCGCACCCGGCACGAGCGCACGATGGAGCGCCTTGAGGCGGACCGCACGGAGCGCCGCGACGGGCACGTGCAACTGTCGGCAGTACGTGGGCCCGCAGCCGCTCACCACGCTCTACGCCCAGGAGATCACCGACCTCTGACGACGCGTCAGCGCGGCTCACGCGTGACGGTCGGCAGCGCGCGGGCCAGGGCGCGGGCGGTGCGCGCGGCGCGGGACTCCGCGCGGGCGACGGCGTCCGGCGCCGGGCCGAGCAGACCCTCCGCGAGGAAGAGGACCATGCCGTGCGCGGCCGAGGAGACGTCGAGTATCAACTCCACCGCGCGGTCGCCCGAGGTGAGGCGGCGGGCCGTCGGGAGCACGGCGGTCAGCACCTGGTCGCCCGCCGAAGCCAGGCTCGAATAGCGGGACTTGTCGAGTCCCGCGCTGAACGTGATGTCGAACAGGGCCCGTTCCTCCACCGCGAACCGGACATAGGCGGCGGCGAAGTCCGCCAACTGCTCGACCGGGTCCGCGGATTGACGGACGGCGGCCGAGAACCGGCGGTGCTGCTCGCGGTACCCGCGCTCGGCCAGCGCCGCCAGCAGCGCGTCCCGGTCGGCGAAGTGCTTGTACGGCGCCGCCGCGCTGACCCCCGCCCGCCGACTGGCCTCCGCGAGCGTGAAGCCGTGCGGCCCGCGCTCGGCGACGAGGCCGAGGGCGGCCCGCTCCAGGGCGTTGCGGAGGTCGCCGTGGTGCTGTCCACTGCGGCGGGCCGGTGCGGTGCGCTCGGCGGGAGGCGTCATATCCGCAGGTTAACACCCGTCACCACAAGGTGAATCACCGTAACCTCAGGCGTTCCCGACCGGCGAGGGGCGCACCATGAACACGTCGACCGCGTCCTCCGTCTCCAGGACGAAGCCCCACCGTTCGTAGAGCCGCCGGGCGGCGCTGCCCTGGAGGACGTTCAGCCGTACGTCCTCGCCGCGCGCGTCGGCGCGGCCCAGCAGTTCCCGCAGCACGGCCGAGCCCAACCCGCGCCCCTGGTAACGGGGTTCCAGATAGAAGTGTTCGAGCAGAGCGCCGCCGGTCTCGGCGGGCCGCAGCGTCACGCACCCGGCGAAGTCCCCTTCGACGGTGACGACCGAGGTGTACCGCGTCGAGAACGAGTCCCGCAGCCGCTGCCGTACCCGGTGCCCGTCGTACCGCCCGAGCCGTTCCAGATCCGCCCGCATCACGACGGCCCGCAGCTCGGCTATCGGCTCCACGTCCCCCGCGACGGCCGCGCGCAGCGCCCACCGCAGGTCAGCGCTCTGTACCGCCCCATTCGTCCGCATCCCCCAAGTATCCGCGAGCGCCCGCGCCGCCTCGCCCCGGCCCCCCTCGCGCCACCGCCCCGGCGGCAGACCGCGGAGCCACCGCCCCGGCAGCAGGGCTCGGGAGAGTCGTCCGCGCCGTCTTCCGCGAGGCGTACGGAGGCGCGGGTCAGGTGCCGGGGGTCCCGGCGGGGCTGAGCGCCTGGGTGCCGACGACGCCGAGCAGGGTGAGGCGTTCGGCGTCCTCGGTGCCGGGCTCGGCGGTGTAGACCATGATCCGCAGATCGCTTCCGGCGACGCTGAGGATGTCGCAGTCCAGGGTCAGCGGGCCGACCACCGGGTGGTCGATCGTCTTGCGGGAGGCGTCGTGCCGGGTGACCTCGCCGGATTCCCACAGCTCGGCGAAGCGCGGGCTGCGGGCGCGCAGCTCGGCGACCAGGCGGCGCAGGCGCTGGTCGGCGGGGTAGCGGTTGGCGGTGGCGCGCAACTGGGCGACCTGGGAGATCTCCAGCAGCCGCAGCGACTCGGGGGTGTGGCGGACCCGGGAGCCGGAGCCGAGGAAATTGCGCCAGATCGCGTTGCGGTCGTTGCCCTGCTGCTGCCCCATCAGGGCCACGTACAGGGGGTTGGCCAGCAGCAGCGTCCACGCGGCGTCGCTGACGGCGACCGGCGTCCCGGTCAGCCGGTCGAGCATGCGCTGCACGCTCGGCGTGATGTACGCGGGGACGGTGCCCTGCCCCGGCGGGACGAGTCCGGCGACGTGGAAGAGGTGCTCGCGCTCGGCGGTGGTCAGCCGCAGCGCGCGGCCGAGCGCTTCGACGACCTGCTCGGAGGGGTTGGCCGCGCGGCCCTGTTCGAGCCGGGTGACGTAGTCGACGGAGATCCCGGCGAGCAGGGCCAGCTCCTCGCGGCGCAGCCCGGCCGCCCGCCGGTGGCCCCCGGCGGGCAGCCCGGCCGCCTCGGGGGAGACCCGGTCGCGCCAGCGCCGTACCGTGTGCCCGAACTCCGTGGTCGCCATGGTTCCACTGTGCACCGTGCGGCCCGCGCCGTCCTGGTACCGGCAGTCCCAGGAAGACCGGGCCACTGGCTGCCCCGGCGGGCCTGCCGCACCGTGGACGTATGACAACGACACTGATCACCGGAGCGAACAAGGGCCTCGGCTTCGAGACCGCCCGCCGCCTGCTGGCCGCGGGGCACACCGTCTACGTGGGCAGCCGGGACGCCGACCGCGGGCGGGAGGCCGTCGAGCGGCTGGGCGCGGGCGCGCGGGCGGTCCGGCTCGACGTCACCGACGACGCGTCCGTCGGGGCCGCGGCCGAGGCGATCGCGGCGGACGGCGGCCTCGACGTCCTGGTCAACAACGCGGGCATCGAGAGCAGGACCGCCGACAACGGCGTCGTCGGCGCCGCCGACCTGACCGCCGACGTCATGCGGGAGACGTTCGAGACGAACGTCTTCGGCCTGGTGCGCGTCACCCACGCGTTCCTGCCGCTGCTGCGCCGCTCGGCCGCGCCGGTTGTGGTCAACCTCAGCAGCGGGCTGGCCTCGCTGTCCCGGCTCAGCGCCCCCGGCACCCCCGCCTACGCGTATCCGGGCGTCGCGTACCCGGCGTCGAAGACCACCGTGAACATGATCACCGTGCAGTACGCGAAGGCGTTCCCCGAGATGCGGATCAACGCCGTCGAGCCCGGTTTCACCAAGACCGATCTGAACGGGAACACCGGGGTCCAGACGGTCGAGCAGGGCGCCGAGATCATCGTCCGGATGGCGCAGGTGCCGGCCGACGGCCCGACCGGCGGGTACTTCGACGCCGAGGGGCCGCTGCCCTGGTAGCCGCGGCCCCTGACGGGGCGGCCCCGACGGCCCCTGTACGCCGGGGCCGCGGGTGCCGCCCGCCCCTGGCTCTCAGCCGAACATGCCCGGCTCGTAGTCCCCCGCGGGCTGCTGAATGATCACGTTCAGCCGGTTGAAGGCGTTGATCAGGGCGATGCCGGTGACGAGGGCGGCCAGCTCCTCCTCGTTGTAGTGCTTGGCGGCGTTCGCCCACACCTCGTCCGCGACGCCCCCGGCCGCGTCGGCGATACGGGTGCCCTGCTCGGCCAGCTCCAGGGCCGCGCGCTCGGCGTCGGTGAAGACCTTGGCCTCGCGCCAGGCGGCCACCAGATTGAGCCGCTGCTGCGTCTCCCCGGCCGCCGCCGCGTCCTTGGTGTGCATGTCGGTGCAGAATCCGCAGCCGTTGATCTGGCTGGCGCGCAGCCGTACCAGCTCCTGGGTCGCGAGCGGCACCGTCGAGTCCGCCAGCACTTTGCCGGCCGCGGTGAGGTGCCGCAGCGACTTCGCGGCGAGCGGGCTCTCGAAAAGGTTCAGACGGGCTTCCATGGCGTTACTACTCCTCGCGCTCGTGCGTTTCCGCGCCGCCGCCGCCCTTCCACGACGTCCCCGGCGCACGCACCTCCCTGACGCCCCGCCCCACCCCGATGTGACCGCCCCCCGAAGTGACCCCCGTCTCCCCTCCGGGGGGGGCGGAAGGCCGGGAGGGCGGTTATGTCGCTGAGGGGGAGGCGGGCGGGCGGGTGGGGAGGAGGGGTTTGCAGGTGGTGTAGGCCTTGGCCGTCTTCGGGTCGGAGGTGTTGAGGTCGCCGAAGCCGAAGCCGAAGCCGCCGCGGCGGGTGGTGGGGGAGGGGGTGGGGAGGGTGACGCCGTGGTCCTTGAGGCAGCTCGTGAACGCCTGGAAGGCGGAGCTGTCGCCGCCGGGGCCGCCGCCGCGCTGGCCGTTGAACTGGGGGCGCAGCGAGGCGCATGCCTCCATGGCCTTCTGGGTGGCCGGGTCGGCGGACTCGCCGCCGAAACCGCCGAAGCCGCCTGAGCCCCCGCCGAATCCGCCGCTCGGGCGGCCCGAGGGGCGGCCGGACGCGCGGTCGGAGGGGCGGCCGGAGAAGGACGGCAGCTTCACGCCGTGCTGGGAGAGGCAGTCGCGGTAGGCCGCCATGTCCTGCGCGCCGCCGGAGGCGCCCTTGGCGGAGGACGACGGCGAGGACGAGGACGACGCCTTCGCGTCGGCGGACGCCGAGCCAGAGGAGCCCGACGACGAGCAGGCGGTGAGCAGCAGCGCGCCCGAGGCGAGGACGGCGACGCACGCGCCCGCCCGCAGCGCGGAGCGGCGCGCGGACTGCCGGGTGGTGGTCAGGGTCATGACCGTGGTCTCCTCGGATGCGGGGGCGGCGGGCGCCGCTCACCCACGCGCACGCGCGGGACACGAGCACCCATGAGTGGCGGCGCATGAGTGAACCGCCGCGAGTTAGGCACAGCCAGGGCGCGAGCTGTGAGTTCCCGGGGAGCCGGGGCGCGCGAATCGGCCGCCGCGACCCGTACGGGCCCGCCGTACGGTCCGGTTGGGACGTAAAGCGACCGCTTCGTGCCGTGGCGGGGCGGCCTCGCGCACGGCGCCGGTCCCAGGAAACTCCCAGCCTTCTCCCAGGCCATCAAAGGCGTCGGCGGCCAGGATGCGCGCCATGAAGGTGCTCCCACGGCGGCGCAGGGCCGTCCTGATCAACTCGGTGCTCGGCGTGGTGGTCCTCGCGGGCGCAGGCGGCGCCTACGCGGCGGTCAACAACGGTGACAGCGGCAACACCCGTGGTACGGGCGCGCGCGTGGTGACCGTGTCCAAGGGCACGGTGCTGGCGACGGTGTCCGGCTCCGGCACGCTCGCCTCGCCCAGCGACGCCGGTGTGGACTTCACCACGGGCGGCACACTCACCGAGGTCGACGTGAAGCCGGGCGACAAGGTCACCAAGGGCCAGGTGCTGGCGAAGGTCGATCCGACCGACGCCAAGGAGACGTTGCAGCAGGACCAGGCGACGCTGACGGCGGCGCGGGCCAACCTCACCAAGGTCGAGGCGGGCGAGCTGGTCACCTCCACCACGGGCTCCGGCACGGGCTCCAACACCGGCTCCGGCGGCTCGCGGGACGCCGCCCCGACGCCCACGCCGTCCCCCACCTACACCGTCGACCCGGCCCAACTCGCCCAGGCACAGGCTCAGTTGACCCAGGCCCAGAACGCCGTGGACGCCGACCAGCGCGCGGTGGACGGCACCACGCTCAAGGCCCCGGTGTCCGGCACGGTCGCCTCGGTCTCGGCCGCCAAGGGCCAGACGGTGTCGGGCACCGGTGGCACCGGCAGCGGCTCGGGCGGCCAGGGCTCGAACTCCAGCAGCTCCAACTCCACGTCGAGCAGCAGCGGTTCCAGCACCCCGTCCGGCTTCGTCGTCCTGACCAACCCCACCGGCATGCAGGTGACGGCGAACTTCTCCGAGGCCGACTCGCTGAAGGTCAAGGCGGGCCAGCCCGCCACCGTCACCCTCAACGCGCAGTCGAGCACGGTGCTCAACGCCAAGGTGCTGTCGGTCAGTTCGCTCCCGGTGAGCAGCGGAAGCGGCAGCGGCGGCGGGAGCGGCAGCGCCGTGCAGTACGCGGCCACGCTCGCCATCACCAGCCCCACCGCGGATCTGCGGACCGGCCTGAGCGCCAGTATCCAGGTGATCACCGGCTCGGCGTCCGGCGCGCTGAACGTGCCGACCGCCGCGGTCTCCGGTACCGGCGCCAACCGTACGGTCACGGTGGTCAACTCCGACGGCAGCACGACCCGTACGTCCGTGACCGTCGGTGTCGAGGGCGACACCGCCGACCAGATCACCAGCGGTCTGAAGGAGGGCCAGCAGGTGCAGATCGCCACGGTCGCGTCCTCCGGCAACGGCGGTTTCCCGAGCGGCGCGTTCCCCGGCGGCCTCGGCGGCGGCGCGAACCGGATCGGCGGCGGCGGTGGCTTCCGTACCGGCGGTGGCGGCGGTGCCGGCGGTGGCCGCGGATGAGGCCCGCCCTGCGGCAGCGCCTCGGCGGCCTGCGGCCCGGCGCCCGTACCGGTGACGCCGAAGAGAGTCCGGGCGCGGAAGAGACCTCGGGCGTCGAGCAGATCTCGGGCCGCGAGGAAACCGCGGGTTCCGGAGAGGACGACGACAGCCCCTGGGGCCGCCCGCCGGTCATCGAGGTGCGGTCGCTGCTGAAGACGTACGGGCACGGCGACGCCGCCGTGCGCGCGCTCGGCGGCGACCCTGACCCCGTCACCGGCGTCTCGCCCGGCGTGAATCTGCTGGTCGAACAGGGCGACATGGTGGCCGTGATGGGCAGTTCCGGGTCCGGCAAGTCGACCCTGATGAACATCCTCGGCTGCCTCGACATCCCCACCGAGGGCCGTTATCTGCTCGACGGCATCGACGTCGGCGGCCTGGACGAGCACCAGCTCTCGCTCGTCCGCAACCGTAAGATCGGCTTCGTCTTCCAGTCGTTCAACCTCGTGCCGCGCACCCCCGCGCTCGCGCAGGTCGAACTCCCCCTGGCCTACGCGGGCGTGCGGTCCGCCGAGCGCAGGAGGCGCGCGCTGGCGGCGCTCGCGCTGGTCGGCCTCGCCGACCGCGTCGACCACCGGCCGAACGAACTCTCCGGCGGCCAGCAGCAACGCGTCGCTGTGGCAAGGGCGTTGGTCACCGCACCGGCCATGCTGCTCGCCGACGAGCCGACCGGAAACCTGGACAGCCACAGCACCGAGGAAGTGCTCGCCATCGTCGACCGGCTCAACGCCTCCGGGCGCACCGTCGTACTGATCACGCACGAGGACGAGGTCGCCCGGCACGCCAAGCGGGTGATCACGCTGGTCGACGGCCAGGTGGTCGAGGACCGGCGCCAGGCACCGGCCGACGGCCCGCCGCCCGCGCTGCGCGACCCTGCGTCCTTCGCCGCGCACCACCCGCAGGACCCGGTAACCGGCGGCCGGCGTCAGGCCCTCACCGGAAGCCGCCACGGCAACGGCGGCAACGGCCGTACGGGCAACGGCGGTACGGGCAAAGGTGGTACGGGCGTAGGCAATACGGGCAACGGCTTCGGAAGCGGGGGCACCGCGTGAACCCCTTCGAGACCCTCCGCTTCGCCTTCGGCGGCCTCGCCGCCAACAAGGTCCGCTCCGGACTGACCATGCTCGGCGTCCTGATCGGCGTCGCCGCCGTCATCATCCTGCTCGCGGTCGGCAACGGCTCCTCGCAGTCCGTCAAGGACTCCATCGAGAAGCTGGGCACCAACTCGCTGACCATCTCCTCCGGCGCCGGATTCGGCGGCGGTTCGTCCTCGTCGGCGACCACCGTCAAGCCGCTGACCGTGGACGACGCGCGGGCGCTCGCCGACCCGACGGCCGCGCCCAGCATCGAGTCCGTCGCCCCCGAGGTGACCACGTCCTCGCAGACCGCGCTGTACGAGGGCACCTCGCACGACGTCGCGCAGGTCGTCGGCACCTACCCCGCGTACTTCAAGGCGTCCAACAGCAAGGTCGCCAAGGGCGACTACTTCAGCGCCGACGACGTCCTCAACTCCCGCAAGGTGGCGGTGATCGGCTCGACCACGGCCACCGACCTGTTCGGCACGGCCGACCCGGTCGGCAAGAAGGTGGTGCTCGGCGGGACGCCGTTCACGGTCGTCGGCGTGCTGGAGACCAAGGGCGGCACCGGCTTCCAGGACCCGGACGACATCCTGGTCGCGCCGCTGCCGACCGTGCAGAACGCCTTCACCGGCTTCGGCTCGGTCAACCAGATCCTGGTGGAGGCCACGTCGGCCGACGCGACGACCCCGGCGCAGAACGAGATCACCACGATCCTGATGGGCACGCACGGCATCAAGGACGCCAACGCGCTGGACTTCCGGGTCAGCAGCCAGCAGTCGCTGCTCAGCACCCAGTCCGACACCAACAGGACGTTCACGGTGCTGCTCGGCGCGGTCGCGGCGATCTCGCTGCTGGTCGGCGGGATCGGCATCACCAACATCATGCTGGTGACGGTCACCGAGCGGACCCGCGAGATCGGCATCCGCAAGGCGATCGGCGCGCCCAAGGGCGTCATCCTCGGGCAGTTCCTCGCCGAGTCGACCCTGCTGTCGCTGGTCGGCGGCGGGCTCGGGGTGGTGGCGGGACTGATCGGCTCGCGCTTCACGATCGTCGGCATCAAACCGGTGATCATCCCGGAGTCGGTGTGGGGCGCCTTCGCCATCGCGGTCGCCATCGGCCTGTTCTTCGGCGGCTACCCCGCCAACCGGGCCGCCGCCCTGCGCCCGATCGAGGCCCTGCGCCATGAGTAGGCCGTCCACCACCACACCGCACGACGTACGAGGGACGAGGGAGAACCGGACATGGCGCGACGCCGCACCGAACTCGTGAAGGCCGACGCCGACACGGAGCTGCTGCCGCTCACCGACACGTTCGGCGAGGTGGAGATCGTCGAGCGGCCCGGCGAGGCGGTGCTCACCGAACGGCCGGAGGACGTCCTGTCCGAGCCGCCGGACGCCCGTGACATCTCGGCCGAGCTGGCCGCCCCGCCGCGCCGCAAACTGCCCTGGCTGACGCTGCTGCTGTCCGCGGGCGTCGTCGCCGCGGCGGCCTTCGCGGGCGGCGCGCTGGTGGAGAAGAACCACCTCAACGGCCGTTCGTCCGGCGGCGGTTCGGCAGCGGCCCGCGACTTCGCCTCGGCCTTCGCGGGCGCCAACGGCCGTACGGGCACGGGCTCGGGTACGGGCACGGGCTCCGGTACGGGCACGGGCACGGGCTCCGGTACGGCGCCTGGCGCGGCTCCCGGCGCGGGCGGCGGCACAGGCACCGGCGGCACCGGCTCCGGCGTCACCGTCGGCACCGTCAAGCTGGTGGACGGCGACACCATCTACGTCACCGACGCCCAGGGCAGCATCGTCAAGGTCACCACCGGCGGCTCCACGAAGGTCACCGTCACCAAGGACGGCAAGACCTCGGATCTCCAGCCCGGCCAGAGCGTGACCGTACGCGGCAGCGCGAACTCCTCAGGCGACATCGCCGCCACCACCGTCACCGAGGGCGCGGCCACCGCGGGCGGCTTCGGCGGCGGCTTCGGAGGCTTCGGCGGCCGTGGCGGCGCCGGAGGTGCCGGAGGTGCCGGAGGTGCCGGAGGTGCGGGCGGCGGTACGGGTACGGCGGGCGGCTCGGGCGGCGGTACGGGCAACTGACCCCGCCTTCACAGGACGGGAGCGTACGGTGCGAAACCGAACCGTACGACGGGGGCCAGGAGGACTCCATGGACACGACGCCCGAGGCCAGCCTGCTGGTCGTCGACGACGAGCCCAACATCAGGGAACTGCTCTCCGCGTCCCTGCGCTTCGTCGGCTTCAAGGTGGTCTCCGCCGCCTCGGGCGCCGACGCGCTGGCCGCCGTCGCCCGTGAGCGCCCCGACCTGGTCGTCCTCGACGTGATGCTGCCCGACATGACCGGTTTCGCGGTCGTCCGGCACCTGCGCGAGGAGTCGGGGCCGCACGCGCGCCCCGGCAGCGGCGCCGCCGACCGGCTCCCCGTGCTGTTCCTGACCGCCAAGGACGGCGTGGACGACAAGATCAGCGGCCTGACGGCGGGCGGCGACGACTACGTCACCAAGCCGTTCAGCCTGGAGGAGCTGATCGCCCGCATCCGCGCGATCCTGCGCCGCACCGGCGGTCCCACCGACGAGGGGCGGCTGGTCGCGGGCGACCTGGAGCTGGACCCGGTCGGCCACCAGGTGCTGCGCGCCGGCCGCCCGGTCTCCCTCTCACCCACCGAGTTCAAGCTGCTCGCCTACCTCATGGCCAACGCCGACCGCGTCGTGTCCAAGCTCCAGATCCTCGACCACGTGTGGGCGTACGACTTCGGCGGCGACCTGAGCATCGTCGAGTCGTACATCTCGTACGTGCGCCGCAAGGTCGACTCCGGCGCCGACGGCACGGTCAAGCTGATCCATACGGTGCGCGGCGTCGGGTACGTGCTGCGCCGACCGCAGGGCTGACGCCGTGCGCACCGTGCGGTCTCTCAGCTCCCTCAGGTCCCTCCGCTCGTTGCGGCTCTCCGCGCTCTCGCTGCGCTCCCGGCTGGTGCTGCTCTGCCTGGTCCTCGTCCTGCTCGGCCTCGCCGTCAGCGACACCGTCGTCCTCGGCACGGTCCGCGGCCAGCAGGTGCGGCGCGTCGACCAGCAGCTCCAGCGGTACGGCGAACCGCTCGCGCGGCGGCTCGGCACCGACGGGGTGCCCGCGCCGCGCTACGTACGGCCGGGGCCCGGCGCGCCGCGGCCGTGGCTGCCCAGCCAGTTCGTGGTGGCCTTCGCCGCGGCGGACGGGCGGGTCTCCGACCAGTTCCGGCTGCCGGTCTCGGCCGGGGACCCGCGCCCGCTGTGGCCGACGATGGACGCGGGGTCGCTGCGCGAGCGGCTGGGCAAGCCGTTCGACGTCGCCAGCGACCACGGCGGCGGGCGGTGGCGGGTGCTGATCGAACCGGTCGCCGCGGGCACGGCCGCCCCCTCCGCCGACCTGCCCGCGGGCGTCGTGGTCGCCGCGTCCCTGGACGAGGTGTCCTCCACGGCCTCCCACCTGCGCACCGCGTTCCTGCTGATCGGCGCGGTGGTCGCGGCGCTGCTCGGGGTGGCGGGCTGGTTCGCGGTACGGGCCGGGCTGCGGCCGCTGCGGCAGATCGAGGCCACCGCCGCCGAGATAGCCGCCGGGCGCCCGCTGTCGCACCGTATGCCCGCCGCGTCCCCGCGCACCGAGGCCGGGCGGCTGTCCGCCGCGCTCAACGGGATGCTCGCGCAGATCGAGTCGGCCTTCGCGGCGCGCGCGGAGTCCGAGAAGCAGATGCGCCGGTTCGTCGCCGACGCCAGCCACGAACTGCGCACCCCGCTGGCCGGTATCCGGGGCTTCGCGGAGCTGTACCGGATGGGCGCGCTGCCCGACGAGGCCGACGTGAAGCGGACGATGACGCGGATCGAGAGCGAGGCCGTACGGCTCGGCGGCCTGGTCGAGGATCTGCTGACGCTGGTGCGGATGGACGAGCAGCGGCCCGTGCAGCTCGCTCCGATGGACCTGCGCACCCTGGCCGTGGACGCCCTGCACGACACGACCGCCCTCGATCCGTCCCGGCCGGTCTCCCTCACCGGGCCGGGCGGGTCCGGCTCCGGCCCCGGCCCCGGTCCCGGCCCCGGTCCCGGTCCCGGCACCGGTCCCGGTCCCGCACCCGTGCTCGGTGACGAGGCCCGGCTGCGGCAGGTCGTCGCCAATCTCGTCGGCAACGCCGTCGCCCATACGCCTCCCGGCACGCCCGTCCGGATCGGCGTCGGCACCGTCGGCGGACACGGGGTCCTCGAAGTCGCCGACGCCGGGCCCGGGCTCGGGCCCGACCAGGCCGCGCGGGTCTTCGAACGCTTCTACCGCGTGGACGCCTCCCGCAGCCGGGGCGCCGGGGGCGGCGCCGGTCTCGGGCTCTCCATCTGTGCCGCGTTCGCTGCCGCTCACGGTGGGTACATCGAGCTCGACACGGCTCCCGGCCAAGGCGCCCTCTTCCGCCTCCGCCTCCCCTCCGCTTCCCCGCCCCCACCGGCCGGTGGCCCGGACACCACCCAACTGCCCCTCCGGGGCGGGCGGTGACCTGCGGCAGCGTCGGCTCGCCGCCCAGGCGAAAGACGGTGCGCCCCGTCAGGGGCGCGGGGAACTGCGCGACAAGCCCCCACCGGCCGGTGGTCCGGGGACAACCGATTTGCCCCGCTGGGGCGGGTGGTGAGGTGCGGGAGCGTCGTGGCTGGTGGCGCAGTTCCCCGCGCCCCTTAAAAGATCGGCTCGCCGCCCGGACGAAAGACGGTGCGCCCCTAAAGGCACGTGGCTGAGCGCGCCCACGCGGCGGCAGCCGCAGATCAGGAACAGTCCCGCGCCCCTTAAAGGATCGGCTCGCCGCCCGGGCGAAAGACGGTGCGCCCCGTCAGGGGCGCGGGGAACTGCGCGGCCAGCCCCCACCGGCCCGGTGGTCCGGCGGCAACCGGTCTGCCCCGCTGGGGCGGGTGGTGAGGTGCGGGAGCGTGGTGGCTGGTGGCGCAGTTCCCCGCGCCCCTAAAAAGATCGGCCCACCGCCCGGACGAAAGACGGTGCGCCCCTAAAGGCACGTGGCTGAGCCGCCCGGGCGGCGGCGGCCGGGGCTACCAGGCGAAGGCTTCGGGGGAAGGGCCGGGGCCCGGGAAGATGGCGTCGAGGGCGGCGAGAAGGTCGACGGAGAGGTGGAGATCGAGGGCGCGGAGGGCGCCGTCGAGGTGGGCGGGGGTGCGGGGCCCGATGATGGGCCCGGTCACGGCGGGCCGGGTGAGGAGCCAGGCGAGGGCCACCTCCCCGGGGTCGAGCTCGTGCTCGGCGAGCAGATCCTCGTAGCGCTGAACCTGGTCGCGGACCACCGGATCGGCCAGCCCCCGCGCCGAGCGCCCGGCGTGGGTGCGGGAGCCGCCCCCCTCACGGGACTTGCGGATGGCGCCGCCCAACAGCCCCTGGTGCAGCGGGGACCAGGGCACGACACCGAGCCCGTACGCCTCGGCGGCCGGGAGGACGTCCATCTCGGCGGTGCGCTCGAAGAGGTTGTACAGGCACTGCTCGCTGACGAGCCCGAGCGAACCGCGCCGCGCCGCCGCCTCGTTGGCCTGCGCGATGTGCCAGCCGGCGAAGTTGCTGGAGGCGGCGTAGAGCACCTTGCCCTGCTGGATCAGGACGTCGATCGCCTGCCAGATCTCGTCCCAGGGCGTGGCCCGGTCGATGTGGTGGAACTGGTAGACGTCGATGTGGTCGGTGCCCAGCCGCTTCAGGCTGGCCTCCACCTCGCGGCGGATGTTGAGGGCGCTCAGCCGCTGGTGGTTCGGCCAGGGCTCCTCCTGCCAGGGGTTGCCCTGCGTCATGTTCCCGTACAGCTTGGTGGCCAGCACCACCTTGTCGCGGCGGTCGCCGCCCTGGGCGAACCAGCTTCCGAGGATCTCCTCGGTGCGGCCCTTGCGCTCGTCCACGCCGTAGATGTTCGCCGTGTCGAAGAAGTTGATGCCCGCGTCCAGCGCGGTGTCCATGATCGCGTGGCTGCCGGGCTCGTCGGTCTGCCCGCCGAAGTTCATGGTGCCGAGGACGAGGCGGCTGACTTTGAGGCCGGTGCGGCCGAGCTGGGTGTACTTCATGGCTCCACAGCCAACACCTTGGAGTGCGCTCTATCGCAAGGGGCGGGTGGGTCTCAGTGATGGACGAGCCTCGGCCGGTCCGGCGGGACGTTCTCGTCGACCGGGCCCGTACGGGCGTCGGGGCCGGTGTCCGGTTCCGCGTGGCCCGCGCCGTCGGTGGCCGTGTCCCCGGCCACGCGGTCGAAGAAGCGCAGGATCTCGACCGGGAACGGCATCACGAGGGTGCTGTTCTTCTCGGCGGAGACGTCCACCACGGTTTGCAGCAGCCGCAGTTGGAGGGCGCCCGGAGTGTTGGCCATCGTGGCGGCGGCGTCGGTCAGGCGCTGCGACGCCTGGAATTCGCCCTCGGCCGCGATGACACGGGCCCGCCGTTCACGTTCGGCCTCCGCCTGCTTGGACATCGACCGCATCATCGACTCCGGCAGCGCGATGTCCTTGATCTCCACGCGCTCGATCCGCAGGCCCCAGGGCTCCTCGGTCGGCTCGTCCATCACCGTCTTCAGCTCGGCGTTGACGTGGTCGCGGTCGGACAGCAGCGTGTCGAGGTCGGCGCGGCCGATGACCGACCGGAGCGAGGTCTGCGCGATCTGGGAGACGGCGCTGGGGTAGTCGTGCACGTTGACCAGGGCCTTGACCGGGTCCAGGACCCGGAAGTAGACGACGGCGTCGACGGTCACGGTCACGTTGTCGCCGGTGATGGCGCCCTGCGCCGGGACGCCGAGCACCTCGGTCTGGATGGAGACCTTGCGCATCCGGTCGACGATCGGGCGGATCGTCCGCAGGCCCGGCTGCCGCAGGTTCGGCAGCAGACGTCCGAAGCGGAAGACGACGCCCCGCTCGTACTGCTGCACATCGTGCAGGCTCATGGCGAGCAGGATCAGTCCGATCAGGACGACCACCACCAGCACAGTGATCAGAGCAACCATCGATCTCACGACCTTTCGGCGTGGCCGAAGACAGGCGCGCGCCGCACAGGCACGTGCCGCACCGCCACGCTCACCTGCACTTTCAGCCTACTCCGGCAGCCGCTCCCGGGGGCTGTCACCGGTCGCGGGCCGACTCCTCGGCCGACTCGAACTTCTGGGGCCAGGACGTGAGCCGTGCGGTCAGGCCGCCCACGGCGGTACCGGGTCGTGCAGGTGCCGCGCCCGCTCGACGAATTCCACCAGCGCCACGCGCTGCCCCGGGCTCAGCTCCCCCGCGAGCCCCGACTCGCGGATGTGCGCCCGCACCAGCAGGTAGTGGCTGTCGAACATCCCCATGCCCGGCAGCGCCCGCAGCAGCGCCTCCACCCGGATGCCCGCCGCGTCCTCGTCGCCCGCCGCCGCCCTGCGCAGCACTCGCGACAGCCCCACCATCCCCTCCGCCGCCACCTCGCTCAGCACCAGGGCCCTGCGGTGACTGGCCTCCCAATCCTCAGGGTCCGTGGTCCCACGGTGACGCGACCCCATGATCGTCATGGCCACCACCTCGCTCCCTTTAGTCCCTTTTATCCCTCTCCCCGGACGAGCGTACGCCCGTCCCCCCGCCCCGCAAACGGCTCACTCCCCGTGACCGTGCCGGGCCCCTGCGTGGGTTTTCCCAAGGCCGGGTCACCGGCGGCGGCCGTCGGTTACTGTGCGCGAATGTCTTACGCGCGGATGGACGGCGGGCGGAGCGCGCGGGGCGGCCCCGCCGGGCAGGGCGGATACGGCGCGTACGGCGGCTATCGGACGGGCCTGCTGTGGCTGGGCGCGGGCGCGGCCTTCGCGGTGCTCGCACTGGGCCTCGCGGTCGCGCTGTTCGGCATGATGGAGTTCGACGAGCGGTGCGCGCAGGGGATGACGAAGGGCCCCGGCCCGCTGGTGCGCACCCGGAACCAGGCGTTTCCGCCCGCCACCGTCTGCGAGTTCCGCGACGGCGACGTGACCTCCGTCGGCGGCGGCGCGCTGCTCACCGGACTGCTCTGGGCCGCCTTGCTGTTCATGACCGCGTGCGTGTTCCTCGCGCTGCTCGCCGAGTGCTTCGAGCCGCCGCTTCGCGGAGCCTTCGCCAGCGAGCTGGTCGTGCCGATGTCGCGGGACGAGAAGGTCCGCCGTACGGGGGCGGCGTTCTTCGTCACCGGCTCCTTCTTCCTGATGATCTACGCGCTGGCGGGCTGGAAACTGCTGGCCGGGCCGTCCTCCGCGTGCTCGGCGGGCGCCGACTGGGGCAGCGGCCCGCCGCGCACCGTGACGTACAGCTTCTTTCCGCCGCAGGCCACCTGCCAGTACACCAGCGGCATGACCGACCGGATCAACCCCGACTGGCTGGCCTCGCTGACGGCCGAGATGATCGCCCCCGCGCTCCTGGCGGGGCTCGGGTTCTTCCTCGCGTGCCGCCGCAGGAGCGCGGAGCGCCGGACCGGGCGACCGGCCGGGCGACCGGCCGGGCGACCGGCCGGGCGACCGGCGGACGCCACGAGCGGGGACCGGACACCGGCGACGTAGCATCGCCGCATGGAGCAGCGGATTCTTGGCAGGACGGGCCGGAAGGTGTCCGTCGTCGGGCTCGGGACATGGCAGTTGGGTGCCGACTGGGGCGAGGTGCGCGAAGCGGACGCCTTCGCCGTGCTCGACGCGGCCGTCGCCTCGGGCGTGACCTTCTTCGACACGGCCGACGTGTACGGGGACGGCCGCAGCGAGCAGTTCATCGGGCGGTATCTCAAGGAGCGCCCGGACGCCGGGGTGTTCGTGGCCACCAAGATGGGCCGCAGGGCCGAGCAGGTGCCCGAGAACTACGTACTGGCCAACTTCCTCGCCTGGAACGACCGTTCGCGCGCGAACCTCGGCGTCGACACCCTCGACCTGGTGCAGCTCCACTGCCCGCCCACGGCCGTCTACTCCTCGGACGAGATGTACGACGCCCTGGACACGCTGGTGGCGCGGGGGCGCGTCGCGGCGTACGCGGTGAGCGTCGAGACGTGCGAGCAGGCGCTGACCGCCATCGCGCGGCCCGGCGTCGCGAGCGTGCAGATCATCCTGAACCCCTTCCGCCTCAAGCCGCTTGAGGCGGTGCTGCCCGCGGCGGCCGAGGCGGGCGTCGGCATCGTCGCGCGGGTGCCGCTGGCCTCGGGGCTGCTCACCGGCAAGTACACCCGCGACACCGTCTTCGCCGCCGACGACCACCGTACGTACAACCGGCACGGCGAGGCGTTCGACCAGGGCGAGACCTTCTCCGGCGTGGACTTCGAGACCGGCCTCGACGCCGCCGCCGAATTCGCCGCGCTCGCGCCCGAGGGCGCCACGCCCGCGCAGACCGCGCTGCGCTGGATCATCCAGCAGCCGGGCGTCAGCAGCGTCATTCCCGGCGCGCGCGATGTCGCCCAGGCGCGGGCCAACGCCGCCGCTGCCGCGCTGCCGCCGCTGACCGACGCCACGCTGGACGCGGTGCGCGAGCTGTACGACCGCCGCATCAGGGCGCAGGTGCACGGCCGTTGGTGAGGCACGGCTGAGGCGCGGCTGAGGCACGGGTGCGCCGCCGGGCGGTTCGTGACCGACGGGTTCCGACCCGCTCGCCGGGCCGCCGCCCGCAGGGCCTACCGTCTTGCGGATGACTGCGAATGCTGCCAATGCTGAATTCCCCGGCGCCAGCGGGCCGTACGCCACCACCGAGGCGGAGCCGCGCGAGGTGGGCCGGGTGCGGACGTCGTACGCGCCGGATCACGACGGTGACCCCGACCCCGGGGAAATCGTCTGGACCTGGGTGCCGTTCGAGGAGAACGACGGGCGCGGCAAGGACCGGCCGGTGCTGGTCGTGGCGCGCGAGGCGGGCGGCACGGTGCTCGCCGTCCAGCTCTCCAGCAAGCGCCACGACAACGACCACGAGTGGGTGCCGATCGGCACCGGGCCCTGGGACCGTGAGGGCCGCGAGTCCTGGGTCGCCGTCGACCGCGTCCTGCGTCTGCACGACCAGGGCATGCGGCGCGAGGCGTGCGCCCTGGACCGGGGCAGGTTCAACCTCGTCGTGAACCGGCTCAAGGAGCTGTACGGCTGGGCGTGAGCCCCCGGTCCCGCATGACGCGTCGGGCTGACGCGTCGGGCAGCCGCGTCCGCCTCCGCGGAGGTGGACGCGGCTGCCCGTACGTCGACGCGTACGCCGTACGAATGCCGGCCGCGTCGTACGGTTACGGCTGCTCGTTCGACGGACGGGTGCCGCCGCCGAGCTGGTCGTTCAGCTTGTCCTGGACCTGGTCGACCTGGCCGCTGTACTTGTCGCCGGTCTTCTTGTCGACCATGTCACCGGCCTTTTCGACGCCTTGGTGCGCCTGGTCCTCGTGACCCTTCAGCAGGCCCTTGAGCTTGTCGAGCATGGACATGGCTGCCCTCCTTGGGGGAACGCCTTGCTCTCCCCGTTGCCCTCCCAGCATCGGGGCCCCCGAAGGTTTTCGCATTCCGGACAGGTCCGGACGAGTTCGTACGTTCTCCGGGGACGCCTTCCGGAACGTTTCCGCGGCGTACGGCTCAGGCGGTCGCGCCGTCCAGGGCGGCCAGCAGCCAGTCGTGTGTGCTGCCCGGGGTCGGGTCCGCCGGGCCGAACAGCTCCCCGGCGAGCTGCCAGTAGCGGTCGATCCGGGGGTCCGCGCCGAGCACCCCGCCGAGGCGGCGGCGGAAGGCCGGGGTGTCGCGGGCACCGCGCGAGCGGGCGTACGCGGCGACGAAGCAGTCCAGCGCCTCGCCCTCGTGCGGTCGCCGCCCGGCCCGCAGGTGCGGGGCGGCGAGCCCGTACGCCTCGATGAGGCCGTCGTACAGGACGGCCGGGCGGTAGCCCTCCTCGGGCCGGTGCGCGGCGGGCTGGGTGGGGTCGCGGCCGTCGCCGGGGCTCGCGCCGGAGGCTTTTCCGGAGATCTTTCCCGCACCGTCGCAGCTCCCCGACACCAGCGCGTGCAGGCGCGCGAAGGCCAGGGCCTGCGCCGGGGTCGGCGCCTCGGGGAGCTGCGGAATCGTCCCGTCGAGGATGGCCGAGACCAGCCGGGCGGGCATCCGCGGCGGCAGCCAGCGCCGCCAGAAGCGGGCCATGGCGGCGGTGCTGGGCGGGCTCGGCAGCGCGCCGACCAGCAGCAGCCGCTCGGCGCGCTCCCCGGGGCCGCAGTCCTGGAGCGCCTGGAGCGCGGCCTCGCGCCAGCGCAGGGCGGCCAGGCCCGCGCCGACCTCGCGCAGTTGCCCGGCGATCAGGCCGTCGAGCACGTCGGCCGCCGCGTCGGCCCCGGCCGCGCTCGCGCGGTCGTCCTCGTCGAGGACCCGGTGGACGTCGGGGACCGCGAGGCCGATGCCGCGCAGCGAGCGGATCGTGCGGAGCCGGTCGAGCGCGGCGGGGCCGTACCTGCGGTGGCCCCCGCTGCTGCGGCGCGCCTCGGGGAGCAGGCCGCGGTCGGAGTAGTAGCGGACGGTCTTGACGGTGACGCCCGCGCGCTCGGCGAGTTCCCCGATGGTCCACAAACGGTCAGGCGGCACGGCTTGAACCTCCCTCAGGGGGAGTTCCTACGGTACCCGCGGCCGGGAAAGCGGCCGTTCCGCAGGGTGACCGAGGAGATCTCATGACGGCGTACGTACTGGTGGCAGGCGCTCACACCGGCGGCTGGATCTGGCAGGAGACCGCGCGGGCGCTGCGGGAAGCGGGCGCGCGGGCGTATCCGGTGACGCTCACCGGCATGGGCGACGGCGGCCGTCCGGCGGGGCCCGACACCGATCTGGAGACGCACATCCGGGACGTGCTGGAGGTGATCGACGCGGTGGCCGCCGCCGAGGGGCCGGTGGCGCTCGTCGGGCACGACTACGGCATCCACCCGGTGGTCGGCGCCGCCGACCGCCGCCCGGCGCGTACCGCCCGCGTCGTCCATCTGGACACCGGTATCCCGCAGGACGGCGATCCGCCGTTCGCGCTCTACCGCGACCAGGAGCTGCGGGACCGCGCGCAGGACGGTGACGGGCCGGTCCCGCCGCCGTCCGGCCCGGAGGAGTGGGCACGGCACGGCAGTACGGCCGGGGTCCCGGCGGACGCGCTGGCCCGGCTGACCGACCGCGCCGTACCGCAGCCGCGCGCCACCCTCACCCGGCCGCTGCGCCTGACGGGCGCGGTCGCGGCGCTGCCGGTGACGGGTGTCTTCTGTACGGCGAACGGTTCGAGCATCGCGCTGGTCGAGACGCTGGTCGGGCTCGGCGACCCCCGGCTCGCCGTGCTCACCGAACCGCGGGTGACCTTCTTCGACCTCGGCACCGGGCACTGGCCGATGCTGTCCGCTCCGCGCGGGCTGGCGGACGTCCTGCTGCGGGCGGTCGCGGGGGAGGGGCGGCGGCTCGCGCCCAGGGGTGAACAGGCCCCCCAGCAACGGCCGTTCCCCCTCCCCGTCCCCGAACTCCCCCGCGAGCGGCACGGCCGCGTCGACCTCCACCTTCCCCGTGCCGAACGCCCGTCCCCCGCCGTCGTGTTCGTCCACGGCGGCCCCGTATCGCCGGACGTCCGCCCGACTCCGCGCGACTGGCCGGCCTTCCTGGGCTACGCCCAACTCCTGGCCTCCCAGGGCGTGGTGGCCGCCACCGTCGACCACCGCTTCCACGACCTCACCGACTTCGACCGCGCGGCCCACGACGTGGCCGAGGCCGTCGCCCTCGTCCGGGCCGACCCGCGCGTGGACCCCGACCGTGTCGCCCTCTGGTTCTTCTCGGCGGGCGGCCTGCTCTGCGCCGACTGGCTCGCGGCCCCGCCGCCGTGGCTGCGCTGCGTCGCCCTGACCTACCCCGTCCTCGCCCCCCTCCCCAACTGGGGCCTGTCCGCCACCCGCTTCCACCCCGCCCCCGCCGCCCTCCCCACCGTCCTCACCCGCGTGGCTCTCGAAGTCCCCGAAATCGCCGCCACGGTCGACCGGTTCATCGCCTCGGCCGCCTCCTCCGGCGCGCCCCTGGAGGTCGTCGAAGCCCCCGAGGCCCACCACGCCTTCGAATCCCGCGACCCCGCCCGCGTCTCCACCCCGCCCCTGCGCGCCGCCGTCTCCGCCGTCCTCGGCCACCTCACGGCGTGAGCGCGGCTCGGAATCCCGGACGCCGGACGCGGGGCATCGCAGTGGCGGTCGCCGGGACGGCCCCCAGCCGGTCTATTGACAACGACAACCGTTTTCGTATAGTGGGCGTCATGGCACGCAACGAAGTACGTCCCGTGATCAAGCTCCGGTCCACCGCCGGTACCGGATTCACCTACGTCACCCGCAAGAACCGTCGCAACGACCCCGACCGCATGGTGCTGCGCAAGTACGACCCGGCGGCGGGCCGGCACGTGGAGTTCCGCGAGGAGCGCTAGGCCCTGACGGGGTCAGAAGAAGGTCGGCTCGCGAGGGGTGTAGGGGGCCTCGAGGGAGTCGACCTCCTCCCGGGCGAGCGTGAGGTCGAGCGCGGCGGCGGCGTCGGCGAGGTGGTGGGGCTTGGTCGCGCCGACGATGGGGGCGGAGACGACCGGGTTCTTCAGCACCCAGGCCATCGCGACCTGGGCCATGGGGACGCCTCGGTTCCGGGCGATCTCCTGGACGGCGTCGACGATGGCCCGGTCGGCGTCGAGGAAGATCGGGCGGTCCTGCGGGTCGACGGTCCGGTTGACGGCCGCGCGCGGCGTGGAGCGCTCGCCCCAGGGCCGGGTGACCAGCCCGCCGGACAGGGGACTCCAGGGGATGCTTCCCACGCCCTGGTGGGCGAGCAGGCCGAACATCTCGCGCTCCTCCTCGCGGTGGAGCAGGCTGTACTGGTCCTGCATGGACACGAACCGGGTCCAGCCGTGGAACTGCGCGGTGTGCTGCATTGTGGCGAACTGCCAGGCCCACATCGACGAGGCGCCGATGTAGCGGACCTTGCCCGCCTTGACCACGTCGTGCAGCGCCTCCATCGTCTCCTCGACCGGCGTCTGGGGGTCGAACCGGTGGATCTGGTACAGGTCGACGTAGTCGGTGTCCAGCCGCCGCAGCGAGGCGTCGATCTGCTCCATGACGGCCCTGCGGGACAGACCGGAACCGCCCGGGCCCTGGTGCATCGGCGCCCACAGCTTGGTGGCCAGGACGATGTCGTCACGCCGGGTGTACTTGCGCAGCGCCCGCCCGACGATCTCCTCCGAGGTGCCCAGGCCGTAGATGTTCGCGGTGTCCCAGAAGGTGATGCCGAGCTCGACGGCCCGGCGGAAGACCGGCTCGGCCGCGTCGTCGTCGAGGGACCAGGTCAGTCTGGTGGCGGGGTCGCCGAAGCTCATACAGCCCAGGGCGATCCGGCTGACCCTGAGCCCTGACGTTCCCAGTCGCGTGTACTCCATGGCCTGTTCCTCCTCGGTGACGCGGAGCCGCTCGCCCGCTCCGGGACGGCGGATCGCCTTCCCTTCCCACCGTGGCACGAACCGCTGCCCATGGCCTCTCACCAGGGGATTCCTGCTGTTACAGGTACTGACGGAGCCTGTCAGGCAGGCGAAAACGGCCGTACGGTTGGACGCATGGACGCCCGCACCGAATTCCGCGACTTCCTCACCTCGCGCCGCGCCGGGATCACCCCGGAACAAGCCGGCCTGCCGGTCGGCGGCGGATTCCGCCGGGTGACCGGGCTGCGCCGCGAGGAGGTCGCGCTGCTGGCGGGCGTCAGCGCCGACTACTACATCAAGCTGGAGCGCGGCAACGCCCGCGGCGTCTCCGACGGCGTCCTGGAAGCCCTCGCGCGCGCCCTCCGCCTCGACGAGGCCGAACGCGCCCACCTGTTCGACCTGGCCCGCGCCGCCGGTTCCGGGGCGCGGACACCCGCCCGCGCCCCGAAGCCTCATGTGCGCCCCAGCATCCAGCGCATCCTGGACTCCATGTCCACGACGATCCCGGCCTACGTACGCGACCGCCGCCTGGACATCCTGGCCACGAACCGACTCGGCAGGGCGCTCCTCGGCCCGGTCCTCGCGACCCCGGGGCGACCGCCCAACGTGGCCCGCTTCATGTTCCTGGACCCCGCGGCCACCGACTTCTACCGCGACTGGGAGCGGATGGCGGCGGGCACCGTCGCGATCCTGCGCGCCGAAGCCGGGCGCGACCCCCACGACAGGGCCCTGAGCGACCTGGTCGGAGAACTCGCCACCCGGAGCGCCCTGTTCCGCACCCGCTGGGCCACCCACGACGTCCACCTGCACCGCGGCGGAGTCAAACGCCTCAACCACCCCGTCGTCGGCGAACTCACCCTCGCCTACGACGCCTTGGAGCTGCCCGCCGACACCGGGCTGACCATCATGGCCTACAGCGCGGAACCCGGCACGCCCGCGCGTGACGCCCTTGATCTGCTGGCCAGTTGGGCCGCGACCAACGACCGCGAGGCCGCCGATCACGCGGTCTGAGGCACGCGGGCTGACGCACGCGGTCTGAGGCGCGCTGACAAACCCGCGCGGTCTGCCCGCGCGGACTAACCCACGTGGACGCGGGGGCGGCGGGAGCGGTCGGGCTCGGCTTCGCGCAGGACCTCGCGGGTGACCGGGGCGACCTCGCCGTGGCCGAAGAGGAAGAAGCGGAGGAAGTTGGTGAAGGGGCTGCCCTCGGTCCACTCGAAGTAGATGTGCGGCTTGGTGCCGGTGGTGTCGCGGACGTGGAGGAGGAGGGCGGCCAGCGCGTTGGGGACGGACGAGCTCTCCAGGGACAGCACGCGGTAACGGCCGTGCAGGACATGCCCGGTGACGCGCAGGGCGGACTCGAACTCGGAGGCGTCGAGGACGGTGACCTCGACGAAGACGAGGTCGTCCTCGGGCGGGATGTCGTTGTCGGCGCGGATCTGGTGCACCTTGTCGCGGTACTCGGCCGCGTCGCGCAGCCCCGGCTCGTTGGCGATGAAGCGAATGCGGCGGCTGGCGATGTCGCGGACGAACCGCGTGGCCATGTCGTCCAACTCCACGCTGGTGACGCGCAGTTCGAAGGCGCGGGCGAGCCGGGACAGCAGCGAGACGAGGATGATCCCGGCGATGAAGCAGGCGCCGATCTTGACGCCGTCGGGCCGCTCCACGACGTTGACGACCGTCGTGTAGAGGAAGACCACCGAGATCACGGCGAAGACGACCGTCCAGCGCCGCTGCCCGGCCTTGCGGGCGGCGATCGTGACGGCCAGCGCGGCCGAGCTCATCAGGACGAGGACGCCGGTCGCGTACGCGCCGCCCTGCTTGTCGACGCTGGCGTCGAAGATCCAGGTGACGAGGAAGGCGACGAGCGTGAAGACCAGCACCATCGGCCGCACCGCGCGCGCCCAGTGCGGGGCCATGCCGTACCGCGGAAGGTAGCGCGGCATCAGGTTGAGCAGGCCCGCCATTGCGGAGGCGCCCGCGAACCAGAGGATGGCGATGGTGGAGAAGTCGTAGACCGTGCCGAAGACCGACCCCAGGTACTCGTGGGCGAGATACGCCAGCGCGCGGCCGTTGGCCTTGCCGCCGGTCTCGAACTCCTTCTTCGGGATCAGCACGGTGGTGATGAAACTGGTGCAGATCAGGAAGACGCTCATGATCAGCGCGGCCGTCGTGAGCAGCTTCTTGGTGTCGCGGATCCGGCCGACCGGCCGCTCCTCGGTGTCACCGGGGTCGCCCGCGACGTTCGGCATGACGGCGACGCCGGTCTCGAAGCCGGACATGCCGAGCGCGAGCTTGGGGAAGATCAGCAGGGACACGCCGATCATGACGAAGACGTTGCCCCGCTCGGCGGTCAGCGCGTGCGACCAGTCGGTGACGACGTGCCCGGCGGTCGCGACGTGCCAGAAGCCGGCGATGACGACCACCACGTTGAGCGCCAGATAGAGCCCGACCAGGACGACGGCGATCCCGATGGCCTCCAGGAAGCCCTTGAGGAACACCGCGCCCAACAGCGCGACCAGGACCAGCGTGATCACCATCTGGTGGCTGTGCAGCGCCGTGGCGAAGTGCGGATTCTCCACCAGGTGGGTGGAGGCGTCGGCGGCCGAAAGGGTGATGGTGATCAGGAAGTCGGTGGCGGCGAAGCCCAGCAGCGTCAGGACGAAGAGCTTGCCCTTCCAGAACGACAGCAGCCGCTCCAGCATCGCGATGGAGCCCGCGCCGTGCGGGCTCTCCTCGGCGACCCGCCGGTAGACGGGCAGCGCGCCCGCCAGCGTGACCAGGACCAGCACGACCGTCGCGATCGGCGACAGCAGCCCGGCCGCGAGCGCCGCGATGCCGGGCTGGTAGCCGAGGGTGGAGAAGTAGTCCACGCCGGTCAGGCACATCACCCGCCACCAGCGCTGGCCCTTGTGGGCGGGCGCGGCTTCCCGCTCCGCCGCCCCGCCGCCGCCCGACTGGTGCTTGCCCATGTCGGAGAGACCTTCGAGCAGCCAGGCCCTGAAGCGGCTGCGCGGGGGCGTCGAGGACCGCTCGGGCGGGACGGTCGTGGTCATCCGGAGGGCTCCTGGGGTGCGGCGGATCGGTCGGGCCATCGCGGATGACGGCCCGGCCAGCGTACGCACCCCTGCCCCGCTGACACATGATCGGCCGCCCGGGGTGTTCCGGGCGGCCGACCAGGCATTTCATCGGGACGGTGGGGGCTTTGCCGGGGTCTGTCCCGGCGCGCTGGCCACCGCGGCCCGCGAGTCTTAACGCTTTCTTAGCGGCCCCGCGCGAAACCTGTACGGATCTCCGTATGGACTTCGCGCGAG
Source organism: Streptomyces sp. NPDC088910 (assembly GCF_044749865.1). Lineage (NCBI taxonomy): Bacteria > Bacillati > Actinomycetota > Actinomycetes > Kitasatosporales > Streptomycetaceae > Streptomyces > Streptomyces sp. NPDC088910. The sequence continues at coordinate 574,311 of NZ_JBIVIV010000002.1, forward strand.
GCGCTTGTCACGAGGTGTCGCTCAGCGCGCGCTTCTCACCGCGCGCTCCTCAAAGGGCAGCCGTCACCACGCCGACGGAGCCGGCGGTGCCACGACCGGCGGGCGGTCGTCGCAGGTGATCGTGTTCGGCAGCTCCCACGACGCGAACCACGGCCCGGTCGTACCGCCGCCGGTGTTGCCGCCGAGGTCGGTCAGGGAGAACTCCGAGCCCGCGGGCGTGAAGTTGAAGGAACCGCAGTTGTTGACGCCGACGGCGCCGACATTGCGCGCTACCACGTTCTCGAAGGACGCGGAGCCCGCCACCCGGCCGCTGACCACCGAGGTACCGGTGCCGTCGACCTTGATGTCCTTGAAGTGGACGTTGGTGACCGAGTACAGGTCCTTCACCGGCCAGTCGGCGACGAGCATGATCGCGTTGTACGTGTTGTCGAGGAAGTTGTCCCCGGTCACCCGGATGTCCGCGTCGATGTTCTTCTCCAGCGCGTAGAACCAGATCGCGCCGAGCCCGATGTTCCAGTTCAGTTCGTACGTGCCCGCCCTGACCGTGGTGTTGTCCGTGATCCACAGGTGGCCGGTGAACGCCTCGGAGCCGAAGCGGGAGCCGACCTGGATGGCGCTGCCCTCGCGGATCGGGTCGGCGATCAGGTTGTTGGAGACGGTGTTGTCCGTGCCGCCGTAGAGCGCGATGCCGTTGGCGAGCACCGGCGTCTGCACGGTGTTGTGGTCGATGGTGTTGCGCGCGTCCTCGGTCTTCTCCGACCACAGCGCGAGCGCGTCGTCACCGGTGTTGCGCAGGAAGTTGTTGGAGACCGTCGAATTCGTCACGCCGGTGTGGAAGTTGATGCCGTCGGCGATCTGGTCGACGATCACGTTGTTGGTGATCCTCAGGTTGCTCATCGGCCCGTCGAACCACATGCCGACCTTGGTGTGCTGGATGTACAGGCCGTCGATGGTCGAGTTGCTCAGCGAGCCGCCGATGCCGTTGACCTGGTCGGTGTCGATGCGCTCCCGGACGTCGCCCTGGATCGCGAAGCCGGACAGGTGGACGTTCGAACTCCCGCCCTTCGAGGCGTCCTTGCCGTAGAAGCCGACACCGGTGTGGACGCTTCCGTCGGGCGCCGGGGTGGCGAGGTCGACCTGGCGGCCCTTGATGATCGTGTACCAGCTACCCGCGCCCTCGATCGTCACGTTGTCGACGACGATGTGCCGGTTCACCTGGTACGTGCCCGGCGGGATGTACACCTTCAGGTGCGTGAGCTTCGCGAAGGCGATGGCCTTGTCGATGGCGTTCGCCGAGTCGCGGCGGCCGGTCGGATCGGCGCCGAACGCGAGGACGTTGGCCGCGATCAGGTCGATCTTCGGCGGCGCGACGAGCTGCGAGTCCAGCAGGTCGATCGTGGTGGTCGCGGCGGTGGCGCCCGCCGGGACCTGGAGCCGCACCTTGTCGCCCGCGCGGTACGTCTTCCCCAGCGACAGCCGCTGCTCGTCGTAGAAGTGGTTGGGGCGGAACGGCTTGGCGAACACCGGTGCGGGCGTGGTGTCCTGGGGCACGCAGGCGCACTCGGTCACCCAGTAGTCGGGGTGCAGGACGTCGGCGCCCGGGTCGTTCGAGAACGGGTACAGGTTGTAGAGCCACGCGTACTGCGAGGTGAGCGTCAGGGCCTTGCGGTCCTTGCCGTTCACCGTCACGTCGAGCGGCGAGGTGATGCCGCCGCCGGTCGGCGCGTCCGGGATGCTGTACCGCACGTTGATCGCGTTGGCGGCACTCGGAAGGGTGAACTCGACGTACTGGCCCGGCTTCAGCGACACCGCCTTGCGGCCCGACGCCTCGGCGGGCAGCGTGTACGCGTCCCGGCCGGGGCCGATGACCGTGCCGTTCGTCGCGGCGTTCTCCGCCTCCTGCTCCGCGAAGCCGACGTTCGCGCCGCGGCCGGCGACGAGCGAGGGGTCGAGCGCGGCCCGCGTCACCACCGGGGCCGTACCGCCGCCTGTTCCGCCCGATCCCGTACCCGCCAGGGCGGTCGTACCACCGGCCATGATGCTGAACCCGACGGCTACCGCGGTCGCCGTCGCGACCACGACCGCGGCTCTTCGCCGCGGTCTGCCCGACCACTCCACCACAGCGCCTGTGCTGCTCCGTGACATCGAAAGCTCGTTTCTGTCGAGACCTGCCGAGAGGGTGAGGTGACATTAGGGCGCGCGCGTCCGGTTCCACAAGGCTCATGCGAAATGATTTCGTAACCCTGCTGTCGAACTACGTCTGTTGGTTGACTTCTTGCAATCACCTGCAACACCTGTTGCAGGCGTCCCCGCCTCCGCGCCGGAGCGATTGCCGGGAAGCGGCCCCGGCGGGGGTGCCAACAGGGGCAGAATCGGGGGGGACTTCGGCGCCGCGCGGACGCGCGGGCGCGCAGGCACGAAGAGCGGTACCCGGGGGAGGCGACGAGGCGTGGGACGGCGACTTGCTCCGCTGATCGCTCCGTACGAGCACGAGCACGAGCACGAGCGCGAGCACGAGCACGAGGGCGCGGGGCTGCGGCAGTTGACCGCGCCGGGGCACGACGCGGAAGCCCTCGTCCTGCTCTACTTCACCGGCCACGGCCTCACGGACGACGCCGGACGGCTGCGCCTGGCGACGGTCGACATCCGCCGCGACCAGAGCCCTGCCGGTGGCGCGTCTCCGTCGGCACCTCGCTCAACGCGTCGCCCGCGGTGGCGTACGGCGCCGGGTACGTCGGCGGTATGCGGTGCCCCGCGCCGGAGGGTGAGAACCGGCGCCGGAGGGTGGGAACCGGCGCCGTCCACGACGGTACGGCTACGCCTCGGCGTCCTCGGTGGCCTTGGCCTTCTTCTCGTCGGCCTTCTCCGTGGCGTCGGCCGTGTCGGTCGTGTCGGCCTCTTCGGCCTCCTCGACCTCTTCCACGTCGTCCGTCGCGTCGGCCGCGTCCGGCTTGTCGTCCTCGAAGTACGTGTCCAGCACCGCGTCCAGCTCGGCCGCCCAGGTCTTGAGCAGCGGCTTGGAGGGCGCCTCGACGTCGGTGTCGAACCAGCGCCGGGTCGAGGTGTAGACGGTGACGGAGAAGCGGCGGCCGAAGCGCGGGGTGTCGATCTCGACGGCGCCGATCTCGTCCCAGCCGAAGTCGGCGGTCTCGCCGTCCAGTTTGAAGGTGATGCCGGTGCGGTCGGCGGTGATCGAGCCGCGGCGGTCGGAGACCGAGAACACCGGGCCGGTGTCCTCCTCCGTCGCGTCCTCGTCGTCCGCCGCGCCCGTGTCCTCGGCCACGGCCTCGACGGCGGCTTCGGGCACGGCCTCGGCCGCCGGTTCCGGCTCGGCCTCGGGCGCGGCCGGGGGCGCGTCGTCCGGGGCGTCGTCGTCCACCACGGGCGCGGGCGCCTCGGCGGCGGACCGCGCGGGGGGCGTCAGGCCGGGTATGTACGCCGGGTCGACTCCGGCGGGCGGTATCGGCGGGGTGTTCGGACCTGTTTTCTGCTCCACGGCGCGAAGTATGGCCGATGAACCTGTGCCCGCGACAGCCGTAACGGCCCCTGGGACCGGGATACGGGCGCGATCGTGATGCGCGCTCGCCCGGCCGCCCCCGCGGCCGGGCGAGGGGCCGACGACACCCCGACGACACCCCCGTCGGCACCCCGACGACACCCCGTGGGGCGCGCCGGGGCGGGGTGTGACGCGTTTTACCCGGCGAAAATCTGGTTCCGTGGTACCGTTGTTTTCAGTTGCAGTTGTGGTTCCCAAAGACTTACAAGTGCTCCTTCATCGGCATACGTGCCGATAGGTGCACTTTTGTATTTCCGCTGTTCTTTCCTGAACGGGGCAATCATTGCGGCGACACGGGGTCCGTAATCCGCGGGCTTCGATGTACTGCCCCTGAAGGAGATTAATATGGCTTCCGGTACCGTGAAGTGGTTCAACGCTGAAAAGGGCTTCGGCTTCATCGAGCAGGACGGCGGCGGCGCCGACGTCTTCGCCCACTACTCGAACATCGCCGCCCAGGGCTTCCGTGAGCTCCAGGAAGGCCAGAAGGTGACCTTCGACGTCACCCAGGGCCAGAAGGGCCCGCAGGCCGAGAACATCGTTCCCGCCTGACGCGTCTGAATACGCCTGACACGTTCAGCGATATAGCTGGGGCCCGCGCCTTGGGGTGCGGGTCCCGGCTTGTTGCGTTGTACGGATTTCCACCGCGTTCCGCCGTTTTCCACGGCTTTTTCATGGCGCGGAAATGTCGAAGCCACGGGAGGAAATGTCCCGACCGGCTTCGTTTCGCTTTTTATCCGGCTCGTTCTTGCGATTGTCCCCGCCGCCTCACGGCCGCCGGGAAATCCTCGATACGTGTCGCATCGAGGAAGGGTTCCTTTGAACCGCACATCTCGCACGAACGACCGTTTCAGCCGCACCCGAACGGGTGGTTCCTCCCGTACGGGCGGCTCCGGCTCGGGCTCCGGCCGCTCCGGCGGCCAGTCCCGTAGCGGCGGCGGCTCCCGCTCCGGCGGCTACGGACGGCGGCCCTCCGCGCCGCAGGGCGAGTTCGCCCTGCCGGTGACGGTCACCCCGCCGCTGCCCGCCGTCGAGTCCTTCGCCGAACTCGACCTGCCCGACGCCGTGTTGAACGCGCTGACCGTACAGGGCGTCACCGTACCGTTCCCGATCCAGGCCGCCACGCTGCCCAACACCCTCGCGGGACGTGACGTGTTGGGCCGCGGGCGCACCGGCTCCGGCAAGACGCTCGCCTTCGGCCTGGCGATGCTGGCCCGTACCGCGGGGCAGCGCGCCGAGTCCCGGCAGCCGCTCGCGCTGGTCCTGGTCCCGACCAGGGAACTCGCCCAGCAGGTCACCGACGCCCTCACCCCGTACGCCCGCACGCTGCGGCTGCGGCTGGCCACCGTCGTGGGCGGCATGTCCATCGGCCGCCAGGCCAGCGCGCTGCGCGGCGGCGCGGAGATCGTCGTGGCGACGCCCGGACGGCTCAAGGACCTCATCGACCGCGGCGAGTGCCGGCTGGACCGGGTCGCGATCACCGTGCTGGACGAGGCCGACCAGATGGCCGACATGGGCTTCATGCCGCAGGTCACCGAGCTCCTCGACCAGGTGCGGCCCGGCGGCCAGCGGATGCTGTTCTCCGCCACGCTCGACCGGAACATCGACCAGCTCGTGCGGCGCTACCTCTCCGACCCGGTGGTCCACTCCGTCGACCCGTCGGCGGGCACGGTCACCGCGATGGAGCACCACGTGCTGCACGTCCACGACGCCGACAAGTACGCGACCGTCACCGAGATCGCGGCGCGCGACGGCCGGGTGCTGATGTTCCTCGACACCAAGCACGCCGTCGACAAGCTCACCCAGCACCTGCTCAAGAGCGGTGTACGGGCGGCGGCGCTGCACGGCGGCAAGTCGCAGCCGCAGCGCACCCGTACCCTCGCGCAGTTCAAGACCGGGCACGTGACGGTGCTGGTCGCCACGAACGTGGCGGCCCGCGGCATCCACGTCGACAACCTCGACCTCGTCGTGAACGTCGACCCGCCGAGCGACCACAAGGACTATCTGCACCGCGGCGGGCGTACCGCGCGGGCGGGCGAGTCCGGCCGGGTCGTCACGCTCGTGGTGCCCAGCCAGCGCCGTGAGATGACCCGTCTGATGGCCAACGCGGGGATCGCGCCGCAGGTGGCCCAGGTGCGGTCGGGCGAGGCCGAGCTGACCCGGATCACCGGCGCCCAGGCGCCGTCCGGCATCCCGGTCACCATCACCAACCCGGTCGCCGACCGCCCGCAGCGCTCCGGCGCGCCGTCCTCCCGCGCCCGCCGCGGCCGTCCGACGTCGCAGTCCCGCCGCCGCTCGTCCCCGATGCGCGGCGCCGCGTAACCCCTCAGGGGCGCGCGACCAGCACGACCGGCGCCACCAGCACGACCGGCAGCACACGCACGACGAGGGCCCGAGCCGTTCGACACGGCTCGGGCCCTCGTGCGTCCTGGCCGCGTTCGTCCTCGCGGCCCGCGGTGCGCGCGCGTTCGTCGGCGGCGCGCGGACTACTGCCTGGTGCCCGTGCGGGCGCCCACCGGACCCAGGGGGCCCGGCGGGAGCGGGTCGGGGGCCGGGTAGAGGTAGGCGGGGCGGCCGAGCAGCAGGCGCTGGATGAGGAAGCCCAGGGCCAGGGTGAGGGCGCCCGCCACGGCGTCGGCGAGGAAGTGGTTGCCGGTGGCGAGGATGACGGTGAAGGTGAAGAAGGGGTACAGGAAGCCCAGGACCCTGACCCACGTTCTGCGGGCCAGCGCCGCGACCGTCAGACCGCTCCAGGCCGACCACACGATGTGGACGGACGGCATCGCCGCGTACTGGTTCGACAGCGACGACACGTCGTCGTTGTCCCACGAGCCCCACGTATGGTGCGTGACCACCGTGTCGATGAAGCCCTGGCCCTCCATCAGGCGCGGCGGCGCCAGCGCGAAGAAGGTGAAGCCGATCAGGGCCACGAAGGTCGCCGCGTACAGCGCGGTGCGCGCGCTGCGGTAGCTGGCGGGGTGGCGGGCGTAGAGCCAGATCAGGACGCCGAGGGTCACGATGAAGTGCAGCGTCGCGTAGTAGTAGTTCATGCCGACGATCAGCCAGTCGATCTTGTCGATCGCGTGGTTGATCGTCAGCTCGATGTTCACGTGCAGCTTGCGCTCGGCGTTGAGGATGTCCGTGGCGCGGTGCAGCGCGGCCTCGTGGTGCTCGGGCGCGGCGCGGCGGGTCAGCGAGTACGTCTTGTACAGCACCACGCTGAAGACCAGTTCGACCAGCAGGTGCGGGCGGCCGAGGCGGCGCAGCCGGGCGGGCAGGAGCGGGCCGAGGCGGCGGAATCTGCTCCTGGGGGCCTCGGCGGGCGCGGACCCGGACTCGGGCCCGGCCTCGGGCTCCGGGGCCGCGTCCTTGCGGAGGATGTCGGTGCGGGGCTCGTCGCCACGGGGTCCGTCCGCACGGGGTCCGTCCGTCCGCGCGCCGTCCGTACGCGGCGCGTTGCGCGTCGGGGACGTCATCGGCCGCCCTCCGGCGCGGCTGCGGGCAGGACCCGTCCCGGGTGCCGGGCACCTTGTGCGGGACTCGGGGGATACGCCAGCAGCATGAAGGTTTTCACTCTCGCCGTACGGTCCGGCCGTGGCCGGCGGACTCGGACGAGATTACATCGGACACCGAAGTTTCCGTCGTCCGGGTGGCGCCGAAGTGACGAGTCACCGCCCGCCGCGACGGGGTCCCGTCCCGCTCCTGAGAGGCCGCGGACAGGTGGTCCGTGACATGCCAGGGCCTACGCTCAAGGGCATGTCCCCGCACCACCCCGCGGTTTCCCCGCCGCGACCGCTCAGCAAGTCCGCCGACGCCCGGCTGCTCACCGAGGCCGTCACCCGGCTCCGCCGTGCCCTTCGGGTGTCCGTCGGCGGCGACGACCCGTGGGAGGCGCTGCCCATGGCCCAGGTGGAATTGTTGCAGGTCCTGGGCGAGCACTCGCCCGCCCGCATCGGTGATCTGGCCGTCCGGCGACGGCTCGCCGCCAGCACCGTCAGCGGGCTCATCGGGCCCATGATCGCCGCCGGGCTCGTCGCCCGGCAGACCGATCCCGCCGACCGGCGCGCCTCGGTCGTCACGCTCACCGCTGCCGGGCGGGAGCGGCTCGCCGCGTGGACACTGGCGCACGAGCGGCGGATGGACGCCGCGCTTGAAGCTTTGCCCGATGCTGACCTTCGGGCGGTGCGCGCGGCCCTTCCCGCCCTCTTCCGGCTCGCCGAATTCCTCGACGGCCCCGCCCCCGCCCGGGACGGCTCGCCCCTGTAGGGCCCCGGGCCCGGTCCGTTCACCGTGCGCGGGCGGGCGCTTTTGAGGACCGCCGGGCTCACCCACCCGCCTGGAGCCGACGCACAGGGGGCCCGGCCCGGAAAAGACCGGGGGACGGGCACGTGGGAACGGGGGCAGCGGCGGGGGCCCTGGAAGGATCAGGGGGTGCCCGCCAGGGCGAACGGTGGGAGAGGCGGCGTGGAGTGGTGAGCGGACCGGTCGAGGGGGAGGCGGAGGGCACGGACGGGGGCCGGTTCGGGGTGGCGGAGGAGGCGGTCGAGGCCATCGGAAGCACCCTGGACGAGCAGACGACCTGCGCGGAGCTGGTCGGCTTCCTGTGCCGCCGGGTGAGCGACGCGGCGGCCGTGGACCTGCTGCCCGAGGACGTACCGGCGGACCGGCGGCCGGAGGAGCCGGCGCTGACGCGGACGGCGGCGGCGGGCAGGTCGGAGCTGCTGGAGCCGAGGACGCCGCTGAGCGCGCGGTCCCTGTCGGTGCGGGCGCTGGACGAGGGGCATCCGATCACGGCGACGGCGGACGCGGACGGGAGTCTGCCGCGTACGGCGGTGTCGATGCCGCTGCTGGCGCACGGGCGGCTGTACGGCGCGCTGTTGGCGGTACGGGCGGGCCGGCGGGGGTTCACGGTGGAGGAGACGGCGGCCATGCACTACGCGGCGCGCCTGGCGGCAGTGCACCTGAGCCACGCGCGGCAGCACACGGCGGCGCACAGCACGGCGCTGAATCTCCAGCGGGCGCTGCTGGCCGAGCCCCGGCGCCCGCACCCGAACCTGGACATCGCGACCCGCTATCTCCCGGCGGGCGGCGGGAGCCTGGTGGGCGGCGACTGGTTCGAGACGGTACGGCTCAGCTTCGGCCGGACGCTGCTGGTGATCGGTGACGTGATGGGCCACGGCCTGGACGCGGCCGTGGACATGAACGCGTACCGCTCGATGCTGCGGTACGTGGCCTCGGCGGATCTGCCGCCGCACCGCGTGCTGCGCCAGCTCGACGCGGCCGTGGCCGAGGACGGCACCCGCCGCCCCGCGACATGCCTGCTGGTCCGGGTCGACCCGGCGCGGGGCAGCGTGGCACTGGTCAGCGCGGGACACCTGCCGCCGGTGCTGTTCTCGGCGGACGGCGCGGGCAGCCTGCTGCACCTGCCCGTGGGGCCGCCGCTGGGCACGGGCGTCGGCGGCTACGAGCTGACCACCCGTGACATCACCCCCGACCAGACGCTGGTGATGTTCACCGACGGCCTGGTCGAGCGGCGCAAGGAGGACATCGACGTCTCCCTGGCCCGCCTCGCCGATCTGCGGCTCCCGCCGGGCGCCGCGATCCAGGCCGTCCTGGACGAAGTCCTCACCCGGCTGGACGCCACCCGCGCCGAGGACGACGTCGCCGTGCTCGCCGCCCGCCTCCACCCCCGCGCGCGCCGCCTGCCCTCCTGATCCGGTGGCCCCCGGGCCCCGCCGCTGTTACAGAACTGTGGCGGTCCCGCCCTCGGGCGGTCCACAACCGGCCTTAGCTTCCGGGGGTGTTGGGGAAAAAGTGGCTGAAGTTAAGGCGGTTGGGCCGAGGCGCGGTACGCGCGATACGCGTGACCCGTGCGAAACGCGTGGCCCGTGTGTTGCGGCCGCGCTATCCACGGCCGGGGCGGCGCGGCATACGGCGGTGGGTGCCGTCGCTTCGCCAGGCGTCGCTGCTGGCGCTGTGGGTGCTGGTGACGCTGACCGCCGTGGTGGGAGTGGCGTACGCGCGGACCCGGATACCCACCGACCTCAATGAATTCGCCACGCAGCAGGACAACGTCTACTACTGGGCCGACGGCACCGAGATGGCGCGGGTGGGCCCGGTGGACCGGCAGGCGATGCCGCTGGACCGGATACCCACGAGCGTGCAGTGGGCGGTGCTGGCCGCCGAGAACGCCTCCTTCTACTCCGACCACGGCGTCTCGCCGAAGGGCATCGGCCGGGCCGTCGCCACCATGGTGACCGGCGGCGACACCCAGGGCGGCTCCACCATCACCCAGCAGTACGTGAAGAACGTCTACCTCAACCAGAACCAGACGCTCTCCCGCAAGATCACCGAGATGTTCATCTCGGTGAAGCTGGACCAGAAGATGAGCAAGAGGCAGATCCTCGACGGCTACCTCAACACCGCCTGGTTCGGGCGCGGTACGTACGGCGTGCAGCGCGCCGCCAAGGCGTACTACGGCAAGGACGTCTCCCAGCTCAACGCCGGCGAGGGGGCCTTCCTCGCCACGCTGCTCAAGGGCGCCGCGCTCTACGACCCCGCGATCAGCCCGGCCAACCACCAACGGGCGGTGGCCCGTTGGAAGTGGGTGCTGGACCGGATGGTGAAGACCGGTCAGCTCTCGCGCGCCGAGCGCGCCGCGTACACCGTCTTCCCCGAGCCCAAGGCGCCGCCGAAACCCGCGGGGCTGAGCGGGCAGACCGGCTATCTCGTCGACACCGCGCGGGCGTACGTGTCCGCGCACGGCGACATCTCCGACGCGCGCTTCGACCTGGGCGGCTACCAGATCTACACGACCTTCGAGCGCCCGCGCGTCGACGCCCTGGCCGAGGCCGTGCGGCACGAGACCGCGGGCCTCGCACCGAAGGCGAGGACCGCCGACCGGAACGTCCGCGTCGGCGCCGCGTCCGTCGCCACCGACGGCCGGATCGTCGCGCTCTACGGCGGCCCCGACTACATCGAGCAGGGCTTCGACGACGCCAACATCGCGATCGTGCCGGTCGGTACGGCCTACGCGCCGTTCGTCTACGCGGCCGGACTGCGGGACGGCGCGCTGCTCACCCGCGGCGCGCCGCGTACGCCCGTCACCCCCGACTCGGTCTACGACGGCGACGACAAGGTGCCGATACGGACGCCCGAGGGGCCGTACTGGAGCCGGGACGGCACGATCGTGAAGAGCCGCAACGACGGCGGGAAGTCCTGGGGGCGGATCAGCCTGCGGCAGGCGGTGGCGGACTCCGTCAACGGCCCGATCACCCAACTCGGCATGGACGTCGGCCTGGACCGGGTGCGGAAGGCGTCCGTCGACGCCGGGCTGCTGCCGCGCGGTTTCGGCGAGCAGGTGCCCGCCTTCGCCACCGGCACCGGCGTCACCCCGAGCCCGATCCGGGTGGCGAGCGCGTACGGCACCTTCGCCGCCGCCGGCGCGCACACCGATCCGTACTCCGTGCTCAAGGTCACCCGCGACGGGCAGCGCGTGGACATCGAACAGCCCGCTGTCACGCACCCGTTCACGCCGAAGGTCGCGGGCGAGGTGGACGACGCGCTCAAGGACGCGGTGACCGGCGGGACCGCACGCCGCGCGGTGAGGGCGGGCGGCGGGCTCGCGGGCAGGACGGAGCTGGCGGGCAAGACGGGCACGGCGGCCGGGGACCTGTCGGCCTGGTACGTCGGCTACCCGCCGAGGGGGGCGCGGGCCGCCGCGGTGGCGACGTCGGTCGCCGTCTTCCGACTCGACCCGAAGACACAGGAGTTGCTGCCGCTGACCGGGACCGGCGGGCCGTCGAAGGCCACGAAGGAGTTCGGCAGCACGTATCCCGTCGACATCTGGACGCGGTACGTGGCGGCGGCCGGCTGAGCGGGCCGGGCCCCTCGGCGCGGGGCCCGGCCGCCGGTTCCCTGATCTCTCCGCCAGGCCCGGTTACTTGGCGGGAAACGTCGTCCAGTCCGGCGACTCGCTCGGGTCGAGGCCGCGCAATTCGGCCAGCACCGCCGGGTCCTGGACGTCCAGCCAGTCGGACAGCTCCTTGAACGACACGCAGCGCACCCCGTCCCGGTGGCAGACGTCCTTCACCACGTCCTCGACGGCCTGCATGTAGATGCCGCCGTTCCACGTCTCGAAGTGGTTGCCGATGAACAGCGGCGCCCGGTTGCCGTTGTAGACGCGCTCGAAGCCGTTCAGATAGCCCTGCCGGGTCTCGCGCTCCCAGGCCGGGAACTTCGCCGGGTCGCCCTGGGTCTGCTCGCCGCCCGACTGGTTGTAGAGGAAGTTGAAGTCCATCGACAGGACCTGGAAGTCCTTGCCGGGGTAGGGCATCAGCTCCAGCGGGAAGTTCCACACCCCGCCCGACTTGGCGGGCCAGAGCTGGAAGTCGCCGGGCGAACTGGCGTCGTACCGCCAGCCCAGCGCCTTGGCTGCGGGCAGCAGATTCTTCTGCCCCTCCAGGCACGGCGCGCGCCCGCCGACCAGCTCACGGCCGTAGTCGAAGGGCAGCGGCGGGAGGTCGGTGAAGCCGGTGTTCGTCTTCCAGTGCTCCACGAACGAGTACGCCTGGGCGATCTCCTTGCGCCAGTCCGCGGTGCTCCACGTGCCGCCGCCGCCCGCGTCGGGCGCGCAGAAGTGCCCGTTGAAGTGCGTCCCGATCTCGTCCCCGTCCTGCCAGGCCAGCCGCAGTTGCTCCAGCGTCTCCTTGATGTGCGCGTCGGTCGGGAAGTCGATCGCGGACGTCCCGGCCGCGTGCCGGGGCGGGTGGTAGAGCGACCGCTTCGCGTCCGGGACCAGGTAGATGCCGGACAGGAAGAACGTCATGTTCGCGTTGTTCTCCTTGGCCAACTCCCGGAAGCGCGAGAACAGATGGTCGTCGTTCTCCAGCGCGCCGTCCCAGGAGAACACCACGAACTGCGGCGGTTTCTCGCCCGGCTTGAGCTTCTCCGGCTTCGGCTGGTGCGGCTGCGGGCCGGTGTACGCGGTGGACCCGTCGCCGATCGGACCCTTCGTCTCGGTGACGGTCGGCGTCGGTGTCGGCGTCCCCGTCGATGGCCGTGCCGTCCTCGGGCTCGGCGCGCGGCTGGTCGGCGTCGCCCGTGACCGCGCCGCCGCGTCGTCCGCCTTGCCGCCGCCGTCCCCGCCTGCGCCTGCGCCTCCGCCGGTCAGCGTCGCGACCAGCGCGACCGCCACTCCCGCGGCGCCCACCGCCGACGCCCCCGCCACCGCCGCCTTCGGCCGCTGCCTGACCCACGACCGCATCGCCGCTAATTTCACCGTCGCCCCTTGCTCCCCACCGGCACCGCACACGTCCGGCGCCAGTATTGACCGCCTTGCTGTGTATGCAGACGCGCGTTCGGGGCGTCCTGTCACAGCCGATACGGCGGAATCGGCGGCGGCGGGGAATGCCGAAGGGCCCGGCGGAGGGTCGCTCCGCCGGGCCCTTCGGGAGATCGGTCAGCGGCGGCCGAAGGAGCGGAGGTAGGACAGGGTCGGGGAGCCGACACCGGTCGCGTTGTCGAAGCCGCGGACCGCGTTGAGCGAGGTGTCCTCGCCGAAGGCGGCGAGGCGCACGGCGAGGGTGCCGTTGACCAGGCCGAAGTCGGCGACGTTGCTCAGCGGGGCCTTGTGGTGGTGGGCGGCGTTCTGGTCCACGACGTCCTTGAACAGCCCGGCGCGGGCGTAGATCGCCGGGTTGGCGAAGCCGATGGCGTGGTGCCTGGCCTGGATGGCGTCGGCCTGGACCGCGGCGAATTCCGGCGCCGAGACGCTGGTGCCGCCGTAGCCGCCCTCGCTGTACGGGGCGCCGTCGGAGATGCCGACGAGGACCGAGGTGTACAGGTCACCGTTCATCGAGACGTCCGGCGTGACGCGCTGGGCCGTACGGCTCTTCGCGCCGGTCATCAGCGTGTGCGACAGCGAGCCGGGCACGACGCCGCGCTGGTACGCGGGCTGTGCGAAGTCCTCGCTGGTGCCGCCGCCACCGCCGAAGTAGAACGGGGCCGGGGGAGCGGGGGTCCAGCTCTTGCCGTCGGCCGACAGGTTGGAGCGCAGCGTGCCCATGTCGGTCTCGAAGCCGTACGAGCCGCTCTTGTCCTTCAGACCGAGCGCGGTGCCGCCGACCGAGGTCACCCACGGGTCGGAGTCGGGCCAGTTGGCCTGCGCGCGCGAGGTGTCGGGCTGGCAGTTGACGCCGGTCGCGGCGGCCAGCGGGCTGCTGTCGCCGCAGTCGCCCGCGGAGAAGCCGATGGTGATGCCCTCGACGGCGGCCTGCTTGAAGACCTGCTCGTAGGCGGCGATCAGCGACGAGGTGACGTCGGCGTCGTCCGTGGTGTGCATGATCTCGCCCCACGAGTTGGAGACGACATCGGCCAGGTGGTTGTCGACGATGGTGCTGATGGCGCCCAGAAGGTCGTTGTCGTCGCAGGAGTTGGCGCCCACGTAGACGACCTTGGCGTCGGGCGCGAGGCCGTGCGCCATCTCGACGTCCAGCGCCTCTTCCGGCGCCCAGCCCTCGGGGCCGCCGCACAGGTCCTGGTTGGTCCACTGCGACGGGTCGACGACCTCGCTGTACTGGCCGGACCTGAACGCCTTGTCACCGTGCGCGGTCGCGTACTGGTTGGCGTCCGCCAGCATGGTGGAGCTGCCGTACGCGTCCACGATCGCGATCGTCGCGCCCTTGCCGGTCAGTCCCGAGGCGGTGATGCCGTACGCCTTGCGGAGCTGCGAGGGGTAGAACGAGCACTGGTCGAACGGCACGTCGGACGTGGTGTATCCGGCCGGCGCGCCCTTGGCGATCTTCTGGCCCCAGTAGTCGGAGCAGGTCGCGGTGGTCGGCAGTCCGGCGTCGGGCTTGCCACTCCTGGCCGGGGTCGCGGCGGAGCGGGCCGTGGTGTCGTCCACGCGGTGCGAGTTCGGCTTGGCGACGTTGGCGCCGGGCGTGGTGAAGCCCGTCACGCCGAGGATCGCGGAGGAGACGGACGCGGGGACCACGACGTCACGGGCCGGGGCGTGCCGCAGCGTGCCCGAGACGCGGTACTGGTGGATGCCGGTGCCGAACGCCTTGGTGACCGCCGCGTTGGTGCCCTTGACGGTGATCGCGTGGTCGGAGGTGCTCACGACCTTCAGGCCGGAGTCGGCCGCCCACTTCCGGACCGCGGAGACCTGCGCCTTGGTGGCGCCGAAGCGCGCCTTGTACGCGGCCGGGCTCAGGAACTCGCCGTAGCTCGCGTTGCTCGGGTCGGACACGGCCGTCGCGTACTTCGTCAGGCCCGCGGCGTCCTGGCCCGCCAGGTACACGGTGCCGGTGATCTCGGTGTTCGCCGCGACCGAGCCCTGGTCGGCGGAGGCGGTGGCCCAGTCCGGGTGGCTCTGCGCGATGGTCTTGGCCGCGGGCGCGGGGCCGCTGGCCTGCGAGGGCATGGCGAGGATCAGGGACCCGGACACCATGGCCAGCGAGGCCGCCGCGACCACCGCTGCGCGGGCCCGTGCGACACGGGGTTTTTGTATGTCGTTGATGACGACTCCAACGTGAGGTCAGGAACAGGACAAGGACGAGACCTGGATCGTGGTGCGATAGTTGCGTGTTGCACGCTTTTGACGGGCGACGGCTGTAGTGTGCACGCCACTTCCGGACGCTGGGAATGCCGAACAGCCGTCCTTAGCTGGACCTTTAACCACCGGGCGGGGATTTCGGCAGGCTTAGGTCATATGCCGGGTCTCGGACCGCATAAGGGCTGGCGCGATCACGTCGGACGGCCGGGGTATACGCGCGTCCGGCCCGCGGCCCCGCGGGTCCCGGTGCGGCGCGGGTGCGTTCCGCCGTCCCTGTCATCTGTCAGGAGCGGGCCCGCCGGGCCGTGCCTACGGTGGTGGGTGTCCGGCCGGACCGGTCCGCACGGGGGAGCCCCCGCGCCCGAACTCGGCCGTCTCGCCGGGGCCGAGCCGCAGCAGCCTCGGGCGCCGCCCGGCCGGTTCCTCTCCCCACCGTGCCTCGGATTCCTCGGGCAACTGCACAATCACCGTGTCCACGCCCGACCCCCTTCCCACCCCAAGCGTCACACCTGTTGCGCAGGAGGGGACGCCCTTCGGGAAGAGCCGGTTGCGTGACCACCCCAGGATGACCGAGAAGCGTTCACTCGTTCGGGTGATGCCGGGGTCACGTTCCGTGCCCGTCCCGCGAGCCGGCGGGGCGGTCTCCTCAGCCCTCCTCGCGGACGACCACGGCGCTCGCGGGCGGCAGGACGGCGCCCTCGGAAGGAAGGGCGCGGGACGCCAGGAGATCGTGGCCCCGCACGGGGACGCGGACCTCGGCCGGGGAGTGGTTGAGGAGGAAGAGGTACGCGCGGCCGTCGTCGCTGTGGCGGCGGACCGCCTCGACGCCCGCCGGAAGACCGGGGAGTTCGGGCTCCGCGCCGCAGGCCCGTATCAAGCCGCCGATCAGCGCGGTGTACGAGGCGGGGGACAGCCGGGTGGAGGCGTACCAGGCGGTGCCCCGGCCGTGGGCGTGCCGGGTGACGGCGGCCCGGTCGGTCAACGGCCCTTCCGCGTAACCGATTTCGGCCGTCGCGCCCTCCAGCAGCAGCGCCTCGGTCCAGGTGGTGCCGGCGCCGCCGTCGGTCAGGGGGACGGCGGCGCCGGACGGCAGGGGGCGGAACTCCTCGGCGCGCAGGCCGAGCAGTGGCCGCAGCGGGCCCGGCGCCCCGCCGGGCCACGCGCGGTAGTGGGGGTCGACGGCGCCGCTGAAGCACTCGACCAGCAGGGTGCCGCCGCCCTCGACGTAGGCGGTGAGCGCGGCGGCGGACTCCTCGGAGACCAGGTGCAGGCTGGGGGCGAGAACGAGCCGGTACGCGGACAGGTCGGCGGACGGGTGCGCGAAGTCGGTGGTGATCCCGGCGTCCCACAGGGCGCGGTGGGCGCGCTTGAGCGCGGGCAGGTACGGGAGTTCCGGCGTGGGCAGGACGGGGGTGTCCAGCGCCCACCACACGTCCGGGTCGTGCAGGACGGCCGCCCGCGCCCGTACGGTCGAGCCGGTCACCTCGGCCAGCGCGGCCACGGCGCGGCCGGTTTCGACGGTCTCGCGGAAGATCCGGGTGTCCGGCCCCGTGTGCGGGACCATCGCGGAGTGCCAGATCTCGGCCCCGGCCGGTGACTGCCGCCACTGGAAGAACAGCACGCCCTCCGAGCCGCGCGCGATGTGGCTCAGCGAGTGCCGCAGGATGTCGCCCGGCTCCTTGGGCAGGACGAGGTCGCCCGCGTAGACGGTGCTGGTGGCCTGCTCGATCAGCAGCCACGGCCTGCCGCCGCCGAAGGAGCGCGCCCGGTCCGCGCCGAAGGCGGTGTCGGCGGCGGCGTCCAGGCCCGGCGCGTCCGGGTAGTGGTCCACGCCCACCAGGTCGACCTCGCGGCCGAACGCCCACAGGTCGAGCACCTGGTAGCCGGGCAGCATCACGTTGGTGGTGACCGGCACCCGGCTGTGCGCCCGGATCGCGTCGCGCTGCTCGCGGTAGGCGGTCAGCGCGAGGTCCGACCAGAAGCGCCGGAAGTCCAGCACCTGGCCGGGGTTGGGCCGCCACTGCGTGGCGCGCGGCGGCTGGATCTGCTCCCACGCGCCGTAGCGCTGGCTCCAAAAGGCGGTGCCCCAGGCCCGGTTGACGGCTTCCAGGGTGCCGTACCGCTCGCGCAGCCAGCGCCGGAAGGCGTCGGCGGCGTGCTCGCAGTGGCAGACGGTCGCGTACTCGTTGTGCACGTGCCACAGCGCGACCGCCGGGTGCTCGCCGTACCGGGCCGCCAGCGCCTCGGCGACGGCGCGGGCGGCCTGCCGGTAGGCGGGCGCGGCCAGGCAGTACGTGTCGCGGCTGCCGTGGGTCAGCCGGGTGCCGTCGGGGGTGACGGGCAGCGCGTCGGGGTGCGCGAGGCCGAACCACGGCGGCGGCTGCGCGGTGGGCGTGGCCAGGTCCACGGCCACGCCCGCGGCGTGCAGCCGCTCCAGCCGGGCGTCCAGCGGCGCGAAGTCGTAGCGCCCCGGCTCCGGTTCGAGCTCCGCCCAGCCGAAGACGTTCAGCGTCACCAGATTCACCCCGGCCCGCCGCATCAGCTCCTCGTCCTCGCGCCGTACGGCCGGGTCGTCGGCGAACTGCTCGGGGTTGTAGTCGCCGCCGAAGGCGGGGCCGCCGAGCCGGGCGGTCAGCCAACCGGCCGGATCGGGGCGGGAGTCGGGGACGGCGTCCTGGGAAGGGCTCACCTCGGCTCCGCGATCGGCAGCCGCGCGCCGTCCCGCAGGAACAGCGGAATGCGGTCGAGCGGCGCCGCGGCCGTCACCGTACGGCCGCCGTCGTGCTCCTCGCCCGTCCACGCGTCCGTCCACCGCGCGCCCGCCGGGAGGTAGACCTCCCGCGTGACCGCGCCCGCCTCGGTGACCGGCGCCACCAGCAGGTCGGGCCCGAGCAGGAAGGCGTCGCGGATGCCCCACGCGTCCTGGTCGTCGGGGAACTCCAGCAGCAGCGGCCGCATCGGCGGCACCCCGCTGCGGGCCGTCACCCGCATCTGCTCGGCGATGTACGGCCGCAGCCGCTCGCGCAGCCGCAGATACGACGCCAGGACCGCGTACGCCCGCCCGCCGTAGGACCAGACCTCGTTGGGCAGGCCGGTCATGCCCGGCTCCAGGACCTGTTCCGGCCCGCGGAAGCCGTGCAGGCGGAACAGCGGGCAGAAGGCGCCGTACTGGAACCAGCGGACCAGCACCTCGCGGTAGGCGGGGTCGTCGGGGTCGCCGCCGTGGAAGCCGCCGATGTCTGTGGTCCACCAGGGGATGCCGGAGAGCATCACATTGAGCCCGGCGGTGATCTGGGCGCGCAGCGACGCGAAGTCGGTGCCGATGTCGCCCGACCACAGAGCGGCGCCGTAGCGCTGGGCGCCCGCCCACGACGAGCGGTTGAGGGTCAGCACCTCGCTGTGCCCGGCCGCGCGCAGCCCGTCGTGCACCATGCGCGCGTGCTCGCGCGGGTAGAGGTTGGCGACTTCGAGCCCGGGCCCCGCGTGGAAGCGCAGATTGGCGGGGTAGTTGGGCTTCAGCTCCGGTTCGTCGGCGTCCAGCCAGAACACCGAGACGCCGTGCGCCAGGTAGTGGGCGGCCAGCTTCTCCCACACGTACGCGCGGGCCTCGGGGTGCGTGGCGTCGTAGAAGGCGACCTGCGCCGCGTACGCGCCGAGGCCCTTGTCCGGCCAGTCGGCGTGCGCGAGCGGGCCGTACTCGGTGCCGATCAGCAGCCCGCGGTCCCACATCGGCGCGTGGTTCTCGCTGGCCGGGCTGACCGACGGCCACACCGAGACCATCAACTTCACGCCCATGGAGTCGAGTTCGCGGACCATCGCGGCCGGGTCCGGCCACTCCGCCGGGTCGAAGCGCCAGTCGCCCAGGTGCGTCCAGTGGAAGAAGTCGCAGACGATGACGGACAGCGGCAGCTCGCGGCGGCGGTACTCGCGGGCGACCTCCAGCAGCTCCTCCTGTGTGCGGTAGCGCAGCTTGCACTGCCAGAAACCCGTTGCCCAGTCCGGGAGTTCGGGACTGTGGCCGGTGGCGTCGGCGTACCGGCGCAGGATCGCGCCGGGGTCGCCCGCGGTGAACCAGTAGTCGATCTGCCGGGCGCTGTCGGCGACCCAGCGGGTGCCGGTGACGCCCAGCTCGACCCGGCCGACCGCCGGGGAGTTCCACAGCAGGCCGTAGCCGCGGCTGGAGATCAGCAGCGGCACGGTCACCTCGCCGTTGCGCTGCACGAGGTCGAGGACCGCGCCCTTCTGGTCGAAGAGTCCGTGTCCGTGCTGGCCCAGGCCGTAGCAGCGCTCGTCCGCGTACGCGCGGAAGCGCTGCTCCAGGCGGTGGTAGCCGTTGCCGGTGGCGGTGTAGAGGCGCGGGCCCGGCCACCAGAAGTGCGGCGGCTCCTCGGCCAGCAGCTCTGCGCCGTCGTCGGTGCGCACAAAGGTCAACCGGCCCGCCGCGGCGGGCAGTTCCGGGGTCAGCCGGCCCTCGGCGCAGGCGTCGATCCGTACGGTCAGCGCGCCGTTGACGAGGGTCGCCGAGTCGCCGTGCACGGTGATCGCGGTGGTGGCGCCGGGCGGCGGCGCGTCCAGCGCGCCGGGCAGATCCTCGACGATCTCCCCGGCGGGCGCGGACCGCACCCGGACCGCGTCCGGGCCCCACGCCTCGACCCGCAACGTCTCACCCCTGGCCCGCCATTCGAGGGCGTGCTCGCGGATGCGGAAGTGCTCTGCCATGCGGTGGCTCTCCTGACGTGTCTGTGCGAGGGCGGAAACGGGCGTGCGGGGGTAGGGAAGCGGCGCTATTGGGGGAAACGGGGGGTCGGGAAGCGGCGCTATTGGGGGAAGCGGGGGGTAGGGAAGCGGCGCTACCGGGGGGAAGCGGGGCTCAGTCGCGGTGCGGGGCCGGGCCCGTGCTCTCGCGTGTGGTCAACAGAGGCGTGAGCAGGGCGACTTCGTCGGCGTCCGCGCCCTCGATCCGCCGCATGACCAGCTCCACCGCGCGCCGCCCCAGATCCTGCGCGGGCCCGGTGACGGCGGTCAGCCGCGGCGAGTACTGGTCGGCCAGCGGCTCGGGGCACAGCGCCACCACCGAGGCGTCCTCGGGCACGATCCGCCCGGCCGCCCGCAGCAGGCTCAGCAGCGGCCCGATCGCGCCCTCGTTCTGCACGACGAAGCCGGTGGTCTCCGGCCGGTCGGCGAGGACGCGGGTGAAGGCGCCCGCCGTGCTCTCGTACGTCCCGTCGCACGGCCGGTGCACGATCCGCAGCCCGCGCTCGGCCGACCTCGTACGGAAGCCGGTCAGCGTCCGCTCCGCGTAACCGGCGTGCCGCCGGTAGACCGCCGGGCTGTAGCCGATGAAGGCCACGTCGCGGTGGCCGAGGTCGGCCAGGTGGTCGGCGCACAGCGCGCCCGCCGCCGCGAAGTCGTGGTCCACGCACGACAGTCCGGTGGCGTCGGCGGGCAGTCCGATCAGCGCGGCGTGCGTGTTCTGCGCCCGCAGGACGGGGATGCGGTCGTCGTCCAGCTCGACGTCCATCAGAATCACGCCGTCGGCCAGGCCGCTGGCCGCGACCCGCCGCACCCCGTCCGGGCCCTCGTCGTTGGTGATCAGCAGCACGTCGTAGCCGAAGCCGCGCGCGGCCATGGTCACCGCGATGGCGATCTCCATCATGATCGGCACGTAGACGTCGGTGTGCAGCGGCACCATCAGCGCGATGATGTGCGACCGCTTGCCCGCCAGCGCCCGCGCGCCCGCGTTGGGGTGGTAGCCCAACTCCCTGATGGCCGCCTCGACCCGGCGCCTGGTCGCCTCGGAGATCGAGCGCTTGCCGCTGATGACATAGCTGACCGTGCTCGACGACACCCCGGCGTGCTTGGCCACTTCGGCGATGGTCACGGCGGAGGTGCTTCCCATCATGCTGTGCTGCTCCTGTCGTGGTGGCGGCCCCGCGGTCCCCTGCGTACGTTCACCCGTGCCCCGACCGCTCATTCCGTGCCCGCTCATCCCGTGACCGTCCGTCCCCTGACCGCTCATCCCTTGACCGCTCCGGTCAGCACGCCGGTCTTGAAGTGCTTCTGCATGAAGGGGTAGACCATCAGGATCGGTACGAGGGTGAGCACCACGACGGCCATCTGGAGCGACAGCGGCGCGGTCTGCGCGTGCGCGGTGCCGAAGCCGCTGTTCACCGAACCCGGCATGTTCATCCCGTAGTTGACGTACTCCAGCAGCACGTACTGCAACGGCCACTTGGGGCTGTCCGTGGGCATGTAGAGCATGACATTGAAGAAGGAGTTCCAGTATCCGACCGCGTAGAAGAGCGTGACGACGGCGGTCACGGCCCGCGAGGTGGGCAGCACGACCGACCACAGGATGCGCCAGTCGTTCGCGCCGTCCATCCGCGCCGCGTCGATGAGCTCCGCGGAGGTGCCGGAGTAGAAGGCGCGCAGTACGAGGATGTTGAACACGGAGATCGCGCTGGGCAGGATCAGCGCCCAGTACTGGCCGTAGCCGCCGAGGCCGGTGACGACGAGGTACGTCGGGATCAGGCCGCCGCTGACGAACATGGTGACGATCAGCACCATCAGGATCGCCCGGTGGCCGAGCGACCCGGAGCGCGACAGGCCGTACGCGCACAGCACGGAGACCACCATCGAGATCGCGGTGCCGACGCCCGTGACGCCGAGGCTGACCAGCAGGGCGCGGGTGACCGCGCCGTTCTCCAGCATCAGCCGGTAGGCGTTGAGCGTCACCCCGTCCGGCCAGATCACCAGGCCGCCCGCGCGGCCGATCGCGCCCGGCGTGGAGAGGCTGGTCAGCGCCACGATCCACAGCGGCACCAGGACGGCCGCCACGACCAGGGCCAAGGTGGCGCCCTTGAAGGTCTGCCCGGCGACGCCCGGCGCCTCCTCCCACGACGGGCGCTGCGGGCCCTTGCGCGCACCGGGGTTCCGCGTACGGCCGGCGCGGTCGCCGCCCACGGTCAGTGTGTCGGTCATCTGCGGTACAACCCGTCCTCGCCGAAGGAGTGCGCCAGCCGGTTCGCGCCCCAGATCAGCAGCAGCGAGATGACGCTCTTGAACAGACCGGCGGCGGCGCCGTAGCTGTAGTTGTTGGTGGCGATGCCGTAATAGAAGGAGAAGGTGTCCAGGACGTCGGCCGCGTCGTGGCCGACCGCGCCGCGCTGGATCAGGAACTGCTCGAAGCCGACGGTCAGCGCGTTGCCGAGCCGCAGCACGAGCATCAGCACGATCACCCCGCGCATGCCGGGCAGCGTGATGTGCCACATCCGGCGCCACCGGCCCGCGCCGTCGACGGCCGCGGCCTCGTACTGGTTCTGGTCGATGGCCGCGAGCGCCGCGAGGAAGACGATGATGCCCCAGCCCGCCTCCTTCCACACCGCCTGCGAGGTGATGAGCAGCGCGAAGGTGTGCGGGTCGGTCATCACGTCCCAGGTGCCGATCGAGTGCCTGCGCAGGAACTGGTTGAGCACGCCCGCGCCGCCGAGCATCTGCTGGAAGACGGTGATCGTCAGCACCCAGGAGAAGAAGTGCGGCAGATAGACGATGGACTGCACGAAATTCCGCAGCCGTTCGCTGATCACGGTGTTGAGCATCAGGGCGAGCGCGATCGGCACCGGGAAGAAGAGGACGATCTGGACGGAGCTGAGGAAGAGCGTGTTGCGCAACGCGCCCCAGAACAGCGGGTCGTGGAAGAGCTGCCGGAACTGCTCCAGGCCCGCGAAGTCGCTGTTGCGGACGCCGACCAGCGGGTCGTAGTACTCGAAGGCGGTGACCAGGCCGAACAGCGGCGCGTAGTTGAAGACCAGCAGCAGCGCGACGGCCGGGAGGGTCATCAGCAGCAGCGACTTGTCGCGGCGCAGCCGCACGCGCCAGGTCAGGCCGCCGTGCGCCGTGCTCTCGGCGTCGCGTGAGCCCTTCTTGCCGTCGCGTGCGCCCTTGCCGGTGTCCCCGTCCGCGGCCTCCGGCTTCCCCGGTGTCCCGTCCGCCTTCCCGGTGATGATCGCGGCCACCGCCTACTGCCCCGAGCCGTACTTGTCGAGCACGTTCGTCTGCATCCACGTCGTCAACCGCGTGCCGCCGCTGCTCTTCCACGAGGAGATCGCGGCCTGCACGTCGGAGACCTTCTTCTTGCCGTGGTAGCAGTCCTTGATGGTGTCCTCGACGGCCTGGCCCGCGTCGGCGGTCGCGAAGCGCTGCGGCACGGTGATGTTCATGTTCCAGAACACCGGCTTGTACGCGGTCGCCGCCGCTGCCGCCTGCCAGGCCGCGTAGTCCTTGGTCACCTGCGGGGCGCCCGGATTGCTGATTACCGCGGAGCAGGTGGCCAGGAACGGGTACGTCTGCTGCTGGACGTCCTTCTTGCCCTCGTCGGTGAAGGTCGGCGTGCCGTTGTCCATCGTGTAGTGGATGCCCTCGGCGCCGTAGTTGACCATCGTGTACTCGGCGGAACCGAACGGCGCGGCCAGGTAGTTGGCGACCGCCAGCAGCTCCTTGATCCGGTCCTTCGACAGCTTGATGTTCAGATAGCTCATCAGGCTGGTGGAGTTGCCGAGGAAGATGCCGGGCTTCGACGTGCCGTCGGCGGCGAAGACCTTGAACGCGCCGCGCCGGTACCTCGGATCGGCCGCCGTGCCCGCCTGCGCGTCGGCGAGGTTCCACGCGCCGGTGCCGTCGCCGGTGACGACGACCTTGCCCGCGTAGAAGCGGTTCTTGCCGTCGTTGGTGTTGCCCGCGAGCGCGTCCGGGTGCATGTAGCCGGACTTGGCGAGCTTGTAGTGCCAGTCCAGCGCCTCCAGCAGCTCCTGGCCCTCGTACTTGTGGACCAGCTTGCCGTCCTTGACCGTCCACTTGTTGGGCACGCCCCAGAACGGGGAGAGATACGTCCACAGGTCGTCGAAGGCCCACACGCCGCCCTTGGCGTTCGTCAACTCCTTGCCGAGCGCGAGGAGATCGGCGGCCGAGGAGATCTCGTCCGGGTTGATGCCCTTGGACTGGAGGATGTCGGCGCGGTGGTAGGTGGTGCCCGCGACGACGAAGCCGCTGGAGAAGGACGGGATGCCGTAGAGCTTGTCCTCCCACACCCCGGCCTGCCAGGCGCCGGTCGGGATCGCGGCGAGGTTCGGGTAGTCCTTGACCGCGTCGCCCGCCAGGTACGGCGTGAGGTCGGCCAGTTGGGTGCCGGCCAGCTTGCCGACGTTGAAGTTGGCGTTCCACCAGGTGGGGAGCTGGATCCAGTCCGGCAGCTTCTTGGCCGCCGTCATGGTGGGGATGGCGGTGTCGTAGTGGTTGCCGTCGGCGGGCTTCATCGTCAGCGTCACGCCGAGGGCCTTGCTCATGGCCTGGTAGAAGGAGTTGCCCGGCTCCGGGATGGTGCCCCACAGCGGGGTGACGGCGGTGTAGCTGCCGCCCTTGCCCGGCACGCCGTCGACCGTCTTCACCGGGTTCGCCGGGTAGGTCAGGAAGCCGGGGTCGGTGGCGGTGCCCGCGGCGCCCGGCACCGCCGGGATGTCCGCCGTGACCGAGCGGCTCGCGGTGAACTGCGGCAGCGCCGCCTTCAGTCCGCTCTTGCTGCTGGTGCCACCCTTGCTGCTCGACCCGCTTCCGCAGGCGGTCAGCAGCGGGGACAGCGCCGCGGCTCCGGCTGTCGCCGCCGCCGCGCTCACAAAGGTTCTGCGGTTCAACTGGCTGGTCATGGTGGGTCCTTCGCCGTGTGGGGTGGTCCGATCCGGGGGGACGCCGAGGGTGCGTGCCGTGGGTGCCGTTTTGCCGTGCCGGTGCCGCGTGGAGGGGGCGAGGTGCCGGGGAGCGTGTCGAAGAGGACTGTCGAAGCGCTTCGATGTGTCGGCGACAGTAACCACGTGTTTCGGTTCCGACAAGAGTTCTGACGCGACTGTCCGGCGGGCGGATTCCGGCCCCGTACGGTCCTGCGGACATCATCACCGCCCTGGTCAGGGCGTTCGATGAATTCGACAGCGGTGCGCCGGACGGAGGTTGTGCGCGACCCGTTGACACCCTCGTCGGCGGCGTGTCAGCTTCGGCGAAGCGCTTCACCACGTCACCGGCCCAAGGGGTTTGCCTCAGTGAGTACGACGCCCGTGCACGACCGGCCGCCCTTCCGCGACGCGGAACTGCCGCTGCGCGAACGGGTCGAGGACCTGCTCGGCAGGCTCACCCCCGACGAACGCGTGGCGCTGCTGCACCAGTACGCCCCGGCCGTGCCCCGGCTGGGCATCGCCGCCTTCCGCACCGGCACCGAGGCGCTGCACGGCGTCGCGTGGCTCGGCACCGCCACCACCTTTCCGCAGGCCGTGGGCCTGGGCGCCACCTGGGACGAGGAGCTGACGCACGCGGTCGCGACGGCCGTCTCCGTCGAGCAGCGCGCCTTCCACCACCACAGGGCCGCGCCCATCGGCGCCGGGCCGATCAGCCTCCAGGCGTGGGCGCCGGTGGTGAATCTGCTCCGCGACCCGCGCTGGGGGCGCAACGAGGAGGGCTACGCGGAGGACCCGCTGCTCACCGCGCGCCTGGGCGACGCCTACTGCCGGGGCATGGCGGGCGACGACCCCGAGCACCTGCGCACGGCGCCGATCCTCAAGCACTTCCTCGCCTACAACAACGAGGACGACCGCTGCGTCACCTCCTCGGGGCTGCGCCCGCGCGTGCTGCACGAGTACGACCTCGCCGCCTTCCGCCCGGCCGTGGCCTCGGGCGCCGCGACCGGCGCGATGCTCGCGTACAACCTGGTCAACGGCCGTCCTTGCCACGTCAGTCCGCTGATCGAGTCGGAGCTGCGGCGCTGGGCCGCGCCCACCGGGCACGAGCTGTTCGTGGTCAGCGACGCCGAGGCGCCGAGCAATCTGGTCGACCCCGAGCACTACTTCACCGACCACGCCGAGTCGCACGCGGCGGCGCTGCGCGCCGGGGTCGACAGCTTCACCGACCACGGCGAGGACTCCGCCGTCACCGTCGGCCGCCTCCAGGACGCGCTGCGGCGCGGGCTGATCGACGAGGACGACGTGACGCGCGCGGTACGGCGGCAGCTCGCGATCCGCTTCCGGCTCGGCGAGTTCGACCCGGAGCGCGACCCGTACGCGGCCATCGGCTGGGACGCCGTCGACTCGCCCGCGCACCGCGAACTCGCCCTGCGCGCCGCCACGGAGGCGGTGGTGCTGCTGAAGAACGACGGGACGCTGCCGCTGGAGCCGGTCGCGGGGGCATCGCACAAGGTCGCGGTGATCGGGCCGCTCGCGGACACCCTCTTCGAGGACTGGTACAGCGGCACGATGCCGTACCGGATCACGGCCGCCGACGGGCTGACGGCCGCGCTGGCCGCGCGCGGCGACGAGGTGACCGTCGTGGTCGAGGGCGTCGACCGGATCGCCCTGCACGCCACCTCGTCGGACGGCGCGCTGTCGGTGCCCGCCGCCGACCCGGCGGGCCCGCTGCTGCTCGCGGCCCCGGCGGCCGAAGTCCCGGCCGACGACTTCTGCTTCGACGTCTTCGACTGGGGCGGCGGTGTGCTGACCCTGCGCAGCGCCCGCACCGGCCGCTATCTGACCGCGCGCGACGGAGGTGTTCCCAGCGGCGGCGACGAAAACGCTTCCGGGCAATGGGTGCTGACGGCGGATCAGACGCTGCCCAACGGCTGGGACGTCCAGGAGACCTTCCGCCTTGAGGAGCGGGCGGACGGTACGGAGCTGCTGCGGCATGTGCACAGCGGCCGGTACGCGGCCGTGGACGGGGCGACCGGGCGCGTGACGGTGAGCGCCGACACCCCCGCGGAGGCCGAGAGTTGGCGCCGTACGGTCGTACGCGACGGGATCGCGCAGGCGCGGGCCGCCGCCGCCGCGGCCGACACCGCCGTCGTCGTCCTCGGCAACGACCCGCTGATCAACGGCCGTGAGACGCAGGACCGCCCCGACACCGACCTGCCGCCCGCGCAGGACGCGCTGCTGCGGGCGGTCGCCGCCGCGCAGCCGCGCACCGTCCTGGTCGTGACCAGCAGTTATCCGTACGCGCTCGACTGGGCGCAGGAGCGGGTGCCCGCGGTGCTGTGGACCGCGCACGGCGGGCAGGAGAGCGGCCGGGCGCTGGCGGCGGTGCTGCTCGGCGCGAGCGAGCCGACCGGGCGGCTGCCGCAGACCTGGTACCGCGGCGGCGACCCGCTCCCGCCGCCGCTGGACTACGACATCATCACGGCGGGCTGGACGTACCAGTACCACCGCGCGCCCGCGCTCTACGGGTTCGGACACGGCCTGTCGTACACCACGTTCGGCTACGAGGACCTGCGGCTGTCGGCGGCGCGGATCGCGCCGGGCGAGCCGGTGACGGCGACGGTGACCGTCGTCAACACCGGGGAGCGCGCGGGCACCGAGACCGTGCAGCTCTACACCCGTGCGGTGGACGCCCGTTACGACGCGCCGCTGCTGCGGCTCGCCGCCTTCCGCAAGGTGCGGCTCGCGCCGGGCGAGCGGCGCGAGGTGAGCGTCGAGGTGCCTGCCGACGCGCTCGCGCACTGGGACGTCGGGACCGGCGCCTTCACCGTGGACCCGGGCGCGTACGACGTCCTCGTGGCGCGCGGGGTCCAGGACGTCGCCGCGACCGCCCGGCTGGAGGTCACCGGCCCGACTCCCGCTCCCCGTGAGGCGGTTGGAGTGCGCGTGGCGGCCGTGGACTTCGACGCCTGTACGGGGCTGCGGCTGCTGGACGCGGGCCCCGTCTCCGGTGACGCGGTCGGCCCCGCGGCGCCGGGGGAACCGGCCACCGCCGTCTTCCGGGACGTCGGCCTGACCGGGGCGCGTACGGTCGCGGTCGAGGTCAGCCGTCCGACGGCCGAGGGCGGGTCCTGCGCCGTACCGTCCCGGATCGAGCTGCGCTGCGACGGCGCGCCGCTGGCCGCCTTCACCCCGCCGCCGACCGCCGACCGGCACACCTGGACGGAGCTGACCGCGCCGCTGTCCGCCCCGCCCGGCCCCGGCCCGCACACGCTGAGCTGGACACTGACCGGAGACGCGCTGCTGGCCGGGTTCACCTTCGCGGAATGAGCCACGGCGCGCATTGAACGGCCGCGCTTCTTAATTCGTTCGCTTTCTTCTATTGGACGACTGCCCGCCCCACGGGTGAAGCTGGAGGTCCGTTGTCGTCGTAGGTGGAATGAGAGAGGCGCGAAACCATGCAGAGCCGTCGTATCGGTGCCGTCGAGGTCAGCGCGATCGGGCTGGGCGGGATGCCCATGTCGATCGAGGGGCGCCCGGAGGAGGCACGTTCCGTCGCGACGATCCACGCGGCGCTCGACGCCGGGGTGACCCTGATCGACACCGCGGACGCGTACCACTGGCACGCCGACGAGGTCGGGCACAACGAGTCGCTGATCGCGAAGGCGCTGGCCTCGTACGGCGGCGACAGCGACGGCGTGCTGGTCGCGACCAAGGGCGGCCACCTGCGGCCGGGCGACGGTTCGTGGACGCTGGACGGCAGGCCCGAGCACATCAAGGCGGCCTGCGAGGCGTCGCTGCGGCGGCTCGGGGTCGAGGCGATCGGCCTCTACCAGTTCCACCGGCCCGACCCCGCCGTGCCGTACGAGGAGTCGGTGGGCGCGCTCGCCGAGCTGCTGGACGCGGGCAAGATCCGGATGGCGGGCATCTCCAACGCGAGCCCGGACCGTATCCGGCTGTCCCAGGAGATCCTGGGCGGGCGCCTGGTGTCGGTGCAGAACCAGTTCTCGCCCGCGTATCGCTCCAGCGAGCCGGAGTTGACGCTCTGCGACGAGCTGGGCATCGCCTTCCTGCCGTGGAGCCCGCTCGGCGGTATCGCCCACGCCGGTGAACTCGGCTCCTCCTACGGGGAGTTCGCCAAGGTCGCCGCCGCGCACGGCGTCAGCCCGCAGCAGGTCTGCCTGGCCTGGCTGCTCGCGCTGTCCCCGGTCGTCGTCCCGATCCCCGGCTCCAGCCGCCCCGAGACCATCCGCGACTCGGTCGCCGCCGCCGAACTCACCCTGGACGCCGACGAGATCGCCCGGCTCAGCGCCGCCGGCTGACGGTCCGCCCGCGCCTTCGCATTCCGCAACCCCGAGAAGAGGAAGTCTGTGCGTTACCGCGAACTGGGCCGCAGCGGCCTGTCCGTGTCGGAGATCGGCTACGGCGCCTGGGGCATCGGCGAGGGGGCGTGGGTGGGCGCGACCGAGGACGAGTCGGTGCGCGCCCTGCACCGGGCCGTCGACCTCGGCGTGAACCTCATCGACACCGCCCGCGGCTACGGCGAGAGCGAGCGCATCGTCGGCCGGGTCGTCCGCGAGCGGGCGGCGGCCGGTGACGAGATCCTGGTCGCCACCAAGGTCCCGCCGGGCAACGGCACATGGCCCGCGCCCGCCGGGGTGACCGCGGAAGAGGCGTTCTCCGGCGAGCACATCCGCGCCAGCCTGGAGACCAGCCTGCGCGCCAGCGGCCTCGACCACTTCGACGTGCTCCAGTTCCACGTCTGGCGGGACGAGTGGGTCGGCAGGGGCGACTGGCTGGAGACCGTCGCCGACCTCAAGCAGCAGGGCAAGATCCGGCTGTTCGGCGTCTCGATCAACGACCACGAGACGGACAACTCGCTGGCGCTGGTCCGCAGCGGTGTCGTGGACACCGTCCAGGTCATCTACAACATCTTCGAGCAGACGCCCGCCGAGTCGCTGCTGCCCGCCTGCCAGGAGCACGGCGTCGGCGTGATCGTCCGCGTCGCGCTCGACGAGGGCGGTCTGACCGGCGCGGTCACGGCCGGTACGACCTTCCCCGAGGGCGACTTCCGCAACCGCTACTTCCGCGGCGACCGCCCGGCCCAGGTCGAGCAGCGCGTCCGGGCGATCGTGGACGACCTGGGCATCGCCCCCGACGCCATCGCCGAGACCGCCCTGCGCTACGTCCTCAGCGCGCCGGCCGTCTCCACCGTCATCCCCGGCATGCGGTCGGTGCGCAATGTCGAGCGCAACACCGCGGTCAGCGACGGGACGCCGCTGACCGACGAGCAGCTCGCGATCCTCGCCAAGCACCGCTGGCAGCGGAACTTCTACGCGTCGTAGCGGGCTGTCGCCCCACCACCGCGAGGCACGGCGAGCCACGGCGAGCCACCGTGAACCACGGCGAGCCACCGCGACGCACCGCTCATCACCGCTCACCGACTGCTCACCACTCCTCGGCGCCCCGCGCCGCTTCGCGCGCCGCCGTATGCGCCGCTGCATCCGCCGCCGTATGCGCCGCCTCCTGGGCGTCGAGGAGTTCGTCGCCGTGGTCGAGGGCCCAGCGGCCGAGCGCCCGCATCGGGCCGTCGACCAGGCTCTCGCCCAGCGCGGTCAGCCCGTACTCGACGCGCGGCGGCGCCTCCGCGTACGCCCGGCGGCCCACCAGGCCGTTCCCGAGCAGTCGGTGCAGCGTCTCGGTCAGGACCTTGTCGCTGATCCCGCCGATCGCGGCGCGCAGCGCGCGGCGGCGGCGCGGGCCCGTGCGCAGCGCCGCGAGCACGACCGGGTCCCAGGTGTGGGCGAACAGGTCGGTGGCCGCGCGCAGCCGGGCAGTCGGCGACCCGTTCGTAGCAGTGCGCGCCGGGGCTCTCGCGCGTCTCGTCGGGGCTCTCGTGAGGGCTCATCGCGCCACCCATCATGGTCCGTCCCTCGCGCACCGGCCGGTGCGTATCGGCTTCCCTACCGTATCCGTCAGACGATCGCCGCTGGTCACGGCGCCGGGCGGGGACTGGTCGCAGCGCGGGTCAAGGCGCTGGTCACGGCACAGGCCACGGGCGCGGCGCGGGCCACGGCACAGGGGCACGGTCGAGGGAGCGAAGGATGCGGATCGGGATTCTCGGTACGGGAACGCTGGCGCGGGCGCTGGGCGAGGGCTGGCTGCGCGCCGGGCACGAGGTGGTGGTCGCGGGGCGCTCGACGGCCAAGGCGGCGGCGCTCGCCGAGGCGCTGGGCCGCGGCACGCGGGCCGTCGCGCCGCGGACGGCCGTCAGCGGGCGGGACGCGGTGCTGCTCGCCGTCGCCTGGGACGGCGCGGAGGACATGCTGGGCGCGGCGGGCGCGGCCGAGGGACTGCTGGCCGGGACGCCGCTGATCGACCCCACGAACGCGGTGGCGCACGGCGCCGGAGTCCTGCTCACGGGGCCCGCCGAGTCCATGGCCGGGCGCGTCGCCGCCCGCGCCCCCGGCGCCCATGTGGTCAAGGCGTTCCACCTCTTCCCCTCCACCCAGTGGACCGACCCCGTCGGGCCCACCGTCACCGTCCCGATCTGCGGCGACGACCCGGCCGCGCTGGACGTGGTCGCCCGCCTCGTCCGGGACGTGGCCGCGACCCCGGCCGTCCTCGGCGGACTGGACCGCGCCCGCCAGGTCGAGGAGGTCGCGGGCTTCGTCATCACCCTGGCCTTCGCGGGCCACGACCCCAACGCGGCCGTCCCGGTCGTCCCGTCCCCGGTCGCGTAACGCCCGCCGAATCCGCGTCCGACGTGCCCTGATCCGTCTACCAGTTGGTGAAGGCGCCGTCCGGCGTGCGCAGATGGGGCCGTTCGGTCGTCGTGGCGCGGTGGGCGCGGGCGGCGTCGCGGTCGAGGGTGACGCCGAGGCCCGGCGCGTCGGTCGGGGTGACGCGGCCGGGGGAGATGGCCGGGCGGGTGGGGAAGAGCGCGGCGATGGCGGGCTCGGGGTCCGTCTGGTGCTCCTGGATCGCCACATTCGGGCAGGCCAGGTTGAGTTGGAGCGAGGACGCGGCGGTGACCGGGCCCAGCGGATTGTGGGTGGCGAGCTTGATGTGGTGGGTCTCCGCCATCGCGGCGATCTTCTTCGCCTCGGTCAGCCCGGCCGCGACCCCGATGTCGACGCGGGCGTAGTCGATCAGCTCCTCCTCGATCAGGGTCCTGAACTCCCATTTGGAGCCGTACTGTTCGCCCGCCGCCAGCGGTACGCCGGTCCGCGCGCGCAGCATCCGGTAGCTCTCGGGGTTCTCGCTGCGCAGCGGGTCCTCGACGAAGTACGGGCGGGCCGCCTCGATCTCGCGGCACAGGGTGACCGCCTCCGGCGGGTCGAGCCGGGTGTGCACGTCCAGGATCAGCTCGATCTCGTCGCCGAGCGCGTCCCGCACCGCGTGGAACAGGCTCACCGAATCGCGCAGGCAGCGCCGGGCGTCGAGGACGTCGTCCACGTCGTGCGGCGCGGAGAAGCGCACATGCCGCCAGCCGTCGGCGACCAACTCCCGGCAGCGGTCGAGGAATCGCTCGCGGTCGTGGTAGTCGTCGCCGACGTGCACGTACGCCGGGACCCAGTCCCGTACGCGTCCGCCGAGCAGGTCGTGCACCGGTACGCCGAGCGCCTTGCCGCGGATGTCCCACAGGGCGACGTCCACGGCGGCGATGGCGGCGCCGATGATGCGGTCGGCGGGGAAGAAGCCGCGGCGGAACATCACCTGCCACAGGTGCTCTATGCGCCGCGGGTCCTCGCCGACGATCAGCTCCGCGAGGTGTTCGAGGCCGCCCGCGACCGCCCGCTGCCGGGATCTGATGCCGACCTCGCCCAGGCCGTGGATGCCCTCGTCGGTGTCGACCACCACCAGCATCATGCTGTCGCCGTGGTCGGGGAGGGTCAGCACTTCCAGGCCGGTGATCTTCATCCCGCTCCTCCGTGAGTGAGGCCCCCGCGAGTGAGGCACTGTGCGCGGTGCCGTCCGCGGCCGGTGAGCCGCTATGAAAACGTTCCCGCAACTTCATCATGCTTGCTGAGAACGCATCATCCGCAAGGACCGCCCTGATCCGCAAGACCCTGCTGCACTGGAGATTTTCATTGCGGTAACACTCTTGACACCTCCGGGAACGTTCGCAAAGATCCACGGCATCCGGCAGCAGCGACGCGAGGAGGCGGTCCGTGGCAATCACGATCCGGGAGGTGGCGAGCGCCGCGGGCGTATCGGTGTCGACGGTCTCCCGCGCCTTCACGGCGCCCGACCAGGTGCAGCCGAAGACCCGGCAGCGCATCCTGGAGGCCGCGGCGAAGCTCGGTTACGCGCCGAACCCGGCGGCGCGCAGCCTGCGCGGCGGCGGCACGGGCACGCTCGGGCTGATCATCCCCGACATCGCCAACCCGTTCTTCCCGCCGATCGTCAAGGCGATGCAGGCCCGCGCCCGGCGGCTCGGCTACACCGTGCTGGTCGCCGACAGCGACGAGCGCGAGGCCGACGAGCTGGAGACGATCGCGGCGGTCTCCAAGCGGGTCGACGGCCTGGTGCTGTGGGCGTCCACGCTCACCGAGGACCGGCTGGGCGAACTGGCCGACCAGATGCCGCTGGTGGTCGTCAACCGCCATGTGCCCGGCATCCCCGAGGTACGGATCTCGCTGTCGGCCGGGATCGCGCAGGCCGTGGAGCACCTGCGCGCGTACGGCCACCGCCGGTGCGTGTTCATCAACGCCTCACGGGACGAGCTGAGCCGCGGCAAGTCCATCCACGAGTCCTTCGAGGCGCAGGACGTCTCCTTCGTCGAACTCGGGCCCTACGAGCCGCGGTTCGAGACGGGCGTGCTGGCCGCCACGCTGGTCGCCGCGCACGGCGCGACGGCCGTGCTCGCCCACAACGACCTCGTCGCCCTCGGCGTCCTGCACCAGATGGCGAGCCTCGGCGTGAGCGTGCCCGGTGACGTCAGCGTCATCGGCATCGACGACACCCTGCTCGCGTCCGTATCCACCCCCAGCCTCACCACCATCAGGATCGACCCGGAGGAGGTCGCCACCCGGGCGGCCGACCTGCTCCTGGAGACGATCGCGGGCCACGGCGCGGCGCGTGCCGACGCGCCCGCCGACCCGCGGGCCACCCCCTTCGTGGAGATCGGCTCCCGGCTGGTCCCCCGCGCCTCCACCGGGCCCGCGCCGGGCCGCTGAGTCACCCGCCGTACCCGCGGCCCACCGGCCGCCACGGCGCACATCGGCGCGACCCGCCCCGGGAACCGCGTCCCCCCATTCACAGCAAGGCACCCCGCACCGACCTCACCCTGCCCTCCGTGGAGACGAAATGTCCAGACAAACCCGTAATGCGGCCCTTCTCGGCTGCACCGCCATAGCCGTGTCCGTGGCCCTCACGGCCTGTTCCGCCGTCACCCCGAGCAAGTCCGGCGGCGGCGACGGCGGCGGCGACCTCACCCTCCGCGTCCAGGGCATGCCGCCCGCCACCGACAAGGCCGCGCTGACCCTCTTCAAGCAGCAGGTCGCCGACTTCGAGAAGGCCAACCCCGGTATCAAGGTCAAGGGCTCCACCACCGTCTTCGACCCGCTGACCTTCTCCGCCAAGCTCGCCGGCGGCAACGTCGAGGACGTCATCAAGGTCCCGCTCACCGAGCCGCAGCGGCTGATCCAGCAGAAGCAGGTGCAGTCGATCAGCGGCCAGCTCCAGTCGTGGGACCACTTCAAGGAGTTCAACCCGCAGGTCCTCAAGCCGCTGAGCGACAGCGCGGGCCAGGTCTACGGCGTCCCGCAGAATCCTTACGCCCAGGGCCTGGTCTACAACCGCGCGCTGTTCAAGGCCGCCGGGCTCGACCCCGACAAGCCGCCCACGACGTGGGACGAGGTCCGCGCCGACGCCAAGGCGATCGCCGCGAAGACCGGCAGGGCGGGCTTCGTCCAGGAGTCCAAGGACAACCAGGGCGGCTGGCAACTCGCCATGCTCTCCTACGCGTTCGGCGGCGACCTCGAACAGCGGCAGGGCGACACGTACACCGCGACCCTCACCGGCGAGGCCACGAAGAAGGCGCTCGGCCTGCTCAAGGACATGCGCTGGAGCGACAAATCGCTCGGCCGGAATCTGCTGAACAACCAGAACGACGTCATCAAGCAGTTCGCGGCCGGACAGGTCGGGATGTTCATGGGCAGCCCCGGCACCTACCGGCTGGCCAAGACGCAGTTCGGCATGGAGAACACCGACGACTTCGGCGTCGCCTCGATGCCGCAGTCCGGCGGCAACGCGACCCTGACCGGCGGCGACATCTACATGGTGCCGAAGTCCGCCGACACCAAGCACGCGGCGGCCGCCGTGAAGTGGCTGACCTTCGCCTACGCCGAGCCGCAGTACAGCACGGAAGCCGCCGCGGGCCAGGCCAAGGCGCTGGCGGCCGACCCCAAGTCGGCGGTCGGCGTACCGACGTTGCCGGTCTTCGACACCGCGCGGCAGACCGAGATCAACGCGGCGATCAAGCCGTACGTGAACGTCAAGCTCGACAACTTCGCGCCGTACACCCAGGGGCTGGGCAAGCTCGACCTCAAGCCCGAGCCGCCGTACGAGGCGCAGACGCTGTACACCGCGCTCGACCCGGTCGTGCAGGCGGTGCTCACCGACCGCGGCGCGGACGTCGACGCCCTGCTCGCGAAGGCGGAGAAGGACGTCAACGCCAAGCTCGCCACCGACCAGTCCACCCAGAAGTAGCCGTTCATGAGCCTGCTCACCCACTCCCGGCACGCCGCGCCCGCACCCGTCGCCCCCGCCAAGGGGAGCGCGGGCCGCCGCCGCGGCGGGACCGCCGCGCGCAAGCAGATCACGGCCTGGCTGTTCCTGCTCCCGGCCGTGCTGGTCTTCGGGCTGTTCGCCTGGTGGCCGATCGTCCGCAGCCTGCTGCTGAGCTTCCAGCGGACCAACCTCGTCGATCCCGCCGTCTGGGTCGGCTTCGACAACTTCCGCGCGGTCTTCGACGATCCGCTGCTCGGCACCGCCGTCGGCAACACCCTGTTCTTCGTCGGCCTCGGTCTGCTGATCGGGTTCCCCGCGCCGCTGATCCTGGCCGCGGTGATGTCGACGGTACGGCGCGGCGCGGGGGTGTACCGCTTCCTGGTCTATCTGCCGGTCGTCATCCCGCCCGTGGTCGCGATCCTGCTGTGGAAGTGGTTCTACGACCCGGGCAGCGGCCTGTTCAACACCGCGCTCGGCAAGGTCGGCCTCGGCCCGTACACCTGGCTGGAGTCCTCCGACACCGCGATGCTCTCGCTGGTCCTGGAGGCCACCTGGGCCGGGATGGGCGGCGCCGTGCTGATCTACCTGGCCGCGATGGTCGGCATCCCCGGCGAGCTGTACGAGGCCGCCGAGGTGGACGGCGCGGGCGTCTGGCGCCGGATCTGGCACATCATGCTGCCCCAACTGCGCTCGGTCATCGGCCTGTTGCTGCTGGTCCAGCTCATCAACACCGTGCAGGTCTTCACCGAGCCGTACGTCTTCACCGGCGGCGGCCCCGACAACGCGACGCTGACCGTACTGCTGCTGATCTTCCGCTACGCCTTCCAGGACGGCGAGTACGGCCAGGCCGCCGCGCTCTCCTTCCTGATGGTGCTCGCGCTGGGCCTGCTGTCCGGGGTGTATCTGCGCGCCACCCGCGGCTGGAGCACGTCATGACCCTGCTGAGCGAATCCCTCACCACCTTCGTCTCCGCCCACGACCGGCGGCGGCCCGGCGTACGGGCGGCCGTCCGCTCCGTCCAGGCGCTGACGCTGATCCTGCTGCTGCTCATCGGCATCGGACCGCTGTACTGGATGGTCAAGGGCGCGGTGTCCGCGCCCACCGAACTCACCAACCACCCGCTGGCGTTGTGGCCCGACCGGCCGCGGCCGGGCAACTTCGCCACCGCGTACACCGACCTGAGCGTCGGCCGCTATCTGATGAACACCTTCCTGGTGGTCGGCGGATCGTGGTTCGTGCAGCTCTTCGTCTCCGCGACGGCGGGCTTCGCGCTGTCGGTCCTCAAGCCGCGCTTCGGCAAGGCCGTCTACGGCGCGATCCTGGCCACGATGTTCGTGCCGTACACGGTGAACATGGTCAGCCTCTTCATGACCGTCATCGACCTGCCGCTGCTGCACCTCAACCTCGGCGACACGTACTGGGCGATCTGGCTGCCCGCCGGGACCAACGGCTTCACGGTGCTGCTCGCCAAGCAGTTCTTCGACGCGCTGCCGAAGGAACTCTTCGACGCGGCACGGGTCGACGGGGCGAACACCTGGCAACTGCTCACCAGGATCGTGCTGCCGATGAGCAGGCCGGTGCTCGCCGTGATCAGCCTCCTCGCGGTCATGCACAGTTGGAAGGACTTCATCTGGCCGCTGGTCGCGCTCACCGATCCGGAGAAGCAGCCGATCAGCGTCGCCCTCGCCCAACTTGCCACCCAGGCACCGCAGGACCAGCTCATCGCGGCCATGGTGCTCGCCGTCGCGCCGCCGATCCTGTTCTTCGCCGTCGGCCAGAAGTACATCGTCGCCGGGCTCGGCTTCACCGGCGTCAAGGGCTGAGTACGCCCGCACCCCCGCTTCATCCACGCACCTTCTCTTCGGGACAAGAGAGAGGCACCTCCATGCCAGTCGCACGCCGCACATTCCTCCAGGGCACGGCCGTCGCCACCGGGGCCGCGCTGCTCCCGGCCGTCTCCGCCCAGACCGCGCACGCCGCGGGCGCGGTCACCGTCTCCGCCGACGGCATCACGCTCGTCGGCCAGAGCGACGGCAGCGTCCTGATCAGCGACGGCTCGGGCACCGCCCGCGTCCTGATCAGCCACTTCATGATCAAGGACAGCGTCCTCGGCCAGCAGCGCACCTACGGCGGCACGCCGACGCAGGTCACGCTGCCCGACGGCCGCCCCGCCGTGCGGATCACGTACACCATGGGCAGCGGCGCGTCCGGCGTCACGGTGCGCGGCACCTTCGACGTCACCG
Organism: Streptomyces sp. NPDC088910; assembly: GCF_044749865.1. NCBI lineage: Bacteria > Bacillati > Actinomycetota > Actinomycetes > Kitasatosporales > Streptomycetaceae > Streptomyces > Streptomyces sp. NPDC088910. The sequence goes on from NZ_JBIVIV010000002.1 coordinate 612,120, forward strand.
CGCACAAGGCCCACATGTCCTGGGAGGTCGGCGGCTCCACCACCCTGACGCCCACCGGCTTCATGGTCGCCCGCACCGTCCAGACGCCGAGCGCGGCCGAGTCGTACGAGGCGCTGACCACCTGGACGAAGGACCCGCGCGGCGGCATCCCGTACGAGGTCGACGCGGGCGCCGCGTACACCGAGACCTGGTCCGACACCCGGGGCTCCTTCTGCCTGGCCGCCAGCAACTCCACCTATACGACGGCCACATGGCTGCACACCCCCGGCGCGTCTACGGGCACGGACACCGCCGCCACGACGGTGGACTTCGTCCTCGGCGGGCTGCGCCCGCGCGGCGCCGGGGTGCTGGCGGCGGGCAGGCCGCTGGGCGTGGAGGTGTGGACCGACCAGCCGTTCAACCTCTACAAGACCGCCGGGCAGACGATGACGCTCAAGGCGCAGGTGGTCAACGGCGGTTCGGCGGCCAAGCCGGTCACCGTGACGTGGTGGGCGCGGGACTTCGCGGGCACGCAGATCGCGGGCGGCACCGTCTCGCAGACCGTCGCCGCGGGCACCGCCTGGGACGCCTCCTTCCCGGTCGCCGCCCCCGCGCACGGCATCGTCTTCACCGAGGTCAGCGCCGTGAGCGGCGCCGACTCCGCGCTCGCCAGGACCAACCTGTCGGTGCTGCCCGACTTCGCCTACCAGGCGGGCGGCGAGTCGATGTTCGGCCTCGCCAACTACCCCTGGCTGCTCAAGCCGAGCCAGGCCGACGTGCTGGCGCTGCTGAAGCTGATCGGTGTGAAGCGGATCAGGATCGCCTACGCGGGCGCGCCCGGCATCGACACCGCGACCCTCGACGCCCACGGCATCCACCACAACGTGGAGCTGAGCGGCATCCCGATCGGCGGCAGCGCGGACCAGATCGCCGCCTGGGCCGACACCAACACCGCGAAGGCGACCGCCGCCGCCGCGGAGTACTTCGAGGTCGGCAACGAGGTGAACGCCCCCTGGATGGAGGGCCGGGGCGTCGGGGCGTACGTCAGCGACGGGCTGAAGCAGGTCACCGACCGGCTGACGGCGGCCGGTTCCACGATGAAGGTCATGAACGCGGGCCTCGGCGGCATGGACTACGTGTGGACCGAGAAGTTCCAGCAGGCGGGCGGCTGGGACCTCATCGACGCCTTCGCCTTCCACCCGGGGCGCGGCAACTTCACCCCCGACTACGCCCCTTCGCCCGACGACTGGGTGGAGGGCACCACCGGCACCTACTGGAACTTCCTCGGCGCGCTGCGCAAGGCCAAGGAGATCATCGCCGAGTACGGGCCGAAGGAGCTGTGGATGTCCGAGGCGTACGCCCCCACCAAGCCCAACTCCTGGTGGCAGGACACCTACCGGCACGCCGCCGAGAACGTGCTGCTGAGCCTGGCGCTGGCCAAGTCCGAGGGCGTACGCGGCGTCAACTGGTACCAGTTGCACGACTCGACGATCCACCACCCGCAGGAGGCCGACCCGGACAACGTCGAGTTCCACTGCGGCATGATGCACCGCGACACCAGCGCCAAGCCGTCGCTGCTGGCGTACGCGACGGCCGCGCGCGTCCTCGACCAGGCCACGTACGTACGGCCGTTGGTCTTCGCCGACGCGGACGTGAAGGGGCTGCTGTTCACCACGCCCTCGGGCCCGGTGTCGATCCTGTGGACCCGCAAGGACGGCTACGTCCTCAACGCCGACCACGGCGCCGACTCCTGGTACGCCTCGCCCGAGCCGTGGACCGACCCGTGGCCGACGAAGACGCAGGTCGTCGCGCACTCCGGGACCGTGGCCGGGACGGTGCGGGAACTCAACTGCGTCGGCGAGGAGCGGACGTTGAACGCGGCCGGCGGGAAGGTCACGCTCACCCTGGACGGAGCGCCGCGCGTCTACTACGGCCTCGCCGCCAACCCCGACTGGAAGTAAGCACGTCATGAGGGGCCGAGAAGAGTCATGAGGACGTCATGAGGAACGACACCGCACGGCACGACATCACCGTCGTCGGCGGCGGCCTGGCCGGGGTCTGCGCGGCCGTCGCCGCCGCCCGGCTGGGCCGGACCGTGGCGCTGGTCAACAACAGGCCGGTGCTCGGCGGCAATTCGAGCAGCGAGGTCCGCGTGTGGGTCTGCGGTGCCACCGGGCACGGCAAGAACCACCACGCCCGCGAGGGCGGCATCATGGGCGAGCTGTTCGTCGAGAACCAGTACCGCAACCCGGACGGGAACCCGTACTACTGGGACACCGTGGTGCTCGACGCCGTGCGCGCCGAGCCCAACATCACGCTGTACCTCAACACCGATGTGCGCGAGGTCGACGCCGAAGGTCCCGACGACGCGCGCCGGATCACCGCGCTGACCGGCTGGACCATGGGCTCCGAGCGGCGCGTCCGCTTCGAGAGCGAGGTGTTCCTCGACTGCACGGGCGACGGTCTGATCGGCTACCTGGCCGGGGCCAGGCACCGCATCGGCCGCGAGGCGCGCGCGGAGTACGACGAGCCGTGGGCGCCCGAGACCGCCGACGACATCACGCTCGGCTCGACGCTGCTGTTCTACACCAAGGACGCCGGCCGCCCCGTCAAGTACGTGCCGCCGGACTTCGCCAAGGACATCACCACGACGTCCATCCCGCAGCGCCGCATCATCAAGGCGGGCGACAACGGCTGCGCGTACTGGTGGATCGAGTTCGGCGGCGAACTGGACACCGTCCACGACAACGAGCGCATCCGCGACGAGCTGTGGTCGGTCATCTACGGCATCTGGGACCACATCAAGAACTCCGGCGAGTTCGACGCCGAGACCATGACGCTGGAGTGGGTCGGCTCGCTGCCCGGCAAGCGCGAATACCGCCGCTTCCTCGGCGACTACGTCCTCCACCAGGGCGACATCCTCGGCCAGACCGAATTCGCCGACCGCGTCGCCTTCGGCGGCTGGTCCATCGACCTGCACCCGCCGCAGGGCATGTACGCCACCGAGGCGGGCGCCAAACAGCGCTACGCGGACGGCATTTACCACATTCCGTACCGCAGCCTGTACTCGGTGAACACCGCCAATCTGCTCTTCGCCGGGCGGAACATCTCCGCCAGCCACGTGGCCTTCGGCTCGACGCGGGTGATGGCCACCTGCGCGACGATCGGGCAGGCGGCGGGCACGGCGGCGGCGCTGTGCGCGGACGCCGGGATCTCCCCGCGCGAGCTGGAAGTGGCGTCGCTGCACCGGGCGTTGCTCCGCGAGGACGCCTCGGTGATCGGGCTGGCCTCCGACGACCCGGACGACCTGGCGCTGCGGGCGACGGCGACGGCGTCCAGCACCCTGGCGGACCTGACCGTCGAGACCTCCGACGCCACCTGGCCGCTGACCGCCGACGCGGGCCTCGTCCTCCCGGCCGACCCCGCGCTCACCGGCCTCGAACTGCTGCTGGACGCCGCGCGCGACACCGTGCTGACCGTCGAGCTGTACGACCCGGAGCTGGGGCAGAACTATGTGCCGCGCCGCCTGGTCGGCTCGGTGTCGGTCCCGGTCGCCGCAGGGCACGGGCAGTGGGTCAAGACCGGACTGGAGTGGGCGCCGGACACCCCGCGCAACGCCTTCGTCGTCGTCCGCGCCGACCCGGCGCTCGCGCTGCGCGTCGCCGACCGGCCGACGCCCGGCGTGCTGTGCTTCACGCGGGTGCCGCTGCGACCGCAGGACGAGTCGCCGCAGCCGCTGCGCGAGTGGACGGACTCCGGCCTGCTGCGGCGGACCTTCTGCCTGCGGGCGGGGGAGACGGCCGCGTTCGCGCCCGCCAAGGCGGTCGACGGATACGCCCGGCCGTACGCGGGCCCGCACCTGTGGGTCTCGGAGCCGGTGCGCGAAGGCACGCCGGAATGGCTGGAGTTGGCGTGGCCCGAGCCGGTCGCACTGCGCCGGATCGAGGTCGTCGCGGACGACGACGTCAACGAGGACCTGATCAATCTGCACCACCACAGGACCCCCTTCGACACGCTCCCGACGCTGGTACGGGACTATCGGGTGGAGGTGCGCGACGCGGCCGGGGCCGACTGGCGGGTGGTGGACCGCGTGACGGCCAACCGGCGCCGCCGTCGGGTCCACGTCCTGGAGGAGCCGGTCACCGCCCGCGCGGTACGGATCGTCGTCGAGGCGACCAACGGCGCCGCGTCCGCGCACGTCGTCGCCGTACGGGCCTACAGGTAAGGGAGTTGGCGGTGGTCACAAGGGTGCTGGTCACCGGGGCGGCCGGGCGGATCGGACGGGCGGTCCTCGCGCTGCTCGCCGAGCGCGGCGTCGAGGCGAACGCGCTGGTCCTCGACGACCCCGGCGACCTGGGCCGGCTCGGCGCGCGGCTGGTCGTGACCGGCGACGCGGCCGACCCGGAGACCGTCCGCAGGTCCCTGGACGGCGCTGACGCGGTCGTCCACCTGGCGGCGATCCCGACGCCCGAACGCAACACGCCGCAGGAGGTGTTCAGCGGCAACACGCTCGCCACCTTCTCCGTACTGGAGGAGGCCGGGCGGGCCGGGGTGCGACACGTGGCACTGGCCAGTTCGTGGGGGGTCACGGGACTGCCCTGGACCGGCGACCCGGCCCCGCACCCGCCGTACGTCCCCGTGGACGCCGCCATGCCCGGCCAGGTCGAGGACCCGTACGGGCTGTCCAAGCAGGTGGACGAGGTGACCGCCGCCATGATGGCGCGTCGGCACGCCATGAGCGTGGTCTGCCTGCGCTACCCGTACGTCGGCGGCTTCGAGGAGCGGCTGCGGGCGCACGCGGCGCTGGTCACCGAGCAACCGGCGTACGGCGCGCGGGACTTGTGGACGTATCTGGAGGTCGGCGACGCGGCGCGGGCCGCGCTGCTGGCCCTGCGGGTGACGGAACCCGGCGCGCATGTCGTGCACGTGTGCGCGCCCGAGATCCTGGTGCCCTTCCCCACCGAGGAGTTGATGCGCCGCTTCCACCCGACGACCCGCGTACTGCGTCCGCTGCCCGGCCGTACGGCACCGGTCGACACGGCGGCGGCGCGGCGGCTGTTCGGGTTCACGGCGGAACGCCTGATCGACGGGTGAATCGACGGGTGAGGTGACACCGGCCGGTCGGTGCCCGGACGGCGCCCGGTCGGCCGCGCGGTCGGGCTGGCGGTTGACGGCTGGTGAGGCGGAGGCCGCGCGGGCCGCTACCTTGGCCCGTACAACGCTGCCGTCGGGCCGGAGGAAAAGCACGTGAGCCGTCGCTTCGAGGAGATCGACTGGCGTCCGACGCCGATGGGCGAGATCAGCCTGCGGCGACGGCGGGACGTGGCGACCGGCGAGGACGTGCACGAGGTCAAACTCGGCGACGAGTTCCTGATGTCGAGCCTGTTCACCGCCGGTGAGATCGCGCTGTCCCGGCTCGGCCTGGCCGAACTCCCGGACGGGGACGGGGACGGGGACGGGGACGATGGAGGGGACTCGTACGCGGATGTCGCCGTCGGCGGGCTCGGCCTCGGCTACACCGCGCGCGCGGCGCTGGAGGACGCGCGCGTACGGTCGCTGGTCGTCATCGACGCGCTCGCCGAGGTGATCGGCTGGCACCGGGAGCATCTGGTCCCGCTGGGCGCGGAGTTGACGGCCGACCCGCGCTGCCGCTTCGTGCACGGCGACTTCTTCGCCCTGGCCGCCGACGCCGACGGGCTCGACCCCGAGACGCCCGGCCGCCGCTTCCACGCCGTGCTCCTGGACGTCGACCACTCGCCCGCCCACGTCCTCCACCCCCGGCACGCCGCCCTCTACCGCCCGGACGGCCTGCGGCGGCTGGCCGCCCACCTCCACCCCGGCGGCGTCTTCGCCCTGTGGTCCAACGACCCGCCGGACGACCCCTTCACCGCCACCCTCCGCGAGACCTTCGCCACGGCCGAGGCCCACGTCGTCACCTTCCCCAACCCGCTCCAGGACGGCGAGGCGACCAACACGATCTACGTGGCGCGCACGGCGTCCTGACGTCGGCGCCGTAATGACGGACCGTCAGGCGGGCGCCGTGGTCAAAAAGACGCGGGTCTCGGCGACCACACGGTCCTGGAACTCCGGCTCGCGCACCCGCGCGGTCCCACGTGCGGGCGCTACGACCTCGGCACCCGCAGAATCCGCAGCATCGTCGTCCGTAGCGCTTCCCCCAGCTCCTCGTCGGAGAGGTCGGCGAGGAGCGGCAGGGTCTCCGGGGCGAGGAGGGCGGTGCTGTAGGCGATGCGTTCGGCGGGTGTCGGCTGCTCGCCGTAGAAGAGGGTGAGGCCGCGCCGGTGCAGTGCGGCCACCTCTTCGTGGTTCTTGGTGGTGTGCCGCGCGTCCGGATCGGTGGAGGCCATCACGGCGTAGTGCCGGTTGGTGACGAGGAATTCGGCGAAGCCGTTGACCACGTGCTCGATGCGCGCCCGCCGGCCGCGCATCGCGTCGGCGTCGTCCAGCAGCGTCTCCATCCGGCGCATGCCGGGCTGCATCGCCGCGTGCAGGATGTCGCCCTTCGCGCGGAAGTGGTAGTAGACGGCGGCCTTCGTCAGGCCCAGCTCGTCGGCGATCATCTGGAGCGAGGTGGCGTTGTAGCCGAGTTCGAGGAAGAGCCGCTGGGCGGTGTCCAGGATCTGCTGCCTGGTCTGCTCGGCCTGCGCCGCACGGGTGGACATGCCCTTGGCAGGCGTCGGCATGGTTCTTGCTCCTCCTTCGTGGGCCGCGAGGACCGCACCGCAGCATACAAGCCGCCGGGGGCCCGGAAGCCGGTCGTCCGGCGGGTCACGGCCCCCTCGCGGGCCCGTCGCGGGCCGGTCGCGGGCGGCCCGTCTCACCGGCCGGGGGCTGGTCGCGGGCGTGCCGTATCACCGGCCGAGGCCCGGTCACTCGCCAGCCAAAGACTAGTCACTCACCTGCTGATGTCCAGCGACTCACCTTACGTTGGCAAGCGATTTACTTGACCTGCGGCTAGTGAATGCTTAACGTCAGGCTCGGCGTGCGCTACCCGAACCGGCCGTGGAGATATGTACCCATGTCAAGCTATTTGTACCGACTCGCCCGGCTCGCCTTCCGGCGCCGACGGCTGGTCCTGGCGTTGTGGCTGGTGGCGGCCGTGGTCGCCATCGCCGCCGCCCAGATCAGCGGCGGGAAGACCAACGACAACTTCACGATCCCCGGCACCGAGGCGCAGAACGCGTCCGACGTCCTGTCCGCCAAGCTGCCCGCCTTCAGCGGCGGCCAGAGCACGATCGTCTTCGCGACGACCCAGGGCAGCAGGAAGGTCACCGACCCGGCCACCATGAAGGTGATCGAGTCGGCCATGACCAAGCTGCGGACGGTCCCTCAGGTCTCCAACGTCGTCGACCCGTTCCAGGGCAAGCTCGTCTCGCAGGACGACAAGATCGCGCTCGGCCAGGTGCAGTGGTCGGCGGCGGCCACCGACGTCAAGGACGCCAACCTCGACCTGTTCAACGACGCGATGAAGCCCGTACGGGCGGACGGCGTCCAGGTCGAGTACAACGGCAGCGTCTATCCGGGCTGGCGGCAGGTGATCTCCGAGCTGCCCGAACTCATCGGCCTGATCGTCGCCTTCTTCATCCTGATGATCACCTTCGGGGCGTTCGCCGCCGCGGGCATGCCGATCCTGGGCGCGATCATCGGCGTCGTCACCACGCTGATGGCCATCACGGCCGTCGCGTCCGTGGTCACCATCGCCTCGGCCTCCACCACCGTCGCGCTGATGCTCGGGCTCTCCTGCGGCATCGACTACGGCCTGTTCATCCTGTCCCGGCACCGTACGAACCTGCTCAACGGCATGACGCCCGAGGAGTCCGTGCCGCTGGCCATGGGCACGGCGGGCAGCTCCGTCGTCTTCGCCGCGCTCACCGTGATCATCGCGCTGTGCGGGCTCACCGTCGTCGGCATCCCGTTCCTCACCGTCATGGGTCTGGCCGCCGCGGCCTCGGTCGCCGTCGCGCTGCTCATCGCGCTGACCCTGCTGCCCGCGATGCTCGGCTTCGCCGGGACCAAGGTCGCCACATTCACCCGGCTGCCCTGGCTCGGCGCCCGCGCGGAGCGGGTCGCCCGCCGTTCGGCCGCCGACCCGGACAGCCCCAACGGCGCCCGCTGGGCCCGCTTCGTCGTACGCCACCGCATCCTCGTACTCATCGGCGGCGTCGCCCTGCTCGGCGTGCTGGCCATCCCCGCCCTCGACATCCGGCTCGGCCTGCCCAGCAGCGCCTCCCAGCCGAAGAGCACCACCCAGCGCAAGGCGTACGACCTCACCACCGAGGGCTTCGGCGCCGGTTTCAACGGCGCGCTGCTGATCGTCGCGCAGAACACCAGCAGCCCGGCGGACACCGCGGCCATCGCGGCGCGGCTGACCAAGGTGCCGGGCGTCGTCAAGGTGACGCCGCTGGCCTCCAAGAACGGGGTCTCGCTGATCCGCGTGATCCCCAAGACCGGGCCGAACGACCCCGCCACCGCCGACCTCGTGCACACCCTGCGCGACGACCGGCAGCAGCTCGAAGGTCAGACCGGCACCGACATCCTCGTCGGCGGCACCACGGCCTCCAACATCGACGTCTCGGCCAAACTGTCCAGCGCGCTGCCGGTCTTCCTGATCGTCGTGGTCGGCCTGGCCTTCATCCTGCTGACCTTCGCCTTCCGCACCATCCTGGTGCCGATCAAGTCCATCCTCGGCTTCCTGCTGTCGATGGCCGCGGCCCTCGGCGCCCAGGTGGCGACCTTCCAATGGGGCTGGGGCCAGCGGATCTTCGGCATCACGCCGACCGAGACGATCAGCTTCCTGCCGATCATCATGCTGGCCATCATCTTCGGCCTGTCCAGCGACTACGAGGTCTTCGTCGTCTCCCGCATCAAGGAGGAGTACACGAAGAACGGCGACGCCCGCCGGGCCGTGCAGCGCGGCACCGGCCTGTCCGCCCGCGTCGTCACCGCCGCGGCCCTCATCATGTTCTTCATCTTCGTCGCCTTCATGTTCACCGACGACCCCACCATCAAGGCCATCGGCTTCAGCTTCGCCGCCGGCGTCTTCCTCGACGCCTTCGTCGTCCGCCTCACCCTCGTCCCCGCCGTCCTCGCCATCGTCCGCTCCAAGGTCTGGTACCACCCCCAGTGGTTCTCCACATACATCCCCGACCCCGACATCGAGGGCCAACGCCTCGAACACGAACTGAAATCCGGCCGCCTGACCTGACCCGCCCTGCCCTGACCTGACCCGCCCTGACCCCGGCCGCTCTGCGGTTCAGACCGAGCCGACGGCCGGCTCACCCCACACCGTCGTCCCGAGCGAAACGCCGAGCCCGCGTTCCCGCCGCAGTGCCGAGCAGCGCCTGATACCGCAAGTTGCTCGGCCGCGCGGCGTCGGGTCCGAGACGTGCTTCCCAGTCCCGGCAGACGCCCGCGACGAGCGCGGCCACGGCCACGGGGTCGGCGCTCCGCCAGGACGGGAACCGCCCGGCCCAGGCCACAGCGGCCTCGTCCGGCCAACCGGCTTCCATCAACCGCACCGCGGTGAGCGCCACGTCCACCCAGGCGGGCCCGGAAGCGACCATGGCCCAGTCCACGACGCGCGCGCCGCTCGCGCCGATCAGCAGATTGTGGGGATTGGTATCCGTGTGCAGCAACGCGTCCCCGGCCAGCAGCAGTTGCTCGTCATCCGACAGAACGTGCGCGTAGCGGTCACCCAACCGCGGCGCCAAGCCGTCGGCGGTCACCTCCTGCATACGCGCCAGCGCCCGCGCGACCAGTGCCGTGTCGGCGGAGCCCGGGGTGAGGTCGGCGTGCCGACCGTCGATGTACTCGAATACCAGCACATCCCACCCGGCGACCGTCACCCGGGCCAGCAACAACGGTGCCACCCCGGCGACCAGCGGGTTCGCCGCGACTTCCCAGTCCTGGCCGACAACCCCGTCCGTGTCCGAGACCGGAACGCCCTTGACGAACACCCGCCCGTCCGCGGTGGCCAGTACGGCGGCGGTCTGGCACGTCAGCCCCTCCGCCACCGGCACCCAACCCGTCACCGCCCCCACGTACCCGCCCACCGCTACCCGTACGGCGGACGGCAGCGCGTCCCATTCGGTACGTGGCATCCGGGCACCTCCGACGAAAGGTCCCCGAGGCGACCGCTTCGGGGCCGAACACGCTACTGCGTCGCCCCGCACTTCCGGCAGCGAATCTTGCCCGACCATCCGACCCACTCGTGATCGCAATTCGGCACGACGGTGGGCGGCCTGGTCGCGGTCGCCGGGATCTGCGCGTACGACTCCGACGCGCAGGGCCTCGCGCAGCGGTACTTCCACCAAGCGCTCCGCCTCGCAAAAGCCTCCGGTGACGGCGCCGACATGTCGCCCGCGCTGGCGACCGACCTGTACGCGATGCAGGCCAAGGCGTTCTCCCGCATGGGCGACCAGGCAGCCTCATCAGCCTGCGCGACTGGACCCCGGCCCGGACCTACGCTGCCGAAGCCGTACGCGCCCAGGCGCACGCGCGCGGTTCCGTGCACCGTCTGGCCACGCTCGCCACCGCCGACCTCGGTCGCGGCAACCCCGAGCAGGCCGCCGCCCACAGCCTCACCGCCCTCACCCTCGCCCAGGGCCAGGAATCACAGCGCCTGCGCGACCGCTTCGTCCGCCTGCGCGGCCTGCTCGCCGACCACGGCTCAGCCACCGCACGGGACGCTGTCGAGCAGATCGACGCCTCGCTCTCACTGCCGCTGTGACCGGGCGGGTGCGGTAGCGTCCGAGACGCTGAGCCGGTGTCCAGGGACGGAGTACGCGCGTGTCGGTGTGGAAGAACCACGGTGAGAGGACCGTCTACGAGAACCCCTGGCTGACCCTGAACCTCGCCGATGTCGAGCTGCCCGACGGCCGTCATCTCGATCATTACCTCATCCGCCAGCGGCCGGTCGCCCTGGCCACCACCGTCAACGAAGCCGGTGAAGCCCTCCTGCTGTGGCGCCACCGCTTCATCACCGACAGTTGGGGCTGGGAACTGGCCGCCGGTGTCGTCGAGCACGGTGAGGACGTCGAAGCCGCGGCCGCCCGCGAAATGCTCGAGGAAACCGGCTGGCGCCCCGGCCCTCTCCGCCACCTGCTGACCGTCGAGCCCTCCAACGGCCTCACCGACGGCCGCCACCACGTCTACTGGTCCACCACCGCGGAACACATCGGCCACCCCGAGGACGACTTCGAGTCCGAGCGCCGCGAATGGGTCCCCCTGTCCTCGGTCCCGACCCTGATCGAGCGCGGCGAGATCCACTCGGCGAACGCCGTCGCCGCTCTCCTTCTGCTCCACCACATGCACGCCACCACGTGAGTCCGGCACCGCCGGTCAGACCGAGCCGAGGTCGATCTCCGCGGCGAAGGGGACCACGGCCTTCACGGTGCCGGTGAACACGGTGGTCTGTTCGACCCTCCGGTCCCGCCAGGGGGTGCCGGGGAACCCCGGCCGCAGTAATCTGCGTCGACGCCTACGAGCGCGCGTGAGCGCGACGGCCGCCGGGGGGCGGGCAGGGGCGGATGAGGGGGACGGCACACGATGGACGGAAACGACGGCTCCGGCAGACCGGCGTACGACCCGGCCACGGGCTACGGCGGCACGCCCGCGAGCGGCGGCGGCACGGGCTACGGCGGTACGGGCCACAGCGGTACGGGTCAGGGCGGCGCGGGCGGGGACGGGCTGTGGAGCGTGCCCGGGTACAGACACGAACGTGACCTCGGCGCGGGCGCGTCCGGCCGGGTCGTGCTGGCCACGCACATCGCCACGGGAACGGCGGTGGCGGTCAAGTACCTCGCGGGACCCCTCGGCGGCGACCCGCGCTTTCGCACCGCCTTCCGCGCCGAGGCGGAACTCCTCGGCGGCCTGCACTCGCCGTACATCGCGCGCTTCTACGAGTACGTGGAGGACGGCGGGAACGCCGCGATCGTGATGGAGCTGGTCGACGGCATCGCGCTGCACGCGCTGCTGCGGCAGGAGGGCGCGACCGATCCGGAACCGGCGCTCGCGGTGCTGAAGGGCTCGCTGCTCGGCCTGGCCGCCGCGCACGCGGCGGGGGTGGTGCACCGCGACTACAAGCCCGCGAACGTGCTGGTCACCACGGACGGCGTGTCCAAACTGGTGGACTTTGGCGTCGCGGTGCGCAGCGGCGAGACGGGCGCGGTCGCGGGCACGCCGTCGTACATGGCGCCCGAGCAGTGGGCGGGCGGCCCCGCCACCCCGGCGACCGACGTGTACGCGGCCACCGCGACCTTCTACGAGTGCCTGACCGGCAGCAAGCCGTACTCCGGCTCGACGATGTTCGAACTGGCCGTGCAGCACGCCGAAGCGCCCATCCCCGACGAGCGGGTGCCGGAGCCGGTGCGCGGTCTGGTCACCCGCGGTCTGGGCAAGACCCCGCAGGAACGCCCGCAGAGCGCGGCCGAATTCGTCGCGGAGCTCCAGGCGGTGGCGGGCGCCGCGTACGGCGAGGACTGGGAGGAGCGCGGGCAGCGCAAACTCGCCGCGCTCGTGGCCCTGTTGCCGCTGCTGCTGCCGTTCGGCGGCGGCAGCGCCGCCTCGGGGACGACGGCCTTCGCGCACACGCAGCTCGGGCAGGGGGCGGGCGTCGCCTCCGGCGCGGCCCCCGCGCCGACTCCGGGCGCGGCGGCACCGGGCGACGCCCTGGTCGCGCTGGAGCGGCACCGCCCGGTACGCCCGGCCCGCTTCGGGCGGCGCGCCAAACTGGTGGCGGGCGCGGTCGCGGCCGTCCTGATATCCACCGGGCTCGTCGTGACCGCGGTGGCCACCGGCGGCGACGGTCCCTCCGACGAGGTCACCGCCGCCTCGACCCCCTCGGCCCTGACCTCCCTGGTCTCCGGCCAGCCCGTCGCCCCCGCGACCGGCACCCCGGCGTCCGGTTCCCCGTCCGCGTCCCCCTCGGCATCGGGGTCCGCGTCCCCGTCCCCGTCCGCCTCGGACAGCGCCTCACCGAGCGGTACGACGACGACGGCGCCGGTCGATCCCCCGACGACGTCGGCGCCGACATCGACGCCCCCCACCACGGCGCTCACGACGCCGCCGACGACACCGCCGACCACGACGACGCCACCCGCGCTGGTCGTGGACTCGGTCGCCATCGTGCGGTTCATCTGTAGCGCGGGCGCCGGACACACGGCGGTCGCGGCGGTCACCGTGCAGGGCAACGGAGCCGACGACGGCACCTTGGTCCTCACCTGGGCGCACACCACGGCGTCGGGACTCGTGTCGGGAGCGGTCACCGAGTCGTACCCGATCCCCAAGGGCGAGACGTCCTCCACCCAGTCCTACACTCACGCGTTCGGCGTCAGCCGCTTCCCCGGCTGGACGCTCACCGTCTCCTCGACGCCCGCCGCGGGCAAGGGGAACGGCTCCTCACAGACGATCGACGCCTGCTGACCCGCACTTCGGCCCTCCGCCAAGGAACCCGCCCATGCCGCACGACCGTGACCGCGACCAGAGCCGTGACCCACGCCTGCACTTCAGCACCCGGCCGCAGGCTGCCCCCGCCCCCGCCCCCGCCCCCGCCGCGCCGGACGACGGCACCTTCCGGCTCAGCGACCTCGGCTTCGGCGGCGCGAGCGATACGGACGGCGCGCGCGGTACGGGCGACACGGGCGGCGCGCGCGCCGGGGGCGGTGCGGGCGGCGCCGAGGAGCCGGACGGCGCGACCGTACTCGACCCCGACTCCTGGTCCAGCGAGGTCCCGGAGGCGGAGACCTTCGCGCCCGGGCTGCGCCGCTTCGGGCCCGGGGTGCCCGAAGGGCCCGAGCCGTCGGTCGGTACGGAGCGGACCGCCGCCGTGTGGCACGGCACCGTGCGGCCGGGGGAGCCGGTGCTGCCGCCCGAAGAGCCGCGCGGGAAACGGGCGTTGGGCGGCTGGCTGCTCGCGCTGCTGGTGCTGCTCGGGGTGGTGGCGTATCTGCTGTGGCAGCACTGGCCGGGCTCGGTGAAGGTCGACGGCGTCAGTGTCCGCAACGACACCGCCGTCCAGGGCTGCCACAGTACGGCGAAGGTGGTGGGCACGCTGCGGACCACCGGGGACGCGGGGACCGTGCGCTACCGGTGGCGGCGCAGCGACGGCACGCTGTCCGACGAGTTGCGGCAGCGGGTGGCGAAGGGGCGGCGCAGCACCGACGTCGTGCTGCTGTGGTCCTTCGACGGCCGCGGCACGCTCCAGGCGACCGCGACCCTCGAAGTGCTCTCCCCGCAGCGGCAGTCGGGGTCGTACACCTTCACCTACCGCTGCTCCTGAGGCCGTTGACGCGCGCGGTCAGCCGATCCGCGCCTCCCCGTACGGGAGGGCGCGGTCAGCCGATCCGCGCCTCCCCGTACGGGAGCAGCCGCACCGGACCGACCAGGCCGTACGGCTGGCGCGGCGATCCGCCGTAGACGCCCGGATCGCTGACGCGCAGCCGGTTGCCGAGGGTGGTGGCCACCTCGACCTCGATGGTGTTGTCGCCCTGGCGCAGCCAACCGCCCAGGTCCACCACGGGGTTGATGTGGTCGACGGGGTCGAGGCGGTGGCCGTTGACCGTCACGCGGCAGGTGTCGTAGACCGTGCCGAGGTCGAGCAGCGCGCCGTGGCCGCCGGTCCAGGCGCGGCCGAGGCGGACGGTGGTGCGGTAGCGGCCGATGCCGGAGACGTCGGCGAGCGCGGGGATGTCGGGCCAGGCGGCGAGCGCGTCGAGGGTGAGCGCGCGGCGCACGACCCTCGTCTCGGTGGCGGTGGCGCCCGGCTGCCAGTCCTCGACGTCCAGCCGCCAGCCCGTGAGCTGGGTGGGCTGCGGCACGCCGGAGATCCGGCTGCGCACCGTGCGGCGGCCTTGGGACAGCTCGGTGACGTACTCGCCGTCGGCGGAGCCGCGTACGGTCAGCCGCCCGTCGGCGAAGAGCACGGTGTCCGCGGTGGTGGACACCGCGTGCGGGCCGCTGCCCGTGCGGTCGCCGAACAGGCCGGGCACGCCGAGCGCGACGACCATGGTCTCGCCGGGCTGGAGCGCGACGCGCAGCGTGACCGTGTCGCCGGTCTCGGTGTACGTGCCGATCCGCCGCACGCGTCCGGTCCACAGGTCCAGCAGGTACGGGACGTGGCGGGTGCTGCCCCGGCGCAGGGTCACCTCGTGGTCGACGGCGGCGACCGGCGGCTTGACCGTCTCGGCGTGCTTGCCGTTGCAGAAGTAGAAGTAGTCGACGCCGTCCGCGTACCGGTGGGCGTTGAGCAGCGTGGAACTGGTCGCGTACGAGACGAGCGGTGTCACGCCGAGGTCGGCGAGCGCGGCGCCCACCGCGGTCTTGTCGGTGATCTGCCGGACGCGCGGCTGGGCCAGCAACTGGGCCAGCACCGCGCGCAGTCGGGCGTCCTGCCCGCCGGCGTCCAGGCCGGGGACGGTCGCGGTGCTCCAGTCGCCGAGCAGCACGATCGGCAGCCCGGCCTTGGTGAACGCCAGGAATTTCTCGGCGACTTCGACCGGCAGCGTGCAGGTGGACCCGGCGAAGAAGTCGGCCTCCACGAACAGGGCGCGGTACGCGGGTCCGCCCGCCGCCAGCACCCCGTTGGTCACCCGCGCCGACGGCAGGCTCAGCAGCGGCTCGCTGATGAACTGGTGGTTCCAGCCCAGCGGTATGCCGGTCGAGGTGAACCAGGACGCGCCGATGCCGGTCGCGGTGTAGCCGGTCTGCCGGAAGATCGCCACGTCCTGGCGCGGCTTCCCCGCTTGCAGGACCTGGTGCACACGGGCCAAGTAGCCCGACATGTCGGCGATGTGACGCCACGTCGGATGCCGCGGTCCCCACGACTCCCCGTAGCCGACACCGCCGTGGTACGGGGTGAAGGCCGCGTATCCCGGCCAGGCCACACCGGGCAGGGCCGCGTACGAGAAGCCGTGGATCACCGTCTGGTTGACCCCGGCCGCGTACGCGCCGCCCATCGTGCGCAGGAACTTCTGCCAGGTGGTGCTGTACGCGCCGCCGGTGTACGCGCCCGACTCGCAGGACAGAATGGTGCTGCCCGCCATGTCCCGCCCGCCGGCCAGGCACCGGTAGTCGTCCAGGTTCTTGAAGCCCAGCGACTCGCCCTCGGGGATGTCCAGGAGCGCGGCGGTCGCGATGGCGTCGGTCTGGAGCCCGTACGGCTGCGCGCGCAGCTTCAGTCCGAAGGTGCTCGCCCACTTCTTGATCGCGGTGACGTGGTGGGTGTTGTACAGCTCCGAGACCGTCTGCCAGAAGTCGTGGCGTACGCGGACGGTCAGCGCGGCGCCGTACGCGTAGACCTGGTTGCTCTTGTTGAGCAGCAGCGCGGGCAGGTACGGCAGCAGGTCGTAGCCGCGGCGGCGGGCGAATTCGGCGGGCAGCGCCGGGGTCCACAGCAGGGCGCGCGACTCCAGCTCGATGGAGTCCTCGAAGAGGGCGCCGCCCGCGCGGGCGATCAGCCGGCGCACCGGGCGGGTCAGCAGGTCCGACTCCCAGAAGTCGGTGATCGCGCGGGTGCCGGCGGGGCTGAAGTGGTCCACGACGTACGCGGTCGGCGCGGTGTGCGGCCCCGCCTCGGGGGTCTGGCCGGTGCCGCGCAGCCAGTGGGCGAACAGCAGCCAGGACCCGCCGTCGTCGGGCGCGGTCCAGGTGACGGCGCCGTTGGTGACCGTGCGCGTGAGGTCCACCAGGGTGGCCGGGTCGAGGCCGGTCTCCTTGCGGGTGCTGTTGGCGGTGTCGACGCGGACCGCCTGCACGGCGAGCAGCGTGGCCTTCGCGGCGGCCGGGTCGGCGGCGACGACGGGGGCGGGGACGGGTCCCTCGTAACGGGCCCCGGCGGCCAACGCGGCGACACCGTAGGCGAGTTCCTGTACGGCGGCGGGGCTGTCCGGGGTGATCGTGGGGACGGCGGTCGGCCAGGCGGGGCCCGCGGTGAGGTCGACGGTCAGGCCGCGGCGGTCGGCCTGCTCCAGCGCGGCCTCCATCCCGGCGACCCAGCTCGCGCTGCCCCAGCCGTGGTGCGCGGTGTCCAGGACGGCCGGGTCGTCCACGCTGTGGTGGACCGCGGCGATCTCGACGCCGCCGAAACCGGCGTCCGCGATCTGGTCGATCTCGCGGCGGATCTCGGCGGGCTCGACCAGCCCGTCCGGCCACCACCAGCGGAATTTGGGCCGGACGGGGGCGGGCGGGGCGCTGAACCAGGAGGCGGAGCCGGGGGCGCCGGGTCGGCACGGGGCCGGGTGCGCGGAGGCGCTGCCCGCCGCTCTCGCCCCTTCGGCCGCGTGCGCGGTGCCGGTGGCCGCGCCCCACGTGAGGGCCGCGCCCGCGGCGGCTCCGGCCTGGAGGACGCGGCGGCGGGCGACACCGGTGTCCGGGCGGCTGTCGTCGGCGTGGCTGGCGTCGTCGGTCATGGTGCGCGTCTCCTCGTATGAAACGTTTTAAGTTCCGGGCGGACGCTATGGCCGAGAATCGTCAGACGTCAAGGGGGTGGACTTGCCGGATCCATTGAACAGATTCAATCGAGCGGGGAAATACATGCCGCGGGGCCGAGGGCGGCACCCGTGGCGCGCGCCCGTCCGCCGCGCGCCCCGCCCCGTGTCCGCCCCGCGCCCGGCGCCGCGTCACGCTCCGCCGTATGGAGGAAAGTTTCATCCGCACTCTGTTCTGCGGTGGTTACTTGGCATTAAGTTCCAACGACAGCTGCCCGCACGGAATTTGACGCTCTCCCTCACCCCCACCACGGGAGCACACATGTCGGTCCCTGAGCACTTCGCCATGCCCCGCGCCGCCCAGTCCCGCGCCGCCCAGTCCGGCACGGACAAGTCCCGCGCCGCCCTGTCCCGCCGCCGCTTCCTCGCCTCGGCCGCCGTGCTCGGCGCGAGCGCGGGAGCCGTGATCGTCGGCGCCGCGCCCGCCTCCGCCTCCGCCGCGCGGATCGTCCCCGAGCCCAACATGTTCGACACCACGGCGTGGGGCGCCCGCCCGCCGTCCTCCCCGGTCAGCCTGGCCGGGAACAACCCCAACAAGATCGTCGTGCACCACACCGCGTTCGCGAACACCGCCGACTCCGGCACGTCCGGCTCGTTCGCCATCGCGCACGAGATCCAGGACCTGCACATGGACACCAACGGCTGGATCGACACCGGCAACCACTTCACCATCAGCCGGACCGGCATCATCATGGAGGGCCGCCACCGCAGCCTGGAACGGCTGCTCGCGGGCAGCAACATGGTCGTCGGCGCCCACACCGTCGGCCAGAACACGCAGGGCATCGGCATCGAGAACAACGGCACGTACACCTCGGTCGCGCCGCCGTCGATCCTCTACGCCAGCCTCGTCAGCCTCTGCTCGTACATCTGCTACAAGTACGGCCTCGCGCCGACGCAGATCTTCGGGCACCGGGACTTCAACGTCACCGAGTGCCCCGGCGACAAGCTCTACGCGATGCTGCCGCAGCTCCGGTCGGACGTGGCGTCCCGGATGTAGCGGCGGGTCCGCCCGGTGCGGCGCCGGGCCCGCGCGGGTTCGGCGCCGCGCCGTGCGGACCTCCGGGTTCGGCGCCGCGCCGTGCGGACCTCCGGGTTCGGCGCCGCGCCGGGCCCGCGCGGACGCCAAGGAGGCCGCCGAGTCCCTCGACATCTGGCAGGGCGCCCACGCGTCCCGTACCGCGGCCCCGCTGTCGAAGCACGGCTGTCGAGGCACGGCTACGAGGACTGAACCGGGCGCCAGCCCAGGGCCGGGCCCAGGGCGCCGGCGAGGTCGGTGAGGATCTGGACGTAGTCCTCGTGGGCGAAGGTGAAAGGCAGGGCGAAGGCGACCTCGTCGATCTCGCGGAAGGCGGCGTGGGCGTGGAGGCGTTCGGCGAGCTGGGCCGAGGGGCCGACGAAGTCGGGGGAGAAGAGCATGCGCGCCGGGCCCTGCGGAGCCGTGGTGCGCGGGAGGCGCTTGCGGGCGTACTCCTCGTAGCGGGCGCGCTGCGCGGGCGTGGCGCTGTCGGTCGGGATGACGACGAGGCCCTGTGAGACGCGGGCGCGGTCGCCGTCGGGGTGGTGGGCGCGGAAGGTCCTGATGTGGGAGAGCTGGATGTCGGCGAAGTCCGGCGCCGGGCCCGTCACCGCCGCCTCTGCCGCCGCCGGATTCTCCGACTCCGCCGCCTTCGCAGCCTTCGCCGACTCCGCGTCCTTCTCCGGCTCCTCCGCCTTGACGACGCTGCTCGTCAGGAAATTCATGCCGTTCTCGCCCGCCCACCGCGCCGACCGCAGGCTCGCGCCGCCGTACCAGAGACGGCCGCCGAGGCCGGGGGAGTGCGGCTGGACGCGGTCGGAGAAGACCTCGATGCCCTCGACGCCGCTGAAGTCGGTGGCGCGCTCGCCGCGTACGAAGTCCAGCAGCCGCCGGACGCGCGGGTAGCCGAAGTCCTCGGCGTCGGCGGTGTCCGGGTAGAGCGCGGGCCCGACCTGCTCGAAGTGCGTGGGCGGCCCGACGCTGACGCCGGGGTTGAGCCGTCCGCCGGACAGGATGTCGACCGTCGCCAGATCCTCGGCCAGCCGCAGCGGATTCTCCCAGCCCAGCGGGATGACGGCGGTGCCCAGCTCGATCCTGCGGGTGCGCTGGCTCGCCGCCGCCAGCACGGCGACCGGCGAGGAGATCCCGTACTGGAGGTGCCGGTGCCGCACCCACGCGCTGTCGAAGCCGAGCCGTTCGCCCAGCTCGATGATCTCCAGCGTCGACTCGTGCCCCCGCCGGGGATCGGCCTCGTCGAACAGACCGATGGTCAGGAAGCCCAGCTTCCGCAACGGCTCGGATTCCAGCGGCACAGCACGCCTCCCACGTTTCCGTCCATACTCACGCCCGCCCGCCGCCCCCGCACTCCGTACCCACCGCGACCTGAGTACGAGCACGGATGATTCGGACACATCCGCGCGGCCACACTGGTCCAGGAGCGAAGATCACCTACGCGAGAGGCGGCAGCGCCGTGCAGACCAACCATCCCCGTCGGCCCCGGATTCCCGCCGGCCCCCGGCTCACCCTGATCGGACTGTCCCTCGCGGGCGTCGCCTTCATGGGGCTCGGCTCTGCGTGCAGCATGCAGGACGCGATGTGCTCGGGCGGGGAGTACCCGGTGGCGTCGGTCGGGCCCCCGGCGGGCGGCGGGGCCTGCGTGTCGGACAAGGAGGAGCCGCCGAAGGGCTTCGTGCGCTACCCGAAGGGCAAGGTCCCCCGGCACGTGGACGACAAGTGGGACAAGTACTGGCAGGAGCACTCCCTGGACGCCGAAGGCAACGAGGTGAAGTGAGGCCCCGCCGCGGGGGCGGGACCTCACAAGGCGTGCCGGGCCCGCGTACGGATCGGCGTACGCGGGTACGTAGCGGCTACTTCAGCGTCACCGTCGCCGACGCCGTCAGGCCGCCCGAGGCGACCGTCACCGTGACCGTGCCGCGCCGCAGCGCGGTGAGCGTGGCGGTCGTCGGGTCCAGGACCGCGAGGGTCCCGGGACGGCGCTTGGCGGCCTTGGCCTCGGAGGGCGAGTCGGTGACCAGGACGCCCGCGGACCCCGACCAGACCACCGTGGCGGGGTAGCGCAGCGGGAAGCGCAGCCCGAACTCGCTGGTGATGCCGGTGGCCGCCAGAGCGGCCGACGTGCCGACGGGCACGGGACCGTCCGCCGTCAGCTCGATCCCGTCGATGACCGGGCGGCTCTCGGCCCGCAGCCACTCGCGGGTCCGCGGGCTCGGCTGCCCGGCCCGGACGCGCGCGGGCCTGGGGTCGACGCCGACGTGCATCCAGCCGAAGAAGCCGCCCTGGTCGGGCGAGCTGTAGGGCGTCTTGCCCACGGCCGGGGTGGTGACCTCCAGGACGCCGTCGGTCCGCGTGACCGACGCGGTGTGCGCGTGGCCGGTGAAGAGCGCGACCGGTTTGCCGGAGGTCTCCCGGAAGTCGGCCAGCCACTTCTGGAGGAGCCCGGCCTCCAGCTGGTCGGCGAGCTGTGAGGCGCCCGCGCCCGAGGGGTCCCGCAAGGGGTGGTGGAAGGACAGCACGACACCGGTCACCGACCGGTCCCTGGCCGCCTTCGCCAACTCGGCCTGGAGCAGCGGCACTTGGTCCCAGTCCGAGGTCCGCATGTCGCCGGTGTGCGAGTCCAGCAGGATGAAACGGGTCCCCTTGTGGTCGAAGACCTGCCGGTTGGGGCGGCCGGTCACGGCGAGGAACGCGTCGAGGCCGCCGGTCGCGGACAGCCCCGCCTCGTGGTTGCCGGGCGTCCAGTACACCGGCAGCCCGGCGGGTACGTGGTCGCGCAGCAGCCCGTTGGCGAGTGCGAAGTCCTCGGGGTTGTTGTTGTCCACGAAGTCGCCGTTGATCAGCAGGAAGTCCGGCCGGGTCGCGACGGCCTGGCCGAGCGCGGTCACCGCCTGCCGCCCGGAGAAGGAGTCGAGCCCGGCCGCCGCGCTGACGTGCAGGTCGGACAGGACCGCGAAGGTCCACCGCCGGTCCGGCAGTCCGCCCTGCTCGACCACGTACGGGTCGGGCTGCGGGGCCTGCGAGGTGTCCGGCTGCTGCCCGACCTGCGCGGCGAGCCCGTCGAAGTCGAGCCGCCCCGCGTTCTTGTTGGTCTGCGACGTCTCCGCGATGTAGATCCGCAGCAGCGTGACCGGCTCCGAGTACCCGGCGGGGAGGTCCCCGACGACCCGCCGCCACCCCGTCCAGTCCACGGTCAGCGCGAGCGTGAACGGCACATTGGTGGTGCCCTGCGAGTACATCATGCAGCGCAGCCAGTGGTTGTTGCCGTCGCCGTTGACCCACAGCGCGATCCGCTTCGTGCCCGTGGGCAGCGTGATCGGACCGCCGCCGGCCACCGCGTACGCGGCCGACGTACTCGTCTGCCCGGTGAAGTCGTACGTGAGCCGCAGCGCGTGGTTGTCGGCCGCCGCGCCCGGCCGGTCGGGGGCGGCGACGAAGGCGACCGACGCCGTGCCCCGCGCGGCCAGCGCCGTCCAGTTCTCGGCCGGCTCGAACTCGGCCAGCGACACGTCGACCAGGCCGACCGTCACCGGCAGCCGGGCCGTCACATCCCCCACGGTCGCCGTCAGGACGGTGGCCTTGCCGACCGCGCCCGCGTCACCGGTGATCCGGAGGCTGCCGTCCGGCTGCGCGGCCACCGTGATCAGGGCCTTGTCGTAGGCGAGTCGGACGTCACGCGGCGCGACGGGCGCGTCGAAACCGTCCGCGTCGTACCCGGTCAGGCTGACCGACGCGGTCGCGCCGGGGTCGATGGTGACGGCCCGCTCGGTGAACGCCAGCCGGTGCAGGTCGCCGAGGACCCGCAGTTCGTGCGCGCCGTCCGCGTCCCCGGTACGGGCGCGCAGCGTTCCCGCGCCGGGCTTCCTGGCGCGGAAGACGCCGTCGCGCGCGGTGCCGAGGGAGCCGGGGGAGGCCGACCACCGTACGGGGTCGCGGTGTTCGTCGATCGGCACCGGCGCCCACGTCTCGTCGTAGCCCGCCGCCGCGACGTCCACGGTCAGCCCCGGCACGACGCGGTCGGCGCGCGGGCGTACGTCGAGGCCGCGCAGCCGGCCCGAGCCCTTGCGGGCGGCGAAGAGGCCGACGCCGTTGGGCACGGGCCGCTCGCCGCCGTCCGAGGGGGTGTTGACGACTCCGGCCCCGGTGTCGCCGGGCCTGCGGGCGACGATCTCGGTGGAGCCGCCGCCGTCGAGCATGAACGCCTCGGTGGCGCCGAGCCGCACCAGCAGCTTGGCGGTGTCGTCGAAGCTGAGCCCGGCGGAGAAGTTGGCCGAGCCGTCGATCGCGACGAGCAGCAGGCGGTGGCCGCCGTCCAGCCACGCGATGGCGGTGCGCGGCTTGGCCGCGTCGTTGCCGGTGCTCGGCGGGAAGTCGATCGCCGTGCCGCCGCGCACCAGCACCTCGCCGCTGCCGAGCGCGGTGCGCAGC
The DNA here is from genome assembly GCF_044749865.1 of Streptomyces sp. NPDC088910. Classification (NCBI taxonomy): domain Bacteria; kingdom Bacillati; phylum Actinomycetota; class Actinomycetes; order Kitasatosporales; family Streptomycetaceae; genus Streptomyces; species Streptomyces sp. NPDC088910. The sequence goes on from NZ_JBIVIV010000002.1 coordinate 635,058, forward strand.
GCGACGGGCGCGTTCGTCCGCGGCGCGAAGTCGACGGTGACGGCGTCACCGGGCTCGGCGGCGGCCAGTTGGGCCGCCGCCGCGCCCCGGCCGAGCACGACGAGACCGCCGTCCGGCACCGCGGTGTCGGTGAGTCGGGCGTTGACGGCGGTGATCTTCCCGCCCGCGACGACGAGTTCGGTGTACGGGCCCGCGTCCTGGATGAGCGTGCGGCGCCCGGTGCCCCACTCCGGGGTGTACGCGGCGACGCCGTCGGCGGGCACCGAGGGCGAGTTGAGGGCGGTGAGCGGCCGTCGCGTCCCGGCGACCGTGACCGTACCGGTGAGCACCAGGTCGGCCAGCCGGGCCACCCGGTCGGCACCGATCGCCGCGACGGTCGCCGTCTTGTTCGTGCCCTTGCGAAGCGTGCCGTCCTGGATTTCCGGACCCTCGGCCGCGAAGGTCTCGGTGATGTCGAAATAGTCGCCGTTGACGGCGGCCACGGCGTGCTGCGCGTTCGCCGCCTGGGCGAGCGGACGCGGATCGCTCACCTTGTCCGCGACGAGGTCCACGCCGACCGACGCGTTGCCGAGATCGGCGTTGAGCACATGGACCCGCGTCCAGCCGGTGCGGCCGAATGTGTCGAAGGAGGTGAGGACGATACCCGGAGCGACCGGGTAGTCCGCGCGGCCCGCCACGAGGGATTCCCCTGGCACGGCCAACTGGTAATTCGGCGGCTTGTATTCGGCGTAACCGGGGTATTTCGCCGATTCCGGCGGAGTGAACGCCGGTGTGCTCCCGGCCTGTCCCGATGTGCCCTGTCGGCTCGTTTGCGCGCTCGCGGTTCCGGCGGTCGCGGTGAGTCCGGCGGCGACGGCGCCGACGATGAGGCCGCGTCGCGTTATCCCCGAGGCGGCGCTGGTTTGCTGATTCTCCATGGCGCATCACGCTATGGGTTTTTGCCGTCGATGAGATGAACGAAAACGTAGGTGAGGACATCGGGTTGCCGGTGCGCGGGCGGATTGCGCCCGAACGGCACCGTGGGCGGCGCGGCCTGCCGCACTTCACGTCGTTGACGCGGGTGCGGAACGTCCGCATTTGGCGGGCACGTCGGGATATTGCCGCCCAGGAGGCGGCGCGGCTTTTCAAAAAACACACAGGTCGCTTGCAACCCCTCCCGTTACAGCTGTTAGTTTCGGTCGGGCTGCCCCTTCGCGGGGGACGTGGACATCCCTGCGGCCCACCCTCGGCCGCGAAGCCAGCGGAGAAAGACCACGAATGGATTACTGCTACACGTGCCGCCGCTCCGTCAACGGGGCGCTGGTGTGCCCGGGTTGCGGCGCCTACGCGCCGGAGACGGACGCGGCACCGGTCTCGTACGCGGACCCGGCGTCGTACGCGGACCCGGCTCCGGTCTCGTACGCGGACCCGGCTCCGTACGAGCCCGCCGCGTACATACCGGAGCCCTCCGTCTTCCCGGCCACCCCTGCGGCTTCGGCTGACGAGGAGAGGACGGCGTCCGTCCTCGGGCCCTCCTCGCTCGTGCCCCGCTTGCAGGGCGGACGCGCCGCCCGGCGGCGGCAGTTGGAGCGGTGGAAGAAGAACCGGCGCCGTGCGGGCGTCGCCACGGCGGTGGCCCTCTTCGGCGGCGGCGTGACCGTCGCGTCCACGCAGAACCACGGCTCCGGCCGGGGCACGACGGCGTCCTCGTCGTACGACACCGTGACGCCGGTGACGCTGCGCACCGACAACGCGCAGGCCACGGACCCGACGTCGGGCCCGCACGCCGCCGCGCCCGCCACCCAGCGGCACACCCGTACCCCGGCGCTCCCCACGGCCGAGGCGACCCACCCGGCCGCCACCAACGCCGGTACGGCCCCGCTGCCCGCCACTTCCCCGGCCACCGGCCCGGCCCCGTCCGCCTCGACGGCTCCTTCGACGCCCCCGTCGACCGGCACGCAAGCCGTGAACACCGGCACCGGCACCGCCGCCGACACCCCCGCGGACCCCGGCACGACGACGACGGCGCCCCCGGCCACCACCCCCGCCGACCCCGCGTCGCCGAGCACGTCCCCGACGACGCCGCCCGCGCACCAGGGCCTGTGCATCCTGATCCTCTGCCTGCCGTAAGACCCCGGCCGGGACGTGCCCCGTAGGGGCGTTGGCTCCGCCCCAACGGCGGCCCCAACGCCCCTAAAAGATCAGGTGCACCGCACCCGTATGGCGCGGGTTAACAGAAGGCCTCGCGGACGGACCCGCCGACCGCGGCGCACCACGTGCTCAGGTCGACCTTGCCGTTGGGGCGCAGGCCGTGCAGCCGCTGGAGGTCCTGGACGGCCTTCTGGGTGGCGTGGTCGAAGGTGCCGTTGACCGTGACACCGGCGAAGCCCTTGAGGGCCAGGATCGACTGGAGGCCGCTCACCGGCAGCCCGGTGGCGTGCTTGTCGAGTACGGGCGCCAGCGCTTCCCACGTGGCGGTGTCGAAGGTGGCGTCGGGCGTGACCGGAATGCCGTGCGTGGTCTGGAAGTCGGCGACCACGGCGTTCATGTCGGTGCCGAAGACGCCGTTGGGCGTCAGCGCGGTGTACCCGGCGTTGTTGAGCAGGTACTGCGCGACCCCGACGACCTGGCTGTCCACGAACCGCCAGATGTCCGGCCAGCGGCGCGCGGGGATGTCCCGCCGGGGCGTGCGCATCTGGGTCAGGACGCGCGAGCGGATCGTCGGGAACTGCGCGTAGAAGGCGGCGCCGGGACACTCGGTGCCGAGCCGGAAGTCCCAGTGCCCGAAGATGTCCCAGGCGTGCAGGTCGAACTGCCGGCACACGGCGACGCACAGCTCCACCAGGGAGTCGAGCAGCGCGCGCGGCGGCGTCTCCGTGATGTACGTGCCCTCGTTCTCGATGCCGATCGCGTTGCCGTTCTCACCGGGGCAGTGCGCGGCCGTGACCTGGTGTTCCCCGGTGACCAGCGTCTCCAGGCTTCGGTGCCTGCCCTCCATGACGTAGCCGCCGCGGCTGACGGTGAAGTGCTGGCCGGTGTCGGCCCAGCCGTTGGTGTCCATGTGCAGGTCCTGGCAGTCCTTGGCGAGCTGGACCGCGTGGGCGCGCGAGTAGTCCGTGACGTTGGGGAACGCCATGTGGTGCAGGATGATCTTGTTCGTGGTGTTGCCCGTGATCTGGATCGGGCTGGACGGCGGCCGGGCGCCCCACGTGTCGCAGTCGATGATCCACGGGAATTGGGGCGACGGCGCGGCAACGGCCGCTCCGGGCAAGGCCAGTTCGGTACCGACGACGGCGGCGACCGCTCCGCCCAGGCCGACTCTGAACAACGTGCGACGGTCGACCTCGTGCTCGTGTATGGCCAATGCATGCTCCCCGAGGAACGTGGCAGTCACTGTTAACTGCCGTGCACCCGGAGACTATTGAGCCTTCTGATGTCTGACCAGAATTGTTTCAAGATCGTGATGCTCGGTGTGGAACCGAAGGCTCACCTGGCGTTCGCCCGCGGTTCGCCCGCCATTCGCCGGGCTGCCGGAGGCTTCGCGGGACCCCTGCTCATTTCCCGCCGTGCCGACCGAAGAGGGACCCACAGCCTTGCAAACCTTGCATAAGAGATGGCGTGCGTCAATCACTCTGGGCGTCGCGTTCCTGACCGCGATTCCCTTTTTCCTCGCGTCCTCGCCCGCCGCCTCGGCGGTTTCGCCGGCCGGTTCGCCGACCGTTTCACCGACTGTTTCGCCGGCGGCCGACGCGGCGCCTTCCGCCGTGAAAATCAATGAGGTCGAGTCCAATGGCGGAACGCCGGGCGACTGGTCGAGTTGGTCAATTCGGATGCGATTGCTGTTGATGTGTCGGGTTGGCTCGTCAAGGACAATGACGACTCCCATGTGTTCACGATCGCCGCCGGTACGTCGATCGCGCCCGGCGGTTTTCTCGCGCTCGACGTCGACCCCGTCTTCGGGCTGGGAAGCGCGGATTCCGCGCGGCTTTTCCTGCCCGACGGCGTGACCTTGGTGGACGCGTACTCCTGGACCGCCCACGCGGCGACCACGTACGGCCGTTGCCCCGACGGCACCGGCGCTTTCGTCACCACGACCGCCTCCACCAAGGGCGCCGCGAACGACTGCGGAGCGCCCTCGTCGGCCGTGCGAATCAATGAGGTCGAGTCCAATGGCGGAACGCCCGGCGACTGGGTCGAGTTGACCAACACAAGTCCCGTGTCCGTGGACATATCGGGCTGGCTCGTCAAGGACAACGACGACTCCCACGTCTTCGCGGTCCCCGCCGGTACGTCGGTCGCGCCGGGCGGTTTCCTCGCCCTCGACGTCGAGTCGGCCTTCGGTCTCGGCGGCGCCGACTCCGCCCGCCTCTTCCTGCCGGACGGCACGACGCTGATCGACGCGTACTCCTGGACCGCCCACGCGGCGACCACGTACGGGCGTTGCCCCGACGGCACGGGCGACTTCGCGACGACGGCCGCCTCCACGAAGGGCGCGGCCAACGCGTGCGCCGGTCAGGTCGCGGCCTCCCCGTGGCCGGGCGGCTCCTCGGTGACCACGGTCGACGACGCGAACGTCTTCGGTACGAACCTGAGCGGTCTGGCGTACGAGGGCTCAGGCGGGCCGACCCCCGGTGTGCTGTGGGCGGTCAGGAACGGCCCCTCCACGCTGTACCGGCTGGAGTGGGACGGCGCCAAGTGGGCGCCGGACACCGCCGACGGGTGGAGCGCGGGCAAGGCGCTGCGCTACCCGGACGGGACCGGTGACCCCGACGCCGAGGGGGTCGCCCTGACGGGCGCGGGCCCTTCCGGCGGCGTCTTCGTCTCGACCGAGCGCGACAACGCGGTCAGCGGCGTGAGCCGTCCCGAGGTGCTGCGCTTCGACCCGCCCGGCACGGGGTCCGGCGCGCTGCGCGCCACCCGCGAGTGGAATCTGACCGCGGACCTGCCGCCGGTCGGCGCCAACAGCGGCCTTGAGGGCATCACTTGGGTCCCCGACAGCTACCTGACCTCGCACGGCTTCCGCGACCAGCACACGGGCGCCGCGTACTCCCCGGCCGCCTACCCCGACCACGGTGACGGCCTCTTCTTCGTCGGCCTCGAAGGCAACGGCAGCGTCTACGCGTACGCCCTCGACCAGTCCGGCAGCGGCTTCACCCGCGTCGCCGCCTTCGCCAGCGGCTTCCCGAGCATCATGGAGATCCAGTTCGACGCCGAGGCCGACCAGTTGTGGGCCGTGTGCGACGACACCTGCAACGGCCGTACGGCGACCTTCGCCGTGGGCGCCAACGGTGACTTCGCCGCCACCGGCCTCTACGAGCGCCCGGCCGCGATGCCCAACCTCAACAACGAAGGCTTCGCCTTCGCCCCGCGCTCCGAGTGCGTCGACGGCCGCAAGCCGGTCTTCTGGTCCGACGACAGCGACGACGGCGGGCACGCGTTGCGCGGCGGCACGATCGCCTGCGCGGCGGGCGGCGCCTTCCTGCCCCTGAACGGCTTCTCCGACGCGGCCCTCGGCGGCACCACCTCCGGCCGTGTCGTCGCCACCGGCGGCCGTACGGTCCTGGTCTCCGACGCCCGCGACCCCGCGGGCGTGCTGGTGTACGTCGGCCCCGGATCCGCCCCCGCCCAGGTCCAGTTGACCGGCGGCGCTGCCACGCTCTCCCTCGGGCGCGGCTCCTACGAGATCACCGGCTCCGGCCGCACGACCACCGTGCGTACGGTCGACGGCGAGCCCGCCGTCCTCGCCCCGGTCCCCGCGACCGTCGCCCGCGGCGCCTCCCTCACCTACACCGAGACCCCCACCGGCCTCACCGGCATCCGCCACACCGGCTCCGTCACCTTCGGCCCCTGCACCGGCGTCGACATCCAGAACGTCATCCTCGGCACCCCCGGCAACGACCGCCTCACCGGCACCCCCGGCAACGACCTCATCCTCGGCCGCGGCGGCAACGACACCGTCGACGGCGGCGGCGGAAGCGACTGCGTCCTGACCGGCGCGGGCAACGACCGCATCTCCCTGCCGGGCACCGGCCCTTCGTACACCGACGCGGGCGGCGGCAACAACGTCGTCTCCACGGGCGACGGCGCCAATGTGGTCCTCGCGGGCAGCGGCAACGACCAGATCACGACGGGTGGGGGCGACGACCGCGTGGACGCGGGCGGCGGCAACAACGTCGTCTCGGCGGGCGGCGGTTCCGACACCGTCCGCTCCACCACCGGCAACGACGCCCTCGACTGCGGCCCCGGCCTCGACACCGCCCACCCCGGCACCGGCAACAACACCAACGTCGGCGGCCGTTGCGAGACCTTCCTGTCCTGACCCCCGCCAAGAGAGGCCGGGCCCCCGCCCGGCCTCTCCCGTCCCCCCACACGCGGCGCCACCCCGCCGTACCCTGTACCCAGCCCCGGCCGCACTCCCACCGCGCGACGGTTCGCCCCATCTGCCCGATCCTTGACGGTTGGTTCCATCCGCCTCCCCCCACTGCTGAACATGCACGTCAGCGAGACCGCCCACCCGCGCGTGCGGGGATGACCCCCCAGCCCGTGCCAGCTACGCGGGCCACAGCATCTGCCCCCCCCGCGCGTGCGGGGATGACCCCCGGTCCCAGCAGTTCGCCGATGCCGTCACCGAACTGCCCCCCCCGCGCGTGCGGGGATGAGCCCATGTGCTTGGTGACGGTCTTCTCCAGGGCGTCGTGCACCCCGCGCGTGCGGGGATGGCCCCGGGGGCTACTTGGCGCTGTGCCCCGCGCATGGCGGCCCCCCGCGCGTGCGGGGATGACGTGTTTGCTCAGGGCGCGGCTCCGCCGAGGGCTATTCGAGGGCCGCGACGGCGGCAAGGATCTCGGCGGGTTCCGACCGCGTCGTGTAATCGGGGTGGACGTCGATCCAGCGGATGGAGCCGTCGGCGCCGACGAGGACGGTCGTGGCGAGCGGGAGAGCGGCGGACCCGTCGGCGTTGACGTCGGTGAGGCGGACGCCGAGGGACGCCTGCGCGTCCTGCGCGCTGTCGGCGAGGGTGAAGACGATGCCGAGCTGCGCGGCGATCCGGTTCCCCGGGTCCGACAGTACGGCGTACGACAGGCCGAGCTTCTCGGTCATCGTCAGCGAGCCGTCCGGCTTCTGCGGGCTGAGCGCGATCAGGGCGACGCCCCGCGCTCGGAGTTGGTCGACCAGGGCCTCCTGGTAGGTGCGCAAGGTCAGGTTGCAGTACGGGCACCAGGCTCCCCGGTAGAAGACGACGACGGCCGGGCGCCCCGCCCGTACGGCCGAAAGGCTCGTCGGCCGACCGGTCGCGTCCAGAAGGTCGCCGTCGGGCATGGCGGTGCCCGGACCGGCGACGCCGTCCGGGACACCGGCCGCCATCAGCCGCCGCCTCTCGTTCTCGAAGGCGGTTCCGACCTCGGCGGGCAGCCGCCCGGCGGCTTGCGCCTGGACCTCGGCGGCCCGGTCGGCGACCGGGGTTGCGATGTCGTTCATGAGAGCGCCCCTTGCGTGCTGCGATGCGTGCTGCGATTCGTGCTGCGATGGGCCCAGTGATTTCTGGGTCGCCGATTCCACTCTCGCGTCCAAAAAATGGGTTCTCAAGTCCAAAACGGTGTTAGCGTGGCGTCATGGCTACCGATACGCGCCCGACGGCCAAGCTGACGCCCAAGGGGTTGCGGACCCGGGCCCGTATCGTCGACGCCGCCGCCGAACTCGTTCACGAACGCGGCGTCGCGGGCGCCACCCTCGAAGACGTCAAGGCCGCGGCCCAGGTCAGCGGCTCGCAGCTCTACCACTACTTCGCCGACAAGGAAGCGCTCGTGCAGGCGGTGATCGACCGCCAGGCCGACGCCATCGTCACCACCACCGAGCAGGCGGGGCTCGACACGGTCGAGGGGCTGCGCGCCTGGCGCGACCTGGTCGTCGCCGAGGCCGGACGCCTCGACGGCCGGGGCGGCTGCCCGCTCGGGTCCCTCGGCGGTCAGCTCGCCGAGAGCGACGCGCGGGCCCGCGCTCGGGTCTCGGTCGGGTTCGGCCGCTGGTCCACCGTCATCGGCCAAGGGCTGGCCGCCCTGCACGTCGCCGGGCGCCTCCGGCCCGGCATCGATCCGGACGACCTGGCGGTCACCCTCCTCTGCGCCTTGCAGGGAGCACTCCTGCTCGCCCAGATCCAGCGGGACAGCCTTCCGCTGGAGACCGCACTCGACACCGTCCTGGCCCTGAGCCTCAGCCCTGGCGTCACCTTCGGCCAGCGCGCCGGATGACGTCCGACGGAACTCCGGGCGCCGCCGCCCCCTCGGTGCGGCGGAACGAACTGCGGCTCACCGCAAGCTGGTTGCTTGGGCCCAGCCCCCGTGAGTCGCCCGCACCCACGTCTTGGCGCTCGGTCCAGCCTTGGCCCCTGCGGCCGCCTGCCGTGGCCATATCCTGCGCTCGGGGCCGTGCGGCCCGCCTTCAGGAGCCGCTTGCCCTATTCGCCCGATCCTCGACAGTTGGTTCAATCGGCCCCTGCCCCCTGATAACCCCGCACGTCAGCGAGCCTGCTCCCCGCGCAAGCGGGGATGACCCCTGCTGGTACTTGCGGTGCGGCAGCGCCTGGAGCTGCTCCCCGCGCAAGCGGGGATGACCCCCAGCGGATGACCGGGACGCCGGGGGCAGCCAGCTGCTCCCCGCGCAAGCGAGGATGACCCCACCTACTCGAACGACAGCACGTGCCCGTACTGCTGCTCCCCGGGCAAGCGGGGATGACCCCTCGTCCGGCACGGTGTCGAAGAGCACGGCGGTCTGCTCCCCGCGCGAGCGGGGATAACCCCGGCCCCAAGGCCGTGCGTTGGGGGAACGGCGATGCGTGTCCGGACGTGGGCGACCGTGGAGGTCGATCGTCCTGCGACCCTTACGGTCCTTACGGTCCTTACGGCCGGGGCGGCGACGGCGGCGCCGTAGAACGTGCGACGCGGAACCCCACGTCGTCGATTCCGAACGTCGGATGGCTGCGGCGCCGCACGGACGCGCGGCAGCTCCAGTGCGCGTCGGCCCAGCCGCCGCCGCGCAGCACCCGGTAGGTCCCGTACACCTCGGCGTCGTAGACGTCCCAGCACCAGTTCCACACGTTGCCCAACATGTCGTACAGGCCGAAGGCGTTGGGCTCCTTGCCGCCGACGGGGTGCGTACGCCCGTCCGAGTTCCCCTGGTGCCAGGCGACGGCGTCGAGCTGCCCGTACCTCGGCCCCGTCGTCCCCGCCCGGCAGGCGTACTCCCACTCGGCCTCGGTCGGCAGCCGGTAACCGTCCGCCGCCGCGTCCCACTCCGCCCGCTCGGCCTCACGGTCCAACGCGTACGCGGGCGTCAGCCCCTCCCGCCGCGACAGGGCGTCGCAGAACTCCGCCGCGTCCCACCACGAAACCCCCTCCACCGGCAGCCGCCCGCCCTCCACACTGCTCGGCCTCCGGCCGGTGACCTCCGCGTACGCCTCCTGCGTCACCGGCACCGCCGCCATCTCGAACGCCGCGACCTCGACCTGCCAGCTCTTCTGCGTCCGCCGGTCCGACACCGTCACCCGTCCCGCCGGGACCCCCACCATGTCCTCCACAGCCGGCCACCCTACCGACCACCCCGAATACGCCCCCACGGCCCGCCGGCACCGTCCCCCACCAGGCGGCCACCTGCCCCATTCGCCCGCCCCGCGACCTTGCCGAACCCACCCCCACCCGCCGACAATCCCGAGGTCAGCCCCTCCGCCGCCCCCGCGTAATGCGGGGAAGACCCCCTCCGCGGAAGTCGAGGTATTCGCGGTCGGCCCTCGTCCGCGTCGGCCGCGATTGTCCGAGGTGCGCGTTACGGTCCTGTCATGGCAGCAAGAATCGATCTGACCCTTGATTGCGCGGACGCGAAACTCCTCGCCACGTTCTGGAAGACGGCCCTGGGGTATGTGGACGAGCCGCCGCCCGCTCCCTTCACGACCCGTGAGGAGTGGCTGGCGCAGTTCGACCTTCCGGAGGACGACTCCGCGGACGACGGCGCGTGGCTCTGCGATCCCGACGGCGTCGGCCCCCGGTTCTGCATCCTCAAGGTCCCCGAGCCGAAGACCGCCAAGAACCGGCTCCACATCGACGTCCGGGTGCCGGGACACGGCAGCCCCGACGAGCGGTGGGCACGGATCGAGGCGGAGTCCGAGCGGCTGGTGAAGGCGGGCGGGGTCGTCCTGGAGGAGTTCGAGGGGCACCATGTGGTGATGGCCGACCCCGAGGGCAATGAGTTCTGCGTTGCCGCGGCCTCGGCGGGAGGCTGACCGGGGACGGCATCCGCCCGCCCCTCACGTGGGGAGGGGCGGCGATGGAGCAGGGCACCCGCGGGGAGCTCATCGATCGGCTGGCGGAGGCGGTCGGGGCGGCCGGGGCGGTCACGGCCGGGGCAGCCGGGGCGGTCACGGCCGGGGCGGTCACCACAGGGCACCCGGTGCGGGTCGCGGTCGACGGGCCGCCGGCCGCGGGGAAGACGACCCTGGCCGACGAACTCGCCGTCGTGCTGCGGGCGCGGGGCCGCGAGGTCATCCGGGCGACGGTGGACGACTTCCTCGTCCCGCGCGCACAGCGCTACCGGCGCGGCCGGTACACCGCCGAAGGCTGCTACTTCGACGCCCACGACCGCGCCGCGCTGTGCCGGTTCCTGCTCGACCCGCTGGGACCTGGCGGAGACCGGAGGTTCCGAACGACGGCCTACGACGCGCAGACCGACACCGCGCTGTCGCCACCGGCCGCGACCGCCCCGGCGGACGCCGTACTCCTCTTCGACGGCGTCTTCCTCCTCCGCCCCGAACTCCTCGACCGGTGGGACCTGCGCGTCCTCGTGTCCGTCCCCTTCGAGCAGACGGTGGACCGGGCCCGGAGCCGGGACGCGGCGCTGACGGCCGCCGCCGAGATCGAACGGTCCTGGCACGACCGCTACCTCCCCGCCCAGCGGCTCTACGCCGCCACGGCCCACCCCGCCGACCACGCCGACATCACCGTCCACAACACCCGCCTCCAGAACCCGACTTGGGAGGTCAGGCCGGGCTGACCGGGACTCGGCGCCTCAGCGGAAGGCGGCGATGTTACGGGTGACCCAGTCGCGGAAGGGGCGCGGGGGGCGGCCGAGGACACGCTGGACGTCCGGGCTGATGGCCAACTCGGCCGGACGCGGGGCGGAGAGGATGTCGAGGGTGTCGTCGGCGAGTTCGGCCGGTACGAAGCGGGTCATCGCCAACCGGGCCTCGTCGCGGGTGAGTTCGTGGAACCGTACGGGCGAGTCGAGCGCGGCGGCGATGGCAGCGGCCTGCTGACGTGGCGTGATGACCTCGGGCCCGGTCAGTTCGTACACCCCGCCGTTGTGCCGGTCGTCCAGGAGGCAGGCCGCCGCGACCTCGGCGATGTCGGCCGGGTCGACGACCGGAACCCCCACGTCGCCGAAGGGCGCGGCGACCGTCCGCTCCGTACGCACGGACTCCGCCCAGGCCAGGGCGTTGGACGCGAAGCCGCCCGGTCGTACGATCGCCCAGTCCAGGCCGGAGCCCCGCAACGCGTCCTCCACCGCGCGCACCGCGACCCGCGACGGGTCGAGCGGCCTGGTCGACACGCCCTGCGAGGACAGCAGGACGACCCGGCGTACGCCGTGGGCCGCGGCGAGGGCGATGAGGTCGGCGGGCCTGGCTTCGGGGGCGTGCAAGTCGCCGGACAGGAGCAGGAACAGCGCCTTCGCTCCGTCCAACGCCGCTGCCAGGCTCGCCGGTTCGGCCAGGTCGGCCGACAAGTGGCGTACGCCGTCCGGCAGTTGCGCCGAGCCGGTCGGGGGGCGCCGCGACACCGCCGTCACCTGCTCGCCCGCCTCGGCCAGCGCCTGCGTCAAAGGCCGGCCCACGTTTCCGGTCGCACCGGTCACCACGATCATGTTCGGCTCCTCGTTCCTGCTGCGTTATCCGTTGTGGCTACGGGGATTGACGCTAGGAGCCGGGCTTACTTTCCGTAAGGACATACCCCGAGGTAAGCTCCGGGCATGGAGGAAGGCGTGCAGCTGAAGCCGGTCGCGGCGGACCCTCGGTATGAGGTGTTTCACACCGACTGCCCCGCGCGCGACATGGTCGACCACGTGACCAGCCGGTGGGGCATCTGGGTGCTGATCTCCTTGCGGACCAACGATCTGCGGTTCTACGAGCTGCGCGACAGCATCCGGGGCATCAGCGAGAAGATGCTGGCGCAGACCTTGCGCGCCCTGGTCCAGGACGGCCTGATCTGGCGTGCGGTCGAGCCGACGACTCCTCCCCAAGTCACCTACGGCCTCACCGACTTCGGCCGCGACATCGGCGAGCCTCTCACCGACCTCTTCGACCGCATCACCCGCCGCCTCCCGCCGCCCTCGCCCGTCCCCGAAGGCGGTTCCACCCCGTCCTGGTCCCCTCGCCACTGACCGCCGACACCTCTGCGAGCGGCCCCCACGACGCCCTACGGCCGCCCCCCGCGTCTGCGGGGATGCCCCCAAGGGCCTGTCGTACGCCAACGGCGGCGTCCGCTGCTCCCCGCGCACGCGGGGACGGGCGGGATTCGGCGCGCGCAAGCGCCCGGGCGGGGGCGGGGCGGCCCGGTCAGAGGAGGGCGGCGGCCAGGAAGGCGAAGGCGGCGATGATGACGGCGACGCGGACGTAGTGAAAGCGGTCCCAGCGATTCATCTGCTGCTTCCAGTCGGCGGGCCGATTCTCGGGGGTCCAGGTCTTGCTCTGGTTGTTGATGGGGACGAGCAGCAGGATCGACATGATCACGCTGACGATCAGCAGCGCGGCACCGGTGATGACGAGGCCGACACCGTCGTGGTGCCGTCCGGCGACGGCCCAGACGGCGGCGAGGACGAGCGAGCCGATGTACCAGAACGGCATCACGGCGCCGAGCATGCGACCCCCGTGGGCGCGGGCGAGCTGGCCGCTGTCGTCGGGCAGCGCGTTGAAGATCGGGTTCATGACGAAGGCGACGGAGAACTCCACCCCCACCATCACGCCGACGACCACGGTGGTGATGACCTCAAGTGCGTTGAGCATGGTGACCCTCCCGGAGATCAGGATCTAGCGTTGCTAGCCGTTGGTTCAACGCTAGACCTGCTACCGCTCGATTGTCTAGCGGTGCTAGAATCGAGTCATGTCGGTACAGGAACGCAAGGAGCGCGAACGGGCGGGCCGCGAACGCCTCATCGTGGCCACGGCCCGCGAACTCGCCGAGCGCCAGGGCTGGGACGCGGTCACCACGCGCCGCCTCGCCGAGCGCATCGAGTACAGCCAGCCCGTCCTCTACAGCCACTTCCGGGGGAAGCGCGAGATCATCGGCGCCGTCGCCCTCCAGGGCGCCGCCGAGATGGCCGTGGCGATACGGGCCGCGACCTCCGCCGTGGACGACCCGCGCGCCCGGGTCACCACCCTCGCCCGCACCTACCTGGACTTCGCCGAACGCAACCCGGCGGTCTACGACGCCATGTTCAACCTCGACGGCGGCCTCGCCTTCGCGCACGAGGACACGCCGGAGCCGCTGAAGGACGCCTTCGCCGCTCTGCTGGAGACCCTTGGCGAGGTGGCCGGGGACGGCGTCCACCCGGGGCTGTTCACCGAGCTGTTCTGGGCGTCCCTGCACGGACTCGCCACCCTGACCCGTGCCGGGCGGCTCCCGCCGGGGGACACCGAACGCAGAACCGAGCTGCTGGTCGACCGCCTCGCCGTCCTCTGACGCCCCGGCCCCGCCCCCACCCCGCGTCGGGGCGGACCGCTAGACGGTGGGGAGTTGGCCGGACTTCACGGCGTCGATGAAGGCGGACCAGGAGGCGGTGGGGAAGGTGAGGGCGGGGCCGTGGGGGTCTTTGCTGTCGCGTACGGGGACGGTGCCGGGGAAGTTGTCGGCGACCTCGACGCAACTGTTCGGGTCCGAGTTGCCGCTGTAGGACGACTTGCGCCACGCGGCGGCGCTGAGATTCAGTCCGGTGCTTGGCATGATCACTGGTCCTCGGACGTTCAGGCGGTGGGGAGTTGGCCGGACTTCACGGCGTCGATGAAGGCGGACCAGGCGTCGGGGGAGAAGGTGAGGGCGGGGCCGTGGGGGTCTTTGGAGTCGCGTACGGGGACGGTGCCGGGGAAGTTGTCGGCGACCTCGACGCAACTGTCCGGCTCCGCCCCGCCGCTGTAGGACGACTTGCGCCACGCGGCGGCGCTCAGATTCAGTCCGGTGCTCTGCATGACTAGTGGTCCTCCAGTGCGGATCGGAGTATGTCCAAGGACTCGGTGGGCGACAGCGCGGAGTCCCGAAGTCGATCGTAGGACAAGCGCAGGTGGTCCACCTCCTCCGTTTCCTCTACGAGGTGGCCGGTCCAACTGCTCTCCACGTAGGCGACCGTCCGCCCGCTGGGGAGCCAGAGAAGCTGAAGCGGACTGGTCAGGAGGTTGTGCAGTCCGACGGAGAACGGCACCACTTGCAGAACGATGTTCGGCTGTTCGGCGGCCGACAGCAGACGCTCCAACTGCTCGGTCCACACGCCCGCGTCACGGGGTGGCCTTCGAAGGACCGACTCGTCAAGCAAGCCCCGGTAGTTCAGTGGCTTCGCATCGATGAGACGGTCCTGCCGGGCGATGCGGGCGGTGACCTGTTGCGTCAGCAACTCTTCGCTCTTCGGCCCGCGCGTGCGCAGCAGCGCCTCGGCGTATCCAGGGGTCTGTAGGAGTCCGGGAACCGTGCTGACGGCGAACTCCTGGATGCTCGTCGCCTCCGCCTCCAAGTCCACAAAGCCCTGGAACCGGCTCTGCCCCGCCTCGCGCTTGGCGGCACGCCACAACTTGCTGAGCAGGTCACCGGTTCCGTACAGCCGGTCGAGCGCGTCGATGGCGTCGAGGGAGCCGAGCCGGACGCCCTTCTCCAGGCGTTGGAGATACGACGGGTCGTACTTGGAACGATCGGCGAGTTCGGCCAGCGTCCAACCGGCGCGCTCCCGCTGTCTGGTGAGTTCGGCCGCGAGCATCGCGCGTGGGCTGAGTTCGTCCTCGGCTCCGTCGATCATCCGAGCGCCCGTTCCTTTCGCCTTGCCTCCGTCGTGGGCAACGAGCCTGTGGCCAGCGCCGATTGGCGGCTCCGCCTGCGGGTTTCGCGGCGGCGGCCACGTACCCGGGCCCGTACCCCTTGCTGTTCGCGGGGTCAACGGCCGACCCCTGGCGATCGTATGGCTCCCGCCTCACGCTTGTGTACGGAAAGTGAGAATTCGATCACGCACGGAGAGACGGTAAGGCGCTATGTCGGGAGTTGCCGTAGAGGCGAAGGGCGGTGGCGCGCCGCCGCCCCCGCAGCCGTACACCGATCCACAAGAGCTGTGGCCCCCAACGGCGTTGGGAGTACGGCGCGCCCGTCACTCGCTGATGCGAACCCTTGCCGCGTGGCGGGCCGAACGCGACGTGGCCGAGGCCGCCTGCCTCGTCCTCGCCGAACTCGCCGCCAACGCACAGCGCCACGGGCACGTTCCCGGCAAGCAGTTCGGCGTCAGCGCCCATCGGCTCGCCGACGGCCTGCTCCTCGAAGTCCACGACGCCGCCGGCGGTTCCTTACCCGTCCTCCTCGACGCCCCCACCCCTGATCTTGCCGCCGAACGCGGGCGCGGGCTCCTCCTCGTGGACGCCGTCACCCACGGCCGCTGGGGTGTCGCCCCGCGCGTCGGCGCCCCCGGCAAGGTCGTCTGGGCCCTCGTCCCCGCCCCTGCGCCTGCGCCGTGGGGCGACTCTGCGGTGCCGGGCCCCGCCCGCTGAGTCCCCGCCGCATCCTCGGCCCTACCCTGTACGCGGGCGGCCTCCTCGCGACGCGGTGCGCCGCCTCTGCCCGACCCTCTGCACCTGATTCAACCCGGGCTCTGCGCCCGGCAACTCCGCACGTCAGCGAGCCAGTTCCCCGCGTACGCGGGGATGACCCCAGCTAGCAGCCGACACTGGGAGGAAACCCATACAGTTCCCCGCGTACGCGGGGATGACCCCCGCACGCGGGCCAGCGGCCGGGGCGCGTCCTGCCGCTCCCCGCGTACGCGGGGATGACCGCTCGTCGGGACTCACCGACGCTGGAGGGGGCGTAGGGCCTCCCGTTTCTCCGACCGGGCGGTGCGGGGCGTACGGCGGGAGCTGCGGTCGCGGACGGAGCGGGGGCACGTCGGAAGGCTCGACTGCGTGCGTCGAGGCCGCTGACGTTCGATACGGGGTGGGTGCGGACGAAAGGGCGCCCCGTGTGATGCTGGCGGCATGAGTGATCAACCTGAGGTCGCCGTCGTCCGGTGGCCGGATCAGGCACCTTCGGCCGGTGACGGGCTGGC
Source organism: Streptomyces sp. NPDC088910 (assembly GCF_044749865.1). Classification (NCBI taxonomy): domain Bacteria; kingdom Bacillati; phylum Actinomycetota; class Actinomycetes; order Kitasatosporales; family Streptomycetaceae; genus Streptomyces; species Streptomyces sp. NPDC088910. Next base: position 651,363 of record NZ_JBIVIV010000002.1, read on the forward strand.
CGGGCTGCTGGCGGCCTACCACCTGCGGACCGAGGCCGAGAAGGGGGAGCCGGTCGCGGGGGTGGAGGGGCTGCCGGATCGGTACCGGGCGGAGATCACCGACCCTCGGAGCGCGTTCGCCGACGATGTCGTGCTGGTGGCGCTCGTGCGGGACGCCGCCGTGGGCTGCGTGGTGGTGACGCGTCCGGACCACGGGCACTCCGAGGTCAAGAGGCTCTGGACCGAAGCCGAGTTCCGTGGCCGGGGCGTCGCGTCCGCCCTGCTCGGCGCGGCGTTCGCGCAGGCGGCGGAGAACGGCGCGGATACGGTCCGGCTCTCGGTGTGGAAGTGGCGGACCGGGGCCATCGCGCTGTACGAACGGCTCGGCTTCACCGTCACCGACTCGTGGGACGAGCGGGAGCAACTGGTCTGCATGCGGCGCGCCTTGTGAACGGTCGCCGTCATCTACTGACGGCCGCGCCATCGCGTATCGCGCGGCGACGGCACGGCGCGTCGTGACCCCGCGTCAGCCGGGACGGCGGCTGCCGAGGCGCGCGTCGCCCAGGGCCCCCGCCCGCTCCACGAACCTCGTGACGACCTCAGCCGCTCCCCGCCCACGCCGTAGGGGCGGGTCACTCGCCTCAGCTCTACGCTGTACGCGGACCACGCGGGGATGACCCCTGCTGTGACCGCACGTCGTAGACAGTCTGGTGCTGCCCCCGCGCACGCGGGGATGACCCCGGGCGCCGCCGCGACGGCCCACCGTCGCCGACCTCGCCCCGCCGCCCCGGCGCGCCCCCCGCCCCGGCCCGCGCCCCCGTCCGGGCGCGCCCCCCGACGGCGAGGGCAAGGCGAAGCGCAGCCCCCGCCGGGGCGGCGTTATTGGTCGCGGCGGGGGACCGTCAGGAGGACGAGGAGGGCGGGGGCGGCGGCCCAGGCGGCGAAGGTGAGCCAGGCGCCGGGGATGGTGGAGGGGTAGGGGGCGTGGAGGATGGCGATGGGGAGGGTGAGGCGGTACCAGGCGTTGAAGGGGAGCGCGTGGGTGAGGGTGGCGCTGAGGTGGGTGCGGTCGGTGATGGAGACGGGGAGGATGAAGGCGAGAAGGAACAGCGTGACCATGGTGGCGACGCTGTGGCGGATGACGGCGCCGAGGCCGAGGCCGATGAGGGCGCCGAGCGGGGCGAGGACGGCGGAGGCGGCGGTGATGCGGAGGGCGACGGGGTCGGTGAGGGGGACGCCGGTGTAACGGCCGTACAAAATGGCCGCGTCGCACCAGACGGAGGCGGCGACGGTGAGGACGCCGAAGACGGCGGCGACCGCCGTGACGACCAGGACCTTGGCGGTCATGACCTCCCGGCGGGCGGGGACGGCGCAGAATGTCGTACGGAGCAGGCCGGTGGTCTGTTCGCTGAGGATCGCGATGGCGCCCACCGCGCCCATGGCCAGCAGGACCCAGGCGGCGGCGGGACGGCTGAACGCCTCTTGCAGGGCGCCGTGCGCGGTGAACGGGGGCGGCCCTGAGTGCCAGTGCGCGCGGGCGGCGCGCGCGGCGTTGGCGTTCACGCCGACCGCGGCCAGGGCGCTGAGCAGCACGAACCACGGGATGGACCGCAGCGACCACAGTTTGATCCACTCCGCCGCCAGCAAGTCCCAGAAGCGGGGCGCGGGTTCGAGAAGGCCGGATTCCGTACTCATGACCGCTCTCCCGACTCCGCCGCGTACTCCACGCTCGTACCTGTCAGTTCCATGAACGCCTGCTCCAACGAGCCGTTCCGCGTCGTCAGTTGGTGGACGAGGATGCCGCGCTCCACGGCGATCCCCGCGATCCGTACGGCGTCCATCCCGGAGCCTTCGGCAGCCGTCACCGTGAGCAGGCCGTCCGGCGCCTGCGTCACCCGGGCGCCCGCTCGCGTGAGCGCGGTCACCAGCCCCGCCGGGTCGTCGGCGCGGACCTCGACGACCTGCCCGCGCTGCCGCGCGCCGCGCGCGGCGAAGGCGGAAACGCTCTCGTCGGCGAGGAGTCGACCCCGGCCGAGGACGACGAGCCGGTCGGCGGTGTGCTCCATCTCCGTCATGAGGTGGCTGCTGACGAAGACGGTGCGGCCCTCGGCGGCCAGCCGTCTGAACAGCGCCCGGACGAAGAGCACGCCCTCGGGGTCGAGCCCGTTCAGCGGCTCGTCGAAGAGCAGCACGGGCGGATCGCCGAGCAACGCGCCCGCGATGCCGAGCCGTTGCCGCATGCCGAGCGAGAAACCGCCGATGCGCCGGCCGGCGGCGTCGCCGAGCCCGACCTCGCGCAGGACGGTGTCGATCCGGCCGCGGGGAACGGCGTTGCTGCGGGCCAGGAAGCGGAGATGGTCGTACGCGGTGCGCCCGCCGTGCGCGTCGCCCGCGTCGAGCAGCGCGCCGACGTGGCGCAGGCCCCGGCGGCGGGTACGGAAGTCGTGGCCGTTGATCGTCGCGGTGCCGCCAGTGGGGGCGTGCAGGCCGACGAGCATCCGCAAAGTGGTGCTCTTGCCCGAGCCGTTGGGGCCGAGGAAGCCGGTGACGTGGCCGGGGCGGACGGTGAAGGACAGGTCGTTGACGGCGGTGGTCCGGCCGTAGCGCTTGGTGAGATGGCTGACTTCGATCACGGGACCACGCTGCCGTCCGGAGCGGCGCGGGGTCATCGGCCGCCGGAGGACGTCCCCCGGTCCGCCGGTCGCGGAACGGTCCGCCCCGCCGTACGCCCACGGGCTTACGTCCCCGGGTGAATGCCCAGGTGGGGGACGGTCGTTACGCTCGGAGCATGGACCTGGGCAGGGAGCTGAGCATGGACTTCACCCACTCACCGCTCAAACGCCTCTCCCGCGTACGGCCGGGTACGTGGATGGCGCTGATCTGGTTCGCGGTCACCGCGTACACCGTCTTCGAGCAGACGCAGACCCGCGGCCTCAGCGTGCTCGACCTGAGCCTCGGCAACCAGTTGGACGAAGTCCTCGCGGCCGTCCTCGTCCTGGCCGCCGCGCGCCGCGAGCGCCGCCCGCTCCCCGCCCTGTGCCTGCTGCTCACCGGGACCGTCTGCTCGGTGTTGGCCATGGCGGTGGGGGACATCCCGCTGTTGCAGTTCCTCGCGGTGGACGTGGCGGTCTGCTATCTGGCGGCGACGCAGCCGCTGCGCACGTCGGCGACGGCGGGCGTGCTGGCGCTGGCCACGCTGGTCGGCTACTCGGGCGGTCGCGCGCTGCTCGGCTACGAGACCGACGCGACGACGACGCTGACGGCCGCGCTCACGACGGCGATCGTGTGGCTGGTCGGCAACGCGGTGTGGCAGCGCCACGCGCACGCGGAGGCGTTGCGCGCGGAGGCGACGGGACGGGCCATCACGTCCGAACGCCTGCGGATCGCACGGGAGTTGCACGACATGGTCGCGCACACCATCGGGATCGTCGCGCTCCAGGCCGGTGCGGCGCGGCAGGTCTTCGACACTCAGCCGGACCGCGCCCGCGCCGCGCTCGGCGAGATCGAGACGGCGGGGCGGGAGACGCTGACCGGGCTGCGCCGCATGCTCGGCGCCCTGCGCGAGGCGGACGGGAACGGCGCGGACGGGAACGGCGCGGACGCGAACGGCGCGGACGCGAACAGCGCGCAGGGGAACGGCTCTGCCGGGACGGGCGCGACCGGGCGCGGCGCACACGCGGGCGGAGACGGTACGCGCGAGGCCGTACGGGCCGCCCCCGCGCCGGGAATCGCCGACGTGCCCCGGCTCGCCGAGACCACGACCGCCGCGGGCGTACGCGTGGACGTGACCTGGTCCGGCGTACGGCGCCAACTCCCGCCGGAGATCGAGCTGTCGGCGTACCGCATCGTCCAGGAGGCGGTGACGAACGTCGTACGGCACGCGGGCGCGCGGTCCTGCGCGGTGACCATCGACTTCCGCGCGGCGGAGCTGGCCGTCGAGGTCAGCAACCCGGGCGCGGACCCGGAGCCGCACCCGGCGCGTACGACGACGCACGGCGTACGGGCCCCGACCCGCGGCGGCTACGGCATCGTCGGCATGCGCGAGCGCGTCGGACTGCTGCACGGCGACTTCTCGGCGCAGCCGCGCCCGGACGGCGGCTTCCGCGTGACGGCCCGGCTGCCGGTGCCACCCCAGGAGGCCCAACCAGCTTCCGAAGCGGGGACGTTCACGTGTATGCCGGTCACGGAGCCCGTCCGATGACCGTCGACGCCGCCGGACCTGCGGTCCCCGTGCGCGTCCTCCTCGTCGACGACCAGCCCCTCGTCCGCGCCTCCCTCGACATGATCATCACCGACGCGCCGGACCTCGCGGTGGTCGGCGAGGCGGGTACGGGCGCGGACGCCGTACGGCTGAGCGCCGAACTGCGGCCGGACGTCGTCGTCATGGACATCCGCATGCCCGGCATGGACGGCATCGAGGCGACGCGCCGGATCACCGAGGACCCGGTGTACGCGACCGCGGTCCCGCGCGTCCTCGTGCTGACGACCTTCGACCAGGACGACCACGTCTACGGGGCGTTGCGCGCGGGCGCGTCCGGGTTCCTGGTCAAGGACATGGCGCTGGACGACATCCTGGCCGCGATCCGCGTCGTGGCGGCGGGCGACGGCCTCATCGCCCCGGCCGTCACGCGCCGCCTGATCGCGCACTTCGCCCAACAGCCGCCGCCCGCGGGGCCGGTGGACGCACACGCTCCCGCGCGGCTGGCCGCCGTCACCGACCGCGAACGCCAGATCCTCACCCTCGTGGGCCTCGGCCGCGCCAACGCCGAGATCGCCGCCGAGCTCTTCATCAGCGGCGCGACCGTCAAGACGTACATCTCCCGCCTGCTCACGAAGCTGGACGCCCGCGACCGGGTCCAGCTGGTCATCATCGCGTACGAGTCGGGCCTCGTCGGCACGGCCTGAGCGCTGCCTGAACACGGAGTCGGCACCCCGGCTCAAAGACCCCGGCTCAAAGACCCCGGCCCAAAGACTCCGGTTCAAAGACCCCGGTTCAAGGCCCCGGCTCAGCGCCCCCGGCTCAGGGCGCCGTGAACAGCGTCGGGAAGCGCGGCGCGAGCCAGGGCCTGCGGCCCCAGGCCAGGATCGCGCCGCGCGCGAGCGCGCTCGTGGCGGTGCGGCGGCCGAGGGCGATGAGGAGGAAGGTGACGGGCTCGGTGACGATCGTGCAGTCGGGGCGGCGCGGCGGGGCGTCGGTCACGGCGAGGGCCCCGTCGGTGAAGGTGGCCGTGAAGCGGGGGCCGCCGCGCAGGCGGAGGTCGTAGCAGGCGGTGTGCCCGGCGGCGGTGCGGGGTTCGACGACGCGGGGCATGGCCGTCATGAGGAACGGGACGGTGAGCAGGGCCCGTTGGGGGCTGACCATGTGGGGGCGGCGAAGGGCCACGGCGATGTCGTAGCCGTGTCCGAGCATGTGGGCGAGCAGATACGCGCCGAGGTGGCCGAGGTCCATGGGGCCCATCGGGGTGGCCAGTTGGGCGCCCGGCTCCCTGGACGGCGCCGTGTCCGTGAACGCCCGCGCGTGCCGGACGATCCCGGCCGCCAGGATCGCCGGGTCGCGCTCGGTAAAGGCTTCCAGGGACGCGGTGTTGGCAGCGGCCAGGCCGCCCGGCGTCCCGTCGCCGTACGACCGCTCGCGCCCGGCGGCGAGGTCCGCCATCAGGGCGTTGGCCAGCATCAGATGCGCCGCCGCCTCCCCAACCGTCCACCGCGCGCCGGGAATCGGCACGGCCATGTCCGAGGGCGACCGCAGCAGCGCCGCGATCCGCTCGGCGACGGCCGGGACGGCCACGGACAGCGGCGAGTCCGCGCTGACCAGGGGGCTGGGTACCGTCATGGTGCAGAAGAGTGACCGAGCCCGCCGCTTCTGTCCAGGGTGCGCGTCGCGCGACGCGGCCCACGACCGCGGCTCCCTGCTCCCCGCCCGCGCCCGGCCCCCGGGCGGACACGCCCTAGAGCCGGGGCAGCGGCGTGCGGTGGACCCAGGCCGTGAAGAGCGGGTCGAGCGAGTCGGCGCTGTAGCGCGCCGCGTGCGCGGCGAGGTCGGCCGTGACCACCGTCGAGTGGCGGTTTATGGTCGTCCACGCCTTGAGCATCCGGAAGAACGCGCCCTCGCCGAGGGCCAGTCGCAGGGCGTGGACGGTGAGGCCGCCGCGCTGGTAGAGGCGGTCGTCGAACATCAGACGGCGTCCCGGGTCGCCCAGGCGCAGATCCTGCGGGAGCCGGGAGAGGCGGTCGTGGGCGGTGGCGGCGTGCGCGGCGGCGAGCGGGCCGCCGGTGTGCTCCGACCACAGCCACTCGGCGTATTTGGCGAAGCCCTCATTGAGCCAGATGTGCCGCCAGTCCCCGATGGACAGGCTGTTGCCGAACCACTGGTGGGCCAGCTCGTGGGAGACCAGCCGTTCCCAATGCCGCCTGCCGCCCAGGTGGTTGGTGCCGAAGGTGGCCATGCCCTGCGCCTCCACCGGCACGTCCAGCTCCTCGTCGGCGACGACCACCGCGTACTCGCCGAACGGATACGGACCGAAGACGTCCTCGAAGAAGTCCATCATGCGGGTCTGCCGCTCGAAGTCGACGGCGAATTCGCCGCGCAGCCCCGCCGGTACGTAACCGGTCTGCGGTACCGGGCGGCGCGGTGCGAACAGCGAGGCGCCGCCGGTGAGCTGGACCGTCTCGTAGCGGCCGATCGACACCGTCACCAGATAGCTGGACGTGGGCGCCGCCTGCTCGTAGACCCACGTGGTGCTGCTGGCCTTGGTGGTCCTGGACAGCAGCCGCCCGCCGACGACCACGGTGTACGCGGACGGCGCGGTGACCGCGATCTGGTACGACGCCTTGTCCGCGGGCCGGTCGTTGCACGGGTACCAGGACGGCGCGCCGACCGGCTGGCTCGCCACCAGCGCGCCGTCGGTCAGCTCCTCCCAGCCCAGGCCGCCCCACTGGCTGTTGATGGGCTGCGGGTTGCCGGTGTAGGCCACCTCGACGGTGAAGGCCGCGCCCGCCTCGACCGGCTTCGCGGGCCGTACGCGCAGCCGTCCCGCCCGGTGCGTGTAGTGCGCGGGCCGACCGTCGACCACGACCCGCTGGAGCCTGAAGTCGGCCAGGTCCAGGGCGAATTCACGCAGCGGCGCGCCGCCCGCGACCGCGCTGAGCCGCGCCGTGCCGCGCAGCCGGTTGGACGCGGGCCGGTAGTCCAGGGCCAGTTCGTACCGGTGGACGCCGTAACGGCTGTCGCCGTGCGCGGGGAAGTACGGGTCCGCCGCCCCCGGCCCGGCTGCTCGCTTCTGGCTCAACGGTTCCTCGCTCATCGTTCCCACCGGGCCGCACCCCCGTACGGCCTGGTCGTTCCCCCGGACGGGCCGGGCACACGTGCCGGCGCGCCGGCACGTGGCGCGCCGCCCGACGGACCGCGTCCGCCCCCGGCCGGCCGCGGACGACCTCTCACGCCTCGCCCCGCCGCGCGGGCGGCTCCTCCTCGAACCACACCTCGGCCGGATTCCCCAGCCAGCGGCTGTCCGCGGGGATGGACTCGGCGCGCATCACCAGGGACGCGGGCCCCAGGGTGCTGCGGGCGCCGATCTCGCTGCCGGGCAGCACGATGCCACCGGGACCGAGGGTCGCGCCCGTGCGGAGCACCACCGTATCCATGCGCATGATCCGGTCGTGGAAGAGGTGGGTCTGAAGGACGCAGCCGCGGTTGACGCTGACGCCGTCCTCCAGGGTGACGAGGTCGGCCTCGGGCAGCCAGTAGCTCTCGCACCACACGCCCCGGCCGATGTGCGCGCCGAGGCCGCGCAGCCACAGGCTCATCACGGCGGTGCCGGGCACCGCGCCGACCAGCCACGGCACGGCCAGCACCTCCACGAAGGTGTCGGCCAGCTCGTTGCGCCACACGAAACCGCTCCACAGCGGGCGCTCGACCGCCCGGAAGCGGCCCACGAGCAGCCACTTCGCGGCGATCGACACCAGCGCGGCGGCGCCGCCCGCGGCCAGCAGCACCGGCCCCGACAGCAGTGCGACCGCCAGGACGCCCGCGTCGCGGGCCAGCCGGGCCAGCACGGCCAGGACGAGTACGGCCAGCGCGGCGGAGGCCAGCACCGGCACCAGGCGGCAGACCTCGACCAGCCCGCGCGCCCACACCAGCCGTACCGGCGGCGCGTACGTCAGACTCTGGTCGGCGTCGTCAGCCGTGCGCGGCAGCCGTACCGGCGGCATGCCCAGGTACGAGCGGCCCTCCTTGGCCTTCTTCGGCGTCGCCGACAGCACCCCGACCAGGCCGCGGTCCGGGACGGCGCGCCCCGGCGCCGTCATCCCCGAATTGCCGAGGAACGCGCGCTCGCCGATCTCGGCCGCGCCGATCCGCAGCCAGCCGCCGCCGAGCTGGTAAGGGGCGACGAGGACGTCGTCGGCGAGGAACGCGCCGTCGCCGACGGTGGTGAGGCTCGGCATCGCCAGAACCGTGGAGACCTCGGCGCCGCTGCCGACCTTCATGCCGAGCGCCCGCAGCCACACGGGCGTGATCAGGCCCGCGTACAGCGGGAAGAGCTTGTCGCGGGCGGCGTCCATGAGCTGGATGACCGTCCAGGACTGCCAGCCGACGCGGCTGTGCAGCGGGTGCCAGCCGGGCCGCAGGCCCAGGCTCAGCAGCCGGACGGCGGCGATCAGCAGCGCCGCGTACACCAGCGCGAAGGCGAGGGTGGCGGGGACGAGCGCGATGAGCGCGCCCCGCGCGGCGGCGCCGAGACCGCTGTGGGCGGGCACCAGGCAGGCCGCGACGGCCAGCGCCGCGAGCCCGGCGATCAGCGGCAGCAGCGTCACGCCGACGCCGCTCGCGCCGTACGCCGCCGCCCAGCGGGCCCGGCGCGCGGGCCGCTGCTTGGGCCAGCGCCGCTCGGCCTTGCCGACCTTGACGGCGGGCGCGCCCGCCCAGCTCTGCCCGGTCGGCACCTGCCCGGTGACGCTGGACCCGGCCGTGATCTGCGCGCGCTTGCCGATCCTGGCGCCCGGCAGGAGTGTGCTGCGGGTGCCGACGACGGCGCCGGAGCCGACCTTCACCGGGCCGACCTCGAGCCGGTCGCCGTCCAGCCAGTACCCGGCGAGGTCGACCTCGGCCTCGACCGCGCAGCCCCGGCCGAGCTTGAGCATGCCGGTGACCGGCGGCAGCGAGTGCAGGTCCACGTCCGGGCCGATCCGCGCGCCGAGCGCCCGGCCGTACCGGATCAGCCAGGCCCCGGACAGCGAGGTCGCGCCGGTCGCCTCGGCCAGCCGCTCGGCCGCCCACAGCCGCAGGTGGACGCCGCCGCCGCGCGGATAGCTGCCGGGGGTCAGCCCGCGCAGCAGCAGCCGGGCACCGGCCGCGGCCAGCGCGAGGCGGCCGGGCGGGCTGAAGAGCAGGACGGCCCCGGCGGCGACCAGCCACCAGGACGCGGTGGGCGCCCACGGGTAGTGGCCGGTCCAGGCAAGGGTGTTGCCCAACGCCAGCAGCCCGGTCGTCCAGCGCAGCCCGGTCAGCGCGAACAGCGGCAGCAGCGCGAGCAGTTGGACGGCCTTGGCGCGGCCGGGCACCGGCGCGATCTCGCGGGCCGGGCGGTCGTCCCGTACGGAACGGTCCAGCATCCTGGCCAGTTTGCGCACGGTCGGCGCCTGGTAGATGTCGACGACGGCCACCGACGGGAAGCGGGTCCGCAGCAGCGTCGTGAGCTGGGCCGCGGCCAGACTGCCGCCGCCGATCGCGAAGAAGTCGTCGCGCGCCTCGACCACCGGCACACCGAGGACTTCGGTCCACTGCTCGGCGACCCACGCCTCGGTGCCGCGCAGCGGCTCGGCGGCCTCCTCGCCGGGCGCGGGGCCCGCCGACTCCGGCAGCGGCCAGGGCAGCGCGGCCCTGTCCACCTTCCCCGAGGTGCGGGTCGGCAGGCCGGGGACGGTCGCCAGCAGCGGTACGAGGGCGGCGGGCAGCTTCGTGGACAGCTCCGCGACGGCCGCGGCCCGGTCCCAGCCCTCGCCCGCCACCACGTAACCGACCAGCAGCTGATTGCCGCGCCTGGTCGTGCGTACGGCGGCGGCTGCCCCCGCCACGCCAGGCAGCGCCTGGAGCGCCGCGTCCACCTCGCCCAGCTCGATCCGGCGCCCGCCGAGCTTGACCTGCTCGTCGGCGCGGCCCAGGAACAGCAGCCCCTCGGGCTCGGCGCGTACGAGGTCGCCGCTGCGGTACGCGCGCGCCCAGCCCATCGACTCCAGCGGCGCGTACTTCTCCGCGTCCTTCTCGGCGTCGAGATACCGGGCCAGGCCGACGCCGCCGATGATGAGCTGGCCGCTGCCGCCCATCGGCACCGGCTCGCCCGCCTCGTCCACCACGGCCAGCTCCCAGCCGTCCAGCGGCAGCCCGATCCGTACCGGGCCCTCGCCCGTCAGCAGCGCCGCGCAGGCGACGACGGTGGCCTCGGTCGGGCCGTAGGTGTTCCAGACCTCGCGCCCCTCGGTGACCAGCCGCTCGACCAGCTCCGGCGGGCACGCCTCGCCGCCGAAGATCAGCAGCCGCACCTCGTTCAGCGCCCCGGCGGGCCACAGCGCGGCCAGCGTCGGCACCGTCGAGACCACCGTGATCTCCTGCTCGGCCAGCCACGGCCCGAGGTCGCTGCCGCCGCGCACCTGCGAGCGGGGGACCGGGACCAGGCAGGCGCCGTTGCGCCATGCCAGCCACATCTCCTCGCACGAGGCGTCGAAGGCCACCGACAGGCTCGCCATCACGCGGTCGCCGGGACCGATCGGCTCGTCCTGGAGGAACAGCGCGGCCTCGGCGTCCACGAACGCCGCCGCGTTGCGGTGCGTGACCGCGACGCCCTTGGGGCGGCCGGTCGAGCCCGAGGTGAAGATGATCCAGGCGTCGTCGTCGGGGGAGGGGCGGCGCGGGGCTTTCGACGCGGGCGTGTCGTTCGGCGCGTGACGGGTGCCGGTCAGGGTGGTGGCGTGACGGGTGCCGGTCACGGTGGTGGCGTGAGGAGTGCCGGGGCGGGCGGTGGCGTGAGGGGTGCCGGTCGGCGCGTGAGGTGCGCCGGTCAGGGTGAGGGCGCGGTCCGCGCCCAGTACGGCGGCCACCCGCGCCTCGCCGAAGACCAGCTCGGCCCGCTCGTCCGGGTCCTCGGCGTCCACCGGGACGTAGGCGGCGCCCGCCGCGAGCACGGCCAGGATGCTGACGTACAGGTCGTTGCTGCCCGAGGGCACCCGCACGCCGACCCGGTCGCCCGGCCTGATCCCGGCCGCAGCGAGCCCGCGCCGCAGCGTGTCGACCTCGGCGGCCAGCGCGCGGTACGTCAGCGCGGTGCGCCCGTCGTCCAGCGCGGGCTCCTGCGGGTGCGCGAGGACGGTCGCGTCGAGCACGTCCAGCAGCGTCCGCGCCCCGGCGGCCGTACCTCCCGCGAAGTGGGCGTGCGGAACGCTCGGCCGTTCGGCCGTGTCCAGCACTCCCAGCAGCAGGTCCACATCCCGCAGCGGGTCGCTCTCCACGCTCAGATCCATGCGCTCCTCGTCCCTCGTCCCCCGTCCGGGGGCCCGGCACCCTGCTCAGGCGTACAAAGCAAGACAAGCCGACCAATCTTACGGGCGGCCTTTCCGCGCCGCCTCCCGAGCGACCCCGCGCCCACCCGCGTTTCGAACGCGTTTCCGCCCCCTCTCGCGCCCCCTCTGACCTGCGCGGCGACCGTCCCTTCCACCCCGCCCGCCGACGCCCGGCCGGCGCGGCCGAACGTGCCGCAACACACACGAGGAGCCGCGAAGAGATGGCCGCGCGATGTCATCGCGGCGAACGTGCGGTGTACGGGAGATGTACGGCTGGGGTCAGACCGTTCTCCGGCTCGCCGACGGTCGCGCGAGAACCGCGACGAGCACGGCGAGATCGGCGGCTCCCGCCGCGTCGTCCGCGTAACGCGCGATCGTGAGCGGACCCACCTCGCGCAGGACGACGCCTTCGCGGGCGAGCACATACGTCAACGCCAGCAGCGCGGAACGGGCGTTGCCGTCGGCGAAGGGGTGGAAGAAGGCCACGTCCAGATACGTCCGGGCGGCGCGCGCGGCCAACGGCACGGCGGCGTCCGCGCTTTGGGCCAGGCACTCCGCGAAGTCCGCCGGGGTGCGCGAGTTCAGCCCGTACCGTTCCCGGCCGCCCTTCGCGTACGCGTCCCCGGTCCTGAACGCCGCCTCGTCCGCACCGAGCACGGTCCGCTGCCACCCGGCCAACAGGCCGAACGTCAGGGGCACTTCGCGTACGGCGTCGGCGCGGGCCGCCTCGTACGCGGCCAGCAGGCGGCGGGCGCGGACGGGGTCGCGGCGCCGGACGGGACCCACGCACCAGGCGGCGAAGCCGTCGACGGCCGGGGTGGTCCGGCCTGCCGTCACGTCGTCGGCGCCGGTGGCCGTCCAGTCGACCCGCCGCCGTGCCGCGCACCAGGCCGCCAGCGCGTCGGGGCCGGTCCCGTACGCGCTCGCGGGAACGGCCGAGTCCCCGGGCGGCTGCGGCGCGGTGGACGTCATCCGCCGTCGTGCCGCTCTTCGAGGTGGCTGTACTCGCGGTGGTCGCGGTAGGGGAGGCTGCCGGTCAGGGCGACGGCCAGATCCTCGCCGACCGAATCGACGAGCGTGGACGGCGGGGCGACCCAGCTCGTGAAGCGTCCGCCGATGGCGCTGTCGACCACGGCCGTGGCCTCGGCGTCACCCATTCCGCAGGAGGTGAGGTACCACCCCAGCACCAGTCGGCACGTTCCGTACCAGCCGCTCTCCGCCTGCGTACGGTCCACGACGCGCGTGACCAGCCGGACCGCCGCGCGTTCCAGGTGCCAACTGCGCTGCTCGGGGGAGGCGTCCGGTGCCGGGGCCAACTCCCGGAAGCGCTCAGCCAGTTCTTCCAGCCAATCCCGCCACTCGGCCAGCGCGGCGACGGCCTTGGCCGCGGTCGCGTCCGGTGTCGTCACCGAGTGCGCCCCGCAGCACCAACTGCCGACCACACCGCCGTCGTTGTCGCCCTCGCCGACGCTCCAGTTCCACTCCCGCGCCCAGGAGCCGTACCGCTCGACGAAGAGCGCGGTGATCCGCGGCACGCAGCGGCGCTCCCGCGCCCACTTGCCCGCCATGCCGGACCGCACCTGCGGCACCAACTCCCTGACCAGCGCCTCGACTCGCGCCTTCTCGGCGTCGTCCCAGGCGAACGGGTGGCGCTCCGGGTCGAGTTCTGGCCAGGTGGGGACGCGGTACGGGGGCGGTGGCGCGGGCTGCTCGGCGGGCGTGGCGGGTTGCTCGGCCGGTGCGGCGGGCTGCTCGGCGGGCGTGGCGGGTTGCTCGGCCGGTGCGGCGGGCTGCTCGGCGGGCGTGGCGGGTTGCTCGGCTGACGTGGCGGGCTCCGGGGGTGCGGGTGCGGGCGGGGATGCGGACAGCCGTCCAGTGTCGCGGCCCGCGCCCGTGTCCGCCTCCGGTTTTCCGGCCGCCGGGGGCCTACTGACCGGCGGTGGCGGCGAAGCGCCGGGCGAGGGTCGCGAAGGCGTCCTTGAGCGCGGGCGGGCCGATGACCTCGACGGCGGTGTCGAACTGGGCGAGGGCGGCGGCCAGCGCGGGCCAGGACCAGGAGCCGAGGGTGAGGCGGCAGCGGTCGGCGGTGAGGGGTTCGACGAGGCCGTCGCGGGCGTAGGGGGCCACGGCGGAGGCGGGCAGGTCGAGCACGACGACACCGCGGCAGGGCCAGTCGGCCGCGCCCCGCGCGGGGGCCTCGGCGCCGCGGAAACGGGCGGTGACGAAGGCGGCCACGTCGCCGCCGGGCAGGTCGCGGGGGGTGAAGCGGGGTCCCGTGGGGGTGCGGGGGCGAATCCGGTCGGCCCGGAAGGTGCGCCAGTCGGCGCGGTCGAGGTCCCAGGCCAGGAGGTACCAGCGCCCGCCGCGCGCGACGAGGTGGTGGGGCTCGACGCGGCGGGGAGCGGCGGGGGAATCGGGCTCGACGCGGCGGGGCTCCGCGACGGAATCGGGCTCCTGCGCGGCGGGAGCCGCAGGGGCTCCGGCCTCGGGCTCCGGCGGGCCCGCGTAGTCGAAGCGCAGCACCTCGCGGGCGTGGACGGCGGCGCCCAGCGCGGTCAGGACGTCGCTGTCGGCGGTCGCGGCGCCGGGCGGCGGGACGGCCGTCACCTCCAGGGCGTCGATCCGGTGCCGCAGCCGCGCCGGCATCACCTGCCGTACGGTCGTCAGCGCGCGGGCGGCTGCCTCCTCGATGCCCGCGCCCGCCCCCGTGGCCATCCGCAGGGCGATGGCCAGGGCCACGGCCTGGTCGTCGTCGAAGAGCAGCGGCGGCAGCCGCGCCCCGGCGTCGAGCCGGTAGCCGCCGTCGGGGCCCTTGGAGGCCGCGATGGGATAGCCCAGCTCGCGCAGCCGGTCCACGTCCCGGCGGACCGTACGGGCGCTGACGTCCAGGCGTTCCGCCAGCTCGCCGCCCGGCCAGTCCCTGCGGGTCTGGAGCAGGGACAGGAGGGAGAGCAGCCGGGCCGACGTTTTCTGCATACGTCCGATTCTCTCCCGAGTACAGGACAGAAACTGTCCTGTACGGGTGCGAGGGTGGGTCGCAGACCGGGAAACACGCAGGTCACGAAGGTTCGAACCCGACAGCGCAAGGAGCCACCCATGTCCGTCACGACCGCCACCCACCTGAATTTCCGGGGCGAGGCCCGCGCGGCGCTCGACTTCTACGCGTCCGTCTTCGGCGGGCGCCTCACCGCCGTCACGTACAAGGACGCCGGCGCCGTACAGGCCGAGAGCGAGGCCGACTGGATCATGTGGGGCGAGGTCGTGTCCGACGACGGCTTCCACGTCATGGCGTACGACGTCCCGTCGCACCTGCCCTGGGACCAGGGCCGTAACGCCTTCTTCGTCTCGGTGCGCGGCGACAGCGCCGAGGAGATCACCGCGCTCTGGGAGAAGCTGGCGGACGGCTCGACGGTCGCGCAGCCGCTCGCGCCCGCGCAGTGGGCACCGCTGTACGGCATGCTCACCGACCGCTTCGGGGTCGTGTGGGTCCTGGACGTCACTGCCCCGTACGGCGGCTGACGCCGCGTCATGCCGCACGTGACGCCGTACGTGACGCCGCCGCTCGACAGCCGCGCCCTGAACCGGGCGACCCTGGCCCGCCAACTCCTGCTGGAGCGCTCGGACCTGCCGGTCCTGGACGCCGTCGCGCACCTCGGCGGCGTCCAGGCGCAGGAACCGCAGGAGCCGTTCACCGGGCTCTGGTCACGGCTGCGCGGCTTCCAACCCGCCGCGCTGGACTGCCTGTTGACCGGGCGCGAGGTGGTGCGCACCCATCTGATGCGCCGTACCGTCCATCTCGTCACCGCCGAGGACGCGCTCGCCTGGCGGGCCCGCCACGATCCGATGCTGCGGCAGCGCGTCCTGGGCACGTACCGCGACGAGTTGGCCGGGATCGACCTGGCCGCGCTGGCGGCGGCGGCCCGCGCCGTCGTGGCCGACGGCGAGGCCCGCACGATGGCCGAGATCGTCGCGGCGCTCGCGGACCGCTGGCCGGGCCCGCCCCGGCGCGTCCTCGGCGAACTCGTCGTCGCCGCCCTGCTCCCCATGGCGCAGCGGCCCCCGCGCGGCCTGTGGCGTACGAAGGCGGGCGTCCGCAACGTCCTGCTCTCGTCGTGGCTGGGCCGCGACATCGACCCGCCGCCCGCCGACGACGCGGCGGAGGACCTCGTCGGACAGGCGCTCGTACGCCGCTACCTCGCCGCGTACGGCCCCGCCGCCACCGCCGACCTGCGCGCCTGGTCCGGCCTCGCGGGGCTCCCCGCCGCGGTCGCCGCCGTACGCCCCGAACTCGTCGCCTTCCGCGACACCCAGGGCCGTGAACTGCTCGACCTCCCCGACGCCCCGCGCCCCGACCCCGGCACCCCCGCGCCCGTACGCTTCCTGCCCGCCTTCGACAACGCCCTTCTCGGCTACGCCGACCGGACCAGGATCGTGGACGACGCCCACCGCGGCCTGTCCGTCGCCGGTCAGCGCGTCGTCCTGGTCGACGGCCGCGTCGCCGCCACGTGGACGGCGGAGGCGCGGGGCGTCGCCGTCACCCCGCTCCGGCCGCTGCGGCGGGCGGAGCGCGACGCGGTCATGGACGAGGGCCGGGCCCTGGCGGCCTTCCTCACGGACGGGGAGAGCGACCTGGTCCGCACCGTGTAGGCGCGGCTTGAACGCGCCCTTTGTCTACGGCTGTTGGGGTCCGTACGACTCCTCGCGCGTCGGCCACGCGTCGGCGCGCGCGAGGTCGAGGACGAGGGCGGCGATGTTCCAGGCGTCGTCCTCGCCCCGGTGGTGCCGCCCTTCGAGCGGCAGCCCGGCCACGCGCAGCGCCTCCGCCATCCCCGGCCGCTTGCGCAGCCCGTACCCTTGCGTGAACACCGCCTTCGCGTTCACATGCGACCTGCCGAAGGGGTACGTGACCTGCGTCGCCCGGCACTGCCGCGTGAACTGGTGCCGGTCGTAGTCCCCCCAACTCGCCCACACCCGCGCCCCCGCCAGGTGCTCCCGTGCCAACTCCCCGCAGGCGTCGGCGAACGACACCCCGCGGTCCGCCTCCGCCTGCGTCAGCCCCGTCAACTCCGTGCAGAACGCGCTCACCCGCGACCGCACCGGCCGCACCACCCACCGGTGCCGCCCCACCCGCTCCCCGGCCGCCAGGTCCACCACGGTCAGCCCGATCTCGATGATCTCGCTCACCGCCCCCGGCGGCGGCTGCCCGTCCCAGCACGTCGCCTCGACATCCACGACATTCAGCAACTCCCCGCCCCAATTCATCCGTCGAGCATAGGAAGCCAGCCGCCGGACGCCGAACCATTTCCCGACCAGCCTTCGGCCCGGAGATACGGGGACGCGTCGGCGTCTTCTACCGCGTTGGCGTCTTCTACCGCGTCCGCGTCACCGGCGGCCGCCTCCGCCCCCAACAGGCCACGTGCCCCCGGTCCTGACCGGGGGCCTGATCCAGGACTGACCCCAAGGCGGACGTTCCCGGGAGGGTGCTTCGGGCGGCGGATCCGGGGGGGTTGGCCGGGCGTCTGGCGTAGGGGCCTGGCAACTGGGATGTCAGCAGGAGCCGTTGTCGGTCCAGACGGCCCAGGAGGAGGGGTCGGTGGGGACGGCGTTGGTGGAGTAGTAAGTCGCCGTGAATTTGTGGCCGTTGTAGGAGACGGCGTTGCCGGGGACGTAGGAGGCGGACGGGCTCCAGGGGGCGGGGCAGGCGGGGGTGCCGCTGCCGCCGCCGGTGGTGGTGGCGGACAGGGGGGCCGAGGCGGGGCTGACGGTGCCGGAGGCGGTGGCGGCAGCGACCGTGTAGGTGTAGGCGGTGCCCGCGGTGAGGCCGGTGTCGGTGAAGGACGTGCCGCCGGTGGTGCCGACCTGGGCGCCGCCGCGGTAGACGGTGTACGAGGCCGCGCCGGAGACGCCGGTCCAGGACAGGGCGACCGAGGTGTCGGTGGTGGCCGTCGCGTGCAGGCCGGTGGGCGCGGCGAGCGGCGGGGGAGTGCCGTTCGAGGAGACGAACTGCCAGGTGATGCCGGTGACGACACCCGTCCCGAGCGGCGCGAACTCCGCGAACGCGGGCTGGCTCAGGTCGATGTGCGTCGCGTCGCACGTCGGGCACTTGTCGGCCACCGGCACCGTGAGCGTCTTGCCGTTATACGTGACCTGGACCGAAATCCCGCCGCACAGAGGGTCGTTGTTGGGGTTGGCCGAGGTCCACCACTGGTACGACACCGCGACCAGATACTGCGTGGACGCGTCGATCCGCGTCCCGCACGCGCCGTACCCGACGTCGTTGTAGTACGTCATCGACCCGCTCATCGGCTGCCCGACCGGCACGGCGGCCACGGCCGGTCCGCCGGCGAGCAGCACGAGCGCCGAGGCACCCGCCAGGGCGCCGAGCCAGGGCGTGACGCGGCGCGTGCCCCGTCGGCCGATCCGTCGCCTGACGCTTCGCCTGATACCTCGCCTGACACCTCGCGGAGCGCGCAATGTACCTCTCCTCTACGTCTGTTCAGAGTGGGGGGAGCCTGAGCAAGGCGTTGAGCACGGTGCGTACTTGGCGTACGGGGCGTACGGAGCTGACAGTACGCGAACAAGCCGCCGTACGGTGGCGAGGCGGCGGCACACCGAACGGTTCGGGACGTCGTTGTCATGCCCTCCCACCGGGCACGGGTCACGCGCCCCCGCCCGGCCCCCGAGCCCCCGGCCCCCGAGCCCCCGGCGCGCCCGCCGCGAGCAAGCCGTCCACGAACGTCCGCAGCCCGTCGCGATACGTGTCCCGTAGGGCCAGTTCGTGCCACCGGCCGCTGACGGCCGCCAGGTGCGGCACCTTCTCCGCGTCGAACGTCTCGCGGAACACGGGCGGTTCGCCGCCGCTCGGCCACCGTACGGAGTGCGCGCGCACCAGGATCTCGCCGACCGTGTAGTACCAGATGCTGCGGAAGACGTGCACGGACTGCTCCTGCGTACAGCCGTGTTCGTCCGCCCCGGACACGATGCCCTCGACCATCCACAGCGCCGATTCGTCGAGCAGCCCGACGAAACCGTCCGTGGTCAGCACCTCCGCCGCCCACGGCCACGCGGCGAGCGCGTCGTGCAGCGCGGTGGCGGACGCGATGACGCGGTCGCGCGGATCGGCGGGGAGTTCGGGGCGTTCGAGCTGGCTGATGTGGTGTTCGAGCAACTGGACGAGCAGGTCTTCCTTGTCCCGGATGTGGTGGTAGAGCGTCGTCGGCCCGATGCCCAGCTCGGCGGCCAGCCGCCGGATCGTCAGCTTCTCCCAGCCGTCGCGGTCGATGAGCCGACGGGTCGCCGTGAGGATCTCCGCGCGGGAGGTCACGGGCGGGCGGCCGGTGCGGCCGTTCGGCGCGGGGGCGGCGCTTGCGCGCTTGGACGGCTTGGACGCCTTGGACGGCGCGGGCTGCTCGGACGGCTGGGGCGACGCGGGCTGTGTGGGCGGTCGGGGCATGGGCCCATCATGCCGCGCCGCCGCGCGCGGGCCGTACGACGTACGCCGTGACCTGCGCGAGGGTCCGTCCGTCCCCGTGAAGCGCGCCCCGGCCGCGTACGGCCGCCGTGCCCGCCCCGCGTACCCCCGCCCCCCTCCCGATTCCCATCCGGTACATCCGGTGCTACTTTCGGAACACGTTCCTAAAGTCGGGACGGCAGAGAGCGGCGGCGCGCGCCGGCGCCGAGAACGGGGAGTCCGCGATGCGGAAGAGGCTGAGGAAGAGTCCGAGCAGCAGCCCGATCGAACCGGGGGGTCCGGGCCGGGGTCCGGGCGGAGGTCCGGCAGGGGGTCCGGGCGGGGGCACCGGCGGAGGCACCGGCATCCCGGCGCCCCCGACAACCCCGCCGAGCGGGGCCCCGGCGGCCGTCCGCCCGGGGCTGACCCTCGCGGTCGTCGCCGTCGTCCAGTTCATGGTGTCGCTCGACGTGTCCGTCGTGAACGTCGGACTGCCCCAGATCGCGTCCGGCCTCGGCTTCGGCCCGGTCGGCCTGACCTGGGTGATCCACGCGTACGCCCTCACGTACGGCGGTCTGCTCCTGCTCGGCGGCAAGGCGGCCGACCGCTACGGCCGCAAGCGGGTGCTGCTGCTCGGGCTCGCCCTGTTCGGCCTGGCCTCCCTCGGCGGCGGCCTCGCCCAGAACCCCGCCCAACTCGTCGCCGCCCGCACGGTCCAGGGCATCGGCGCCGCCGCCCTCGCCCCCGCCGCGCTGGCGCTGCTGACCGGGACGTTCCCCGAAGGCCGGGCGCGCGTCAGGGCGTTCGGCATCTGGAGCGCGGTCAACGCGGCGGGCGGCGCCTTCGGCGTCGTGATCGGCGGTGTCCTCACGCAGTACGCGAGCTGGCGCTGGGTCATGCTGGTCAACGTGCCAATGGCCGCGTGCGCGCTGGCACTTGCCTGGCGCGGGGTCACCGCGACCGCGCCGAACGCGCGCGCCGGCCGCCCCGACGTGCTCGGCGCCGTACTCGCCACCGCGGGCATGACGCTCCTGGTCTTCGGCGTCGTCCGCACCGACCGGCACGGCTGGACCTCGGGCGCCACCCTCTCGACGCTCGCCGTCGCCGTCGTCCTGCTGGCCGCCTTCCTCTCCGTCGAGCGGACCACGGCCCGCGAACCCCTCATCCGGCTCGGCCTGTTCGCCAACCGCTCGGTCTCCGGCGCGAACGCGTTCAACCTCCTGGTCGGCGCCGCCATGACGCCGTCCTTCTACTTCGTCTCCCTCTACCTCCAGGACATCCTCGGCAAGGGGCCCGCGCTGACCGGCGCGATGTTCCTGCCCTTCACCTTCGGCCTGATCGGCGGCTCCGTGCTCGCCATCAAGTTGGGCTACCGCTTCCCGCCGCGCACCCTGCTCGTCACCGGCGGCATCCTGACGGCCGTCGGGCTCGGCTGGTTCGGCATGATCAGCGCCGACGGGTCCTTCGCCGCCGACATCCTCGGCCCCTCGATCGTCGCCAGCGTCGGCTTCGGCCTCTGCCTCGGCCCGGTCGTCTCCACCGCCACGGCGGCCGTCGCGCCCCACGAGACCGGCACCGCCTCCGGCCTGCTCAACAGCTCCCGCCAGATCGGCGCCTCCCTCGGCCTCGCCGCCCTGGGCACCGCCGCGCAGCACCGCACGGGCGGGCGCGCGACGCTCGGTGCGCTCTCCGACGGTTACGGGTTCGGCCTGACGCTGGGCGCGGCGCTGCTGGTCGCGGCCGTGGCCGTCGCCCTGACGGTGCTGCGGCGGACCGCGGTGCCGGGGCGTGAAACCCCGTCCGTGGAGCGGGACTTGGTGCCGACGGGGGACTGAGGAGGCGGTACGGCCGGACGGGGGCGGGTCGTACGGGTCCGGTCGTACGGGTACGGCCACGCGGTGGCTCGGCTGTACGGGGGCGGGCTCTTTCCCGCCACCGTACGGTCAACTACCGGCCGAAGACGGCTCTTTCGGGTCGGGTCAGGTTGTCATGGGCATGACCTCATGCGTAACGCGAGCCCCATGCACCACCCGGCCCTCCGAGAGGATCGCATCAGCGTGAGAAGTCCGAGAAGCCTCGTGAGCAGTCTGAAGCCGAAATCGACGGCGACCGTTTTCGTGACCGCGGCGGCACTGGCCCTGGGCTGCGGCCTGGGCACGGCCGCGGCGGCCCCTTCGTCGCCCGCGCCGTCCCCCGCGCCGTCCCCCGTGGCCGCCGCCGCCCCCGCGTGCGGCTCGGCGACGGTCTCCGGCCGTACCGTCAGCGGGGCGCTGCCCGCGGCCGAGGTCCACCGCCAGCTCGACTCACTGACGCGGCAGCACCGTTCGCAGTACGGGACGCCGTCCGGGATCGCGGCCAAGGGCCCGCTCGGTACGGCCTCCCCGGCCACGGGCACCGTCGTACGGCCGCTGCTCGACATCCACCCGGCGCAGGGCACGGCATTCAAGTCGCTGTCCGGCTCGGACGGTTCGTGCGCCACCCAGTCCGTCTCGACCCAGCTCACGGTGCACGACAGCGGCACCACCATCTACACCCCGACGATGTACCCGGCGGGCGGCTCCTGCGTCGAACTCGTCACCGTCTACACGCGGACCGTCCGCTCGGTCTCCGCCTGGGACTGGTGCCGCAGCGTCAACTTCGCCGCCTCCGTCACCATCAACAGCTCCTTCCTCACCACCTACACCGGCGGCACCGGCTCCTACACCGGCCGCGTCGTCAAGACCTCCGCCGCCTCCAACACCTGGTCCGCGGACCTCTACAACTACTCGACCGGCCAGTGGGACACCCTCTTCGCCCAGTCCGGCACCAACCAGTCCGGCCGCACCGACGGCTGGGACATCGAAGAGCTCTACTCCACGGTCGGCACCTCCGGACAGGCGTCCTCCTGCGCCGACATGGCCAACCTCACCTTCGAGTCCGCCAACATCGCCGTCCGCACCAACGGCACGTGGTCCCCCGCCTCCACCGCCAACGCCGACACCCACTACGACTCCCCCGCCGGCTCCTTCTACTGCCCCACCCGCACCTTCCAGATGCTCACCCCTTACACCCACTGGAAAGCCACCGGCTGACCTCCCGTCCCCGGGTGGCTCCGGCCCCAAGGGCCCTGGCCTGCCGCGCCGGGCGGGCGGGCCGGCCAGGGGTCGCGCGGGGTCCGGCTAGGGTGGGGTGATGGCGGCGATTCGGCAGATCCAGGTGACCTTCGACTGCGCGGAGCCCGAGCGGGTCGCGCGGTTCTGGTGCGAGGTGTTGGGGTACACGGTGCCGGCGCCGCCGGAGGGATTCGGGACGTGGGGGGAGTACGACGCCGCGCAGCCTCCGGAGGAGCGGGGGTCGTGGTTCGCGTGCGTGGACCCCTCGGGGGCGGGGCCCCGGCTGTACTTCCAGCGCGTCCCCGAGGGGAAGGCCGTCAAGAACCGGGTGCACCTCGACGTACGGGTGGGCACCGGCCTGGCGGGGGAGGAGCGGCTGGCCGCCCTGGAGGCCGAGTGCGCGCGGCTGATACCGCTCGGCGCGGTGCGCGTACGGCTGCTGTACGACGGCGGCAGCGACTCCTGCATCGTGATGCAGGACATCGAGGGCAACGAGTTCTGCCTCGACTGACGCGCGGTAGTACATACGGGTCCCCTCCCGCCGCGACGTGACCAGCCCCGCCGCCCGCAGCCACGCCAAAATGCCGCGGCGTCGCCGCCACATGCGCCCCCACAGCTCCGCGAGCGCACTCCGCACTCCCCGGCAACTCCCGCCCGCTCAGCGCCCACAGCAGCCGATACCGCGACGGATCCGCCACCGCCCTCAACACCGCCACGGCCCGCTCGGCCCCAACGGCGTCTCAAGCTCTCACTTGCGCACCCATCCAAATACCTTGGCCACCCACTCCCGCAGCGAAGAGGCTGTGGGCTCCGGCCAGCTCCGCCAACGGCTCCAGCGCTTCGGGCGCCAGCCGGGGGAGCAGCGCAATCGCGTACGGCCAGTTCCCGCCCGCGACCAGTTCACCGACGAGCGCGCGGGCCGCCGTTTCGTCCGGTGCGGTGCCGTCACCCGCCGCATGAGCGAGCGCCAGGCAGACGCGGACCGCGGAGTCCCGCGACGACGGATCGACGGAGAGCGCAACGGGGACGCCCGCGAGATACGTCGCGACGGCGGCCAGCGCCCCGACCCGTACCGTCGGATCCGGCGCCGCCCCGGCGAGCCGCCCGGCCTCGGCGACGTCGCCCGCCACCGCGTCGAGGACGGCCAGCTCCGCATAGGGGAGCCGGTCCGGCGACAGCGTATTCCGCAGGTACGCCGTCGCGTCGGTCAGGGCGCGCGGTGCCGTACAGCAGCCGAGCCGTACGAGCAGGTCCAGGACCGCCAACGACGGGGCGTGCCATTGCTGCCGGGGCTCTTGCGCGAATTCGTCGAGGACCTGCCGCATCGCCTCGCACCACTCCGGTCCGGGCCGCCGCACGTCCGGGAAGCCGAGCAGGAGTTCCGCCGACCGGATGAGCGGGTGGCGGCCGCCCGTGCTCTCCGCCTGGCGTACGACCAGACCCGCGGCCGTGTCGGGGGTGCGCCGGGCGAGCCCGGCCGCGACCGCGGTCAGCGACCGGCTGGTCTGTGCCCATCGCTGTTCCCGGTGCCCGCGAGGACCGGCGTCCTCAGGCCCCTTCCCCTCTGCCATCTCCACGGCGGCGGTCGCCTCGCCGGCGTGGGCCAGGGCCTGGGCGATCGCGCCACGCAGCGTGGGATCGTGCAGGTCACCACCGAGTCGCGCCGCCTCCTTCGCGTATGCGCCCGCCGCGGTGTCGTGCCCGCCCTGGGAGCACCCCAGCGACACTGCCGCCAGATGCCGAGCCCGACTCTCCGGCCCCGGCAGGGACGACAGCAACCGGTCGGCCACAGGCGACTGCCCCACGACACCGAGCGCTTGGGCCAGGGCCAGCGTCCAACCGTCGTCGCGGGCGACCTGTCCCGCGGGCAGGGGCGAGCGACGCAGCGCCTCCTCCAGACGCTCACGACCGAGTACGAGGTTGCCGTCCGCCAGCAGCCTCTCGGCCTGGCGGAGCAGGATCACGTGGTGCGGCAGCTCGATGCCGTCATCGGACTGGCCGTCACGGGGCTTCGGGAGGTCGGAGGGGCGCGGGCGACGCCGTAGGGGCGTGCCGCGCCGCTTGGCGTTATTGGTTCGCCGGGTGGTGTCGGCCCATTCCGAGGAATCGGCCGTTCGCCCCGCCCGTTCCTGCCGCCTCGACTCCCCGCGAGCCTGGCTCTTCCTCTCTTCCCACTCCCGTTTGATCTTCTCCGCCTCCGCGTCGCTCGCTCTCCTGTCGGCGTCCTTCCACCTCCTCGTCGCCCTCCGGTCCTCCTCCGCCATCATCCGGAACGCGGCCTCTTGCGCGGCCCCGCGCTCCCTGGCCAGCGCGTTGTCCACCGCCATCCGCTCCGCGAGGTCGTCGCCCAGCACGCCGGTACGCAGTCGCTCGCGGTGCTCCGCCACCAACTCCTCGATCCGGGCGAGGGAATCCCGGTCGATCCGGTTGTCGACAACGGCCTGATGCAGGCGGACGAGCGTGGTCGAGACCTCGCGCCGCAGGTGGGCCCGGTCGGCGGCGGAGAGCGCTTCCGGGGCGGTCAGCGCGGCGGTGAGATGGTCCAGCGCCCGCGTCACCAAAGGGGGCGCCTCCCTCTTGCGGCTCTTCAACGCCGAGGCGCCGAGCGCGAGGATGTCGACCGCCATCAGTCCGTACGACGAGTCGACGTCGGCGCAGATCGCCTTGATCCGGTTCCTGGCGTCAGGAGCGCGGGCGGGAAACGTGCCGGCGATGGTCGCGAGGATGTCCACGGCTGCGGCCACTGCATTCGGGCCACCCGTACTCAGCTCGTCGGCCCGCGCCTCCACCGCGTCCAGCCAGCTCGGTTCGTCCTCCTCGCCCAGGGCGTTCACCGCCGCGATCATCGTCTCGACATCGGCCTCCCCGCTCAGGACCACCGCCCGCAGAAGGGCGCGCGCGGTGCCGGTCTCTCCGCGCGCGTGGAGTTCTTGAGCGGCCTCGGCGATCTCCGCGTACGCGTCGGCTTCTTCGGGCGGGCGGGTGCGGCCGCGGCTGGCGCGCGCCACCCAATCCACCGCCTCCCGCGCGGTCGCGGCGGCACCTTCCGAGCCCGTACGGCTCAACTCCGCCGCGACTTGGGCCAGTCGCGCCGCTCTGACCAGGGGATTCGACGCCGAATGCGCCAACGCGCGGGCGCGCGCCGGGTCGCCGAGCCGGACGTGGAGAACCGGGGCCCGGTACGGCACGTGACGTGCTTCGCGGAGTATCGAGGCGCGAGAGGCGGCGAACCGCAGGGCCTGGCCGAGGTGTTCCGGGTTCCCGCCCCCCTCACCCTGCTCCGGGCCGAGCGCGTCCATCTGCGCGAGGGCGACGTCGTGACCGACCACCGAGGCGAGCCGTACCTGTCGACGGGCGTCGAGAACGTACTCCCTACGCGCGTCGGCGTCGTCCAACAGCCGGAGGTAATCCGTCAGCAGATACGGCGGCGTTCCGTCGGGCCAGCCCGCAGCCCGCCAATGCCCGGCCCAGGTGCGCAACAGCCCGGCCTGGCGTGCCACACCGGTGTCCCCGAGTTCCTGCCGGACCGACCGGAGGATGTCCGGGTGGCTCAGCGCGTACGTCTCGGCCGCCGGATCGGTCACCGGCTCGCTCGATACGACGCACCGGCCGTCCGCGCTCCAGAGGAGGCCGTGTACCGCGTCAACCGGCGCTCCGGCCAGCTCCGCGAGATCTACCGGGCGCAGGCCCCCGCCCGCCACCGCGAGCAGATTCGTGACCGCCCTGCCCAGGCCGCTCGCGCGCAGCCGGGCCGCCTCCGCTCTCGGCGCCTGGTCGTTCTCCACGATGTGTTCGCGGGGCCTCAACTCCCGCAGGCACTCCCGCAGTCGGAGCGGGTGCCCTGCCGGGAGATCATCGGGAAGGCGCGCAACCCCTCTGCTGGAGACGACGATTCGCACGTTGACGTCGGGGCGGGCGGGAAGTAGCGCGGCGATGCTCTCGCCGTTCGTCCGCCGTTGAGGAGTCCAGGCGGCGTCCTCGTCGAGGCCGTCGACGACGAGAAGGAGTTTCCGCCCGTGCCGGGCACTCTTCGCGGCGGCGGCGCTGAGGAGGTCTGCCCATGCCTGCGCGTCACTGGGGTCTGGCGCCGACGCCCGGCTCCGGCGCAGGAACGCCCGGATCTGCGCGGCTGTTTCGGCGACGAAGGCGGTGCGGGTGTCGGTGCGCCGCGCCTCGGCGACGAAGAAGTTCAGAACATCGGTGTTCGGCGGGGGCCTCGTCACGCAGTCGGCCAGCAGCGCGGTCTTCCCCACCCTGGCGCGCGCGTGCCACCACAGGTACGACGGCGCGTCCGGCTCTGAAGCGCGTACGAAGGCGAGCGTCGCCGCCCGCTCCTCCTGCCGTCCCACCAGGGCGCCCGGTGCTCCGTGGCCCGAAAGGTGGGGCCGCACGAAGGGGCCGCCCTTCGGGACGGGACGATCCGAACGGGTATGTGCTTCGCGCTGTTTCCTGGCACCTTCCTGCTGGGCTGCACGGAGCGCAGCCTCCAAGTCCGCATCGCTGGAGACGGCGGTACCGGCTGCCGACCGCAACTTCCTGACCAGGCACCAGAAACGGGCTTCTGCCTCCGCCGTGGCCGCGGGGGCCGACTCGCCCTTGCGCCACTGCCTGAGGGCGGTTGGGCTCGGCGCCTCCCCTCCCTGAACGCGCACCGCCTCGCGCTCGCTCAGTCCGGAAGCCGTCAGCAGTTCTTGCACCATCGCGCCGAAGCGCTCATGCGGAGTTGCTCCGCTGTCGTTCGTCACTGCTGCTCCGCCCCCTGCGTGCCCGTAAAAGATGGCTGTTCTGACCTGCGGTGATCGTGAAATTGCGAAGTTCGGGATCTTCCTGCGCACAGCCTTGCTGTCCGACGCTGGACCCCTCGCCACACCAGCCCGCCCCGGCTCCGGACGGAAGGTCGCCGCCATGCCCGTGCTCCCCGAACCACTCCACAGCGCCGCCGCCCTGACCACCACGGTCGGCCTGCTCTACGCAAGCGTCCTGTCCATTGTCGCCCTCGCCTCGGTCCTCGCCCGCACCCCGGAACGCCGCCGCGACGCCCGCTCCACGCTCAGGATCCTCGTCAGGGGGCGGGGTGGTCGACTCGACGGGTAACTCGACTGCATCGGCAGCCCTGCTGACGCTGTGTCACTCACATGAGGGACAGCGAGTGACAATAGCGCCCGATCTATGCCAAGCTCGCCTCACGCGCGGACCTCGTGGTCCAGCCGTCTCGCCCCCCCTGCCTCAATGCCGTTACGGAATGAGGGTTGTCGATACGGAAGGAGTTTCATGCCGCGAGATCTACGTGACTGGCTACGAGCACATACGGACGCGCTTGTGTTCGTCTGCGTCTCCGCAGTCATCAGCGCGCTGATGACCGGGCTGCTGCGCTACGTCATGCAGTAGGCCGTTTTTCTTGGCGGGGCTACCGCCAAGAGCGGCCGTCCCCGGCTGCGCTGTTGGGTTCCGTCCCGTGTCCGCGGGGCGGAACCCAACAGGGATCGTCCGTGTGCTTCAGGGGACCCGCCGAGGGAGCCGAGTAAATCGGCGTTCTCATAGTGTATGCGGTCGTATCGACTCGGATCTGGCTAGGGGTCGGAAGCCCGGACGGCCGATCTCGGCAATCGGCGAATAAGACTCCCGTACACGGCGGGAATGGCCCGTCGACGGCCTCAGCGGCCCTGCTTGGGCTCCTCCCCGCGAGTGCGGGGATTTCCGCCGCCTCCCCCCGCCGGAGGCGGCGAGCCATCTCAAACCCACACCGTTCGAAAGATCAACTGTTAGTGTCCTTGTCGTTCCGGAACGTCACCATCGTGCCCCCGCTGGCCATGAAGCAGAAAGCGGTAGCCGGCCATTGTCAGAAGTGCGCAGCAGCGGGTCCGCTGAGCCGCGGCTCAGTTGGGACCCTCGGTATCAGCCATGCGTTCCCGCCGTGGCACTCGACGGTGCCACCGCTCATCACTCGTTGTGCGCTCTGCTGGCCGGGGCCGATGAGCTGAGTGCGGTCAACTGCGCCACGCCGGGTGAAACCGTCGCCGTCATCGAGTACTTGATGGCCATCTGCTTCGCCGCGAGCGTCTGCCCCGCCTCGGACGAGGAGTGGGGTACGTGGATCACCGAGAAGCGTGGTCTCGCGAAGGCGGCGAAGTGGCTGGTGGGGCAACCGGACGACGCATGGGACCTGTTCGGTCCGGCGACGCCGTTGGGGCAGAACAGCATGCTTGCCGCGTCCATGGGCGAAAGCGGTACGGGAACCGCCCAGTTGCTCATCGAACGCGTCGGTGACTACAACCAGTTCTTCGATCACCACCACCTCGAACGTGGTGATCCCCTCCCCGCCGCTGAGGCGTTCCGCGCCATGCTCACCCAGCACGCGTACGCCCCGTACGGCCGTGGCCGTATTTCGGGCAAGGGGGAAGGACTTGGGCCGACGGTCACCAACCTGTCCACCGGCCGCCTGCAAGGACGTATCCGCGTGGTCGCCCTCGGCAGCACTCTCGGCGAGACGCTCCGGCTCAACCTCTATCCGCCCGAGGGCCCGGGCGAGCCCATGAACATGTCGTGGACGGGCGGCGCGATCGAGCGCCGGGGCTTCGACAAGAAGGCCGAGCCCCGGGTGCCGAGGAGTTCCGCCGACCTTCACAGCGCGCTCGGCCGTTCCATCCTCCTGCACCCCAGTCGCGGCCCCGGCGGTCAGACCGTGGTGGACCGCGTCCTCATCGGCGCCGGAGAGGTCCTTGAACTGGACGTGGAGCGCCATCTCCAGGACGCGGTTCCCATTGTGGCCTTGAACGGGGAGGTCAAGCCTTTGTGGCCGTCCCCGACCAGGGCGCTCTGGCTGGATGCCCACGCGCTGTACAGCGCGGTGAAAGACGCCGAGACCGGGCTGTACGCGCGTCTGCGTGCGTTGCCGTACGAGAAGACGGGCCGAGGCGCTCCCTACTACATGTGGGCGGTGGGACTGCTCGCCAACAAGTCGCTGCCGATGGCGTGGACACAGGGCAGCTATCCCTACGCCCCGGGCATGGCCCGGCACCTGTACCGCGCGTCCCGCCGTGGATCGGTCATCGCCGAGTACGTGGCGTTCAGCCTGAAGCGCGCGGCTGTCGTGGCCCTGGAGAACGCCTTCCCGGCGGTGCGCGCGGCCGATGAGAGCGGGCAGTTGGCACGGTTCGACGCCCGGTGGGAATTCTGGCCCGCGGCCGCCCAGCCCTTCGATCACCTCCTGGAGGAGGTGGCCGCGGCGGACGCGGAGGACGACGACCCGGTCTCCGAGCCCCTGATCGTCTACGCGGACACGCTGCTGGACGCGGCCCGCGACTTCCTCGTCCACCGTCTCGACTCCCTCCCGCCCAACCGCCGGGGCCACATCGCGCGGGCGCGCGCCGAGCAGCGCTTCGAGGACGACATGACCGGCGACAGGGCCCCCGCCGAACTCCGAGGGGAGAGCGCGCATGACTGACGACGAAGGTCTCGAAGAACTCGCCGTCCCCACCACCTTCCCGCACGACAGCACGGCCCTCACCAACTGGCTGACCACCCTCGTACGCAACCGCGAGTACGGCACGCTCGCCGACCTGCGCCGCGCCAAGGAGCCGACCAACGCCCATATCAGGGCGGGCTGGTACGGCGGCGACGACCACCGCGAGCTGTTCGAGCGGGTGGCCTTTCTCTTCGCGGTCTACCACCAGGGCCGCCCGGCGCCCTCGTACGGTTACGGCAGCCTCGGTGCCGCGGCCCGGCGGATCGGCGACGGTGCCGAACGCGGGCCGGACAATCCGGGGGCGCAACGCCTCCTCGACCGGATCGTGGCCAGCCGTCGCGTCCCATGGCGACACCTCCAGCACGCGGTCACTCGGCTCCGGGCCTGTGAACAGGCCCCGCCCTCCTGGACCCAGCTCACCGAGGACCTGATCCGATGGAACGACCGCAAGGCGCGTATCGCCTACCAGTGGTCGGTCGAGTTCCACACTCCGCCGACGCGCAGCCGGGTGGAGCAGCAGAGCAAGCAGACGACGCGGAAGGACGCGACCACGTGACCGAGGACGCTCGAAGCCAGTTCCTCTCCCTCCACCTCCTCGAGACACTCGTCGCGGTTCTGCCCGTAAGGGACGAGAACGGACAGCCCAAGAGCCTGGTCTACGGCGGGGCCGAACGGCACATGATCACCAGCCAGGCCCGCAGGCGTGCCGAGCGCGTCCACGCCCGCAACCGTGCCAACGCCGGCCTCGGCGCGCTCGCCGGCCGGAGCATGGGTATCCGGACGCGGGAGTGGGCGATCCTCACCGGCCGGGTGCTGGAGTCCGAGCACGGCTGGGAGAAGCAGGAGGCGCTGGTCACGGCGCGCGCGATCATCGAGGCGAGCGGCCTGAAGTTCGGTGACCTCAGCAAGAAGACCGTGGCCAACCTGACGAGGGTGCTGATCTTCGCTCCCGCCGACGCCGGCACGCGGATCGCCGCCCACATCGCCGACAACGCGGACGATCTCCGGGCGTGGCGCGACAGTTACCTGCTGGCTCAGCAGGCGGCGGCCAAGAAGCCCCGCCGGGGGACCAAGCAGCAGGCCGACACTCCGCCCGCCGAGGAACAGTCCGCGGCCGAGCCCGCGTCCCACTCGCTTCCGCCCCTCCCCAAACCGACCCGCGACGCCGTCCTGCTCGCCATCGCTCCTCGCGACGCGGTGGACATCGCCCTCTACGGACGTTTCCTCGCCGAGATCGCGGACTCACCGAATGTCGACGGGGCAGTGCAGAGCGGCCACGCCTTCACCGTTCACGAGGCGGAGCAGATCGAGGACTTCTACGCGGCGGCCGACGACGCGAAGCTGGACCGTAAGCGGAACGCCCTGAGCTTCCTCGATGCGGCGGACGACGCGGGCGCCGGTATGACCGGGTACCAGTCGCTGATCTCCGGCACCTTCTACCGGCACGCGGTCCTCGACCGCACCCAACTCCGGCTCAATCTGCGGGTGGCGGGGATGACGGAGGGCGAAGCGGAGGAAGCGGCGGTCGACGCCGAGAAGGAATTCGTGAACGCCTTCGTGGAGGCGTTTCCCGAGGCCAAGAAGAACTCCACCGCGTCCACCGGCTCGCTTCCGGCGCTGGTCCTCGCGTTCGAGGGCGAGCGTCCCTACAACTACGCGGCGGCCTTCCAACTGCCCGTCGACGAGTCACCCGAGAGCGCCGGTGGCGAAGGCCCCGCGGGTCCCGCGGCGGTCCGGCGGCTCCTGCGGCACCACGCCTTCGTCAGCCGTCGCCGCGACGATCTGCGCACCGCGCGGGTCCTCACCTACGATCCCCGGATCGACGATCTGCTGACGGAACGGGATCCGGCGGTGTCCGTGACCGTGGTGGAGAAGATCGAGGACCTCACTCGATGACGCGGCCGCACGTCCTGCTCATCCGGCTGGCCGCGCCCTTGCAGTCCTGGGGCCTTTCCAGCAGGTTCGCGCGTCGTGACACCCACACGCGGCCCACCAAGTCCGGTGTCATCGGGCTCTGCGCGGCGGCCCTCGGCCTGGAGCGGGGAGAGCCTCTCGGTGAACTCGCCACGGTCCTCTTCGGCGTCCGCGCGGACCGCCCCGGCACGCCGCTCCGCGACTACCACACGGTCGGCGGAGGAAAGTTCCCGATCCGTCCGCGCGACCTCGCGACCGACCACCGCCGGGCGGCGGCTGTGGAGGCGGCCAGGGAAGCGGCTGCGGGGACCGCCGAGGGTACGGCCACGGCCGCCGCGGCCCGTACCCCAGAGCCCTTCGGACGTCACGGACTGGAAAGCTGGTACGGGGCACCGAAGTTGATCGCCGCGGACCCGGTCTCGGGCGCTCTCGTGCCGGGGCAGGTCCGCCGCAACGCCATGATCACCGAGCGCTGGTACCTCGCCGACGCGGCCTTCCTCGTAGGTCTGGAGCACGACGACCGCGCGTTGCTGGAGCGGGTCGCGCACGCCTTGGAACACCCGAAGCGTCTGCTGTGGCTCGGCCGCAAATCCTGCCCGCCTTCGGGGGATCTGGCGTTGGGCGTCGTCCTCGGCGACCTGAAGGGCGTGTTCGGGACAACATCCCTGCTTCCTGCGTCCGGTGATGCGACCGCGTCGGCGACCGGTGAACGTACCTGGGCGTGGATCGAGAGTCCGCGCCCCCTTCCGGGCGTCGCGCCCGTCCACGACCAGCCCGTACGGTTCGACGCGGACGGCCCTGTGCACGGCCTTCGGTGGGAGACCCGCCACCGCATCACCATCGCCCCGCACGCCAGCGAATGGGACATCATCCCGTGAACACCAAGCCCGACGTACCCGCCGTGCCAGGCACGGCCGCCCGCTTCGTCACCTCGCACACCCTCCTGACGCTGGACGCCCGGCATCCCTTCACCGCCAAGTCGCTGATCGACGCGCAGGACATGCACAGGACCGTCATGAGCGGTTTCACGGGATGGGTGGAGAACGGCAGCCTCGACGCCCGTTCCCAGATGGGCATCCTGTCGACCTGGACCGTCGACCTCCGCGCCGCCCAGCTCTCCCTCGTGGTGCAGTCGGGCATCGCCGGCGACTGGGGCCGCATCCCCCGGGGCGCGCTGGCCGAGCCACCGCACACCCTCACCATCGACCGCACCTTCCGGGTCGGCGAGCACGTCGCTTTCCGTACGGTCGTCAATCCCGTCCGCAGTCGTCCGCCCGCCTCCGGGGCACCCGAGAAGACGCGTGGCACCCGCGTCGCCCACACCCGACCCGAACACGTGAAGGCGTGGTTCGCCCGTCGCCTCCAGCCGGCCGGTGAACCAGCCCTCGCCCCTGACGGCGTGGCCAGGATCGGCGCCGACACCGACACCGACCGCCTGTCCCTGCGCATCCTCCCGAAGGTCTCCAGCACGGCGGCCCACAAGGGTCTCCGCATCGCCCGCGCCGAGATCAAGGGGACCTTCACTGTCACCGATCCCCAGGTCTTCGTCACCGCGCTCACCCGCGGCATCGGCCACGCCCGCGCCTACAGTTGCGGACTGATCCTGGTCCGCTGAAGTCGATCGGGCACCGCGCTGCCGTCGCCCACCGCGAGCCGCCCTCCGTCGCCGCGGGCAACGGGTCCCTGAACGAGCGTCAGGAGCACGGCCGTTGGTAGGGAATGCCGGGGAAGTGGGCGGTCCACACCGCGTCGGTGAGGACGTTGGCGGTGGCGGCGCAGACGCGGGCGGCGGCGGTGTCGGGGGCGAGGGGCCAGAGGCGGAGGGTGCCCGCGACGGAGGAGGTGATGAGGGTGCGGCCGTCGTGGGTGGGGGCGAGGGGGCCCGCGCCGGGGGCGGGCAGGGGGCGGCCCTTGGGCGCGGGGTGGTGGAGGTCGGAGACGTCCCAGAGGCGGACGGTGTTGTCGGCGCTCGCGCTGGCCAGCAGCGAGGTGTGGGGGACGAAGGCCAGGGACTCGATCCGGTCGCCGTGTCCGGTCATCGGGCCGCCGAGGGCGGCGGGCCTGTGCGGGTCGGAGACGTCCCACAGGCGCAGGGTGCGGTCGTGGGAGAGGGCGAGCGTGCGGCCGTCGGCGGAGAAGGCGGCGGCCGACGCGCCGTAGCGGGAGTCCCCGTAGGCGCTGGTGGGGATGGCGGCGAGCGCGGCCGGGCGGGTGGCGTCGCGGGTGTCCCAGAGCTGGTACGGCTCGGGGGTGTTCTCGGTCAGGGTGAGGCGCCCGTCGGCGCCGAGGGCCAGCAGGTTCCCCCGGAGCGGTGAGTCGGCGACCAGGGGGCGGGGGCCGGCCGGGCCCGAGATGTCCCAGAGGCTGCTGTGGAGCGCGGTGGTGGACCACAGGCGCTTGCCGTCCGCCGTGAACGACAGCTTGCGGATCGACGCTCCGGAGGGCTCGCCGAAGGGCTCGCCCAGCGGCGCGGGGCGGGCCGGGTCGGCGAGGCTCCACAGCGCGATCGTGGTCCCGTCCGCGGCGACGTCCATGTCGCCCACGGCCGTCGCCAGGGTGCGCCCGTCGGGGCTGACGGCGAAGACCGAGGTCCGGCCGTCGGGTCCGGGCGTCGGCCGGCCGGTCGGCGTCGGACCGCGGGCGTTCGTCAGATTCCACAGCCCGACGGCGGAGTGCGGGACGGAGGAGTTGTCGTCGACTCCGGCGACGAGCGTCCTGTCGCCGGGCAGGACGGTGATCGAGTCGACGGCGCCGCCCGGGGTCGCGACCGCGGGCGGAAGGTCCCAGACCCGGACGGTGGAGCCGTCGCCGCTGGCCAGGGCGGACCCGTCCGGGGAGAACGCCAAGGCGTCCACGGTCTCGGTGTGTCCGCCCAGCGGCGCGTACATCGCGACGAGCGGATGCGGGAACTCCTCCTCCAGCGAGGACGACGCCAGGCCGGTGTCGGCGACGCGCCAGAGCGTGACCGTACGGTCGTCCCCTGCGGTCGCGAGCACCTGGCCGTCCGGCCGCATGGCCATGGACAGAGCCGCCCCGCGCGGGAGTTGGTGCTCGTTGTGCAGGGCGGGCCGGGTCCGGACGGTCAGGTCCCAGACGCGCAGCGTCTCCGGGGACAGGGTGCTCGGCTCCCCGTTGCCGCCGGGGTCGCCCGCGGTGGCCAGCCACCGGCCGTCCGCGGAGAAGGCGACGTCGGGCGTCAGCGTGGCGCCCACTTGCAGGCCCTGCGGCAGCAGCTCCTCGAAGCGGCCGGGCGCGGAGACGTCGACGAGTTGCAGGGTGTTGCCGTCCTCCCACACCGCGAGGGTGCGTCCGTCGTGGCTCAACGCGACGGCCGCGCCCGGCCGTTCGGCGCCGGGCCGCGGGCGGGCGGGGTCGGTGAGGCTCCACAGCGTCGTGGTCCCGCCGTCGACGCCCACGTCGGCGGTGATGAACTCCCGTCCGTCCGGGGTGAAAGCGACCATGCGGGTGTCCTCGGTGCCCGTCATGCTGCCGGTGCGGCGGAAGTGCGCCGGGTCGGACACGTCCCACAGGTCGAGTACGGGGTGCGGGGCGGAGCTGTCGGACGTCGTCCCGTCCGAGCCCTCGGACGCGTCGCGGGCGAGCGGCGCGTACACCGCCAGCCGTCGCCCGTCCCGGCTCAACCGCACGTCGGCGGCGCTCTTCAGGCCCGGTACGGCCCGCCCGACGCGGCGCGGGTGCGACGGGTCGCGGCTGTCCCACACCGTCACCGAGCCGTCCGCGGCCCTGGTCGCCATCCGCCTGCCGTCCCCGCTGAAGGCCGGCGCGCCCGTCGCGCCCGGCACCAGGGCCGCCAGCGGGTCGTTCGCCCAGGACAGGAGGTTGGTGTACTTGTCGTCGTCCGGCCGCATCCGGTACGAGGCCAGGTCGAGCAGGGCGGCGAGCGACGGGTCGCTGGTGCGGACGCGGTCGGCCTCGATCGCGACCTGGCCCGCGATGGCGGTGTCCCGCTCCTTGCGCGCGGTGTCCCGCTGCGTCTGCGCGGTCGCGCGCTGCTGGAAGGCGAAGACGGCGGTGCCGGAGGCGATCAGCACCAGGGCGGTGAGCACGGCGATGACATTGCGCCGTAATCGCGCGGCCCGCGCGGCCTGTTGGGTCGAGGCGGCGAGGAAGTTCCGTGCCGCCGGGCTCAGATGGTCGGGGGCGGAGGTCGCGGCGGTGGTCGCGCGCTCCAGCCGACTGCCCCGGAACAGCAGGGCGTGGTCGGAGCCGCCGTGCTCGCTCCACGCCCGTGCCGCCTCCTCCAGCTCCTGGCGCACCAGGATGTCCGCCCGGCCGCGGTCGATCCAGCGGCGCAGGCGGGGCCACGCGCGGATCAGCGCCTCGTGGGTGATCTGGACGGTGACGCGGGCCGCGGCGCGGCTCTCGTCCTCGGGCCCGTGGCCGTGCGGCCCGTCGCCGTGCGGCTCGCCGCCTTCCGGGGCGCCGTCCAGGGTGAGCAGCCGGGCCCGGCTGAACGCGGTCAGCGCGGCGGCCGTCGCCGAGGCCGCGGAGCCGTCGGTGGCCAACTCGCCCAGTGACGCGCGCCGCCGGGTGTCCTCGGCGCCGTGCCCGATGCGCACGAGCCGCAGGAACAGCGCCTCCGCCGCCTGTCGGGCGGCCATGTCCAGTCCGGCGTAGGCGCGTTCGGCCGACGTGGAGATCGCCTGCCGGATTCCGCCGGTGGCCTGGTAGTCCGCCACGGTCAGCGCACTGCGGCTGCGCCGTATCCACGTCATGTGCAACGCGTGGGCCAGCAGCGGCAGTCGGCCCGCGGTGAACCACGCGTCGGGGTCGGGGTCGCCGACCGTCGGGTCGTCGGGGAAGACGCCGAGGTCCCGCAACAGCAGCTCTTCCAGGCCCGGTTCCATCGTCAGCCCGGTCGCCTCGGCGGGCGCGACGATCGCGGCGCGCAACTCGTCCTCG
Source organism: Streptomyces sp. NPDC088910 (assembly GCF_044749865.1). NCBI lineage: Bacteria > Bacillati > Actinomycetota > Actinomycetes > Kitasatosporales > Streptomycetaceae > Streptomyces > Streptomyces sp. NPDC088910. Next base: position 687,739 of record NZ_JBIVIV010000002.1, read on the forward strand.
GTCATCGGCCCGACCAGGACCTGGCGGCCCCTGAGCACCGCGCGCAGTCGCGGGTGGGCGATGGCGTGGCCGTAGAAATCGGCGCGGAGGCCGAGGACGAGCAGGACCGGGGGCGGGGTCCCGTGGGGCGCGGGGCCAGGGGTGGGGCCAGGTGCGGGGCCAGGCGCGGGCTCCTGCGCCATACGGCTGACGGCGTCGATGAAGGCGCGGCGCTCGGTGTCGTCGGTGCAGAGGGTGAACAGCTCTTCGAGCTGGTCCACGATCACGACGAGGCGGGGCGCCGGTGCGCCGGTCGCCCCGGCCCGCGCGGCCAGGGCGACGCTGAGCCGGTCGGTGTAGCCGCCGGGGTCGGTCCGTAACGCCTGTTGTACGGCGGCGGCCTCTTCGCCGGTCGCGGCGGCCAGCTGTCCGGCCAGTGCCGCGAGCGGGTGCGCCGTGGGCGTCAGGACGAGCTGCGGCCAGTCCCGCGAACCCTCCACCGGAAAGCGGTTGCCGCTCAGCGCGGGCCGTAGACCCGCCATGAGCAGCGACGACTTGCCCGACCCCGAAGGGCCGACCACCGCCAGCGGTCCGCCCGCCTCCAGTTGCGCGACGACCTCGGTGATCAGGGGATCGCGCCCGAAGTACCACTGCGCCTGGTCGACGCCGAAGGGGGCCAGGCCGGGGTACGGGCACCGGTCGTCGTCGCCCGCGGGCCCGTCGGCGCGCCGGTCGGTCCGGCCGCGGGCGCCGTACATGAACAAGTCGCGGGCGGCATAGTAGATATCGCCGCCCGCCTGGTTGATCCGGCTGTCGCCGGACGCCGTCGCGGTCTGCTCCAGCGAACGGGCGTCCGCTCGGCCGCCGGTGGCGGGAGTGCCGGCCGGTCCGGCCGGGTCAGGCGTCGGGGGCATCGGTGAGGTGGATGCTGCCGCCCGCCTGGAAGACGCGGTTGCCGCGGCCGGAGACGGTGGCGCGCTGGGTGACCGTCGTCCCGGGCGTCGTCGGGGCCGCGGCCGGGCTCAACTCGTCCAGCACGCGGCGCAGTTCGGCGGCCAGCGCCGGGTCCGCGTCCAGCATGCGCTGCAATCTGCGTTGCCAGTCCGCGGCGAGCTGCGTCTCCGTCTCGGCGTCCCCGCTGTCCCGCGCGGCCAGCACATCCGTCCGGACCTCGGCCAACTCGGCCTCCACGGTGGCCACTCGCTCGGGATGCACGCGCCGCCACAGCGCCAGCGCGGTCGCCCGCGCGTCCTCCCAGGCGTCACTGGCCATCGCACTCACCAGCGTCGTTCCCGCCGCCAACACCAACGGATCCACCCCGCCCGCCCCCCACCGACCCCGGCTGCCTCACGGACCGTCATCGTATCGGCACATCCCGTTCGGCCAAGGGAGAACGCCGGGCTCCGCTTGGGCCGTTCGTCCGACCGCCGACCGCCGACCGCCGACCGCCGACCGCCGACCGCCAGCCGTTCGTCCGGCCGCCGGGCCGCCGGGCCGCCCGCTCTGCCCGAGCGGGCGGCCCGAGGGCGTATGGCGTATGCCGGTGCGGGTCAGCGCACGCGGACGGTCACCGTCACGGTCTTGAGGACCGCGGGGAGCTTGGTGGTGTCGACTCTCAGGATCTCGCCGTTGTCGGGCTTGGACGTGGGCGGGAGGACCTTCTGGTGGACGGTCCAGGTGCCGTCCGGGTCCACGGCGATGGTGTCGATGCCGAAGTCGTCGTCGTTGGAGAGGTAGAGGGTCCGGCCGGCGTCGGCGGTGGCGACGCCCTCGACCTTGTCGTGGGCGAAGAAGGCACCGGTGGGGTCGAGTTGGCTGACCAGAGTGCCGACGTTGAGATAGGGCTGCTTCTGGGCGACGTTGACGCCCGCGGCCGTGAGCGCGGTGAGGGCCGCATTGGTGCCGCCCGTACCGACCAGCGCCTCGGGGGACTTGCCGCCGAGGGTCAGGCCGCTGACGTCGGTGGCCCCGTTGATGTCGACCTGGAAGAGCGTCTTGGAGGCGAACGGCTCGTAGTTGCCGTCCCGTTCGTCGACGAGGAACGTGGTGTTCGACAGCGCGGTGATCTCGCTGTTCGCGGCGCCGGTCGTCGCCGGGTTGTCGAGCAGGTAGAGGTACTGCTTGGCCTTGTAGTTACGGAGGTCGACGGTGATGATCCGGGTCGCCGCCACATTCCCGGCCTTGGTACCGCCGAGGTCGGGCTGCTGGAGCGCGGACTGCATGACGCCCACCAGCGTCGAGCCGTCCGGCGTGACCGTCAGCCCCTCCATGCCCTTGTTCTTGACGCGGTACGCGAGTTCGGCCGGCAGGTAGCCGACGATCTTGTGGAAGGCGTTGTCGGCGCTGTCGCGGTACGGGGTCAGCCGCCCCAACTCGTAACCGTCGGCGTCGAAGTGGGTGATGTACGGGCCGTACTCGTCGGAGACCCAGAAGGTGCCGTCGCGCAGCGCGACCAGGCCCTCGGAGTCGTAGCCGTACGGGTCCCTGGCGACGGGAACGGGCTTGCCGCCGTTGGCGTTCGTCGCGTTGACGTCGTCGATCGTCTCGCTCGTGTCGTGCGGCGGACGCCCGCTGTAGGGGACGCCGCCCCGGCTCTTCGGGCCCTTCAGCGTGACCTGCTTGAGGAGCTTCGCCTTGCCGTCCACGAGCTGGAACTCGCCGATCTGCGGCGTGAAGTCGAGCAGCATCTCGGACTTGTTGCCGTCGGGGGCGTCGGCGTTCGGACCGCGGTCGGTCAGGCCGTAGAAGTGCCCGGGCCTGCCCGGCACCGGCGCGAGCGAGGAGCCGTAGCCCTCACCGGAGATGCGCGTGGTCGTGCCGCCGGGCCCCGCGACCGTGGCGAGCGGCGGCAGCGCCGACCCGTCGCGCCGCGTGTCCTTGAAGAGCCGCACGGCGTCGGTCGTCGTGTACGTGAAGGTGTCCGTGCCCGTGAAGCCGGGGCGCGGGGTGTACGTGAACGAGCCGTCCGCGTCGACCGTCGCCGTACCGTCCTTCGGGTCCGTGTGCCGTACGACCGCGGTCGCGCCGACGTCGTTCCGCAGCACATTGCCGGTGACCTCGCCGTGGCCGGAGAAGGTGTCGGCGGTCGCGCCGAAGTCGTGCGAGGGGGCCGAGATCCAGCCCGCGGTGTGGGCGGCGGCCGTGCCCGTACCCACCACGACGAGCGTGGCGCCGATCGCGACGACGATCCGGGTGCGCTTGCGGGAGAAGCGTCCTGAAGTGCGTGATGTCATGGTCCTGAACCTGTCGGTCACCGGTGAACTGCGCGCCGACGTCAGGTGAATGCCGGGTTCACGCCTCGGTGCGCGCTCGCGCCGGACGGGAGGTCCCCGCCCGGCGCGAACGCCCGCACATCAGGAGCCACTTCCGTGCCGGGCCGCGCCCGCGTCAGGCGGTACCAGAGACAGACCGCCCCGGCATCAGACCGCCCCGGCGTCAGGCCGCCCCGGGCGTCAGGCCGCGCGGGGACCGTGCCGCGGCAGCGTCACGCCGCGCCCGCCGCCTGATACGTCGTCAGGGCCTCCTCGCCCAGGTACGGGTGGTACTCGTTGTTGCCCGAGCTGACGCTGATGTTGCCGACCAGGTACCCCGTGCCCGCGCCCGTGTCGAAGTTGGACAGGAAACCGCCGCCGCTGGAGCCGCCGGTCTGCACGCAGTCGATGCCCCACATCGTGGAGTCGCCGCGCCCTGCGTCCGGATACTCCGTGCCCTCGCAGTGGTTGAGCTGCTCGCCGTTGCCCTCGGCGTCCGAGCCGCCGTAGCCGAAGGAGTGCACGTGCTGGCCGGTCGGCGAGTTGAAGGCGATGCCCTCGGCGCCCACGGTGTCCACCAGCGAACGGCCGTTGACGGTGTTCACCACCGCGTAGGCGAAGTCCCAGTTGGCGTTGCCCGCCGTCGAGACGTAGCCGGACCACCAGTACAGGACGCGGGCGGAGAAGGTGCCGAACGGGCGGTTGCCGTGGTTGTAGCCGGGGATGAAGACCCAGTTCTGGTAGGACTCGCCGGTGCCCGCGTTGACGATGCAGTGGCCCGCGGTGAGGACCACCGACTTGTTGTCGGCGTTGGCGACGGTCGCGGAACAGGCGAAGGTGCCGCCCGAGGAGTTCTGGAAGAACACCTTGCCCGCGGTCGTGCTGATCAGGCCGCCGCCGTTCCACGCGGTGGGCGAGGACATCGGGGTGACCCGGCCGCCCGCCGTCGTGCGCGGCCCCGCGACCGGCGGGACCGCCACGCGGGAACCCGAGGCGGCGGGCGCCGCCGTCGTACGGGCGGCGGCCGTGCCCGTGGCGGCGGGCAGATCGGTCACGTCCTTCGCGCCGCGCAGGCGCTCGGGTGTCCAGAAACGCTCCGCCGCGCTCTGCTGCGCGGCGGAGACGGACGTCTGACGGACGCCCGCGGGCGAGGCCGGCGCGGCGTGCGCCGCGCCCGCCGTCCAGGCGGTCGCGGCGAGTGCTAACGCGCCGAGGAGAGCAGCCGATCGCTTCATAGCGACAACTCCAAGTCCTTTTGGGGGAAGGGGGGAGTGCGTGGTGGGGCCGGTGGTGCCGGAATCGACCCGAATCCCGCCTCGACAACGTTGTCCAACTGCGCCTGCGTAACGTCGCCGAAACGTGAGCGGGTGCCACGCTAACTCCACTGGAGTGTCGTGTCCATGGCATCTTCAGCCGAATGTGAGTGGCTGGTGGTGCGCGTGGGGCGACGGGCCGTGACCGTGCGCCGTGCGCCGTGCGCCGTGCGCCGTGCGAAGGAGCGTGCGCGGGGCCAAGCGAGGGAGTGCGTGCGGAGGGGTGCGCGGGGGAGCCGCGAGGGGGGTGTGCGCCGACCTGCCCGCGCGCGTACGGAGACCACCCGGGTGGGCGTACACGGACGGGTGTACGTGGACGGGTGTACGCGGACGGGTGTACGCGGACGGGTGTACGCGGACACACGCGCGCCCCCCGGGAGGTGATCCTCCTGGGGGGCGCGAGGGGCGAGGCGGGGGCTTCAGCCCTCAGTCGTCGCTCTTGTTGCTGTGGAAGACGTCCTTGGCGGCGTCCTTGACCTTCTCGCCGGCCTGACGGACATCGCCCTTGGCCTGGTCGGCACGGCCCTCGGCCTCAAGGCTCTCGTTGCCGACGGCGTGACCGACGGTCTCCTTGGCCTTGCCCTTCACCTGGTCGACCTTGGCCTTCGCCTTGTCGCTGTCGCTCATGATGAATTCCTCTTTCCTGGCTCTGTGCCGTGCCGTTATTTCTGAGTGCTTTTCCTGTTTCGCTTGGCTTCCTGGCCGTTTACCAGCGGTACCAGCGGCCACGAGTGCCGCTCGGGCCGGTCGAGCGCAGCAGGAATCCCAGCGCCCACAGGACCAGTACCACGATACCGATCCACAAAAGCAGTTTCACGGCGAAGCCTGCGCCGATGAGAACCAGCGCCAGTAGAAGAACGATGAGCAACGCTGCCATGACGATCAACCTCCTGAAGTGTCTTCTGCCCCCGGATTCAGCGGCCAATCAGTCAGCGGGCCGCGAGCGCCTGGGGCTCAGGCGCGGCGTCGATCCGTCACGACGCGGTAGATCACCAGCAGGATCAGCGAGCCGACGATGGCCGCGATCCACGTGGACAGATGGAAGAAGCCCTTGATCGAGTGGACGTGGAAGATGACCTTGCCCAGCCAGCCGCCGAGCAGTCCTCCGAGAATGCCGATGACCATCGTCACGATGACACCGCCCGGGTCGCGCCCCGGCATCAGTGCCTTGGCGATAGCCCCGGCCAGCAATCCGATGATGATCCATGCGAGAATTCCCACGACGCCCTCTTCCCCTTCTGTCCCCCGGATAGTCCCTGTCGACAACCGCCTTTACCGGCCCGCGCCTTTCAAACATGCGTACCCACGGAAGATCTCGCGCGCGGACGTGAGAGCGGGGCCGACCGGCCGGTCGGCCCCGCTGAATACGCCTTGTCCGGGCGGGTCGGTCCCCGGGAATCAGGGCGTGATGGAGAGCCGTGATGGAGAGCCGTGACGGAGAGCGCCGCGCGGTTGCTGCCCGACGCGCCAGGGTCGGCGGTGGCGGTGAAGCGGAAGAGCTCGGTGCCGGTGTCGTAGCCGACTGCGCTGACGTAGCCGACGGAGCCGACGGAGCCGACGGAGCCGGTGGTGGCGGCCACGGCGGGCTTGCGGGGGGGGGGCGTAGCCGTGGAGCGTGACGGGCGCCTCGCCCGGCGCGAAGGCGACCGTGGCGCGGACGGTGCCGTCGCCGCTGAGGTGCTCGACGCGCCGGTCGCCGTGCGAGACGAACTTCCCCGCGTGCATGAACCGCCGCGCGACCCGCGTCGCGCCCGGCCACCGCCCCGGACGGGGGCGTGCGAACCATTGACAGTGGGGGCGGTCGCCCGCATTGTGGGAGCGCTCCCACGCGTACGCGGCACGACCCCCCACATCCCGCCTCCCGAAGGTGAGTACGCCGTGCGTCTTGTCATGCCCCCCGGCCCCCAGCCCTTACGCGGGCGCCGCCGCCCGCTCGTGGCCGCGGCCTCCGCCGCCGCGCTCCTCGGCACACTGCTGCTCGGCGGCGCCACCGCGCGGGCCGACGACCCGCCCGCGGCGCCCGCGGACGTCACCGTCAACGCCAACGAGGGCCTGGGGACGATCCCCGGCACGGCGTACGGCCTCAACAGCGCCGTGTGGGACGCGCAGATGAACGAGCCGCAGGTCCAGGACCTGCTCCAGGCCGCCGACGTCGGAATGCTGCGCTACCCCGGCGGCTCGTACGGCGACATCTACCATTGGCGGACGAACACCGCGCCCGGCGGATACGTGGCGCCCGGCACGGACTTCGACGCGTTCATGGGCACGGTCAAGAAGATCGGCGCCCAGCCGATGCTCATCGCCAACTACGGCTCCGGCACACCGCAGGAGGCCGCGGACTGGGTGCGGTACGCCAACGTCACCAAGGGGTACGGCGCGAAGTTCTGGGAGGTGGGCAACGAGCTGTACGGGAACGGGCATTACGGCTCCGGCTGGGAGCAGGACGATCACGCCGACAAGTCGCCCGCCGCGTACGCGAACAACGTGCTCCAGTACGTGTCGGCGATGAAGGCCGTGGATCCGACGGTGAAGGTCGGGGCGGTGCTGACCATGCCGGGCAACTGGCCGGACGGCGTGATGGCCGACGGCGAGAGCGCCGACTGGAACCACACGGTCATCCCGCTGATCGCGGGCAAGGCCGACTTCGTGATCGTCCACTGGTACCCGAGCACGTCGGACACCGCGCAGATGCTCAACACGCCCTCGCAGCTTGCCGGTGAACTCGGCCAGTTGAAGGACCAGTTGACCGCGGCGGGCGCGGGCGACACCCCCATCGCGCTCACCGAGGTCAACGGCGGCCGGGACGTGGACACGCAGCCGAACGCGCTGTTCGGCGCGGACGCGTATCTGACCGCCCTTCAGAACGGGGTGTTCACCGTCGACTGGTGGGACACGCACAACGGCGCCCAGCAGATCTCGACGTCGCCCAACGGCGCGACCGATTACGGCGATTGGGGAGTGCTGTCCAGCGCGAACTGCGTCGGCACGGTGTGCGAGCCCGCGCTCAACACGCCGTTCCCGCCGTACTACGCGATCCAGATGCTGAGCCGGCTCGGGCGGCCGGGGGACCGGATGGTCGGCGCGGGCAGCGGTGCCGCGACGGTCGCGGCGCACGCCGTGCGCCGCGCGAACGGCGACCTGAGCGTGCTGCTGATCAACAAGGACCCGTCGGCGGCGCGGACCGTGGCCCTGCACTACACCGGCTTCACCCCCGACACGTCGGCAGGGGTGACCGTGGACACCTACCGCGACCAGGCCGCCGCGATCGACACCGTCACGTCGGCCTACAGCGCCCAACAGACGCTGCCGCCCTACTCGTTGACCACCGTCACCCTGCACCCCAAGGCCGGTACGGGCTCGGCCCTGACCGCGCCCGGCGCGCCGAAGGTGACCGCGGCCGGGGACACCACCGCCACCGTGAGCTGGACGCCGTCGACCGGCGGCGCGGTGACCCGTTACGAGGTCTACCGGCAGGTCGGCACGGTCAGCGAGCTGCTGGCCGACAGCACGGGCACCTCCGCGACCGTCCACAACCTCACGCCCGGTACGACCTTCACCTGGAACGTCCTGGCGCGGGACGCCAACGGCCGGCTGTCGCCGCCGTCCGACCCGGTGACCGTACGCACCGGCACCCCCGCGCACTCGACCTGCCAGGTCGGCTACCGCACCACCGCGGGCTGGGGCAACGGCTTCAACGCCGAGGTGACCGTCACCAACACCGGCCCGAGCCCGATCACCGGCTGGACGCTCGCCTTCGCCTTCCCCAGCGCGGGCGAGTCCGTGTCCGGCTTCTGGAACTCCAAGGTCACGCAGACCGGCAGGCAGGTCGTGGCCACCCCGGTCGACTGGAACGCGACGCTCGCCGCCAACGGCGGCAACTCCGCCTCCTTCGGCTTCACCGGGGCCAACGACGGCGCGGCGCCCCCGCCGACCGTCTTCACCCTCAACGGCACGGTCTGCACGACGACGTGAGCTCCCGGTCCCGTACGGCTTCCGCTACGGCTTCCGGTACAGCTTGCGGTCACGCCAGCGCGAAGTAGCGCAGCCACAGATAGAGGGCCGATACGGCGACGGTGGCGGCGGTGACGACCAGGCCGTAGCGGGTGAACTGCCAGAACGAGATGGGCTGTCGGGCGCGTTCGGCGATGCCGAGCACGACGACGTTGGCCGAGGCGCCGATCGCGGTGGCATTGCCGCCGAGGTCGGCGCCGAGGGTCAGCGCCCACCACATGACGTGGTCGGGGTCGCCGCCCAGGTGACGGACGAGGTCGGCGGCGACGGGCGCCATCGTGGCGACGTACGGGATGTTGTCGACGACGCCGGACAGGACGGCGGACGCGCCGAGCATCAGCATGGAGCCGCCGAGTTCCCGGTCGCCGACGGCGTTGGCGAGGGCGTCGGAGACCTCGCCGATGACACCGGTGTCGATCAGGCCGCCGATCATGACGAACAGCCCGGCGAAGAAGGCGAGGGTGGGCCACTCGACCTCGGTCAGCACCTCGCCGGTGTTCGCCCGGGACACCGCGACGAGCAGTCCCGCGCCGAGCAGGGCCACGACGCTCGGTTCGAGGTGCAGCACCGGGTGCAGGACGAAACCGGCGATGACGAGGGCGAGTACGGCCAGGCCCTGCCGGAGCATCCGCGGGTCGCGTATCGCCTCGCGCTCGTCCAGCGCCATGACCGCCAGCGCGCGGTCGGCGTCCCCGTCGAACGCCGAGCGGAACATCACGCGTGACAGGCCGATCAGCACGAGCACCAACACCACGGCCAGCGGTGCCAGATGGACGAGGAAGTCGTTGAAGGTCAGTCCCGCGCGGCTGGCGATGATGATGTTGGGCGGGTCGCCGACGAGCGTCGCGACCCCGCCGATGTTCGCGGCGAAGACCTCCGCGATCAGGAACGGCGCGGACGGCAGGGCGAGGCGTTCGCAGACCAGCAGGGTGACGGGCGCGACGAGCAGCACCGTCGTCACGTTGTCCAGCAGCGCGGAGGCGGTGGCGGTGACGACGATGAGCATCACCATCACGCGGAACGGTTTGGCCCGCGCCCGCTTCACCGACCAGATCGCGAGGTACTCGAAGAGGCCGGTGCGCTTGAGCACGCCGACGATCATCATCATGCCCAGCAGCAGGAAGATGACGTTCCAGTCGATGCCGGAGTCTTCGGAGTAGAAGGCGGAGACGTCGTCGGTCGCGCCGATCGCGAGCATCAGTCCGGCGCCGCCGAGCGCCGCAGCCACCCGGTGGACGCGTTCGCTGATGATCAGCGCGTAGGTCCCGAAGAAGACGGCGACGGCCGCCCACGCGTGCCAGTCACTCATCCGGCACCGCGTGTTCCGCCCGTATCCACGTCACGACTACCACGGACGGTGCCCCCGATCAGCGAAGAGAGTTCTCTCGTATTCGCCGACCAGACTTCCCGGCACACCAGCGACCAATTTACACGTCTCATACGACTTCTTGACGCGGATGCGGTGATTCCGGGGGTCCGGGGGTTCGGGGGTCCGTCACGGGCGGAGGGCGGGGGAACGGGGTCCCGCGGCGGCCTAGTTCAGTCGAACCAGGCCGGATCGCCGGTCTCTATCAGGTGCTTGAGGACCGCCTTGTCGGTCAGGGCCTCCTTGAGCAGGGCGCCCAGGGCCTGGAGCGCTTCGGGGTCCGTGCCGTAGGCGACGAACATGCCCGCTTCGGGGTCGAAGGAGACGCGGTCGAGGAGTTCGGGCGCGCGGGAGCGGATGGCCGAGCGGGCGACGCCCGTCCAGCCGTAGCCGCTGCCGTGCTGCTCGCACTCCTCGAAGACGTCCATGAAGGGGACCATGTCGGTGTCGCTGAGCAGCAGGCAGTAGTTGCCCGGGTCGTGGTCGTACTCGAAGAACGTGAGCGGGTCCAGCGTCGAGGTTTCGGTCATGGGCTGACGCTATAGGGAGCCACTGACAGGCTCAGGCGGCCCGCGTCGTCGTGACTTTGCCCTTGCGGAGGGTGAGGGTGCGGTCGGAGCGGGCGGCGAGGGTCTGGCTGTGGGTCACGACGATGACGCACTTGTGCTGGATGTGCGCCAGGTCGCGGAAGATGTCGATGATGCTGTCGGCGGTGTCCTCGTCGAGGTTGCCCGTGGGTTCGTCGGCGAAGAGGATGTCGACGTCGCAGGCCAGGGCCCGGGCGATGGCGACGCGCTGCTGCTGCCCGCCGGAGAGCTTGAGCACATTGCGGTGCGCGGCGTCGGGGTCGAGGCCGACGCCGGCCAGGATGTCGAGCGCGCGGGCTTTGCGCCGCCCGGTGGCGGGCCTGGCGCCGGTGATCTCCATCGCGGTGACGACGTTCTGAAGGGCCGTCATGTACGGCAGCAGGTTGTACTGCTGGAAGACCGTGGCGGCGTGCTTGTTGCGGTAGCGGCCGAGGCCGATGGACGCGATGTCCCGCCCGTCGAAGCGGAAGGTGCCCGTGGTGGGGCTGTCCAGGCCGCTGGCCAGGCTGAGCAGGGTGGTCTTGCCGCTGCCCGAGGGGCCGAGGATGGTGGAGAACGTGCCCCGCTCGAAGGACACGTCGATCTGCCGGAGCACGGTGGTCTTGCGCCGCTGGCTCTGGTAGGTGTGGCTGACGGCGGAGAGTTGGAGGACGGGGGGAGCGGCGGGGACGGCGTCGGAGGTGGCGCCGGAGGCGGCCTCGGGGGCGGCGTCGGGGGTCGCGCCTGCCGCCGTAGCGGCGGCCCGGGACTCGCGCGGAGTCCGTGAGGTGCCCGAATTCCGTTTCATATGAGGTCACTTGCCCTTCGTGAGGATCGTGCGCGGGGTGAGCCGGAGTACGGCGGCGCCGGGGACGGCGGTGGCGGCGATCCGGTGCCCGCCGACCGCGTGCCCGGCCTCTTCGAGCCCTTCCGCCGTCTCGCCCCCGACCGCACCAGCGCCTCACCCGCGTCCGGCCACGGACTCGGCCTCGCGATCGTCCGCTCCATCGCCACCGCCCACCACGCCACGCTCACCGCCCGCCCCACTCACCCCGGCGGCCTGGCCGTCACCGTCACCTTCGCCCGCGCCGCCGACCGTACGATCGCGGCGTGACGATCACCTACGAGTGGCGCGGCCACGTCGACAACGAAGCCCTCAACTCCCTTCACGCCGACGGCTTCGGCGGCCCGCCCGCCCGCACCGACTGGCGCGCCCGCCTCGAACGCCACAGCCTCGGCTGGGTCTGCGCCCACGACGACACCCGCCTCATCGGCTTCGTCAACGTCATCTGGGACGGCGGCGCCCACGCCTTCCTCCTGGACACCGTCGTCTCCCGGCCCCACCGCTCGAAGGGCGTCGGCGCCCACCTCGTCGCCACCGCCGCCCACCACGCCCGCGCCGCCCACTGCGAATGGCTCCACGTCGACTTCGAGCCCCACCTCCGCCCCTTCTACCTCGACACCTGCGGCTTCCGCCCCACCCCAGCGGGCCTGATCGCCCTGTGACTCCGGATGCCGGCACCGCAGCCGTCGTGTCCCCGCGCAGTGACGCGATCGTGACGCGCTGAGCGCGGGAGCACTCTCGAACCTCACGCGTTCTCTTCGCTACCGTGGGTGGCGGATACGGGGGGTCAGGCGTGCGGGGTCCGAGGGGGCCTTTTCGCCGACGCCCCGAACGGTGCCCACGGACAACCGATCGGGAGACTTCGACCATGCGAGCCCGCTCAGCATTTCCCGTCGCGGCTCTCGCGGCGACCGCCGCGTTGACGCTCTCCGCCTGCGGCGGCGGCTCAGGTGGCGGCGACAGCAAGATTTCCCCGACCACGGCGCCCCCGGCCACAGCGACGGCGACCGCGACATCGGCGCAACCGACGGCGACGGGTGGGGTGTTGACCGTCGACCCGGCGCTCGCGCTCCCCGCGGACCTGAAGCTCGACTTCGACTGGCGGCTTCCGGCGGACGACGCCGAGGCCGGGGTCCTGACCGCGTCGGCCGACTTCATGCAGTCGATGACGCACGGCGTGGTCGAGCAGAGCGTGAAGGGCGGGGCCCTGAACACGTACGCGGAAGGCGACGCGTACAGCTACGCGAAGCAGTACGTCCAGATGCACATCGACGCGAAGAAGACGGTGACCGGTACCGACCGCTTCTTCCGGCCCGCCGTCAAGCTCCTCGCCAAGAACTCGGCGGCCGAAGTCACCTTCTGCGAGGACCAGTCGAAGCTGTTCAGCAAGGAGATCGGGACCGGGAAGGTGCACGTCACCGGCGCTGACGACCGCAACTACGTGTCGTACCAACTGGTGCTCAGCCTGTTCCGGCCCGGCACGCAGCTCTGGCGAGCACAGTCGATCACCACCAAGGAAAGGGCGTTGGAGTGCAAGCAATGACGGGTACGGGGTCACTCCGCCGCGCGCTGCCCCTCGCGGCGCTCATCGTGTTACTCGCGGCGGCACCGGGTTACGCCTTCGACGACACCGGTTTGCCGCCGTCGGGTGGAAAGGGTTCGGGTGGAAAGGGATCGGGTGACAGCGGCGGAAACCTGGAGGCCATCGCCCAGGGGTACCGGCTGACGTATCCCACGGGCAGGCCGAGCGGCGCGAGCCGACCGTTGGCGTCGGTCAACGTCAACTGGGCGCCGCCGCCTTGCTGGTTCGGGCCGAAGTACACCCCCGAGCAGTTCAAGGCGGAGTACACGAAGAACTTCAACGACGAACTGCCCCAGGTGCACGGCACTTTCCGTACCGCCATGGGGATGGACCGGGACCACTACCAGAACGGGCTGGACTACCCCGGCGGGGACAAGGGCTACAAGGACTTCAACAGCGCCGAGGCCGGCAAGGGAATGTGGTGGCTGGTGACTGTCAATCCGGACGCCGACCCGTCGGCGCAGATGGGCTGCAACGACCAGACGCCGAGGTGGGTGCCCAACGGCCAGATGCCGCCTGCCGGGACCGGGCATGTGATCACCCCGGAAATGCTCTCCAAGCTCGCCTTCGCCCACACCCACGTACCCGGCGTGAGGATCGTGACCAATCCCGCGGGCCCGCAGACGGTCAACATCCCCACCTGGGTGACCCTGCGACAGGCGTACACGCCGGTGAAGGTGCGGGCGTCGGTGGACCTGGGCGGCGGCCGGGAGATCTGGGCCGAGACCACCGCGGAGCCGTCCGCCGTGCACATCACCCCCGGCACCTCCGACGCCACCGTCTTCCCGTCCTCCGGCGACTGCCCGATCGGACCCGACGGCAAGGTCGGCGCCGCCTACAACGGCGACCCGAAGGCAGCCCCTCCCTGCGGCGTGACGTACCTGCGCTCGACGCAGAACACCCCGCCGTACCAGCTCGATGTCTCCGTCAACTGGCATGTGAGCTGGACGGGTTCGAGCGGCGGCCCCTACGCCCTGCCCGACGGCAGGGTCGGCGACCCGCGAGAGGTGACGGTCCGGGAGATCCAGACCATCAACAACTGACCGTCCGCGGCGGGCGGTTCAGCCGGGCGGACCAGATCCATGGCTCGTCCGGCGGACCGGGATGCGCGGGATCCGGACGGACTCGCGCCGCCGCGGGGTCCTCAGGTTGTTGATGTTGCCGGGTCGCTGGTGCTGGGGGTGCCGGTTTCCACGTGGGCGGCGAAGCGGCGGAGGTAGGCGGGGTCGGTGGTGGTGGTGACGGTGATGTCGTACCAGTGGTTGCCGGCCGGGACGCCCCAGGCGGGGACGGTGCGGGAGGCGCCGGCGGCCACGGTGTAGGTGTAGTGGGCGGTGGGGGCGTAGGCGTCGGTGGCGTTGAAGGTGACGGGGGCGCCGGTGGGGTTGCTGAAGACGAGGGTGACCTGGCCGGTGGCGGGGGTGTGGCGGGCGGTCACCTCGGGGCCGATGGAGCCCGCGGTGCCGGCCATGCGGCGCAGGAAGCCGTTGGGGCCGTGGACGGAGAAGTCGTAGCGGTCGGAGGCGGCGGGCATCAGCCAGGTGTCGACCAGGGATTTGCCCGCCTCGACGGTGTACGGCCAGGGGCCGTCGGAGCGGACCGCGGAGGTGACGAGGAAGGCGGCGCCCGCCGTGCCGAAGTTGCGGAAGGTGAACTGGAAGCGTCCGCCCGCGGGTTGGGTGTCGGCGGCCAGGTCGTACGGCAGCGGGCGGGCGTTGCGCAGGCCCGGTTCCTGGCGCGGGACGGCGCCGGTGGCGGGCGGGGTGGGGACGTAGTCGCCGGGGTTGTTGTGGTTCGGCGGTACGTAGCCGCCGGTGCCGGGGAGCGCGGGCGCGGCGGCGTTGCTGCGGGTGAAGTCGAAGGCGGCGGTGAGGTCGCCGCAGACCGCGCGGCGCCAGGGTGAGACGTTCGGGTTGCGCACACCGAAGCGCTTCTCGATGAACTGCACGATCGAGGTGTGGTCGAAGGTCTGCGAGCAGACCCAGCCGCCCGTGCTCCAGGGCGAGAGCACCAGCATCGGCACGCGCGGCCCGAGCCCGTACGGCCCGGCCGCGTAACCGGAGAGCCCGCCTGTGTAGAGGTCCTGGGTGACGTCGGCGGTGGACAGCCCGCGCGCGGCGGAGGCGGGCGGGAAGGGCGGCACGACGTGGTCGAAGAAGCCGTCGTTCTCGTCGTACGTGAGGAAGACGGCGGTACGGCTCCACACGTCGGGGTCGGCGGTGAGCGCGTCCAGCACCTGGGAGATGTACCAAGCGCCGTAATTGGCAGGCCAGTTGGGGTGTTCGCAGAACGCCTCAGGGGCGGCGATCCAGGAGACCTGGGGGAGTTTGCCGCCCACGACGTCGGCCCTGAGCCGGTCGAAGTAGCCGTCGCCGTTGCGGGCCGAGGTGCCGGTGCGGGCCTTGTCGTACAGGGCGCTGCCGGACTGGGCGTTGCGGTACTGGTTGAAGTACAGCAGGGAGTTGTCGCCGTAGTTGCCGATGAAGGGGTCGCTCGTCCAGCCCCAGCCGCCGCCGGAGTTCAGGCCGGTGCCGGTGTCCTGGTAGACCTTCCAGGAGACGCCCGCCCGCTCCAGGATCTCGGGGAAGGTGGTCCAGCCGTACCCGGCCTCCTCGTTGCCCAGCACCGGGCCGCCGCCCTTGCCGTCGTTGCCCGAGTAACCCGTGTACATGTAGTACCGGTTGGGGTCGGTGGAGCTGAGCATCGAGCAGTGGTAGGCGTCGCAGATGGTGAACGCGTCGGCGAGCGCGTAGTGGTACGGGATGTCCTGGCGGGTGAGGTGCGCCATCGTCGTGGTGGTCTTGGCCGGGATCCAGCGGTCGTAGTTGCCGCCGTTCCACGCCTGGTGGGTGCCGTACCAACTGTGGTCGAGGTCGCGGAGGAACTGGAGGCCGAGGTT
Organism: Streptomyces sp. NPDC088910; assembly: GCF_044749865.1. NCBI lineage: Bacteria > Bacillati > Actinomycetota > Actinomycetes > Kitasatosporales > Streptomycetaceae > Streptomyces > Streptomyces sp. NPDC088910. The sequence goes on from NZ_JBIVIV010000002.1 coordinate 703,550, forward strand.
GTCGATGTTCGGCCGGAAGGGGAGCGTCTCGTGCCCGGCGGCGTCCGCCTGGTGGAAGACGGACTTGCCGCTGGGGAGGGTGGCCGGGCGGGGGTCGCCGAAGCCGCGCACGCCGCGCAGGGTGCCGAAGTAGTGGTCGAAGGAGCGGTTCTCCTGCATCAGGACGACGATGTGCTCGACGTCCTGGAGGGTGCCGGTTCCCGCGGCGGCCGGGATCGAGGCGGCCTTGGCGATGCCGCCGGTGAGGACGGACGCGGCGGCGGTGGCTCCGGCGAGTTGCAGGAACCTTCGGCGGTCGACGTTGGGCACGGGGCTTCTCCTGACGGTCCGGTGGGGGCGGGCCGTGCTGCCGGTGGCGCTCTGAGCGTGCTCTGGCGGTGCCCCGGCAGGGCGGGTCCGGCTGCGCGGTGGTGCGTGCGGAGGGGGCATTTGCGGCATACGCGAACACGTGTGGCGTGCACATGATGGTGATCCGGGGCGGATGGTGTCAATGGGGCGCGGGGGAGTACGGGTTGACCGGCCGAGTCGTACCGCCTTGGGTGATTGACATGCCCACGGTCACTCGCGATGCTGTTGGAACGTGCTACCACCGGTGTTGACCCTTGTGCGGGAGCGGTGGAAACGGTGGGATTCAAGCGGTCAGAGCGCCAAGTTCCCCCCTCCGATGCGGTTCTGACCGGACGTCGTCCCTCGGCGGGCGCTCCACCGCCCGCCCGGCGTCGAAGCGGAGGCCCGACCATGGAACGGGACTATGAAGCTTCTGCGAAGTCTCCACAGTGCCTTGGCAGGCGGCGGCCGGGGCGGTTCGTCCGGCACCGGCCCGGGCGGTTTGTCCGGCACCGGTCTGGGCGGTTCGTCCGGCACCGGCCGGGGTGCCCTGGCCGGCACCGTGTGCGCAGCCCTCGCGGCCGTACTCGCCCTGCTGGCCGTGCTGTGTTCCGCGCCCGCCCAGGCGTCCCAGACCACCATCCACAACGCCGACCCGAGCGTGATCCGGGTCGGCGGCACGTACATCTCGGCCGAGACGTCGGGCGGCGGCATCGCCGTACGGAAGGCGTCGTCGCCCGACGCCCTCGGCGCGGCGGCCTCCCGCAAGGTCTGGTCGGACACCAAGGGCCGCGGTGAGGTGTGGGCCCCGGAGATCGTGGTGGACGGCGGCCGGTACTACATCTACTTCACGTCGGGCGCCGGAGCCGCGCACCGGATGTACGTCATCAGCTCGGCGACCGCCGACAGCGGCTACGGCGCCGAGACCCAACTGGCCCTGCCCAACGACAAATGGGCCATCGACGGGAACCTCTTCACCTTCAACGGGCAGCGCTGGTTCGTCTGGTCGGGCTGGGCGGGCGATACGAACGTCGAACAGAACCTGTATATCGTCCGGATGAGCAGCCCCACCGCGCCGACCGGCGCGCGCTACATCATCTCCCAGCCGCGCGAGAGCTGGGAGCGCGTCGTCGGCAACCCGTACATCAACGAGGCGCCCGCCGCCGTCAAGGACCCCAACGGGCAGCTCCACATCGTCTATTCGGCCAACGGGAGCTGGAGCGACCAGTACTGCATGGCCGATCTGCGGCTGCGCTCCGGCGGTGACCCGACGTACGTCTGGGACTGGTACAAGTCCAACGGCTGCCTGTTCGGCGCGCACGCCGCCACCATGATGTCCGGCTGGGACCCCACCCTCTACGTCAACGGCCCCGGCTCCCACAGCTTCGTCCTCCTCAACGGCGACATCGGCACCAGCCCGCCCGCCGGCCCCCGCTTCCCCCTCATGTTCACCGCCGTCCCCAAGGGCACCCCCTACTCCTGGTCCAACCGCTACTGGTTCACCGGCACCTTCTGCTGGTGGGGCAACACCACCTACTCCCGCGCCAACGTCCCCGGCCCCACCTCCGACACCGGCTTCAGCCTGAAGTTCTTCGAATAACCCCCACCGGTCCCGGTTCGGGGTGCTGGCGGGGGCGTGGGGAGGGGGATGGCGTACGGGGTGCGCCCCTGCCCCCGGCGGTTGTCCGAACGTACGGTTTGAGCAGGTGAGGGCTTTGACGCAGCACCCCCATGGGCGGAATCCGGCGAGCGGCGCGCTGGGCGCGTACGACCTGGGCGGGTACGAACGGCACGCGGACGCGCTGTTCTCGCTGGCGCTGTTGCTGTGCCGCGATCCGGAGCGGGCGGTCGACGCGGTGGCGGCGGCGGTGGCGCTGTCGTATCGGGGTGCCGGCGCCCGTGGCGGACAGGGAACTGCGGTCGGTACTGCGCCGTGCCGCCGACCTCCCGGCCGGGCGCACGGTCTGACGTCAGGGTGCCCGCGGACACCCGGGAGGTAGGGTGGAAGGAGCGTCCCTGCCCCTGGCGCAGTCGGTTGAGTGCGATGCCGCCACCGGGGCCGCGGATCTCCCGCGGACCACCTCGCCGTGACGGGCGGAACCCACAACCGCTGAACGGATGACCGTTCACCCTTACGCGAACGCGATGACCGCGTGACCGGTCTCCGTCCGTCGTTCCTTCCGCGCTCGGGGAATCGAGGCCATGTGAGGCCGTATGCGGTGGTGCCCGATGGCGGCTGAGCGCCTGGCGGAGGCACTGCGTCTGCTCCAGGACGGCCAGGGGTCGCCCGCGGTGGCCGTGGCGGGCGCCGCGGCCCTTGAGGTGGACGGCGTCGCCGTCTCGCTGGGGAACGAGCCGGGCAGGACCGAGGTGCTGTGGTGTTCCGACGACGTGTCGCGCGGCTTCGAAGACCTCCAGCTCACACTGGGGCAGGGCCCGGGACCCGACTGCATGGTGGGCGGTACGACGGTGCGGGTGCCGGATCTGGCCCGCGTCCGCCACGACCGCTGGCCCGAGCTGGTCATGGAGGCGCCCGGCCTGGCGGCGCGCGCGGTCTTCTGCTTCCCGCTGCGCATGGGCGGGATCGGACTCGGGGTGCTGACCGCGGTACGGCGCGCGCCGGGGCCGTTGACCAGCGGGCAGAGCGCCGACGCGGCGATCCTGGCCGCCGCCCTGACCAGGTACTTCCTGGAGGGTGCCGGTCGGGCACGCCAAGAGGCGGACCCTGTGAACCCGCGGGGCCCGATGAACCCGCCGGCTTCCCTCCCCTTCCTCCATCACGCCGCGGTCCACCAGGCGACCGGCATGGTCAGCGTCCAGCTCGCCGTCTCCCTCGCCGACGCCCTGCTGCGGCTGCGGGCCCACGCGTACGGCAGCGGGCGCACCGTGACGGACGTGTCCCACGACGTCGTGGCCACCATCGCGATCCTCCAGCGGCGGACCCTCGCGCACGCCGAGGCGGAACGCGACCAGCTCCAGTACGCGCTCAACAGCCGGATCATCGTCGAACAGGCCAAGGGCATCCTCGCCGAGCGCTGGAACATGTCCCTCGACCTGGCCTTCGCCACTTTGCGCTCCTTCGCCCGAGCGCGTCAGCACAAGATCTCGCACCTGGCCCGCCTGATCACCGAGGGCGGCTTCGACACCGACGTCATCGCGCACGGCGTCAAGGAAACCAATCGCGCGGAACCGGGCGGCCCCGTGGCCGGTAGGGAGACATCCTGATGGACCAGCACGACACCCCGCACAACCCCGAGCAGCACACCGACACCCCGCACACCGAACTTCCCGAGCACGCCGATCCGCTCCAGGCGCCCGGCACCGACGAGGAGCAGTGGCGCGCCTGGGACGGCTGGGCGCACCTGGCCGACACCGAACTGCCCACCGCCGGACGGGTGGTGGTCGTGGCCGCGCACCCCGACGACGAGGTGCTGGGGGTGGGCGGCAGCATCGCGCTGCTCGCCGCGGCCGGTGTGGCGGTCACCGTCGTGTCGGTGACCGACGGCGAACTGTCCCACGCCGACAGCACGGCCATCACGTCCCATCAGCTCGTCGGCATCCGGGCTGCGGAATTGCGCGAGGCCCTGGCCGAACTCGGCGCCGACGCACAGGACATCGTCCGGCTGAGAGTGGCGGACACCGAGGTGGCGGGCCATGAGGACGAGGTCGCCGCGGCCCTGGTGCCGCTGCTGTCCGACGCCGACCTGTGCCTGGCGCCGTGGACCGGTGACGTCCACAGCGACCACGAGGCCGCGGGCCGCGCCGCGCTGACCGCCGCCCGTAAGGCGTCGGTGCCCTGCCTGCTCTATCCCGTGTGGATGTGGCACTGGGCCCGCCCCGGCGACCCCCGCGTGCCGTGGGCGTCGGCGTCCCTCGTCCGGCTGCCGGAAGAGGTGGCCGCCCGTAAGCGGGCCGCTGTCCAGCGGTTCGTCAGCCAGGCCAGGTCCCTCGGCAGCTCGCCGGATGACGCGGCGGTCCTGCCGCCCGGCGAAATCGCCCACCACGTTCGGGACTTCGAGGTCGTGTTCACACCGGCCTGAGCACCCCAGGGCCTGAGCGCCCCAGAGCTTGGGCGTCCCGGTGCCTGGGTCGCCCCAGGGCCCGGGCGTCCCGGCGCCTGAGTGTCCCGCTCCTACGCGCCCGTCCGCGGCGCCCGCGTCGGAAAGGTGCGGATGGTCTCCGTGGCCTGCGTGCCGTCGGCGATCTCGCGGGCCAGGTCGGAGAGTTTGCGGCCGTGGGCGTGGGCGTAGGAGCGGAAGACGCTGAACGCCTCGTCGACGCCCAGGTGCCAGCGCTCGGCGAGGATGCCTTTGACCTGTTCGATGGTGATGCGGGCGTTGAGGGCGTACTGGAGCTGGTCGCGTTCGGCCTCGGCGTGGGCGAGCGTGCGCTGTTGGAGGATCGCGATGGTGGCGACATCGGCGAGGGCCTGGGCGAGGGTCACGTCCTGGTCCGTCAGCGGCTCCGGGTCGGTCTGGAAGAGGCTGAGCGCGCCGATCACCCGGCCGCGCAGCCGCAGCGGCAGCGCGTTGGTGGCGACGAATCCGGTGGCCTCGGCCCCGGCGGTGAACTGGGGCCAGGCGGCGGCCACTTCGGGAGCGCCGAGGTCGACGTTGGTCCGCGGCTCGCCGTCGTGGTAGCAGTCGACGCAGGGACCCTGGTCGTGCTGGAGCGCGAACAGCTCCAGCAGCCTGGTGTGTTCGTCGGAGGCCGCGAGTACGTGCAGGACACCGTTCTCGTCGGCGAGCAGGACGCCGACGGCGGCGACGTCCAGCAGCTCCATGCAGCGCACCGACAGCTTCTGGAGGAAGTCGATCACGTCGAAGTCGTCGATCAGGAAGTCGGTCACCTCGACGAAGACCTCGGTGACTTGCTGTTCGCGGGTCGTCATGGAGATCAGTCCTCGTCTGCTGCGGGTGAAGGCGGGTTCGGATCGGGGCTCGGGCCGCGGCTCGGTTCGGTGCTCGTACCGGGGCTCTGATCGGTGCCCGGATCGTTGCTCGTACCTGGGCTCTGACCGGGGCTCGGGTCGGGGCCCATCCTCAGCCGTCTGGCCACGACGTCCCGGGCGACGTCGGCCAGAGGACGGTCGTTGCCGTACGCGTAGGCGCGCAGCCGCAGCAGCGCTTCCGCCAGCGGCACGGCGAGCTGGACGCTGACCATGCCGGTCGCCTGGTGCAGCACGGCCTGGTGCAGCGCGGGGGCGGGCAGAGCGGGATCGGAAGGCGCCCCGGGACGACCGGCCGACGGCGTCCACGCGTCCCCGAGGCCGAGGAAACGCCGGGTCAGCAGGCCCGCGAGGACACCCGCGTCACCGTCCTGTTCGGGGGTCAGGCGGCCGGGCGCGTCCCTGACCAGCGTCAGCACGCCCAGCGTGATCGCGCCGACGCGCAGCGCGAAACAGAACACCGCCCGTACGCTGAGCGCGGGCGTCTCCCGCAGCAGGGCGGGCCAGCGGCCGGCCGGCGTGAGCCCCAGGTCGGGGACGCGTACCGCGGTGCCGCCGACCAGGCAGTCGGGTCCCGGGCCCTGACCGACCGTGAGCTGGAGATCCTCGAAGGCGCGCGCTCCGGCACCGGAGGACCACAGGACCTCCGACGCGCCGGGCCGGCTGCCCGCGCTGATCGCGATGCCGTCCACGCCGAGCGTCTCGGCGACCTCACCGGCGACGTCCGGCCAGTCCGAGGTCTGGAGCGCCCGCAGGATCTCCGCCATGCGGTCGCTGATCACGCGGCACCGCTCGACGGCCGTCGTACGACCGGCGCCCCACGGGCAGGGGGAACCGCGTAGAGGTCGATCTCGCCCTCCCAGCAGACGGCCGCCCGGATGTCGCACCGGAACGGCATCATCGTACGCACACCCCCCACGCCTGCCCCGCGCTTCCCCGTACGCACGCCGCACACCCCGCCCCGCGCCCCGCGCTTCCCCGAACCCCGCCGCGGCCGGTCCACAGGCTGTGGACACCGCTGGGGAACGCCCGGCACGCCACCGCACGGAAACGTCACCGCACGGAAACGTCACCGCACGGGCACGTCACCACGGCGGCACGTCACCGCACCGGAAGGCGTACGCGTACGCGTACGCGGAACGAGACCCGGCCGGGTCAGGCGCGCGGCGGGACCCGCAGCGCGAGCAGCGCGGTGTCGTCGCTGGCCCAGCCGCCGTGGTAGTCGCTGAGCGTGTCGGCGATGTGCTCGATGGTCTCGGCGGCGCCCATGGCGTGGGTGTCGCCGAGGGTACGGGCGAGGGCGGCCTCGTCGAACATCGGCCGCCGCGGCCCCGCGCCGCGCGGGTCGGGCCGCGCCTCGCACGCGCCGTCGGTGTAGAGCAGCAGCAGGTCGCCGGGGGCCAGCCGGAAGCGGACGTTGGTCAGGCGTACGGGGTCGACCACGCCGAGGAGGGTGCCGGAGGCGCCAGTCTGCCGGACGCGGCCGTCGGCGCGGCGGATCAGAGCGGGCGGGTGTCCGGCCAGGCACAGCCGCCCCGACACCCCGGACCCGGTGGTACGGAAGGTGGTCTGGACGGCGGTCAGGAAGCGGGGGGCGCCCTGCGCGAGCATGGCGGTGTTCAGCCGGTCGAGCACCACCGCGGGCGACAGGTGCTCACCGGCGTCGGCGCGCAGCGTGTAGCGGGCCAGCGCGGTCACCTTGGCCGCCTCGGTGCCCTTGCCGCACACATCGCCCATGACCGCGGTCCACCACGCCCCGCGGGCCTGGAACAGGTCGTAGAAGTCGCCCACCACGCTGATGCCGCCGCTCGCCGGGATGTACAGCGCGGCGGTGTCCACGCCCGGCACCGGGCGCAGGGCCGGGGGCAGCAGGCTGTCCTGGAGGCTGCGGGCCAGTTCGCGGGAGGCGGCCAGCGCGCCCTGCGCGGTCGACAGCGCGTTCTCGGCGGTCTGGAGCGCGGTGTGCACGCGGTCGAGCGACATCCGCACGTTGATCTCGTTCGACACCGCGCGCGCCAGGACCGACATCGTCTCCAGCTCCTGCGGTGTCCACACCCGAGGGTTGGCGTCGATCACGCACATGGTGCCGATCGGCTGGCCGTCGGTGGTCACGATCGGGAATCCGGCCCACGCGCCCACGCTCCACGGCCCGATCGCCGGATGGCCCGCCGTCCGCGGGTCCTTCTCCGCGTCCTCCACCACGAACGGCCCGTTCTCACCGACGGCGAAGTAGCAGAAGCTGTCGCCCACCGCGTTCTGCCAGCTCTCCACGTCCCCGTAGGGCAGGTGCGGTACCGACTTCCAGTACGTACGGGACTCGCCGACGAAGGTGATCGCGGAGATCGCGGCACCGGTCACCGACACCGCCAGCCTGGTCAGATCGTCGAAGACCCGTTCCGGAGCGGAGCCGACCATGCCGCTGGCGTCGAGCGCCGCCAGCCGGTCGGGGTCGGACAGTACGGCCGGCAGCCCGTCCGCCCGTACGCCGCCCGGGTACTCCATCGCTCCCGCCACAACCTTGCCCGTTCCGTCAGACGGCGTTTTCGCGCGCCAGCCAACCACGCGTTCCGGCCCCTGTCAGCTTCCCGCCACAACGATCCGAACACCTGTCCCCGAACCAGTATGAGGGCCCGCCCCCCGGGTCGCGCGGGCGAACGGCGGGCCACGGCGCCGACGACCGCGTCCCGGCGGCTTTCGTGGGTGCGGTCCGCGGTGGCGTGGGAGCCTTGGCCGCGTATGGGAACGGTCTGCGAGGGAAGCTCACCATTTATGAACGGTACGGGTGGCGGTACGAGCGGCGGTACGGGTGGCAGCGCGGTCGGCGGTACGAGCGGCAGCGCGGTCGGCGGTACGGGTGGCGGCGATACGAGCGGTGACCCGGGTCAAGGCGCGGACGTGCGGGAACTCCTCATCCGCGCGGGCAAGGGCGACCGCGACGCCTTCGACCGGCTCTATCCGCTGCTGGCCCCCGCCGCCTACGGCCTGGCGCACTGCATGACGGGCGACGCGGCGCGGGCCGAGGAGCTGTCCCGCGAGGCGCTGGTCGACGTCTGGCGCACGGCGCCCCGCTTCGACCCCGCCCACGCCGACGCCCTGACCTGGGCGGTCACCCGCGTCCACCGAAGCCTGGTCGGCCTGCTCAGGTCCGGGCGGGACGCGGAGGCCGTACGGACCGACGTCGGCCCGACCCTGGACGCGATCCTCGGGCGGCTGCGGGAGATCCGCGCCGACCCGCGGGTACGGACGGACCTCAAGCGGCTGACGCCCCGGCAGCGCGAGGCGGTGGTCCTGGCGGGCCTCGGCGGACACGCCTGTCCCGCGACGGCCGTCGACCACGCCGATCCGGCGGCCACGAGACGGCCGGTCGATCTGCGCGACGGCCTGATCCGGCTGCGGGACTGGCTGCCCGGGCGCTGAGCCGGGCTGAGCCGGGCAGAGCCGAGCCGCGCACAGCTCGGCCGCCGAGCGGATCGCTGTCCGGTCGGCGGCCGTGGTGCTCTGAGTCGCGGGGCTGTCCTGCTGTCCGGTCGGCGGCTACTTGTCGGTGAGCATCCCGGCCCGCAGCTTGGCCAGGGTCCGGCTGAGCAGCCGGGACACGTGCATCTGGGAGTAGCCCAGCTCCGCGCCGATGTCGGCCTGGGTCAGCTCCTGGCCGAAGCGCATCCGCAGGATGCTGCGCTCGCGGTCGTCCAGCTTCGCCAGCAGCGGAGCCAGCGCCTGGAAGTCCTCGACGAGTTCCATCGCCGGGTCGGCCGCGCCGATGGTGTCGGCGTACGAGCGTCCGGCGTCCTCGCCGTCGTCACCGGCGGGCAGGTCGATGGAGCCCGCGGTGTAGCCGTTGGCGGCCACCAGGCCCTCGACGACCTCGTCCTCGGTGATCTCCAGGTAGGCGGCCAGCTCGGCGAGGGTCGGCGGCGCGTCCAGGACGGCGGTCAGGTGGTCGCGGGCCTTGGCCAGCTCGACCCGCAGCTCCTGGAGGCGGCGCGGTACGTGGACGGCCCAGGACGTGTCGCGGAAGAACCGCTTCATCTCGCCGACGATGTACGGGATGGCGAAGGTGGTGAACTCCGTCTCCCGCGACAGGTCGAACCGGTCTATCGCCTTGATCAGGCCGATCGTGCCGACCTGGACGATGTCCTCCCACTCCTGCGGGCCGCGGCTGCGGAACCTGCGGGCGGAGAAGCGGACGAGGGACATGTTCATCTCGATCAGCGTGCCGCGCGCGCGGCTGTACTCCTCGGTGCCCTCCTCCAGCGACTGGAGGCGGTCGAAGTACAGCTTCGACAGCTCGCGGGCGTCCTTCGGCGAGACCTTCGCCGGGTCCGCGACCTGCGGCACCTCACCCACGGCCGGAACGCTCCGGCCGACTCCGGTCGGCAGTGCGGTGGTTCCCGCGTCGTGCGTGATCGCCGTCATGTGTTCGCCCAACGTCGTCGGCTGTGACCCCAGGCACGTACCCCCTCTCACGCGTCGCACGCACGAAGACTCAGGAATTTCTTTTCCGTCCCCCACCCGTCACCCGCGGTCCCGCGCTCCGCCGTCCACGCCTCGACCGCCGCGTCCGCGCTCGGCGCCGCGGTGAAGACCTGGTCGAGTCCCGTGACGCGGAAGACCCGGTCGAACCGCTCGGGGACCGCGGCCAGGACGGTGTGGGCGTGGGCCTCTTCCGCCCGGTGGTGGGCGGCGAGCAGCGTGCTGAGACCGCTGGAGTCGATGAAGTCCAGCCCGCCCATGTCCACGACGAGCTGTCGGCCGGGCGCGAGGGTGAGGCGTTCGACGGCCTCGCGGACCTGCGGCGCGGTGGAGTAGTCGAGCGCTCCGGCGAGTGCGACGACCGCGCCCGCGGGGGTGGCGCGGACGTCGACGGTCAGGAGTCCCATGGCACTCCTCTCGCGGACTGGCCTCATACGTGAGGTAGTTCGGAGCCGAGGTGCCCGCGGATTGGTGTTCGTACGATAAAAGTTCAGGCGCGCCGCTCTTCCGTCCGGTCCAGCGCGTCCCGCAGCGCCGCCCGCGAGGTGATGCCCAACTTCGGGAAGAGCTGGTGGAGATGGGTCGAGACGGTCCGCGGCGACAGCAGTAGCCGCTCCCCGATCTGCTTGTTGGTCAGGCCGGTGGCGGCCAGCCGGGCGACCTCCCACTGCTGCGGTGTCAGGGCGGGGCCCTCGGGCGGGAAGCGCGCGGCAACCGGGATGCCGCAGGCGCGCAGCTCCTTGTTGGCCCGGTCCGCCCAGGGGCGGGCGCCGAGCCGTTCGAAGCCGGCCGCGGCGGCGCCGAGCAGGTGCCCGGCCCGGCCGGGTGCCTTGCTCCGGCGCAGGCGTTCACCCAGGTAGAGCTGGACGCGGGCGTGGTCGAAGGGCCAGCGCTCGGCGCCCTCGACGGCCAGCGCCTGGCCGAAACCCCGTACGGCCTCGTCGTCGCGGTCCGCCGTCAGCGCGGCCGACGCGAGCAGCACCATCGCCAACCGCGGTGACACCGCGTCCAGTCCGGCCTCGCGCGCGGCCCGTACGTGCGCGGCGGCCTCGTCCCGCCGCCCGGTCCGTACCGTCGCCTCGACCTGGTCGAGGACCGCCCACACCGCGTGCCCGGCGAACGGCGCGAAGGTCCCGGGCGGCGTGATCCGGGAGGCGTGGCGGTACGCCTCGTCGAAGTCGCCGAGCGACAGGGCGGTCAGCGTCCGCGCGTGGGCGGCGTAGCAGCCGACGGCGTAGCCCCTGCGGGAACCCGCCCACTGGTCCATCCGGTCCGCGAGCCGCCGGGCCCGCGCGTACTCGCCGCAGGCCGCGTGCAGGCAGGCGAGGACGAATGTGCCGGTCCAGGAGCGCAGCGGATAGGCCATCTCCTCGCACCACCGCAGACCCTGTTCCGCGACCTGCCGCGCCTCGGCCCACTGGCCGGTGAACCAGGCGTGGCTGCTCCACAGGAACGACGCCTGGATGGCGGGGAAGATGTTCTGCCCGTCCAGGCCGCCGCGGGCGGTGAGCCGCAGCGGCGCCTCCATCGCGTGCAGGCGGTCGCCGTACGCGGCGGCGGTGGCGATCCGGACGATCCGCACCGGGTCCGCCGTGCCGGGCAGGGTCCGGATCGCGGTGTCGAGCCGCGCCCAGTCGGCCGGGCGGGCGCGGGCCGGGTCGCCGAAGGTGGTCCGCAGCAGGTACAGGGTGTCGGGGACGGCGGCGCACTTCGCCAGCGCCGCGTCGAGCTCCGACCACAGCTCGCGCCGGCCGCCGTGCACGCACACCATCAGCAGCGTGGTCAGGGCCTCCACGAGCGTGGCGTCCGTGAGGTCGTACGGCTCGGGCTGGAGCGCGACGGCGCCGGACAGCAGGCGGTGCGCGGTGTCGATGTCCCCGTAGCTGTTGAGCAGGTACAGCGCGGCGGCCACCGCGACGGCCGGGGAGTCCGCGTCCGGCGACGCCTGCCGCGCGTCGTGCAGGAGGCGCGGTACGTCGCGTACGTCGCCGGTGAGATTCGCGCCGACGTACGCCGCCTTGGCCAGCCGCCGGGCGTACGCGTCGCCCGCGGGGCTCAGCTCGGCCGAACGGACCAGCGCGGCAACGGCGTTGGGCCCGTCGCCGCGGCGTGTGCCGACGTCGGCGGCCTCCTCCAGGAGCGCGGCGATCGACTCGTCCGGCTCGTCGGCGGCCTGGGCCAGGTGCCAGGCGCGCCGTTCGGGGACCGCGGCCCACGCCGCCGCGAGCGCGCGGTGGACGCCCCGGCGCTGGTCGCTGGTCGACAGCTCCACGACGGCGGAGCGGATGAGGGAGTGCCGGAAGTGCACGCGCCCCATGTCGTCGTCCACGCGCACGAGTCGCAGGCGCTCCGCCGGGGCCAGGTGCTTCGGATCGCACCGGCCGGCCACCGCGCGGCGCACGATCATCATGGTGCCGCTGCCCTCCAGCGCGGCGACGAGCAGCAGGTGCCGGGTGGCCGGTGGCAGCGTCCTGATGCGCGAGGCGAAGGTCGACTGGAGCCGCTGCGGCAGCGGCAGCCGCTTGGGCAGGGCCTGGGAGGCGCGCCGCTGGGGCTCGGTCAGGGCGGCGGGCAGCTCCAGCAGCGCCAGGGGGTTGCCCTCGGCCTCGGCGATCACGCGCCGCCGCACCCGCGAGGCGAGCGTCGGGAAGCGGCGGCGCAGCAGCTCGTCGGCGGCGGCCTCCGGGAGCGGCCCCAACTCGTGCAGGGGAAGGCCGTTGTGGTCGAAGAAGCTCTCCTCGCCGAGCCTGACCGCGCACACCAGACCGGTGGCCGTGCCCGGCAGGCGACGGGCGACGTGCCCCAGGACGACGGCACTCGACCGGTCAAGCCACTGCGCGTCGTCCAGCACCAGCAGGGCGGGGCGGTCGCGGGACAGCGCGGCGGCCAGCGCCGCCGCGGCCTCCACGACCGCCCGGTGGCCGGGTGCCGCGTCGTGCTCCAGGCCCAGGACACCGGCCAGGGGCGGCAGTTCGGCGGCGCGGGCGCGGACCTCGGGCACCGACGTCAGCAACTGCCGCAGCGCGCCGTAACTCAACTGCGCCCGGTACTGCACACCGTCCGCGCGCAGCACCCGCATCCCGGCGGCCTCGGCGCTCCCGGCGACGGCGGCGAGCAGCGCCGACTTGCCGACGCCCGGCTCGCCCACCAGCGCCAACGACCCTCCGCGGCGCGGGACTTCGGCCAGGAACGCGCCGAGCCTGCCGAGGTCGGCGTCCCTGCCGACCAGCAGCCCGTCCCTCGCGTCGCCGGCTCCGTCGCTCATCACTGCCCCCTGCCGCGCCCCGGCCGACCGCCGTCACCCGACTACGTCATATGACGGAATCGGGCAGGCCCGCCAGGCTCCTAGTGTGCATCCCACGACCTCGTCCGTCCGAGGGAACCGGCAGGTGGCGGGGGAAACCCGCCGGGTGACGGGGAGCACGCGGAACGCCGCACCCTCGGACGACGCCGGCCGGCGGCCGGGGAGGGACACCTCGGCTCCGCAGCTGAGGGGAGTGGTGCGCCATCACCGGACGTACGGGTTTCGGCGAGGTGCTGCGCGGCCATCGCCGCGCGGCGCGGCTGACCCTCGAGCGACTGGCCGAGGCGTCCGGTGTCAGTGCCCGGACGCTGTCGGACATGGAGCGCGGCCGGAGCCGCGGGCCCCAGCAGCGGACCGTGACCGCGCTGGCCGACGCGCTCGCCCTGGAAGGCGCCGCGCGCGCGGAGTTGCTCGACCTGGCGCGGGACGGCCGCCTGCGCGGCCACTGGACGCGTCCGAGCGGCCTGTGCGAACTGCCGGGCGCCGTACCGGACTTCACCGGCCGCGCCGCCGAACTGGTCTGGATGAGCGAGCTGGTGTACGCCGAGAGCGCGCCGGGCGTCGGGGTGGTCGGTCTCGTCACCGGCGCCGCGGGTCTGGGCAAGACCACCTTCGCCGTCCGGGCCGCCCACGCCGTACGGCCGAGCTTCCCCGAAGGGGTGTACTTCCTGGACCTGCTCGGCATGTCGCAGCGGCCCGTGACCGCGGACGAGGCGCTGCGGCACGTCCTGCGCGCGCTGGGCGTCGGCGACCAGGACATCCCGGCCGCCACCGAGGGCCGCGCCTCCCTGTACCGGTCGGTCCTGCGCGACCGGCGCGTCCTGGTCGTCCTCGACAACGCCGCGTCGGAGGAGCAGGTGCGCCCGCTGCTCCCGGCCGGGGGAGCGGGCCGGGCCATGATCACCACCCGGCGGCTGCTGGCAGGACTCGAAGGCGTCCGCAGGCTGGTGCTCGGCCCGCTGCCGCTCCCGGAGGCCACGCACCTGCTGACCGGGATCATCGGCGAACGCGCGGCCACCGACGAGGAGTCCGACCTGACCAGGCTCGCCGAGCTGTGCGGCGGTCTCCCGCTCGCACTGCGGATCATCGGGAACCGGCTTGCCAGCAGGCCCGGTTGGGCGGCCGGTGAACTCGCCGCCCGGCTCGCGGACGAGGAGCGGCGGCTGGACCAGCTCACGGCCGGTGACCTCAAGATCGCCAACGCCTTCGGGATGTCGTACGAACAACTCGCCGCGCCCGCAAGGGCGTTGTTCCGGCGGCTGGCCGCCGTGCCGGGGCCGGACGTCGACGCGGACCTGGCGGCCGTCGCGGGCCGGATGCCGGTCAAGGAGACCTGGGACGCGCTCGACGACCTCGTCGACCTCGGCCTGCTCCAGGACAGCACCGCCGGGCGCTACCGCTTCCACGACCTGGTCCGCCTCTTCGCGCGCGAGCGGCTGCGGGAGGAGGAGAGCCCGGCGCGGCGCGCGGAGTTGGCGGACCGGGTGACGGCCTGGCTGCTGCGGACGGCCACCCTGGCCGGGCGGTGGTTCGAACCCGGCTACGGCCGTCCCGACCGGCCCGACCCCGAACTGCCGAGCCTGGCCTCGGAAGAAGAGGCCGAACGCTGGCTGCGGGCGAACGTGGACAACTGGCTCGGCGCGATGCGGGCCGCCGCGGCCCGCGGCCGGTACGCGCCCGTGCTGGACTGCGCCGAGTCCATGCACTGGTTCTCCGACCGGTGGGCGCACGGCCCGCACTGGCGCGAGGTGTTCACGCTCGGCGCCGAGGCCGCCGCGGCCCTCGGCGACCTGGCCCAGCAGGCGGCCCAGCTCAACTATCTGGCCTGGGTCCACTGGGTGCCGTCCCGCGACCCGCGGGCGGTGCTGCGGTACGCGCGTGAGGCGCTGGAGCTGGCCGAACGCGGCGGCGCCACCGCGCAGATCGCCTGGTCCCACCAGTACGCCGCCGGGGCGGCGCGCCTGCTCGGCCGCCCCGGCGAGGCGATCGCGTCCGCGTCCCGGGCGGCGGAGACGTTCCGGGCCCTCGGCGACATGGACTCCTATGTGCAGTCCCTCGCCTCGATCGGCAACTCGCTGCGGGAGGAGGGCCGTTACACCGAGGCGCTGCGGCAGTTCCGTACCGCTCTCGCCGTCATCGACGACGAGGAGCCGCGGATGGCGCCGACCGTCGTGGCGCACTGCCGCCCGCTGGGCCTGATCCGCATCGGCCAGTGCCTGGGGCACCTCGGCCGCCGTCCTGAGGCGATCGCCGCGCTCACCGCGGCGATCGCCTCCCTGGACGCGCAGCGCCTGACCGGCTTCCGGCTCGCCGAGGGACTGGAGACGCTGGGCGCCCTGCTGGCCGACGAGGGCAGGACCGACGGGAGCCGGCGCGCCTACGCACGGGCCGCCGAGGTGTTCGCGGAGGTCGGGGACACGGAGGCGGCCGACCGCTGCCGCCCGCTGTCCGCGCAGCCCTGACCCGCCTCACGGCGGGCCGGGCGGCGGGGCGGGCCGGGGTCAGAAGCCGCCGTTGGCGCCCTGGGCGGCCTGCGCGATGACGGCGGCCACGACGGCGGGCCGGGACACGTACACGGCGTGGCTGCCGGGCGTCTCGGAGACGGTGGCCTTGGCCCGCTCGGACATGGCGCGCTGCGCGGGCGGCGGGATCATCCGGTCGTCGGTCGCGACCAGGTACCACGACGGCTTCGTCCGCCACGCGGGCTCGGAGACCGTACCGGCCAGGGCCTCCACGCCCCACGGGACCTGCGCGTCGGCCATGAAGGCGGCCACGTTCGCGGGCACGTCGGCCGCGAAGGACGCCGCGAACTTCTCCCGGTCGAGGAAGAGGAACCCGTCCTGCGGCGGCAGGATCGGCGGCACCGGCGCACCGGGCGGCGGGTCGGCGATCAGCGTGTTGACGGACTCACCCGCGTCCGGCGCGAAGGCCGTGATGTACGCGAGCGCGGCCACGTTGGGGTGGTTGCCCGCCTCGGTGATGACGGCGCCGCCGTACGAGTGCCCCACGAGCACCGCGGGACCGTCCAGACCGTCCAGCACCCGCCGCGTGACCGCCACGTCGTCGGCGAGCGACAGCGTCGGATTCTGCACGACCGCCACCCGGTAGCCGTCGGCCGTCAGATGGTCGTACACCCCCTGCCAGCCCGCCCCGTCCACGAATCCGCCGTGCACCAGCACGACATTCCCGATCGCCGTCATGACCTCTCCTGACCTGGTGGTCCGCGGCCCCGACGGCCGCTGCCCCACCGCCGAGTCAAGTCCTCGGCACCGGCCGGGACCACGCAGAACAGCACGCAGAAGTACGGCGGCGCGGGTGTCGGCCGAGGGGCCCTGATGCAGCCGGGGTGAATTTCATACGGTCATCTCCTTGCGGGCTGCCCAGCGCTGGACGACAACCTGCTGAACCGTTCCCGATCCCGGCCCGCGGGCCTGGTTTCGCGCCGAGCGACCGCCCTACGTTGAAGTGCTCCGGAGCGCGCGACAGAGCGCGGACGGAAGCCCTGACCACGGACCCGAACTGGCGGAATCAGCACATGAGGCATGCGGGCGGCGGCTCCGGCGACGACTGGCCGGGGGGCCGCGGCGGCCCGGCGGGCGGCGGCGGCCCGGCGGCCGGCGGGGTGCTGCGGACCGAGGAACGCCCCGCCGCCGAGGCGCTGCCCGCGCCGGGACCCCTGGCCGCACCGGCCCCGCCCGCGCGCCGCCCGCGGCTGTACGTGATCGACGCGCTGCGGCTGTGCGCCGCGCTGATGGTCGCGCTCCACCACTACGTGGGCACCAACCGCGTGAACCAGCCGCACAATCCGGTCTGGGACCGCCCGGCCTCCCACGTCTTCCCGGCCGTCTTCCGCGTGTCGTCCTACGGCTGGATCGGCGTCGAGATCTTCTTCGTCATCAGCGGATTCGTGATCTGCATGTCGTGCTGGGGGCGCGGACCGCGGGACTTCTTCGTCTCCCGGGTGATCCGGCTCTACCCCGCGTACTGGTTCGGCGTGCTGTTCACCGCCGCCGTGCTCACGCTGTGGCCCGCGGTCTTCAAGGCGCCCGCCTCCGCGCGCGACACGCTCTTCAACCTCTCGATGCTGCAACAGGGTTCGCGCATCGCCGACGTCGACGGCGTCTACTGGACCCTCTGGTCGGAGCTGCGCTTCTACCTGATCTTCCTGCTCGTCGTGGCCACCGGTCTGACCTACCGCAAGGTCGTCGTCTTCTGCTGCGTGTGGGGCGTCGCCGCCGCCCTCGCCCCCGTCGCCGGGACGCCCGCGCTGACGCTGCTCGCCAACCCGGACGCCGCCTGGTACTTCATCGCGGGCCTCGCCCTGTACCTGATGCACCGCTTCGGCCAGGACCTGCTGCTGTGGGGCATCCTCGGGATGTCCTGGCTGATGGCCCAGAGCGAGATCGCCCAGCGCGTCGACACCGTCGAGCACGTCTCCAGTTGGCGCGGCGCGCTCCTGCTCTACACCGTCTTCCTGCTCTTCATGGTCGGCGTCGCCGTCGGTCTCACCGACCGCCTCCAGTGGAGGTGGCTCGCCACCGCGGGCTCCCTGACCTACCCCTTCTACCTGGTCCACTACGCCGCGGGCACCACCGCCATCCACTACCTGCGCGACCGCGCCGACCCGCGCCTGCTGGTCGCCGCGCTCATCGGCGCGATGCTGCTGCTGAGCTACCTCGTGCACCGGCTGGTGGAACGCCCGCTGTCCACGCTCCTCAAGCGCGGCCTCACCCGCTCCTTCGCCCGCCTCGGACCGCCGCCGGTCCGCCGGACCCCGTAGCCGTACCGGTCCGCCGGACCCCGTAGCCGTACCGGGCCGCCGAGGAATAGGGCGGGCGGCCCGAGCGCTTGCCGGTGCATGACGCTGGTGGATGGGTCGGCCGCGCCCCTCGGCGGTGTGCGCGGTGTGCCGACGTGGGACATGGTGGCCGTGACGGTCCGCCGACTGGGCCCGGGAGAGCGGCTGGACGGCGGCGACGGCGCGATCTGGGCGCTGGTCCTGGACGGCGACGCGCGGCTGGAGACGGCGGCGGGCGCCGAGGCGCTGTGTGCCGGGGACGCCTTCCACGTGGACGCCAGGACCACGTACCGGCTCGTCGCGCCGACCCGCGCGGAGGTGGCCGTCGGCACTCTGCGGGCGGTGCCGCCGATGCCGAGCCCGCTGGTGGCGCGGGACTTCGCGGGGCGCAACCGCGGCATCGTGGAGCTGGTGCGGATGTGCCCGCTGGACCCGAGGCACGGGCATCCGCTCTTCGCCGCGAGCTACGGCGGGCTGATCCAGGCCGCCATGGTGCAGGCCGTCGAGGAGAGCGCGCGGCAGCGGTCGGACCCGCGCCTGACCGCGCTGGTGTCGGCGCTCGACGCGCATCCCGGGCGGGCCTGGACGGTGGACAGCATGGCGCGCTTCGCGCACCTGTCCCGCTCGTCCCTGAGCGAGCGCTTCCGCCGCGAGCTGGGCCGCAGCCCCGCGCAGGTGCTCCGCGAGGTACGCATGCGGCACGCCCGCGAACTCCTCGCCGGTACGGACAAGCCGGTCGAACGGATCGCCCTCACCGTGGGCTACGGCTCCGCCGCCGCCTTCAGCCGCGCCTTCTCCGCCGACCACGGCCGATCGCCCCAGTCCTGGCGCTCCCACCCGGGGTCCGGGCGGCCCCCCGAAGCCGATGCCGTCTGCGGCGGCGGGTCCGTGGAGTAGCGGGGGGCCGCGTACCGGCTGTTCAGGCCCGGGGCCTGGCGAGGAGGCCGAAGCCGATGCTGCCCGCGAGTGCGGCGGCGGCTCCGACCAGGAGGGCGCCGCGTACGCCGCCGTTGTCGACCACGGCGCCGCCGATCGCGGAGCCGGCCGTGATGGCCACCTGGAAGGCGGTCACCTGCAAGGAGAGGGCGGATTCGACGCGCTTCGGCTCGGCGCGGGTGACCCACAACTGGGTGGCGACCGGGACCATGTTGAAGCCGAAGCCCCAGACGACGATCGCCACGACCGCGACGGGGAGCCCGGAGGTCGTGCCCAGCACGAGCAGGCTCGCGCCGAGCAGGACGGGCGCGACGACGACGGCGAGCCCGAGGCGCCGGGAGAGCGCTCCGGCGGCGAGGTTGCCCGCGAGGCCGCCCACACCCCAGCCGAGCAGCAGCCAGACCGTCGTACCCGAGGTGACCCGTTCGATCGCGAGCCGGATGTACGGGTAGGCGGCGAAGTTGCCGAAGGCCAGCAGCACGATGCAGCCCACCCCGGCCATCAGCCGCCGGTTGGCCAGCGCCTGCCGGAGCATGCCGAGCCCCGCCCCCGGCTGGGCGGGCACCGGCGGCAGCGTCGCCACCACGGCGGCCAGCGCCAGCAGGCTCAGGCCCGCGGCTGCCCAGAACACCGGCCGCCAGCCCACCGCGTCGCCGAGGACCGAGGAGAGCGGTACGCCGACGATGGTGGCCGCGCTCACGCCCAGCGCCAGGCTGGTGGACACGACGTGGTCGCGCCCCGGCGCCGCGCTCGTCCCCGCCCCGAGCGCGAACGACCAGAAGCCCGCGATGGCCACGCCCAGCAGCAGGCGGCCCGCGAGCAGCAGCGGGAAGTTCGGCGTCACCGACACCACCGCGTTGGACAGCACGGCGGCGGCGAGCAGGCCGATCAGTACGGTCCTGCGGTCGGTGCGCGGCAGCAGCACGGCGATGGTGGGCGCGGTGAGCGCGCCCGCGATCGCCGTGGCCGCGACGGCCAGCCCCGCCGTGCCCTCGCTGACGCCGACGTCCGACGCCATGGCGGGCAGCACGCTCGCGGGCAGGAATTCGCTGCCGACCAGGGCCCCGATCCCCAGCGTGAGCGCCGCGACCGGGGCCCAGGAGGCCGCGCCGGGTCCGCCGCCCGCGGCGGCCTCCACGGACGGGTCGTCCGTGCCGCGGACCGCCGCAGGCTCGGTACTGGTCGCATAGCTCTCTGAGGTCATGCGCCCAGTCTCACGGGCGCGGCCCGCCGCGGCTTGACCGTTCGGCCGCACTCCTTGATGGCGCGGCCGGACCCCCGCGACCGGAACCCGCGGCCGGACGTGTGGCTGGACCCGCGACCGGACCCCGCGCCCGGACCCCCCCGTGGCCCGACCCGTGGCGCGGCCCGCTCAGCAGCAGCCCGCCGGGCCCTCCTGCGCCACTGCCGCCGGTGCCCCGACGCCGAGCTGGACGAGTCGCGGCGTCGGGGCGCAACAGCCGCCGCCCTGACCGGCGTTGGCGTTGGCGTCGGCGTCGATGTCGGCTTCGTCGTAGAGGCCCGCGCCGCCGCAGACTCCGGTGTCGGGGAGGGTGAGTTCGACGCGGTCGGCGGCTTCGAGGTCTCCGGCGACGGCGGCGGCCACCGAGCGGACCTGCTCGTAACCGGTCATGGCGAGGAAGGTGGGCGCGCGGCCGTAGGACTTCATGCCGACGAGGTAGACGCCGCTCTCGGGGTGGGCCAGTTCGCGGTGCCCGTGGGGGTAGATCGTGCCGCAGGAGTGCTGGTTGGGGTCGATGAGCGGGGCGAGCGCGACCGGGGCCTGGAGGCGTTCGTCCAGGCCGAGGCGGAGTTCGGACAGGAACGACAGGTCGGGGCGCAGGCCGGTGAGCACGACGACCTCGTCCACCGGGTCCAGGCGGCGGCCGTCGTCGCCGACCAGGACGACGCGGCCGTCGGCGGCGCGCTCGACGGCGTCGGTGCGGAAACCGGTGACGGCGTCCGCGTGCCCGTCGTCCACGGCGGCCTTCGCGGCGAGGCCGAGGGCGCCGCGCGCGGGGAGCTGGTCGGCGGTCCCGCCGCCGAAGGTCGAGCCGGACAGGCCGCGGCGCAGCACCCACACCGCGTGCGTGCCCGTACCGCCGTCGGCCTCGGCCAGGTCGGCCAGTGCGGCGAGCGCGGTGAAGGCGGAGGCGCCGGAGCCGATGACGGCGGTGCGTTTCCCCGCGTAACGGGCCCGTACGGAAGGGTCGTCGAGGTCCGGTACGCGGTAGGCGATACGGTCGCGCGCCGCGCGCTCGCCGAGGGCCGGGAGCCCGTTGGCGCCCGCGGGGGAGGGCAGGGTCCAGGTGCCGGAGGCGTCGATGACGGCGGAGGCGAGGACGCGTTCCTCACGTCCGTCGGCGAGGACGTAGTCGACGGTGAAGGGCTGCCGCTCGCGGTCGGCGTCCACGATCCGGTCCCGGCCGACGCGGGACACGCCGGTCACCGTGGCGCCGTAGCGGACGGCGTCGCCGAGGACGTCGGCGAGCGGCTGGAGGTAGCGCTCGGCCCAGTCGCCGCCGGTCGGGTACGCCGCCGGGTCGGGCCTGGTCCAGCCGGTGGGGGCGAGCAGCTCCTCGGCGGCGGGGTCGGTCAGCTCGGCCCAGGTGGAGAAGAGCCGTACGTGCGCCCAGCCGCGTACGGCGTGGGCGGCGCGTGGCCCGGTCTCCAGCACCAGGACGGCCTGACCGCGCGCGGTCAGGTGGGCGGCGGCGGCGAGGCCGGTCGGACCGGCTCCGATCACGACGGCGGGCGGGGCGGTGGTGGACGCGCTCACGGTGCTTCCCCTCTGAGGTCTCTGGCTCCCGGAGTCCCGGACGCTCGGGAGTTCCGGAGTTCCGGAGTTCCGGAGTTCCGGAGTCCCGGACGCTCGGGAGTCTCGGACGCCCGGACTCTCTGATTCGACATCTGTCGATGTCCTGTGCCGCCAGCGTGGCACCTGAATCGATGACCGTCAAATTAGATGTCCGTCGAATCCGTCGCTCCCGACGTCCGGGCCGCCGCCCTGATTCGACATGTGTCAACATAGACGCATGTCGAAAACCGAGCCGCTCCCCGCGCCTGCGGCGGACACCGCGCCCTGCTGCCCGCCGCTGAGCGAGCGCGCCCTGACGGCCGAGGAGGCCGAGCGGACCGCGGCGATGTTCAAGGCGCTCGGCGACCCCGTACGGCTGCGGCTCTTCTCGCTCATCGCCTCGCACGACGGCGGCGAGGCGTGCGTGTGCGACATCTCCGACGTCGGCGTCTCCCAGCCCACGGTCTCCCACCACCTCAAGAAGCTCCGCGAGGCCGGACTGCTCACCTCCGAGCGGCGCGGGACCTGGGTCTACTACAAAATCGCGCCGTCCGTCGTGGCGGGCATGGGCAGTCTCCTCGGCCCGCCCGGTGCCACGCGCCGGTAAGCGCTACGGCCGCGGCCCGCGCCGGGCCGCAGCGGCGGTCAGACGACGATGGAGGTCAGGGCGGCCCACAGCAGGGGCGAGTGCTCGACACGGCCGGTGGCACGCCAGCGGCTGAGCCGTTCGCGCTGCCAGCCGGTGAAGTGGCGTACGGGGTCCGGGTCTTCGTGGGCGGCGTCCACGGCGAGGACCGCGTCGGTCAGGGGACGTACGGCCTCCGGCAGGCCGCCGAGGCGGTGGAAGGCGAAGCTGGTCGGGAGCGGCCAGCGCGCGGCGGTGACCAGCTCCGCGCCGTTGTGGAGCATCGCGGTCGCCAGCCCGAACGACTCGGCGAAGCGCAGGTCGCCGCCGCTCTCGCAGCCGATGAGGGCGACGCGCGGCGGCGCGGGCCAGATGCGGGCGCCCGGCTCGCCGTCCGCGCGCAGGGGGAGCGTGCCGAGCAGCAGGTCCTTGGCGGACAGCGGCCGGTGGGTGCGGACCGGCTCGGCGAGGCCGTCGGTGCCGGGCCCGCAGCACAGATGCAGGGTGCCGTCCTCGCTCTGGCCGCCCTCGACCGGCGCGCCGCTCACGTGCCCGACGTACATCAGCCGCCGTGGCCGCTTCCGCAGCGCCCCGCTCAGCCAGTCCCGGTCGAGGTCGGTACGGCGGAACGCCTCGGCGGGCGCGGCCACGGACGGTACGACCGCGCCCGCGTCGAGGCGGCGCCGGACGAGGGACAGCAACTCCGGGTCGGAGCCGGGCGGTCCGAGGACCGAGCCGAGCGGGGAGTCGGCCCGGAAGCCGGGCACGCGGGGGTCGAGGACGAGGACGACGGCGCCGGTTTCGCCGTGGGGCACGGCGACGGCGTCGGCCTCCCGAGCGTCGGCGCCCGCGTCGGTGACCCGCGTCCGCCGCAACGACGCCGGTGCGGTCGTCACGACGTCCGCCAGCTCGATGAGCCGTACGTCGCCGGTGTCGTCGACGGCCAGCAGTTCCCAGGGGACCTGTGCCACCCTCGGCGACGGCTGGATACGGATCAGCGGACGGCCCGCCCGCGCCGCGACCTGCCGGATCTGCTCCGTCAGCCCCTCGGGCCACAGCGCCCGGGCCAGCTCCCGCGCGAGCCGGTGCTCGGCCTCGCAGTCGGTCAGCGCGCCCGTGGCGAAGGCGCGCCGCATTCCCTCCGCCCCGTCGCCCGCCCCCGGTAGCGCGGCGGCCAACGCGCCCACCGCGCGGTCGACTTCGTCGGCGGGCCCGTGGCCCGTGCCGAAACCGCGCACTCCGCCGGCCCACGTCCAGGCCATGAACAGGTCGTCGGCGTCGGCCAGCCGGATCTGGACCACCGGGCGGGCCGTGAGGTCGTCGGTGACCCAGAACGGCACCTCCTCCTCGTCCACGATCCGCCGCTGATAGCGGAACTCGGCCGCGGCGACGTACTCCTGGAGCGCGACGCGGCCGGACTCCGCCGACATCCGCACCTTCGGCGGCGGCGCGACGCGCAGTCCCGCGGAGGCGGCGGCGTCCGCCGCCACACCGCCGAGCGTGGGCGCGGAGCCGTCGCGCCCGCCGGGCCCGTAGACCTTCACGGCCGCGCCGGGGAAGACGGCGGGCCCGGCGGCCCCGGTGCGCGTGGCCGACACCGTCGTACGGTCCAGGGCCAGGGAGGCGCCCGCGCAGCGGTGCTCCACCAGCTCGAACAGGAGCCCCTGGTCCTGGCGTCGTACGGCGAGCCGGAAGGCCAACGCCATGGCATCGTCGGCGAGTTGGAGCCACTGGCTGCGGGCGTGGGCGGTGGCGAAGTCGTAGCGCGCGGCCTCCAGGGCGAGTGCGGCGGGAAGCGCGAGGGAGAGCGCGGTGCCGACGGACTCCGGCTCGCGGGCGCCGTGGTCCGCGACGTTCAGATTGTGCTCCAGGGTCTTCGCGAGCAGGAGGTCGACCTGCGCGCACCGCTCGTACACCTCCCGCGCCTGGTACGCGTCGCGGGCCTGCTGGGCCAGCCGCTTCATCTCGGTGATGTCGCCCCGGTCGTACGCCTGTTGGGCGCCCAGCAGCATGGTGTCGGCGGCGGCGATGACGGCGCCGAGGCGTTCGAAGCGGGCCAGGCTCGACTCCAGCAGGCCGGCGGCGCGGGTGGCGTCGCCCCGCAGACCGGCGAGGTACCCGCGGGCCTGTTCGCAGACCGCCAGGTCACCGAAGCGCTCCTGTTGGGCGAAGACCGCCGCCGCCTCGGCGAACAGCCGCTCCGCGAGGTCCGGTTCGCCCCGGTGCATCGCGGTGTACGCGCGGTGGACGACCAGCGTTTGCTGCTCGCCGACGTCCCCCAGCGCGCGGAAACCGTCCTCGGCGCGGGTGAAGTAGTCCTCGGCCAGGTCGTACCGCCCGGTCGACGAGCAGATCAGACCGAGGGCGGTCAGGAGGCGGGGCACGGTTTCCAGTACGGGACGTGCGGCGGCCTGCGCTCCGGGTTCCACACCGGGTTCCGCCACGGTCTCCGGCATCGTGGACAGCAGGGCCGAGGCGTGCTCCTCGGCTCTTCCCCACTCGCCGCGCTCCATCAGCAAGTGGACCCGGTTCAGGCCGAGTTCGGACGCGCGCAGCCCCTCGACGTCCTCGAATTCGGGCAGCCGGAGCGCCGCTTCGTCCAGAGACGCCAGCGCCTCGTCCAGGCGCCCGGACCTGCGCAGCAGGTCGGCCCCGCAGAGCAGCGTCTTCAGCAGCACCTCCAGCCACAGTTGACGGCCGCGCGGTCCCATCGGCTCGGACGCGATGCCGTCCAGAAGGCGGCGGGACCGTTCGACGGCGTCCTCCGCACCGGTCAGGTCGGTGGCGGTGAGCCGGACGCTCGCGAGGTCGGAGAGCAGATGCGCCCGGAGGAAGCGCACGTCGGGCGAGTCCTCGACCGACTCGGCCAGCGCGAGCAGTTGCTCGTACACGGCGGACGCGGCCCCGTGATCCGCCGCCAGCTGGTGCTCCTGCGCCAGCGCGAAGCCGGAGTCGAACGGCTCCCCGTAGAGCTGTATCACCTCCGCGTCCGGCCCGGCGCTCCCCTCGTCACCTGTCGTCATGCGTCAGTAGTCCTCACCCGTGGTGGTGGCGGCGACGATCTCGGCGAGGAAGGGGGCCGAGGGCGTGGCGCGGGCCGACGCGTCGTACGGCGCCGTGCCCTCGGCCGGTCGGGCCGCCGCGCTCACGAGGCGGTCCCGGACCAGCGCGCGGACCGCCTCACGGTCGGCGTGGCCTTCCGGGCCTGGACCGGGGTCGAAGCCCGGCAGCAGTACGGCGACCTCGAAGCGCGGCGTCAACTCCCCTGCGGACAGGCCCGGTTCCAGATCCGCGCGGCCGGTCCACACGTCGTCCCGCCTTGTGAGGGGCGCGCGGACCGGGAGCCCGCCGTTGACCCGTACCTCCGCGACGAGGGG
Source organism: Streptomyces sp. NPDC088910 (assembly GCF_044749865.1). NCBI lineage: Bacteria > Bacillati > Actinomycetota > Actinomycetes > Kitasatosporales > Streptomycetaceae > Streptomyces > Streptomyces sp. NPDC088910. Next base: position 729,135 of record NZ_JBIVIV010000002.1, read on the forward strand.
CGCGCCGCCGACGGGCGCCGCGATGTGCGCGACGACCTCGACCTCGATCCGGCGCCGCCCGCCGAGCGCGCGCGCCGTCCAGGACACCGCCGACTCGGCGGCGTCCACGAACCCGGGCGGGTAGCGGCGCCAGTCATTGGTCCCCGTGCCCCGGGCGATCACCCGGCCGCCGACGGCGAGGGGTTCGCCCGCCGCGAGGGTGTAGCCGAGGCGGGAGGCGAAGAGCGCGCCGGGGGTGAGGGGCGCGGGTGCCGTACGGTCCGCGTCCAGGTCCGCGTCCTGGTCCGCGTCCTGGTCCGCGTCCAGCTCCGCGCGGAGGCGGCGCAGCTCCGGTCCGTCGAGACCGGCGGCGTCGGCCGCGCCGTCGATCAGCCGCAGCACGCTCTCCAGGTGACGCGCGGTGTGCCCGGACCGCGGCTCCGCGCGCCACCACCGGACGAGCGGGTCGAGAGCGGCCTGATGGTCCTCGATCAGTTCCGCCACGCAGTCGTCCGGCTGGTCCCCGCGGTCGTCGAACAGCTCCTGGCACCGGTGGGTGAGCGCGGCCAACTCCAGCCCGAGGACGTCCGGTTCGAGCGCCGGAATCCCGTCCGCGTACGACGCCGGCCACCACCGGGAGGCCCAGTGCCCGAAGGCGAGGCGGGCGGCGGCGTCCGCCAGAGCGGTTCCGTCGCCGGTCACCCGCGCTGGTGCCGGGCCCGCGACCGTGTCCCCGGCCGCCTCGCCTGTCGTCTCCCCGGCCCCCTCTCCGCCCGCGCAGGACCGCACGGCAGCGGCGGCGCGCTCGCCGTACACCGCCCAGAGCCATTGCTGCGCGCGCTCCACGTCGTCCACCTCGGCCACCGGCAGGACCGGGTCCCCGAGGACGGGCCAGAGCAGGACCGCGCCCGCGACGTCGAGGACGGCTTCGGTGAAGCCGGGGCCGGAGCCGGGGCCAGGGCTGGGGCTGGGGTCTGGGACGAGCGGGTCGCCGCCGTTGTCGGCAGGGGAGCCGGGGGAAGGGCCGGGACCGGCGGTGATCCGTACCGTCCCGTCCTCGCCCCGCGTGACGTAGAGGTCCGCGCCCGCCATCACGCGCTCCTCGGCTCGGCCGCTTCCGCGGCGGTGCCCGCCGACAGGCTCCGCAGCGCCGACCTCACCCTCGCGCGGTGGTCCATCATCACCGAGCGCGCGACCCCGTCGAGCACCGCCCAGGCCGCCCCGGCGTCCGCCAGCGGCGCCCCGTGGACGTCCCGGCCGTGCAGCCGCACCCACAGCCGCCGCATGTACGCGGCCCACGGCGCGCGGAGGTCGTGCGCGAGGGCGTCCAGGACCCCGCCGTCCGGGTCGGGCCGGGGGGAGACCGTCATCCTGCGGGCGCGCAGGACCGAAGCCTCGCGCCGCCAGCGGCTGTTGACGGCCCGGTGCGCGGCCGTCCGCCCCAGCGCGGATTCGCCGCTGCCCAGCGGGTCGAGGCCGACGGCGAGCCGCCCGCCGAGGACCGCGGCGACCCGCAGGCTCTCGTCGTACAGACCGAGCGGGGCGCAACCGCGGCCGACCTCCCGGTCCACGAGGTCCGGCACAGCGGGCAGTTCGTCGCGCCGGGCCGACGACTGGAGGACGACGAAGAGCCGTTCGAAGAGCGTACGGTCCAGGGGCGCGGGAAGCGTGGCCGTCGAAGCGCCCCGTCCCACCTCGGGACACGGCGGCGACTGCCGTGCGGTGAGCCCGAGATGAGGCGGCAGATCGGCCCGGCCCCACACCCCGTCGCCCGCGTCCGCCGCCCACAGCGCCCGGCCGAAGGACGCGCCGTGGCCCGCCTCGACCATGGCCGCGTACCGCGCCGAATTCCGCGACCGGTCAGGGGCGTTGCTGCCGCCGTTGCCGATGCCGCAGGACTCCAGCACCTCGGCCGCCGCGACGGCCGCCGTGAACGCGTCGGCGGCGGGGGCCGGTTGACGGCTCTTCCAGCGGGCGGCCAACTCCCGTTCGAGCCGGGCGCGTCGGACGCCGTCCGCCAGGTGCTCCTTCAGCGCCTCCACCGTGCGTCCGCCGGCCGTGTCGGCCACGTCCTCCACGACGTCCCTGGCCACCGCGTCCGCACCGGCCGAGGGCGGCCCATGTTCCGTGGCCAGTTCGAAGCAGCGCTGGAAGTACAGGTCCTGGGGGTTGCCGGCCACGACGCCCAGCGCTCTGCGGGTCCTCTTGAGCAGCGTGAACCACCGCGCCGTCGCCTCCAGCCGCCCGCCGGACTCCCGGATCAGCGCCTCCAGCCGCGCGGCCTGCTCCGGCACGAGGAAGTCCGCCGCGAATTCGGGGTGCAGCGCCGGCCGGACGATCAGCGGCAGCACGATCAGCTTGACCGTCCTGGTCAACGGCGCCCCGCCGGGGCCGCTCAGCGATTCCAGCCCGGGCCCGAGGGCACGCCACGCCCGGTCGATGACCATGGCGCGCGCTCGGGCCGGGGCGCCGGTCGGCTGGCTGGCAGGCGGCATGTGAGGAGCGTACGTCGTACGGAATCGGGCTGGCGAACCTGGGATCGGTAGGTGTTCCCGGCCCCCTAGCGTCCCTGTCGTCAGCCCGTCGACCCCCGTCTCCGTACCGCACCGGGTGCGCGTCGGGCGTGCACAGGACGTGCACAGACCGTGCACAGGGCGTGCGCCGGGCGGCACGGGACCGGGCATCACCAGAAGGAGCAGCCGTCATGGGAATCTTCAGGAAGCGCCGCCAGAGCCGCGAGGAGCGGGCGGCCGAGATCGCCGGCAAGGTGGCCAGCGGCAAGGGCTTCTACGGCCGTACCACCCGCGCGTTCCTCGGCGAGGAGGACTTCAGCCGGGTCCAGCAGTCCATCGGGGCGTACAACTCCGGCCTCGACGTACAGCAGTTGCTCGCGGCCGGGGCGCCGACCACCCCCGCCGTGGTCGTGTCGATCACCGACACCGGCAGGCTCGTCAACTTCGACCCGGTGGTCGACCTGGTCCTCCAGCCGAACGGGACCGCCGACCGGATCGCGCTCCAGACCATCGTCTCCAAGCTGCGGATTCCGCGCGCCGGGGACCAGGTGCTGCTGGTGGCGGACCCCGCCCGGCCCGGCGGCTACCTGTACGCCGGGGACGGGGTCACGCCGTGAGGGCCGCCCGTACTCCGGCGCCGTGCCCCGTCCCGGTCCCGACGCCGATGCCGACGCGCCCGCCGATGCCGACGCGCCCGCCGACGCCGTCGCGCCCGCCGACGTCCGCGTCCGCGTCCGCGTCCGCGTAGGAAACTCTCCGGGGAGGGTCACATGCGGAGCTACGCCGGTGCGTTCATCGGCAATCTCCTCTTCACCGCGATCTGCTGCATCGCGGGCCCGTTCTTCCTGCTGATGGGGCTCCAGATATGGCACAGCGGGACCGACCGGGGCGCCGCGCTGGTCTGCCTCGGCGTCGGCCTGGCCGGCACGGTCACGATTCCCGTCGCGGCCTACACGTCCACGCGGCAGGGGTTCCCCCGGATCACGCGCCGGGACCGGGCGAAGGACGCGAGTGTCCGCTACGACGACGACACTCTCGTGATGCTGACGCCGGAGTCCCCCAAGGGCCCGGCGCGGGCGTGGCTGGCGCGGGCCGACGTCCTGGAGGCGTCATTGGTGCGCTACAGCCCCGACGGCGAGGCCACCTTCACGAAGCACTTCGGCAACTACACGCCCGACGAGTTCACGCCGCTGATCCGGCTGAGGCTGCGGGTGCACGGCGTCGAGGGCGCCGACCCGTTCGAGGTCACGCGGGAGTGGCGGGTGCCGTCCATGTGCCTGTCCGCCGTGACGGCCGGGCGCCTGGTCGTCCTCATCCACCCGGCCCCTGCCGCCGGGCCTTCCACCGGGCCTTTCGCCGGGCCTCCCGGCTCCTCGGACGCCGTCCCCGGCACAGCCTCGGACGCCGCCCCGGCCACCCCCGGCGAGATCACCGCCCAATGGCCGCGCAGCCTGCTGCTCGCGGGGACGAGGACCAGTCGGCTGCTCGACCTCGACGGCCACCGCACCGACGTCACCCGGCGCCCCGGCCGCCTGCTGGAGCAGATGCGGATCTCACGGGCGGCCGGAGGAGTCGTGATGACCGGCGACACCATCGACCTGCGACGACTGGACCCGCACACGGCCGGACGCTACACCGCCCTGGCCGAGCGAATCCGCGCCCACCCCGAGGACCGCGCACCGGTCACGGAACCGGGGGAGGAGTCCCGCTGGATCGTGGACGAACTGCCCGGCCCCACGGGCGAGTTCGGCTCCTCGGGCCGCCGCTGGTCCCGCCGTGGCGGCCACCTGATCCGCGCCCGCTTCGTCGAACTGCGCGGCACGACCACCTTCCAGGACCACGGCCCGGTCCTCGACACCGTCGTCCGCGTCCAACCGGAGGACGGCACACCGCCGTTCGACGCCGCCCGCCGCCTGACCCTCCCGATGAACTACCTCGCCGTCCTCCACCGCACCCGGGACGTCGTCCTGTGCGTCGCCCCGCGCGGCACGTCCTACGTCGTCGACTGGCCCCGCACCAACCTCCTCGCGGGCGTCACCCCCGCCAAGGTCATCACCCCCGACTCGGCCGAACTCCCCCTCACCGGCCGCCCCGACCTCATCTGGCCCCTGATGACCCTCCTCGCCGCCCACGGCCTGTCCGCCCCCGCACCCACCCTCGACCTCCGCCGCCGCCGTATGGCCCCCATCGCGCCGTTCGCCCTGCGGATCCTGGACTCGGCACCTCCCCGCTGACCCGGCGAAGTCGGCGCGGGCCTCCCACCGCGCCGCCTCCGCCGGGGCAACCGCCCTTGCCGGAAACAGCCGTTAGAGGCGGCGGCCCAGCAAGTGGGCGTCGAGGAAGCCCCGTTCGGAGGCCGGGTCGTGGACCAGGCGGGCGAGGTTGAACAGCCCCGCCCCGGCGAGGAGTTCGGCGAAGCGGTCCACCGGCCAGCTGTAGGCGGGCGTGACCTTGTGGTCGAAGCGGACCGGCTCCGGCCCTTCGGTGGCGAAGAAGGAGGCCATGAGCAGGCCGCCCGGGGCCAGGACGCGTACCTGTTCCGCGAGGAGCGCGGGCACTTCCTCCGGCGGGGTGTGGATCATCGAGTAGTGCGCCAGCACGCCGCCCAGTGCCCCGTCCTCGACCGGCAGCGCCTCCATCCGCGCCTCGTCGAACCGCAGCGCCGGATGAGCGCGCCGGGCGTGGCCGACCATGCCGGGTGAGAGGTCGAGTCCGAAGGCGTCCAGCCCCAGGTCGTGCAGCATGGCCGTCATGTGCCCCGGCCCGCAGCCGAGGTCGGCCGTCCGCACGTTCCCCGTCCCGCGCACCAACTCGGCGAAGGTGCCGAGCATGCCCCGCGCGAACGGCTGCGTCTCCAGCCGGTCGGCGAACAGCGACGCGTACAGCTCGACGACCCCGTCGTAGGCCGCCCTGGTCCCGTCCTGGTGTTCCGCCACGCGAAGGAAGCTAACACCTCCGCCACCGCCGCCGCCCCCGTGTGACAGGCCCCGCCCGGCGCTCACGGACGGCCCCGCCCGGGCCTCAGGGGCGGCCCCGCCCCACCCCGTCCACCTGGACTTTTACGGGCCTGGGGCCGTTCGACTGGGCCGCTCACCACAACGGCCGAACCTGGCCCCGTCGGTCACGGTTCGTGTCCGCCGCCGGCCCGATCCTGGCGGCGGACCGCATCTGCCCAGGCCGTGGGCAGGGGGCCATCTCGCCGACCCAGCTCCCGAAGGGGAACGATGAAGCGCATTCTCTCGCTCACTCACGCCGCCTGGACCGCCGCAGCAGTGGCGGGCTCCATGGCGGTGTTCGCCCTCCCGTCCGCGTCGGCGGCGGCGTCGCCCGCCCCGTATCCCAGCGGTTCCGAGGGTCCGGTGTTCGTCCAGACGGACAACACCGCCCACAACGAGATCGTCGCCTACCACCGCGCCCCCGACGGCTCCCTCAGCCGACGCGGCACCTTCGCCACCGGCGGCAAGGGCGGTGTCCTCGACGGCTCGGTGGTCGACCACCTCGCCTCGCAGGGCTCGCTCGTCCACGACTGCGCGCACCACCTGCTCTTCGCCGTCAACGCGGGCAGCGACACCGTCACCGTCTTCTCGGTCGACGGCGAGAGGCTCCACCGCGAGCAGGTCATCACCTCCGGCGGACGTTTCCCCGTCAGCCTCACCGTCCACGACGACCGGGTCTACGTCCTCAACGCCCGCGACGGCGGCTCCGTCCAGGGCTACCGGATCGCCGGGGGCAAGAGGCTGGAGCGCGTCGGCGGGTGGAGGCGGGAGCTCCACCTCGACACCACGACGGCGCCGGAGTTCACCCACACCCCCGGCCAGGTGTCCTTCACCCCCGACGGGTCCCGACTGATCGTCACCACGAAGGCCGGCGGCAGCAGCGTCGACGTCTTCCGCGTGAGCCCGTCCGGCGCCCCGTCCGCCCGTCCCGTCGTGAACGTGGAGAACGGGGCGGTCCCCTTCGGCTTCACCTTCGACAGCCGTGGCCGCCTGGTCGTCACCGACGCGGGGACCAACGCCGTGCTGACCTTCGCGGTCCGCGAGGACGGCCACGTCGTCCGGCTCGACAAGGTGCTCACCGGCGAGCAGGCCACCTGCTGGATCTCCCGCGCCGGGGACCGCTTCTACGCCTCCAACGCCGGCAGCAACGCGGTCTCCGGCTTCCGGCAGACCCGCCGGGCGACGCTCGAACCGCTCGGCACCACCGCGACCGGCGCGGGTTCCACGGACTCCGCCGTCACCCCCGACGAGCACTTCCTGTACGTCCAGACCGGCGGTACGGGCGGTGTCGACGCCTTCCGCGTCGAGCGGGACGGCTCGCTCCACAAGGTCGGCACCGTCATCGTCCCGGACGCCGTCGGCGGCGAGGGAATCGTCGCCCTGTAGAGGCCAGGACCGCTCGTAGAGCCCGGGACCGGCTGTAAAGCCTGGCACCGGCTGTAAAGCCCAGGACCGCCTGTAAAGCCTGGCACCGGCTGTAGAGCCCGGGACCGCCCGGAGAGTCACCGCCGGGCGGCACCCGAACCGGAGCGCGCCGCGCGGCACGGGCCCGCCGAAGCGGCTTTTCGGCGGGCCCCACGGCGTTCTCGGCGGTGACGACCGCCCGCCGCCGCCCGGGGGGGGTCTTGACAAGGCCCGCCACCTGGCACGTACGTTCATTCCGCACCGTCAACCCGCATCACGCGGCCGGAGCGTTCTCCCGGCCGCGTCGCTGTGCCCGGCTTTCACGGCCGGGCCGATCGGAGTCGTCGTGAAGGGATCGCGCGCCGTATCGGTCGGGGCCGCCCTCCTGCGGCCCGGCCGGACGAAGCGTCGGCACGTCGATCTGTGCCGGATCCACACCACGCTCTGTCGCTGACGATCCGCCGTCCACGACGGCTTTCTCCCCCTCTTCTCCGGGTACCGCCGCGCGTTTTCGCGCGCCTCCGCACCTCGCGGCAGCACGTCCGCACCCCGCGGCAGCACGTCCGCGCACAGGGGCGGGCACCCGCGCTGCCCGTAGGCCCGCGCCGGAGAAGACCCCGATCCTCAGCCACATGACGCACCGGTGCCGTCGCCGCCGGTGAGAAGGGACGACCTGTGAGCGCGCAGCCTCCGAGGACGCTGAAGACCGTGACCGGGGCCGGCGGTGTGTCGGAGACGTACGACCTGGCCGTCGATCCGGAGCGGTCCACCCTGGACACCGCCGTGCGGGTCGCGGCGCTCGCCGAGGCGGCGCGGATCGACGCGCTGTTCACCGCCGACCTGCTGAGCTTCGGCGCGCAGGGCGCGATCGGCTCGCAGGAGCCGCTGGTGTTCGTGTCGGCCCTGAGCCAGGTCACGTCGCGGATCGGCCTGATCGCGACCGTGTCGAGCACCTTCCACCACCCGTACAACCTGGCGCGCCTGTTCGGCACGCTCGACCACGTCAGCAACGGGCGGGCCGCGTGGAATCTGGTGACCTCCTCGCTCGGCGAGGAGAACTTCGGCCCCGGCGCGCTGCCCAGCCCCGAGGAGCGTTACGCGCGCGCCGCGGAGACGCTCGAGGTCGTCAACGCGCTGTGGGACAGCTGGAAACCGGGCGCGCTGACCCGCGGGCCGGACGGCGCGGCAGTGCTGGACCCCGCCAAGGTCCGGCCCGTCGACCACCGCGGCCCGTACTTCTCGGTGGCCGGTCCGCTGAACATCCCGCCGCTGCCGCAGCGCCGCCCGGTGCAGTTCCAGGCCGGACAGTCCGAAGCGGGCCGGGCACTGGGCGCGCGGTACGCCGAGGTGGTGTTCACCTCGCTGCCCACGCTGGACGTCGCGCTGGACTTCACCCGCCGCATCCGCGCCCAGGCGGCGGAGTTCGGCCGCCCCGGCGGACTGCCGCTGATCTTCAGCTCCTTCCACGCCACCTACGGCGCGACGGAGGAGGAAGCGCGCCGACTGGTGCGCGAGCGGCGCGAGTCGATCGACTTCGAGCGCGGCCGGGCGCAGGTGGCCGACATGCTCGGCGGCGGCGTCGACCTCTCGGAACTGCCCCTGGACGCGAAGCTGCCGGACAGCCTGCTGCCGGACGTCACGTCGGTGAACCGGCGGCGCGGCCGGGTCGACATCTTCGTCGGATACGCCCGACAGGGCTACACGCTGCGGGAGTTGATCGTCGCCGCGCAGGACACCGGCCACTGGGCCGCCGCGGGCACGCCGGAGCAACTGGCCGACGCGGTCGAGGAGCGCTTCCGGGCCGGAGTGCTGGACGTCATCACGCTCGGCGGCCTCGCCGACCCGCGCGAGCACGACTTCGTCGTCAACGGCCTGCTGCACGAGCTGCGCAAGCGGAAGGTCGTCGCCGAGGACTACGCCGGGAGGACGCTGCGCGAGAACTTGGGGCTCGAACTGCCCTCGTGAGAAGCCCGGTTCGCCTTCCGCTCCCACCGACTGTCACCGCTTGTCACCGAATTTGACCATCTGCCACCGCCCGTCCACCCCGACGAAAGGCCCTGCCGTGCCCGTCGAATTCCTCGGTATCGCCGCCACGAACGACGGCTCCGAGACCACACCGCGCAGCGGCGCGTCCTTCGACAAGGACTACACGCTGCGACTCGCCCGCGCCCACGAGGACCACGGCTGGGACCGGGTGCTGTTCGCGTACAGCTCCGCCTCGCCGGAGCCCGGTACGGCCGCGGCGTACATCGCCGCGCGCACCGAACGCCTGGAGATCCTGCTCGCGCACCGCCCCAACGTGTCGTATCCGACCTTCGCCGCACGGGAGTTCGCGACCCTCGACGCGATCAGCGACGGCCGGCTCGCCGTGCACTTCATCACCGGGGGCAGCGACCACGAGCAGCAGCGCGAGGGCGACGTCCTGAGCAAGGACGAGCGGTACGCGCGCACCCGTGAGTACATCGAGATCGTCAAACGCGTGTGGACCGAGCACGAGGCGTTCGACCACGAGGGCGCGCACTACCGCTTCCGCGACTACGTCTCCGACGTGTTCCCGGTGCGACAGCCGCACCCGGACGTCTCCTTCGGCGGTTCGTCGCCCGCCGCGTACGCCACCGGTGGCGCCGTCGCCGACATCTACGCGCTGTGGGGCGAGCCGCTGGCCGAGACCGCCCAGCAGATCGAGGCGGTGAAGGCCGCCGCGCTGGCCGCAGGCCGCGGCACCCCGCCGCGTATCCAGGTCGCCTTCCGGCCGATCATCGCGCCCACCGAGGAACTGGCCTGGGAGAAGGCGCACCGCACGGTCGCCGCCATCGAGCAGCGCCGGGCGGCGGGCGCGTGGCGGCGGCGCGGCGGCGACGCCCCGCAGAACACCGGTTCGCAGCGGCTGATCGGCATCGCGGAGCAGGGCGAGCGCTACGACCGCGCGCTGTGGACCCGCACCGCGGCTGTCACCGGGGGAGCGGGCAACTCCAACGCCCTGGTCGGCACGCCGGAGACCGTCGCGCGGGCGCTGCTCGACTACATCGACCTCGGCGTCGATATCATCTCCGCGCGCGGCTACGACCTGCTGGGCGACGCCATCGACTTCGGCCGCCACGTCATTCCGCTGGTACGGGCGGAGGTCGCCCGGCGCGACGCCGAGCGGGCGGCGGGGCCGGTGCCGGCGGGGCGGTGACGGCACGGCTGTGACGGCAAGGCGGTGACGGCAGGCACCGGGCGGATCGGCGGATCGGCGGATCGGCGTACGAGCGGGACGACGTACGAGCGGATCGGCGTACGGGTGTGCGGGCCGTGCCGCTGACCCCGCTCCCGGGGTGCGCGGTCCGTACCGCCGACCCCGCTCCCGGCGCCCACCACTCAAGGAGATCGCATGGCCAGATACGAGTCGGTGCTCGACGCCATCGGCGGGACACCGTTGATCCGCCTCACCCGCGCCGCCGAAGGACTGCGCCCGCGCGTGTACGTCAAACCGGAGTGGCACAACCCCGGCGGCAGCGTGAAGGACCGGGCGGCGCTGTCGATGCTCCGCAGGGCGGAGGCCGACGGCTCGTTGCGTCCGGGAGGCACCGTGGTGGAGGTGACCAGCGGCAACACCGGCATCGGCCTGGCGCTGGCCGCCGCCCACCTCGGCTACCGGACGGTGGTCTTCACCGGCTCCGCGACCTCGCGCGAGAAGCGGGACCAACTCGCCGCCTACGGAGCCGAGGTGCGGCTGGTCGACGCCTTCGTCCCGCGCGACCACCCGGACAGCATGCGCTCGCAGGGCACGCGGTTCGCCGCCGAGACGCCGGGCGCCTGGTTCGTCGACCAGTACGACAACCCGGCCAATCCGGCCGCCCATTACGCCACCACCGGCCCCGAGATCTGGACGGACACCGAGGGCGCGGTCACCCACTTCGTCGCCACCGTCGGCACCGGCGGCACGATCTCCGGGACCGGCCGTTACCTCAGGGAAGTGAGCGGAGGCCGGGTCCGGGTGATCGGCGCGGACCCCGTCACCTCGATGTACGCGGGCGGCGACGGCAGCCAGAAGTACATCGAGGGCGCGGGCCACTTCCTGCACCCCGAGGCCACGGCCGACGTCTGGCCGCTCGCCCTCGACTCCGCCGTGATCGACCGCTACCTCGCCGTCGGGGACCAGGACGCGATCGACGCCGTGCGGCGGCTGGCCCGTACCGAGGGCATCCTCGCGGGCGGCTCGTCGGGCGTCGCGCTCGCGGCGGCCCTGCGGGTGGCCGAACACCTCACCGAGGACGACACCGTGGTGGCCCTGCTGCCGGACTCGGGCCGGGCCTACCTGTCGACGTACTTCAACGACGACTGGCTCACCGCCAACGGCTTCCGAGGCCCGGCCCCGGCCGACGGCCCGACCGTCGGCGACCACGCCACCCCGGCGCCGGTGGTGGAGCGGGACGAGGACCCGGCCGACGCCGTACGGCGGCTCACCGCGGACGGCCTCGGCGACGACGACGTGGTGCTGGTCGCGTACCGCCGCGACCGCCGCCTGCTGGCCCCCCACCCCACCGACCTCCTCGGCTGGACCACCCCCGCCCGCCTCCGCACCGCCCCGACCGTCGCCGAATCCGCCCAACCCCTCGCCCCCCGCCTCGGCGCCGCCCTCCCCCTCACCGCCCCCGCCGTCACCGACTGGCCCCCCTCCGCCGCCCCCATCGCCCCCGTCCTCACCCAAGGCCGCGCCACCCACACCGTCCCCCGGCACTCTCTGCGCACCCCATCCGAACCCGCCCCGTCATTTGATCTGAGCGGATGAGTGAGGAGTCGCCACCACAGGTGTTCTCCAACCGCTGGGCTGACGCGGCCGGTCCGAGCGGGCCCGGTCCGTCCCGCGACCGATGCGGGTGCATCGAGCGGACCGGTACGGGACCGCGGCGGGCCGCCCCCAGTTGCCGCCGTCGCGGTAACTGCTCGGACCGGAGCCGCCTACTTCACGCGGACGTAGGTCTCCGGGCCGTTGGAGTCGATGTGGCGGCTGTCGGAGGTGAACCACACGACGACCCAGGTGCCGCTGCGAGTCGACTTGCCGCGCAGGTGGTAGGCGCCTTTGGAGTCGGTCTTCACGCGGGTGACGTAGTGCCAGGTCTTGCTGCCCGCGGGCCGGAATTCCAGGTACGCGTAACTGCGGGAGATTCCGGACCACTTGCCGGAGGTGCTCCGCTGCTGGAGGTGGCCGCCGAAGGTGACGTAGGTGTTCTTGCGCACCGTGGTGCGGCTGGGCTTGCCGCCGGTGACGCGGGTCGGGGTGCGGTAGATCTTGACGGCCGCGCTGTAGGAGGGCGAGAAGTCCGGGGTGCCGGGGAAGTACGCCCGCCAGTAGCCGTTCGCCTGGCCGCCGTAGGTCGCGTAGGTCATGAACTCGTCGCCGGGGAGGCCCTGGCGGCCGATCCGGGTGGTGCCGACGGTGTGCCAGGACTTGCCGTTGGACGAGTACTGGATCGTCATGGAGTGCGTGTTGTTCGCGAACTCCGATCCGTACAGGTCGAGATGGCCGTCGATCACCGCCTCGCCGTACTCGTCCTCGCTGACGCGGAACGGGGTGACGCGGCTGGGCGTCGGGATGTGCACGTGGACCGGCGTCGTGCTGTTGTCGGTGGGCAGGAGGAAGGGGTCGTAGTTCCAGTAGTTGCAGAAGTAGTACGAGCCCGCGGTGCCGGTCGTGACGGTGAAGGTGCCGTCGGCCCTGGTCCTGGCCGTGGCGTCGAAGTACGCCGGTCCCTGGGTGTAGATCTTCTGGCCCGGCGTGCCCACCCACGCGGACCCGGCCTTCCGCTCGTACACGCCCGTGATCGTGGTCCGGCCGCCCCGGGGGACGTTGACGTCGGTCTTGCTCAGGACGCGGATCCGGGTGGTCTCCGCCTTCGCCCGCACGGTGAGCGGGGTCTGGTCGCTGCCGTCGAGGAAGTACGGGTAGCCCGCGGTGGCGGTGCCGTCGGCGCCCGCCGTCCGGTAGGTGACGTCGCCCTTCACCGTGACCGGCGCGCTGACCCGCCCGTCCGCCCGCGCGGTGGCGACGGCGACCGTATCCACACCGCCCCCGAGGTCCGGGTTGGTCAGGTCGACCGACACACCGGCCGGGTCGAGCGCCGCGCCCGTGCTGGGGTCGGTGACGGTGACCGGGGCCGAGACGGCGTACGAGCGGTGCTCGTAGTCCACCGAGCCGCGGTCGGCCGAGAGCTTCCCGACGGACACCTGCGCCGCGTACGTGAACTGGCCCGCGTCCGGGAAGTGTTCGACCTCTCCCCGGCTGTCCGTGATGTCCACGGAGATGTCGTAGACGCCCATCGCGGGAAGGGCGATGCGCTGCGCCGCCGTCCGGTCGTTGTAGAGGTACGGACTGGTCACGAAGGCCGATGTCGTACCGGCGTCCGGCGCGTCCGCGGGCGCACCGTGCGGACGGTAGTGCGCGGTGATGCCCGCGACCGCCGAGGTGTCGCTGTACACGGACACCGAGAGTTTCCAGTGGTCGGACCAGGAGTTGCCGACTCTGTACACCTGGAAGCGGTGCGGGGGCGGGGTGGTCTCGGCCGGGTCGGGCGTCCCGCTCCCTGACGGCTCCGGACTCGCGGTGTCCGTGGGCGTGGGTGTGGGCGCGTCCGTGGGCGGGTCCGTAGGCGCAGGCGGGTCCGTGGGCGTGTCGCCGACGGTGCCGGTGGGCGTGGCGGTGCCGGTGGGCGTGCCGGTCGCGGTGGCGGTCGGCGTGTCCGTCGGACCGGGGCTCGCCGCGCCGGACGGGCTCGCGGTGGCACCCGGCACCGCGTCGTACGGCGCCGCCGTCCCGGAGTCGGCGGCGGTCGCCGGAAGCGCGAGCGCGGCCGTCAGCAGTGCGCCGGCCGTCACGGCAGGCAGAAGAGCGCGAAGTCTCACTCGGTGTATCCCCCCAAGGAAAACGAGTACCCCTGCCGCCCGCGCCATCACGGCGCCGATAGCGGACATGTACGGGTCAGCCAATCCTAGAGCCGGCCCCCGGCACCGCCGCGCACTGGGGCCGGGGCACGCCGATGACGGCGGGCACGACGCATCTGCACATCAACGCCGCGTACCCGGTGTACGGACAGATCATGGTGCAGGCGCAGTTGGTGGACGGTGCGACCGGCAAGGACATCGCGGACTCCTCCACCAACCGCTCGACGAGCGACCTGATCATGAATCAGCCGTATTTCACGCCCAGTTGGACCGATGGGGGCGTCACCTCGTACAGCGCGAGCCCGCAGATCGCCACCGGGGCGCCGCACGCCGTGACCGAGCGGCTGAACATCCGGATCGTCTGGTTGAGCCCGGCGTCCGCGCATACGACGAGCACCCAAGTGGTCTTTACGGCAGCCCAGATCGCCGCAGCCGGATACCCGCCCGAGCAGCTCGAGAGCGCCGTTGCGGTCCGGTTCAGCGCCGACGGACAGAACTACGCGGTCAAGCCCTGGATGCCGGGTGCCGACGGGTCGTTGAGCATCGACCTTCCGCCGGTCGACTGGCGCGCCGGCATCGCCCAGTCGCAGTACCTGAGCTTCAAGGCGGCCTGGGGCCTGCCCGCGGGCAGGCCCGTCGGCACGATCGAGGTCCGCGACCCGCAAGGGTGGCAGTGCGTCGGCGCCACGCAGACCCTGCGCCCCACTGCCGACGTGCGGCCCGCGGAACTCGTCCCCAGCGTCTTCGGGCGGGACGCCAAGGGCGATCTGTGGCTCATCCCCGGTGCCAGGGGGGCCCGTTCGTCCGCGTACTACGACGCCCGCAGTCTGGTCGGCCCCGGCTGGAACGCCTACACCCACCTCCTGGGCACCGGCGACCTCCGCCTCGACGGCCACGACGACCTCATCGCCACCGGTCGCACCGGCCTTTGGTACTACGAAGGCACCGGCAACCCCGCCGCCCCCTTCAAGCCCCGCCTCAAGATCAGCGGCGGGTGGCAGGCGTACAACTGCGCGGGGTACGGACGGGGCGATGGCGATGGCGACGTCGGCGGGGAGTTCCGCGCCGACCGCTTGGCCAGGGTGCCGATCCGGTCGGCTCGCCGGGGGTTCGGGTCCTACCGGCCTCGGGCCTGTTCCATGTTGGCCCGGTGAGGACGGGAGAGCCAGTCCGCGTGCGGGCCCAGGCGCGCGTCGACCGGGTCGTCTCCTCGCCGGAGCGCGTCGATGTAGGCACGCTCGGCGGCGAAGCGGGCCGCCACCTCGCGGCCTTCGGCAACGGAGCCGTGGCCCGGGACCACGACGTCGGCCTGCCCGGCAGCCTCGGCCAGCCGGTCGAGAGCGCTTTCGTAGGCTCCCACCTGATCGTCCTGGCGAGCGTCGAAGAGCGGGATCAGGACGTCGGAGAGCATGTCGCCGACGAGCAGGACGCCGCGGTCCGCCAGCAGGACCGAGGCGTGGCCGACAGCGTGCGCCTGGTGCTCGATGACCTGGCCCGGCACCGCTCCGCCGTCGGCGGGCAGCGGGGCGACGAGCGCGACGAGGTCGAGGGGTACGCCGGACGCGCTCTCCGCCGCCATCGCCTGCGCCCGCTCCCGGGCCTGACCGGCAACGCGGGCGGCGGCGGCGGTCGCGTAGCGCGGCACATCGCCGAACCGGGAATGCCACAGCAGATGGTCCCAGTGCGGATGGGTGCAGAACCCGGCCACCACCGGAATGCCGAGCCCGTCCACATCATCGGCGAGCTGGTCCAACTCGGAACCGTCGATGCCGGGATCGATCAGGACCAGCCCGTCCTCGCCGCGCACCACGATCGAATTGGACCAGACCCAGTCGCTCTGCCGCACCCAGACACCGTCGGCCACCTGCTTCAGCTTGCCCATCTCTGCTCCCATCGCTTGCCTGCACCACTGAGACTGCTGCCCGCGGCCGAACTCATCGCTCCCATCGCCGCCCGCCGCGACGGATTCAGCGCGGATGGCCCCAGCTCCTCGACCTGGCGCTTATCAAAGGAGCGGACTGCTCCTCGTCCTGGCTGACCGCCACGCCGGTCATGCGCCGTACGGCGAAGCTCGGGATCGGCGAGGACGGCACGGTCGTCAGCAGGACGGACTTCGTCTGGGGCGGTACGTACGCGACTGGCCGAGCAGATCGTCTCCACCGGCTACGGCTACGGCTACGGCCACGGCTCCGGCTCCGGCTCCGGCTCCGGCTACGGCACGGTCGCCGTCACGACCTGGGACGCCCTGCCCGGCAGTCATCGACCGGTCGGCCAGACCGACCGTGTCCAGGGACTCGACGGCGCGGCGCGGCTGCGCGGCACCGGTGAGCCCTGGCCGCTTGGAAATGCGTCGCGCTCACGCACGCCGGGTCACCGATCACGTATGGCTGCACGTCCTCGACGACGCGGTCACCGAAGAGGCACGCTCGGCTACATGCCGACCGACTACCAGCCGGAGGCCGCCGCCGCGGTCGTCGCCGAATGGAGCGCCCGCGAATGCGGCTTTCCGCCCCCGGCCGTCGAAGTGACCTTCCACCGGGAGGGGCCGGCGGCGGAGGGGCCGGCGTTCAGAACGCGTATCTGACCCGTAGCCAAGGGGCGTGCGTCGCGATCAGCTCCCGGAGCCGGACGACGGCGCCGTGCTTGACGTCGCGCGCGTAGCGGACATTGAGCGCGCCGTTCTCCGAGCGTTTGACCTCCTGGGCGTCCGGCTGCCACAGGAGGTCCTCCGCGCGCGGGTGCCAGCCGAGGTTGACCTCGTGCAACTGCTGGTTGTGGGTCAGCATGATGACCTCGGCGGCAGCCTGCCGCTTCACCCGGACGGGCAGGACATCGTCGAGGTGGGCGAGCAGATCGGCCCAGTCCCGCTGCCAGCCGGGCCGCAGTACGACCGGTGAGAGGTTGAAGTGGACCTCGTAGCCCGCGTCGAGGAAGTCCGCGGCCGCGGCGACGCGTTCCGCGACCGGGCTGGTGCGGATGTCCAACAGGCGCGAGTCGCGTTCGGGCATCAGCGAGAAACGCACCCGGGTACGGCCCCGCGGGTCCAGCGCCAGGAGGTCGGGGTTGACGAACTTCGTGGCGAATGACGCCTTGGCGGTGGGCAGGGCGCGGAAAGCGGCGATGAAGTCGGCGGTGTTGTCGCAGACCAGGGCATCGACCGAGCAGTCGCCGTTCTCGCCGATGTCGTAGACCCACGAGTGGGCGTCGCACTGGTTCGGCTCCCGCTTGGGGCCCTGTGTCCGCACATGCCGCCGGACGTGGGCGATGATCGCCTCGACGTTGGTGAACAGCGTGATCGGGTTGGAGTATCCCTTGCGGCGCGGTACATAGCAGTAGGCGCAGGCCATCGCGCACCCGTTGGAGGCGCCGGGGGCGATCCAGTCGGCCGATCTGCCGTTGGGGCGCGTCTCCAGGGTGCGCTTCACGCCCAGGACGAGTGTCTCTGTCTTGACGCGCACCCAGCGGGAGACGTTTCCCTCGTTGCCGTGCAGGGAGGGGATGCGCCAGTGGCTCGCCACCTCGGTGACGGGGACGCCGGGGAGCCGCGCCATGATCTGCTGGCCACGCGGGGAGGCGAGCGCGGCCGGCTCGGCGTACACCTGCCGTACGTCCAGCATTCGTCGGGCCTGCGGGCTGTCCCGGAATCCGCCGTCGTCGGGCGGGGCGGCGGACGGTGTGTCCTCCCACCCGAAGAGGGTCTGCTGCTCGGGAGGGCCGGGAGGGCCGGCCGTATCGGGCCGGTCCGGCAGGTCCGGCCGGTGGTGGGACGAGTCGGCCGGGGGCTGTGGCACGGCGCTCCTCCTGCCCTCGGCCTGATCCGTATCCGTATCTGTGTCCGTGTCCGTGTCCGTATCCGTGTCGGCCGTTCGAACGGTACGCGCGGGGGCGGGCCCGCGCCGCATGTGGTCGGCGGCGCGTCCGGCGGACATCGCGGCGGACGGACACGTCCGAGCCTACGGGCCCGAGTCCAGGGGCGGTCGTCAGGGCCGAGTCCGGCGGGGCGGTGAGGAGCGACCCGGTGGCGTACGTCTCGGCCCTCCGGAGTCCGGCCGCGCCGGAGTGTCGGCGCGCAGGACCCGCGCGGAGGCTGGCAGCATCGGCCGAAGGGACGGTCCGTGCGTCGGCGCGGCCTCATTGACCCGAGCTCGCTGTCGTGGGAACCGGCCCGGGCGTACGAAGGTTCCGCGCCCGTCGGCTCCGCGTCGGTCCGGCGTGCAGCACCGGCCCGCCGGCCGGCGTGGAGCACCGGCCCGCCGCGGGAAGCGCAGACCCGTGGAGCACCGACCTGTGGAGCACCGACCCGCCGCGCGGAGCACCCGGGCGCCTCGAGAGGAGACCCCCATGGAACCGCGACCCCACTGGCTGTTCGGCGACCAGCTCGGCCCCCACTTCCTCGATCCCCGGCACGGCGGCCCCGACGCCCAGGCGCCGGTGATCATGATCGAGGCCCGTTCGGTGCTGCGCCGCCGCCGGTTCCACCGCGCCAAGGCGCATCTGGTGCTGTCCGCGATGCGGCACCGCGCGGCCGAACTGGGCGACCGGGTGACGTACGTACGCGCCGAGACGTATACGGAGGCGCTGGCCCAGGTGCCGGGCGGCGGCAGGGATCGGCTCACGGTCTGCCACCCCACCTCGCGCGCCGCGCTGGCCCTGGTCACGTCGCTGGAGCGGGTGGACGTGCTGCCCGCGAAGGGCTTCCTGGTGCCTCGGGCCGAATTCGCGGAGTGGGCCGGACGCCGAGGCGGTCGCAGCCTGCGGATGGAGGGCTTCTACCGCTGGGTGCGCGAGCGGCACGACCTCCTCATGGACGGGGACGGGCCGGCGGGCGGCCGGTGGAATCTCGACCACGACAACCGTGAGCCGCCGCCGCGCGGCCAGGACACCCTGACGGTGGCCGGTCCCTCGCGGCCGGAGGAGGACGAGATCGACGACGAGGTCCGCCACGACCTCGACCGGTGGGAGCGCGACGGCCAGGTGTCCTTCGTCGGACGCGACAGCCCCCGGCTCTTCCCCGCCACCCGCCGCGAAGCCCTGTCGGCGCTGCGCCGCTTTCTCTCGCACCGGCTGCCGGACTTCGGACGGTACGAGGACGCCATGCTGGCCGCCGATCCGGTGATGAGCCACAGCCTGCTGTCCGCACCGCTCAACCTCGGACTCCTCGACCCGGCCGAGTGCGTCGAGCGGGCCGAGGCCGCGTACCGCGCGGGTGACGCGCCGCTCAACAGCGTCGAGGGCTTCGTCCGGCAGATCGCCGGCTGGCGGGAGTACGTATGGCAGCTGTACTGGCACTTCGGCGAGGACTACCGGCACCGCAACGCGCTGCGCCACCACGCCCCGCTCCCCGACTGGTTCCTCGAACTGGACGCCGACGCCGTCACCGCCAACTGCCTGTCCACCGTCCTCGCCCAGGTCCGGGACACCGGCTGGACCCACCACATCCCCCGGCTCATGGTGCTCGGCAGCCGCGCCCTCCAGGACGGCTGGGATCCGGCGGCCGTCACCGACTGGTTCCACCGCTGCTTCGTCGACGGTTACGACTGGGTCATGCTGCCCAACGTCGTCGGCATGTCGCAGTACGCCGACGGCGGCCTGATGACCACCAAGCCGTACACCTCCGGCGGCGCGTACCTCCACAGGATGAGCGACCTGTGCGGGCCGTGCGCCTACCGCCCCACCGACCGCGTGGGCGACCACGCCTGCCCCTACAGCACCGGCTACTGGGCCTTCCTCCACCGCCACCGGGCCCGGCTGTCCGCCAATCACCGCACGGCCCGCGCCGTCCAGGGCCTCGACCGCCTCAAAGACCTTCCCGAACTCCTGGACCAAGCCGCCGCCCGCGGCCCCCAGGCACCGTGACCCCCCCCGGACCCCTCCGACCCCTCCGACTCCTCCGACACAGCCGACATCTCCGACTCCGCCGGCGGCTCGACGGACCCGACACCTCACGTGCGGCAGGTCCGCCCCGGACAACCAGGGCCGCGGTGATGCCGATGAGAGCGGCGCCCGGTCCGGCGAGCACGGTGGAGAGGGCACCGCCGACGGACCGTACCGTCTGGCCGCCGCGCGCGAGGTGCGCGGTTTCCCAGGCCCGTCGCCAGGCGCGCCGGGTGCCTTCCGCGTGAATCGACCCCGGCGGACACGACAGCCGAAACGGCGAGCGAGCGGCGACCGGTGCCGGGTCCGCGGCCGACCGAGCGGACTCCGCGGCACCGGTCTCTGTCGGTGTACGGGTGCTGCCGCGCAGCGACGCCGAGGCCGCGGGCGTCAACGGCGTTCTGCTCTCCCTGACCTGGTATTACGACGACGGACCGCTGACGCTCGCCAACGAGCGGACCTGGAACCAGTTCCGCGGCTTCCAGGGCATGAAGGTCACCACCGGCAACGCGCCCGACCCGGTGACCGAGAGCGACTACACGTACTTCCGCGGCATGGACGGCGACACCCTGCCGAACAAGGGCACCCGCTCGGCCACGATCACCGACTCGCGCGGCGACCCCGCGGTCACCGATCTCGACCAGTACGCCGGCATGGCGTACGAAACCGTCCAGTACGACGGCGCCGGCAGCGGCAAGGTGATCACCGACACCGTCACCGACCCGTGGACCTCGGCCTCCCGGGCGACCCACAGCCTGGGCGACACGCTGCCCGCCCAGAACTCCTATCTCACCGGTCAGAGCAGGGAACGCGTCTACACCCCCTACTCCGACGGCCGAACCGGCGAGACCGAGACCGACTACACCCACGACTCGTACGGCCGGGTCACCAGGACCGACGACCTCGGTGACGTGACCACGGCGGCCGACGACCAGTGCGCCACCACGACATACGCCGACAGCACCAGTGCCTGGATCCTCGACGCCCCGGACGAGAACACCACCGTCGCCGTCAAGTGCGCCACGACGCCCGTCCTCCCGCGCGACGCCGTCTCCGACACCCGTACCTACTACGACGGTTCAACCGCCTTCGGCACGGCGCCGACGGCGGGCTCCGTGACGATGAAGCAGAACGCCGCCTCGTACAGCGGCTCCACGCCGTCGTTCGTCACCATGTCCAGCAGCACCGTCGACGAATACGGCCGGACGCTGAAACGACCACGGACCACGACTTCACGGCCCTGACGATCGCGCCGTCGAAGCCGGCGGCCGCGGCGAAGTCGGCGTCGGGGGCGGCCCGGAAGACCGCGGCGGTGGCCGTCCTCACCACCACCTGGCACCACCCCTTCTGGAACGTCACCACCTCCCAGTGGACCGACGCCTCCCACCTCACCCCCGGCACCCACCTCCGCCAGTCCGACGGCACCACCGCCGTCGTCACCGCGGTCCGCAATTACCACACGACGGCAGTGACGTACGACCTCACGGTCGCGAACCTGCACTCGTACTATGTGCTGGCGGGGGCCACATCAGTCCTGGTCCACAACTGCGACGTAGAGATCACTCAGGAGCAATTGGATACCCTTTCCGTCGGACCCCATGCGAGCGGCGAAGGAATTTCTACGACGGAACCGGACCCCTTGCCCCAAGAAATTCGGGACGCAGTTCAAGATGATGTCTGCCACACCTGCGGCGATACGCAGCCCGGTGCCGGTCCGGTGAAGATCGGCGATCACCAGCCGCCTGTCAGTGTCAGTCCCATCGGCTTCAGCTACCGCGTTTTCAGTCATTGCTCTGTGTGCAGCGGAATCCAGAGCAGGGCGGTGCAAGTTCTGGCTCGCATCGGAAGAAACCACCAGATCTACGAACCGAAGGGGAACTACGAAGAGTTGATGGAGCTTGCGCGTTCACACGTTTCGGGTGGATAGGCGGAGGAATTGACTGGGAGAAGAATATGAAAATCGGCGAAATCGAGGTGGTCCTGAATCATGGCCTTCTGGTGATTGGGTCAGGCGAGGATCCGGAGTTTGACCTATTGGTGGACTCTCCTCCGGTGAGTGATCAAAAGCATGTCATGGTCGCTACTCGTGCTCAGATCGCACCGGTGAGGGTAGGAGTGTGGCGTGGGACTTCACCAGTCGCACCCCGACCGGTCTTCACCGGTCGACTGCTCCTCGCTACCGGATATCTGACGTTCAGAGAGAGCTCGGAACAGCCGTTTTTCGCATGGCCGGCCGTGAGCTCGGGGTCCTCGACCCTGGTGTCGGTCGGTACCGACGCGTGGGACGCGGCAACGGACGTGACGGTCGTCATCGATCCGAGCCAGGAGAGCTGGCCGGACCTGAGAAGTCGAGAGGGATTCGTGGCTTCATCAGCCGAGGTTTCCTCCATTTCGCAGATCGACCGGGTACTTGACGGGCATAATTACCCGGAGGAGCGCCTCGCGGCGGCGTTGAGAATTCTGTCCATGGCATCGTCGGAAGACGTCTCGGCGGCGCGTATTCGATATGGAGTTGAATCCGTCAAAGAATGGATGAAGTGGCTGCACCCGGCCATTTCCGCGAACTCCTTCGGTGGGGTTCCAGAGATCATTGAAGACACCGTCACCGGGACGAAAAGCGTGGAGGCGGGCGCGCGAGCTGTCATGATGAGTATTTCGACCGCCATCGGTATTACCATTAATGAGTTGGTTTTGGCTCACCGGTAGGGGCAACTCGCCGATTTGAAGTCGGCCGCTGCGTGGTCGATTGGAGAACGTCCCGTTTGGCGCTCTCGAAGAGCGGGATCGAAGACTATGCTGCCGTTCCAATCGATGACCCCAAGCGAGCCTCCCGTGTTGACCTGGTGCTCGACGGAGGCGGCGACGAAATCGAGATCGGCACCGTGGCGGAGTTGCCGATTCCTCGGACCGGCGGTGTCACGGGTACCGTCGATCCCGATGCTGCGCTTCATCTGATGTTGAGCGAGCACGGCCTCCCCCTTCACCGACTGGCCAACGCTCTCGATCTCATCCTCAGAGAGTCGGTGAGCAGTTTGAGCGGTGCGTCACCTCGAGCGGGAGCGCTGAGGTCCGCACGCCTTACCCGACTCGTCCAATGGCTGCACGGGCAAGCTCCATGGGCTTCGCCCAGCACCCTTCTTAATGTCAGGACTTCGACAGAAGAACGGATCGTACAGGCTGGCCGAAGAGGCCTTGAAGATTTCGATGCCGCTGGCACCGCGACCGAGATCATCCGGCTTCTCCAACAAGACCGCTTCCGACGCATCGTGCCAGAATTCGGACCTGGGGCCCTATCAATGGAGCGGATGACGGGAATCGAACCCGCGCTCTGAGGGAGCGATCTCGAACATGGCCCAGTTCGGTGCGAAGGGGATGTGTGGCGATCGCTGTTCGCGAGAACGGTTGAGATGTTGCGGGTCCGGTCCGCATGGGACCAGATCGTAGGCGGGTTGCTCACGTACCTCTGCTGTCACAGACATCGGGTGGAACAATGGCTGTTCGCCGAAGCCGACGATGGGGGTGCTGGCGGGGTGACGGGGCGTCCGACGGATTGGGATGTGCTGGATCTGGACCGGGATCCGGTGCCGGGTGATCCGTTCGAGGTGAAGGAACTCGCGCGGAAGCTGGGGGATTTCGCTGATGATGTCGCCTCGGCGCTGCGGTCGGTGCGGGGTCTGAGCGGTGACACCGTCGTCCAGGAGTGGGCGGGGCTGTCGGGTGACGCGTACCGGCAGCAGTTCGGGGATCTGCCGGGTGAGCTGGACAAGCTGGAGCGGTCCTACCGTCTGGCGTCGGGTGCTCTGGATGATTACTGGCCGAAGCTGGAGACCGCGCAGGGGGACGCGGACCGGGCGCTGGCGCAGGGGCGCACGGCGCGGCAGGAACTGGACACCGCGCAAAGCCAGTTGACGAACGCTGATGCGTGGGTGAAGCGGGCGCAGGACAAGTCGAAGTCCTACCAGGAGGACCCGAAGCCGGACGTGCCGCCGCCGTCAGCGGAGGAGGTCCGGGCGGCGGCCCGTAATGCCACGGACGCTAACAGCGCCCACACCACCGCCTCCACCGCCGTCCACAATGCGCAGGCCAAGCTCGACGCGGCCAAGCAACTGGCCGCCGACGCGGCCCAGCTCAGGGACGACGCGGCCTCGACGGCGCAGCACGCGCTGCATGAGGCGTCGGACGCGGGGATCAGGAACAAGCACTGGTGGGAGAAGGCGGTCGACTGGGTCGCGGACCACTGGGACGACATCATCGCGGTCTGCAAGGTGATCGTCGCGGTCCTGGGCATCGTCGTCCTGATCATCGGCGGCCCCCTGGCCTGGCTGGTCCTGGCCGCCGCCGTCCTCGTCCTGGCCGACACCGTCATGAAATACCTACAAGGCAAAGCCAGCCTCTGGGACGTGCTGTTCGCGGCCCTGGACTGCATCCCGATGTTCAAGGGCCTCACCACCGCCGGCGGCCTGTTGAAGATGGCCCGCGAACTCCCCGCCCTCCTCAAATCCGGCAAGGCCCTGGAGAACATCGCCAACAGCGTCCGCAAAGGCGGCGCCGCCCTGCGGGACATGCGCGAGACCGCAGTCCGCATGTTCAGGCGCTTCAGGTGCGGCGATCCGATCGACATCGCGACCGGCGAAATGGTCATGTCCGCGGTGGACATGCAGTTGCCCGGAGTTCTTCCGCTGGTGCTGGAACGGCACCATGTGTCGTCCTATCGTGCGGGCCGTTGGTTCGGCACGTCGTGGGCTTCCGGCCTGGATCAGCGTCTCGTCCTGGACGATCAGGGAGCGCAGTACACATCTGAGGACGGAATGGTCCTCTATTACCCGATTCCGAACCCGGATTGGGACGTCTTCCCGGCCGAGGGGCCTCGCTGGCCTCTGCGTTGGGACGGTGTTCCGGGCGGGGAGATGCGCATCACGCGCCCGGGTCAGGGCCAGATCCTTGGCTTCCGGGCGCTGCCGGGCGGCCCCCCGGCGGAACTCGCGCTCACGTCCGTCGCGGACCGCAATGGGAACGTCATCGATGTCCTCCACACGGCGGAAGGCGTCCCCCACGAGATCCGGCACAGCGCTGGCTATCGCGTCGGTCTGACGACGCAGGACCGGCGAATAACCGAGCTCAGGCTGCTGAGCGACGCCGACCGGCCGGTTGTGCTCCGCTATGGATACGACGAGCGTGGCGACCTCACCGAGATCATCGACTCCTCCACTCTGCCGTTCCGCCTGAGCTACGACGACCATCATCGTGTCACCGGCTGGGAGGACCGCGGCGGCACGCGGTACCGGTACGAGTACGACACGGAAGGCCGCTGTGTCCGTACGGCCGGCTCGGAAAACGTCCTCGCCTACGACTACGCCTACGACACCGCGAACCGCACCACACGCGTCTCCGATTCGCTCGGGCACACCACGACGTACGAGTTCAACGAGCTGGGCCAGCTCGTCCGTACGACCGATCCCCTCGGCAACGCCACCGTCCGGACGTGGGACCGCCGGGACAATCTGCTGTCCCGCACCGACGCTCTGGGCCGCAGCACCGGCTACGCCCACGACGAGGCCGGCCGCCTGACCCGCTTCACCCGCCCCGACGGCGCCGTCACCACGGTCAGGTACAGCCCGCTGGGGCTGCCGGAGACGGTCACGCTGCCTGACGGCGCCGAGTGGCGCCACGAATACGACGAGCGCGGCAATCTGATCCGTACGGTCGACCCGCTGGGCGCTGTCACCGGACGCGACTACGACACGCGCGGTCGGCTCGTCCGGATCACCGACGCCCTGGGGGGCGTTCGCGAGATGACGCCGAACGGCGCGGGCCTGCCGACGGCCACCACCGACGTCGACGGCGCGGTGACGGGCTACAGCTACGACGCGTTCGGCCGGATCATCGGGATCGTCGACGCCCTCGGCGCGGAATCGACGCTCAACTGGACGCCGGAAGGCAAGCTTCGCGGCCGGACGCGTCCCGACGGGACGACGGAAGAGTGGATTCACGACGCCGACGGCAATCTCGTCCGGCACACCGATCCGCAGGGGACTGTGACGCGCTTCGACGTCGGGTCCTTCGACCGTCTGATGACGAAGACCCTCGCCGACGGCACGACCCTGCGTTTCGCCTACGACACCGAACTGCGGCTGACCTCGGTCACAAACGCCACCGGCCGGCAGTGGACCTACGACTACGATCCGCGCGGTGTACTCCGCGGCGAAACGGACTTCAACGGCCGGACGGTCCGGTACGTCCACGATGCCGCGGGCCAGCTCGTCGAGCGGATCAACGGCGCCGGTGAGGCTACGCGTTACGTCAGGGATGCCGCCGGACGCGCCGTCGAGTGGCACGACGGCGACAGCGTCACGTACATGGAGTACGACCCGACCGACCGGCTCACTCGCGCCGTCAACGCGGACACGGAACTGCTGCTCGAACACGACGCCCTTGGACGGGCGGTTCGGCAGACCGTCAACGGCCGCACGCTGACCAACACGTACGACCGGCTCGGCCGTCGGACCGAGCGCCGCACCCCGAGCGGCGCGGTGAGCACGTGGGAGTGGGACACGGGGATGCGTCCCACGTCCCTGCGCGCCTCCGGCCGGCACATAACGTTCGGATACGACGTGGGCGGCGTGGAGACCGAACGGGTCCTCGACGGCGGCCTGGTGAGGATCCGGCAGGAGTGGGACAGCAACCGTCGCCTCGCCTCCCTGACTGTGAGCCGCGGGGGCTCGTCGGATGGGCCAGGGACGCCGGCCGCCCGGCGTACGTACGCATACGGGGCGGACGACCACGTCATCCGCGTCACGGACGCGGCGGGCGGACGCGGATTCACCCTCGACGCGATGGGCCGGGTCACCGCGGTGTCCGCCGAGAGCTGGACCGAGCGATACGCGTACGACGCGCTGGGCAACGTCGTGGTCGGTCAGTGGGACACCGGGCGGCTCGGGGACAGCAGCCCGAACGATGCCGCGGAAGCCTCCGCCGTGACCGGCGACCGTGTGTACGACGGCACGCTGATCAGGCGCGCGGGCCGGACCTCGTACGCGCACGACGCGCAGGGCCGGGTGATCCGCCGCGTGCGCAGGACGCTCTCGGGGACCACGACCGCCTGGCGGTTCCTCTGGAACGCCGAGGACCGGCTCGTCGAGGTGCGCACGCCCGACGGGATCCGCTGGAGGTATCTGTACGACCCCCTGGGGCGCCGTACGGCGAAGCTCGGGATCGGCGAGGACGGCACGGTCGTCAGCAGGACTGACTTCGTCTGGGACGGTATGCAGCTGGCCGAGCAGATCGTCTCCACCGCCTCCGGCTCCGGCTCCGGCTCCGGCTCTGGCGACGGCACGGTCGCCGTCACGACCTGGGACGCCCTGCCCGGCAGTCATCAACCGGTCTGCCAGACCGAGCGGGTTCTGACCGCCGACTCGCCGCAGAGCGACATCGACGCACGTTTCTACGCGATCGTCACCGATCTGGTCGGTTCACCGACCGAATTGGTCGACCCGGACGGCGATGTGGTCTGGCGGGCCCGCGGCACGCTCTACGGCGTCCGCCCGCCCGACGCCGCCGACGGTGTCCAGTGCCCGTTGCGCTTCCCCGGCCAGTACTTCGACGCGGAGACGGGTCTCCATTACAACGTCTTCCGCTACTACGACCCGGAAGTGGGCGGTTACTTCAGCCCGGATCCGCTCGGGCTCGATCCCGGACCCAACCATTACGCGTACGTGCCGAATCCCCTGTCATGGTGCGATCCCCTGGGGCTGAAATGCCTGGAGTTCTTCTCCGTCCAGGGACTCGACGACGCGGCGCGGCTGCGCGGCACGGGTGAGCCCTGGCCGCTGGAAATGCATCGCGCTCACTTCGGTCCGGGCGTCTACTCCTGGGGGTCGCGTGCCGAAGCGGAGAAGTACCTGGCGCTCAAACTCCGGAGGTCGGAGAACGCCGATCTCGAACTCATGCGGTTTACCATCCACGAGAAGGACTTCGCCAAGCTCAAGAAGGTCGACATCTCACAGATGACCGA
Source organism: Streptomyces sp. NPDC088910 (assembly GCF_044749865.1). Classification (NCBI taxonomy): domain Bacteria; kingdom Bacillati; phylum Actinomycetota; class Actinomycetes; order Kitasatosporales; family Streptomycetaceae; genus Streptomyces; species Streptomyces sp. NPDC088910. The sequence goes on from NZ_JBIVIV010000002.1 coordinate 756,836, forward strand.
CGACGAGGCGCAGGCGTTCCTCGACCGCTACAGCCTGATGTCCGACACCGGGAAAACGGACCACGGGCTGGAGTACATCACCCGGCCGACCGGCATGGGCCCCGAGCACTTCTTCGACAAATCCGTCTTCGGCCACCTCACATTCGACTAGGGGCCGACCGCCTTGACGAGCTGCGACCAGCCGTGTGACCAGTCATGACCAGCACATCCGACAAGCCTGGAGTTCCGTTGAGTCCCAGCCCCTTCGTCTACCGCAAGATCCTCGGTCCCTGGGCGCTGTACGCCGAACTCTCCGCCGCCGTCTCGACGCCGCCGACGCCGCCCGACGGCGCACGCCGGGTCACCGATCACGTGTGGCTGCACGTCCTCGACGACGCGGCCACCGAAGAGGACGTGACCCAGCTTGAGTTCGGCCTCCGTCAGGTGGCCGCGCAAATCGAGGGCTCGCACCAGAGCGACCTCGTCGTCATCGAGGTCAACACGCTCGACTACATGCCGACCGACTACCAGCCGGAGGCCGCCGCCGCGGCCGTCGCCGAATGGAGCGCCCGCGAATTCGGCTTTCCGCCCCCGGCCGTCGAAGTGACCTTCGACCGCGCCACCGGCTACACCCTCACCTGGCCGCCATCCCACTGAAAACACCCTGCGGATCACTTCGGCGCCCCCGCCATGACGTCGCCTCCGGACACGCTTCTGGGGCGCAATTGACGCAGTGGCCGACGACGGAGCGCGTCGCGGTCGAGCGCGCTCACGAGGCGTTGCTGGCATTCGGAGTGAGCGATGGTCGGCCCATGTGGGAGGTCACCGACCTCATCGAGGGAATCGCACATGCAATGGGCGGCCTGGAACAGCGGCTTGTTCATCAGGGCGCGCTACGCGGTCCGGGGTCGGACGTGGAATGAAGGACAACGAGAAAAAGCCCCAGGCGGTAAACCCGGGGCTTTATTAATGGAGCGGATGACGGGAATCGAACCCGCGCTCTGAGCTTGGGAATCACAGGGGCGCGCGGTCGGTGAAGCTGCAGGTCGCGACCTATCGGCGGGCGGGCGGTTGCTTGTCGGGTGTGCGGAGCCTGACCGTGGTTGGCCGAGCCGTACCTGTGCGTCTGGCGCGATGTGGTGCGCGGCGCCGGCCCGCGGGTCGGCGCCGACGACCTCTGTCGGCACCGATCCGCGGGCTCATCGCGTCACCGTCGACCGGTGGGTCAGTCGAGCTGGACGGCTGCGGGGGCGTCACCTCCTGCGGCTGCGTCCGCCGGAGGCAGGGCGCTGGGGTAGGTGCGGACGTTGCTTATCTGTGCGTTGGCGTATTCGCCGTAGGCGCCTTGGTAGAGGCGTCGGCCGATCTGGAGCGGGCCGACCGCGTTCCAGACGGTGCCGCCGTACGCCTTGGTGGCGGCGAGGCGTCCGTTGACGTAGAGGCTGAGCTGCTTGCCGGCCGCGTCGTAGACGCCCACCAGATGGGTCCATTGCCCGGCGGCGGCGCGAGTGCCGTACGCGGTGCTGTAGTCGGCACTGGTGGTGTCGTCGTTATGGCGGCCGAAGGCCCAGGCCTGTGCCCCCGAGGAGTAGTAGAGCTGGAATCCGTTGGCGTTCCCGGCGGTGCCGGACTGGGAGACGATGGTCGAATTGGCTGTCAGAGAGGAGAGTTTGGCCCATGCCGAGACGGTGAAGCTCTTCGAGTTGTCGACGGCGGGTCCGCCGACCGACCCGTAGCCGGTCGTGCCGCTGAGGCTGATCACCTTGCCGCGAGTGCCGTCGGTCGCCCACGTATAGGCACCGCTCAGAGTGGCGTTGAGACCGCTGGCGGTGTCGGATGCGGTGGCTCCGCTGCCCTCGGCGAGGCTCCACTTGTGGTTGGCGGTATCGGTCACCGTACCGAGGGACCGGGGGGTGTCGAAGATGTAGATCGGGGGAAAGATCATCTGCCCGCTCTGGATGTACGGATACTCGATCAGCTGGCCGTGGGTGTCGGCCGCGTAGAGGTCGGGCACCCCGTCCGCCGCGCCGTCGGGGCTGTTGACATCGCCGGGAGAGGCCACGATCGGATAGGTCGCCGGCGGCAGCGTCAGTGGGAGCGTGCCGTGGCTGTCCGGGTGCAGCAGGGGCGGCAAGCCGGTGCCCTGGTCCACGGTCAGGGGGTAGCTGTAGAGCGCGCCGGTCGCGTTGTCACGCGACCACATCACCGGATTGCCCTTGACAGTGCCGGGGGCGATGAGGGTCTGGCCGGTCCAGTCGCCGTCGCCGAGCAGGATCGGGTTCTTCAGGTGGTACCCGCCGTCCGACTGGTAGAGCCACAGTTCCTTGTGCTCCACGGTGATGACGGCTGGGTAGCCGCTGGTGTTGCCGTAGACGTTTCCCGGCGTGATGAGTTGGGTGATGTCCCAGGCCGTGCTGTTGTAGTCGGTGCTCCGGCAGCGCGAGTCGTCGGGCTCGAACTGGGCGGTTTCACAGGGGTCCTTGGGAACGGCGTCGAAGCGTCGTCCGACGAAGCCTCCGACGGTGGACCAGGCGACGGGAGGGAAGGCTGTGTCGCTGCCCGGGTCCAGGTCGTTCTTGATGACATAGAGCTGTTTGTCCGCGCCGGTCTTGTTGTAGGCGAACAGGTCGTCGACGTCCGCGCCATGCAGGTTGCCGCGGTGGGCGATCAGGTAGTTGTTCCAGCCGCTGCCGTCGGGGGAGTCGGCCTTGGTCGAGACGGTGACGGGGCCGGTGACGGCGGGCGGTGTGCCACTGACCGGGCCGGACTGGGCCGGTGCGGCGGTCAGGGCCGGATCGGTGTCGCCCGGAATGAGGTCCAGGTCGCCGGTCTTTGTCGTGGCGAGCAAGTCGGGCACTCCGTCACCCGAGATGTCACCGGGGGTGATCTTGGTGGCGGGGTTCCATGGGACGGTATACGTATAGCTGGAAGGCGAGGTGGAGATGTTGCCGGCCGCGTCGACGCCGGCGACGTACAGCGTGTGCACACCCCAGTCGACGATCGGGACAGTGAGGGCGCTCGTAGCGGTGCCGTCGGAGGCGGTACTGCTCACCGCCGCGACGATGCCGTTCTGAGCGGTCGGCTGGCTGTCCAGTTTCCAGATGAAGTGGTCGATGCCGCTCGAAAGGCAGGCGTGCGGGGTGCAGCTGTCATCCGCTGGGTCGCCGTCGGCATCAGCCACCGTGAAGCGGGTCGTCTTGCCGGGGCCGGCGTAGACCACCGGGGTGGCGGCTCCCGCCCCCACCGGTGGGAACGACGTGTTGGTGGCGACGACGGGCGTGTCCGGCGGAGTGAAGTCCGCCTTGAACCAGCAACGGTCGCTCATGGGAGAGTCCAGGTGCAGGGGGGAGTCGTCCTTGGCGTATACGTCCCAGCCGTACTCGTGTCCGTCCAGGAGTCTGAACCCGATCGGGACGGAGGCGTCGGTGCCGGATGCCAGGTACGTGGTGTCGGGCGTGGACTTGTCGAGGCCGTTGCCGCTGGAGTCCGAGACGCTGCGGTCCCAGACGTCGTAGTGAGCGGCGATGTGCCCGCCGGAGATCTGGCTGGTGACGGTCGAGTGGAGCTGGATGTTGCTGCCGGACTCCGAGTATGTGGTGGCGCCTATCCAGCCGTCATCGGAGGTCACGCAGGAGCCTCCCGCTTGGACCGGTGCGGGGACGGTGTGCAGGCTGCTCTGCGAGATGGAGGGCGGGATGTCGAACTTCGTTGTGAGCGTGAGCGATTCCGACATACGCAGATAATCGACGTTGCCCGATGTCTCCGACTCGTTGCCGTAGAGGCCGATGGTCCAGGTGTTGGGCTCACTCCAGATGCCGCCGCTCCCGTCGTAACCGTCTCCGTCGTGGTCGGCCAGTTTCTGGGCGAGCCCGGTGACGGTGAACGTGGCGGTGTGGTTGCTGCACGAGCTGTTGGAATTCGCACCGCTTGGCACGCTCGTGGTCACCGGGGGGAACTCGGTGTCATGGGCGCCTGGCTTGTTCTGCCAATCCGTGTTGGCGTCGATGGCGTTCGTGGTGTGGAGGGTGATCGGCTGGTTCCGCGAACAGTCCCAACTGGCCGCGTACGTGGTGCTGATGCTCAGCTTCGCGTCGTACACCACGAACGAACTGTGCAGGTTTCCGGTTGAGATGCTGTAGTACGACCGTTCCAGGCCGCTGCCGCAGGTGCCCCCTTCCTGCTGGTAGCCCACGCCCTCGCCCTTGCTCTGCGGCTTGTCGTACTGCGGAGCGTTGGAGCATTGGCTGTTCGAGTAGAGCTCGTCGTAGTGGCCGGCGGTGCCCGTCACGGGGTTCATGTACGGGTCGATGAACAGCGGATACCGGGTGGCCGGGTCGCTGAGCACCGACGCGTCCGGAGTGAGCGTCAGTCCGTCGGCGCTGGTGGCCATCGGCACGGTTTCCACCCGTGCGCCTGAACCCGGCCCATCGGCGGAGGAGACGGCGTCGCCGATGCCTGAGCCGCTGCCCTGGGAGTCTCCGGCGTCGGCGGATCCGGCGAACTCGGTGAGCGGCACGGGCAGGGGAGTGGAGTCCCACATCAGCGGCCCCGGACTGGTGTAGGCGAGCGTGCCGTCGCTGGTGGTGGCGTCCATGCCGCCGGACGCGTTGGCCCATAGCGCCAGACCCTGGGTGTCGGTCGCCAGCGTCAGTTGGTGCAACCGGGGATCGGCTGCGGCAGCGGCGTCATGAATGATCAGGACATCGCTGAATCCGCCCTGGTCGGTGACGGACACCGAGAGGTCGACCCCCGGCAGAACCGATGTGTACAGAGCTGTGTCATCGCTGATGCTCGGCGTGGGCAGCGCGAACGGCATGGTCAGAGCCATGCTGGTGCCGTCGGCGTGGGTGAGGGTGACGAGTGGTCCCGAGCCGCCTCCCGACAGCCGCACGGCGTTCGGCGTTGCCTGAGGCGACAGGGTTCCGTCGGCGTTGACGGCCAGGCTCGCGTCCACCGGCGTCCACGCGCCGTACTTCTTCACCCGCACCGGCAGAAGACTGGTGGTGGAGGTGAAGGTGCCATCGGGGTCGGCCTGCACCGTGGAGATCTCGGTGGTCAGATCGTCCACCGGTACGGACACCCCAGTGGCGATGGCCTGGTTCTGCGCGACCGACATCGAGTCGGTGTCCGAGGGCGTGTCAGCGGAGGCCTGACCGGCCGGCACGACGGCGAAAAGCCCGGCCACGATGGCGAGCACGGTCAGACGGGTTACCGAGGGGGCGCGACGTCGGCGGCGCTTGAGTGAGAGAGGAGCATCATATTCCGTTTCTATCGCCAATAGATGACGGTGCGTCAATCTAAAGGAGTGTCTATTTTTCCGTTTGCATTCAGGCGGCATTGAGTAAAGTCCCCCCTGGTGGAATTGTCATTTAGGTCTGTGATGTGCGCCACATCTGCGGATTTCTTCGGTGCTTCGCGAGGTTATGTGGTGTCCGATTTGCTGACGCCTGCTCCCATTTACCCCTCCATGGAACGGGCGCATCGGACATTCATTCATCGCACGCCATTTCTCGGCGCCGGCACAGGCTATTGAATTGCATCTCGCCCATCAATAGCCTCCGGTCGATCACCAGTTAGGTGGCGGAGACCCGGGGGGGTTGGTTTGAGCGGCAGACGTCGTTGGCATGCGCAAGTGCAGAACCGGATCTGGACAAGGACGCTGACGTTCGGCACAGCACTTGTCGGGGCGCTGGTCCTCCTCGTGCCGATGGCTGCCGCTGAGGGTGTGGGGCCGTACCACTTCAAGGGAACCGTCTGGAATCCGAAGGCGCTGCCTGAGACTCCGGCGGTCGGCGGGCATCAGCTCACCGCCCCGGTTCCTGCGGGAGTCAAGAGCCGCAACGCGCTCCGTGACTATCAGGCGAAGGCACCGTCTTGGCCCGCTGCGGGCGCCGTCACCGTCACCCTGAACGGTTCGGCGAGCAAGCCGACGAAGGCCGGCAAGCTGCCGGTATGGGTAACGTCAACCGCCGAGGGGAAGGGCACACGATCCACGGGCAACGGCGCCGCCCCTCGGTCCGCGTCCAGGTCGCCTCCCACGACAGCACGCTCCGGGCCGGTGCCGACGGCATGCTGATCGGCGTCAGCCGGGACGCCACGAGCAGCACGTCCTCCAAGTTCCAGGTCGTCGTTGACTACTCCGCTCTCGCCAAGGCGTACGGCGGCGGCTTCGGCTCTCGGCTCAAGCTGGTCAGCCTGCCCTCATGCGCCCTGACCACCCCCCAGGCCCAGGCCTGCCACGCCCAGGCGCCCCTCGCCTTCACCAACCGAGTGGGCGCGGAGCAGCTGACCGCCGACCTGGACCTCAAAGCCGTCGCACCGGCCGCCGCGACCGCGCAGGGTTCCGTCACGCCGCGCACGGCCACCGCTGCCATCGCCGTGACCTCGGGCAGCTCCGGCTCGCAAGGTGACTACACGGCGACGTCACTCAGCGCCTCCGGTACGTGGCAGGCGTCAGCCACCGGATCGTTCACTTACTCGTACCCGATCGACGTGCCCACCGCGGTCGGCGGCAACGCGCCGTCGGTCGGCCTGGACTACGACTCCCAGTCCCAGGACGGCGAGACCTCCGCACGCAACTCTCAGTCGTCGTCGATCGGAGACGGTTGGGGATACCAGCCCGGCTACGTCACGCGTTCCTATCGAGGCTGCGGCTCTCTGCTGGACAGTGACGGCAACAAGATCCTCAAAGGCTCGGGAGACAGTTGCTGGGAGGGGGACAACGCAACGCTGGCTTTCGGGTCGCATTCCGGAACGCTCGTCCCCACCTCGCTCGATCCCGGCGTGTCCGGTGAGCTGAAGGCATGGAAGCTGCAGGGCGACGACGGCACCGTCGTCCAAGAACTGTCCGGGGCGGCCAACGGGCTCAACGACGGCGCCTACTTCCGCGTCCTGACGACCGATGGCACCGCCGCCTACTTCGGCGCCGACCACTCACCGACCGCGGCAGGCACCTCAGGGGCCATGCAGTCCGGAACGCCGGCCGACGACTCCACCGACTCGGCCTGGGGCCTGCCCGTCCTCCACCCCGTCTCGGGCGACCCCTGCTACGACTCCGCCAAGGGCAAGGCATCCCGCTGCGACAAGCCGGAAGGCTGGCGCTGGAACCTGGACTTCGTCGTCACGCCCAGCGGGTTCGTGCAGCGGTACGACTACTCGGCCGAAACCAACTACTACGACCTCGGCGGTGGCCAAGCCGCCCCCGACAAGGACGGCACTCTGGTGCCGTACACCCGCGGCGGCTCACTGACCGCCATTTCCTACGGTTACACGCTGGCCGATGAGCGAGCCGGTCGGACCCCCGCGGCACAGGTGGACTTCGACGCGCGGCAGCGCTGCCAGACGACATCCACTTTCACCGACTGCTCGGCCGGCAATCTCAATGATTCCACCGCTCCGCACTGGCCGGACGTGCCATGGGACCTGCACTGCGACTCGAGCGACAGCACTCATCTGCCGACCGGCTCCACCACAGTCCCCACGAACGTGTGCATCACTTCGTCACCGACGTTCTTCTCCACCACCCGGCTGGACAGCATCACCACCAAGGTCCATGTCAAGGACAGCTCCACCGACAAGCTTGTGGCCGTCGACGGCTACCAACTCGGCCAGGTCTACTCCGATGCCGGTGGCACGGTGGATCCGGTCACCGGGACCACCGTCGACCCGGCAGACGCGGGCTCGCTGCAGGCTGTGATGTGGCTCCAGTCCATCCGGCACACCGGCAAGGGCACCTACGGCAACGGCAACAGCGACATCTCGCTGAATCAGCTCTCCTTCACCGGCAAGGAGATCGACAACCGGGTCAACGACTCCTCGCCGTCAGCTCCGCCGCTCTACCACCCCCGCATCTCGTCGATCCAGACGGAGACGGGTGAGTCGATCTCGGTCGAATACAACTTCGACCCATGCGCGGGCAAGACGCTGTCGATCTCCGCGGCCGACGTCAACACAAACTCCTGTTACCCCGCCTACTGGACGGTGCCAGGGGCCTCGAAGCCCATCGCGGACTGGTTCAACAAGATCACCGTGCACCAGGTGACGGGTTCGGACCTGACGATCGCCGCTCAGTACCGACCGGACTCCCAGAAGATCCTCGCGGGCTCGGAGGCACAGGTCTCCACGTACAGCTACAGCGGTCCTGCTTGGCACCGCGACGACTCGGCACTCACCGACGACCAGTACCGGACGTGGGACCAGTTCCGCGGCTTCCACCAGGTCACTGTTGAGACCGGCGTCGCACCCGAGCCGGTGACCAGAACGGCTACCACGTACTTCCAGGGGATGAACGGCGATTACAAGGCGGACGGCACTCGCCGCTCGGTGTCGTTGAACGCCACGGTGGGCACTTCCTCTGTGGAGACCGTCACCGACTCCGACCAACTGGCCGGCACTGCCCTGGAGACCGACACCTATACGTCCGCCGGCGGCAGTATCTCCGCCGAGACGGTGAACGGTCCCTTCACCTCCACCACTACTGCGAGCGTCACGCAGTCGTCGTGGACCGGGTGGACCCAGGAGGCCAATCCGGGGGAGTCCCAGCCGGTGCGTTCCACTCTCCCCGACCTGATCGCCTACCGGGCCAAGACCGTCCGCAGTAGCGGATATTCCCTGCTGGCCGACGGGACCTGGCGCCACACCGAGACTGACACCACCAACGACAGCCAGGGCAGGCTGTGGACTGTCGATACCCACGGGGATGTCTCGGTGCCGGCGCAGGAGAAGTGCGCCACCACCACCTACGCGGCGGCCGCGGCGTCCAACACCGCGACGACGTCCTATCCGGACCAGGTCACGGTGGTCAGTGGTCCGTGCGGCACCGCGGCCGACGCGTCCACGCTGCTGTCGGACAGGAAGATCTACTACGACGGCGACGGCACCCTGACGAACCTGGGGACCTTCGGTCAGCTCGACCAGAGCGGCACCTCGGCTGTCGGCCGGATCTCGGCCGTGCGTAGTTCCACCGGATACAACGGCAGTACCGAGAACTGGCAGACGGACATGGCGACGGTGTACGACGGCGCCGGCCGCGCCGTCGATGCGCTCGACATCACCGGCCAGGACACTCATACCGACTTCACACCGGCCTGGACCTCCGCAGGCGGAAACACCAACGCCGTCGGCATCACCACCTACAACGCGCAACGGTGGAAGGAGGTCTCCACACTCGATCCGCTGCGCGGTGTGCCGACCGAGGACATCGACGCCAACAACCGCGTCACGGACATCAGTTACGACGCACTTGGCCGACGCACTGCGGTCTGGCTACCAGGCCGTGACAAGGACGGCGGACAGAGCGCGGACATGACGTTCGCCTACTCGATCAACCCGGGCGCGGTGGCCGCCCCGGGGGGCACGATCACCTCTCCGGGTGCCCCGTCCACGGTGACCACGAAAACGCTGCGCGAGGACGGCACCTACGCAACGTCCATCGCGATCTACGACGGGATGCTCCAGTCCCGCCAGACGCAGAGCACCGCTGCCGGAGACAGCAACTCCGGCCGGATCATCTCCGACACCTTCTACGACTCCCACGGCTGGCCGACGGTGTCGTACGCCCCGTACTCCGAACCCACCGCGGTCCCCGGCACCACACTGTGGGCCGCCAACGAGAACGAAGTCCCTTCGGAGACCACCACCGAATACGACGGCGAAGGCCGCGCGGTCACCAGCACGCTGTGGCACCAGGCCGTCCAGCAGTGGCACACCACCACCGCCTATCGCGGTGCCGACGAGACCGACACCACCGCACCCGTGGGCGGCCGCACCACAGCCAGCTTCACCAACGCGCTGGGGCAGATCACCAGCAACGTGGTGAAGAACACCGGTGCGACCGTCACTCTCGCCGCCGGCCAGACCATCCCGTCCGGCACCTCGCTCACCTCCGACAGCGTACGGCTGACGATGCAGGCGGACGGAAACCTGGTCCTCAGCGCATTGGCCACCGGGACGACCATCTGGTCCAGCGGCACGAGCGGCAACCCCGGCGCCTTCGCTCAGTTCGGCACTGACGGAAACCTCGTCGTCCGCACCACGGCGGGCACGTCCAAGTGGACCACCGGTCTCACCGCCACCACTGGCGCAACCTTCCAGGTGCGCAACGACTCCACTGCGGCCGTCGTCTCCAGCGCAGGCGGCACGCTCTGGCACCAGGGAACCGCGGACGCCGTCCGGGCTGCCGACGCCACCACCCGCTACACCTACACCCCCGACGGCCAGGTCGAGTCCGTCAAGGACACCGCCGGCAACACCTGGTCCTACGGATACGACTTCCTTGGCCGCCCGACGACCCGGACCGACCCCAACGTCGGGCAGAGCAGTCTCGACAAATACGACATCGCCGGAAATCTGTTGCAAAGCACGGATTCCCGCGGCCAGGTCATGTCGTACAGCTACGACTGGGACAACCGCGTCACAGCCGAGTACAGCGGCGCCTGGTCGGCCACGCCCGACGCCACGAAGGAACAGGCGTCCTGGGTCTACGACACGCTGGCCAAGGGGTACCCGACCTCCGCTACCCGCTACCTCAACGGTGCCACGGGGACGACGAGCAAGGCGTACACCCAGGCTGTGACCGGCTACAACGCCGCCTATCAGCCGTCAGGTTCCACGGTGACCGTGCCCGCCGCGGACGGGTTTGCCGCCGCCGGGCAGAGCCAGCCTCCCGCGAGCGGCACTGTCACGTACAGCACCACCAACGCGTACACGCCGACCGTCGGTCTGCTGTCGACCGTTAAATACCAGGCAGACGGCAAGCTCCCGGCCGAGGACATCGACTTCGGATATACGCAGCAGGGAAACCTCGACGGCATCGGCGGGTTCATCAGCAGTTCCAACACGCCGTCCTACCTCGACACCGCGGTCCACGACCCGTTCGGGCGAGTGCTGCAGACCAACTACGGCCCCACCGGCAAGGAATTGGCGACCTTTGCCCAGTACGACGTCACCACCGGCCGCACCACACAGACATCAACGATGGTGCAGACCTCAGTCACCGCCCTTGATGTCGTCAACTACCGCTACGACCAGTCGGGTCAGCTCACCGCTGCCGACGACCTGCAGAACAACACCACGCACGACACCCAGTGCTTCAGCTACGACTCGTTCCAGCGGCTGACCGCTGCTTGGACCGACACCGCGGGAATCACGAACCCGAGCAGCGCCCCGGTCGGCAGCGTCGGCCGCTGCAATACCGCTTCCGTGCAGACGAGTACCACCACACCCGTCAAGACGACGACCGTCGGCGGCCCGGCACCGTACTGGCAGAGCTACAGCTACGACCTGCTCGGCGACCGTACGGGCATGGTCGACCACGACTCCACCGGCAACGCAGCCGGCGACTCCACTCAAGCCACCTCCTACACCGGCGCCAACGGCACGACCAGCGTGGCATTGCCCGACCAGGCGGGCGCCACCACTACGACAAACCCGACCACCGGCACCGCGACCTCGACGCCCGCGTACACCGACCCGACGCACGGCGGTGTCAACGCGGGCGACACGACCAATCGCAAGGTGGCCTCGACCGGACCGCTGATCAGCGGATTCGCTCTGAGCGGCGGCGGCAGGAAATGCGTCGAGGACGCCGCGTCCTCCACCACGCCCGGCGCCAAGGTACAGATCAACACCTGCGGTACCGCCAACGCCCAGAAGTTGTCGGTCGGCACCGACGGCACCATCCGGGTGATGGGTCTGTGCCTGGACACCACCGGTAACGCCACCACGTCGGGCACAAAGATCGTCATCGACAGCTGCTCTGCAGATGTCACCCAGAAGTGGAAGATCACCAGTGCCAACACGGTTGTCAGCGCAGCTGCCACCACGATGTGCCTCACCGACCCGGCGGCCAGTGCCACCAACGCCACCCAGCTGACGCTGGCGGCCTGCGGAAGCAGTGGACAGACCTGGACCAACGCCGCGGTCGGAGCCGTGTCCGCCGGCCAGACGCAGACCTTCACCTATGACGCCGAGGGTCGTACCGCGAGCGTAGCCACCGGTAACGGAGCACACACCAACACGAGCAAGTACCTCTACGACGCTGACGGCAGCCTGCTGGAGCAGACCGCGGCAGTCGACAGCACCGACACCACCCGGGTCCTCTACCTCTTCGGTGGCACCGAGCAGATCACCCTGAACGTCGCCAACAGCACACTGACCGGCCTGCGCAACATCACCGGACCCGACGGCACCACCGTCACCCGTTCCAGCACCGGCACGGTCACCTACCAGGTCGCCACCGTTCAGGGCACCGCCACCACCGCCGTCGACGCCACCACACTGGCGGTCACCCGCCGTTTCTACGACCCCTACGGCAATCCGCGCGGCGCCAAGCCGACGACCTGGGTGGCTCCGGACGAGAATCGCGGTTTCCTGGGACAACCCACGGACGCGGCCACCGGACTCGACCTGCTCGGCGCCCGCAACTACGACTCCGCTCAGGGCCGTTTCCTGACAGCGGACCCGCTCTTCCAGGCGGGCGACCCCAACCAGATGGGCGGCTACGCCTACGCCGCCGACAACCCGGCCAGTGGTTCCGACCCCACCGGATACGACGACTGGTACAACGACCCGTCGATGAACACGTGCGCCATCGATTGCGGCCCGCCCCCCGGCAATCCTGACGCGGGTAGCACCTCCACCTCCTCCAGCGGGAGCACTTCGAGTACTGGCAAGAAGAGCGGTGGTGGCGGTTGCCACAGCTTCTGGAGCTGTGCAGGCCACGTCGTTGAGAAGGCCGCACCATACGTGGCCGTGGCCACGGTCGCAGTTGTCGCAGTGACGGCTGTCGGGGTTTGTACCGGGGAGTCTCTCGGTGTTGCTGGACCAGCTTGTGCTGAGGCCGGAACCGCAGCGGTCGTTTCCTCATGTGCCGCCCTCATGGGCGACTGCGGCCCCGGTGTGGGAGGCGACCCCACCAGCGAGGACTCCGGCGAGGATTCAGGCGCGGCCAAGTCCGCGGAGACCGACGGCGGCAAGGCCAAAACGCCCACGGCCGGCACGAAGGCCTTCGAGGACGCAGCTGGTGATGGCCACCCGGCCCCCGCCGACAACTGGGAAGCGGACCCCGCCCAGAACAGGGCCGTAGCCGAGCCGAGCGATCCGGCTACGGGCACTGAAAAGCCCAGCCCACGCGGAACCACCTCACGGGGACCGCGCGGCGCGAAGTCTCGTCCCGCGTACCTGCACAAGGAAGCAGCCCCCGCAGACTGGTCACCGGCCGAGCGAACCGACCGAGGTGATAATCTCGCCCGTTCCGCGGCCGTCGACAACCGCGTCTCGAAACTCGCCACTCGATCGTATGTCTCGGGTTATCACACCGAGACTGGCGAGATGGCAGTTGCCTCGTCCGGTCCGGATGTCTTGGGCTGCGAAGCCACCTATTGCGCAGAAGGGAATGTGGTCCGCGCACTGGGCGGGGACTGGACGAAGGTGCGTCTTGGCATCGCCTACACAACGAAGGCTGTGACAGGGTCGGATCCCAGAGAATATGAGCCGGCTGCGAAGAGCGTCTGCATAAAGTGTCAACTTGATTATCCACCCAGTGCCTTCGGTCCGGGTGTCGAGGGCGAGCCGGGTGGAGTATGGTGATGTGGCCTTGAGTAAATAGTAAAGTAAACAGGAAAGTAAGTCGGGTGCTCCAGTACGGCTTGCTCCCATCCTAGTTCGAGGAGCTGAATTAATTGAGCCTTGCGCGAAGAGAACTAGGTCGGCAGGACTGGGATGCGGTGGAGTGTGGTTGCGGAGAATCGGCGGTACATCTGATCGCGCTGCTGGAATCCGCGATCGACGGGAACCCGGGTGTGCTGCGCGCTTTGGACGGGCATGTGTTCATCCAGTCGATCCTGATGCCCCCTGCGCCTGCGGTGTGCACGGTTGTCATGGCGATGTTCGCCGACGGGCTGCCGCCGGCCCAAGTGGAAGAAGCCACATGGGCTGTTCTCGGGTTTGCTGCCGGAGAGGAAGATGGCGATTCGATCGAGTCGGGCTACTATTGGCGCTGCTTTGAGACTATTCGCGATGGTCTTTTGTTGCTGTATCAGGAGTTTTTGAGGGAGCACAGTTACGAAACCGGTGGATATCTCGATGACATTCTTGAGATTATGGAATGGGACGCCTCGCGTCTAGCGCACTATCGAAGCCGGCCTTGAATATCTACCATCGGTCGTCCTTGACCGCGCGTTCCCAGAATCGGTCTTGACAAAAAAAGCCCCGGGTCTTCGACCCGGGGCTTTAGTAATGGAGCGGATGACGGGAATCGAACCCGCGCTCTGAGCTTGGGAATCACAGGGTCCTTGGCGGCATCCGTACTGGTCAGTGACACGTACCGCTCTGAAGTACCCACGAGAACAGTGCCCTTGGTGACCGCGGTTGACCGCACCGTACCGCTGCGCGTGGTTCGGATGTGGTGCGGGCGCGCAACTGGGCAACCGTATTGTCGGCTTGACGTACCGACCTACTGCACAGCTGAGCTGGTGGGAACAGCTTCTTTGGTGAAAGTTCTGACCTACGTGACTACTGGTCGAGTGGTTCGGTGGGTGACTGGACTCCCCGTGCCGGCAGCCGTGGACGGTCATTTCTCAGTTCCTGGACGGCGCTCTATCACCGGTTCGGCGGCCCATCCGCTGGCGTCGTACTTCCTGGAGAATCTCTTCGCGAGTTGCCGTTAGTTCGACGACATGGACAGTTTCGTCGCCCACGGGCACCTCCTGGACGGTCACGAAGCCTGCGGCTTCATCGACGGTGATCGGTTCACCTTCGAAGTACATCTCCAATCGCTGCAAGCGGTCGAACCCCGGAGCGTTCCTCTGGTCTAGCAAGCGAACGATCGCAGTCAGGTCAACTTCCGGCGCAGAGTCGTGCCAGGTTTCGGTCCAACCGCCCTGCGGGAGATGTCTGGCGGTAGCTCCTTGCCGGTAGCCGGACATTTTATTCAGAACATGCCGCTCGACGGTAAAGGCAGCCTCGCGGTTGGGAACGGTTACTGTGTCGATCAAGGCACCTCCCTGAGCTAGGTGCGCTTTGATCCTGCTATAGTCACGTCCTTCGGTGTTGGTGATCCCCACCTTGATCAGCTCAAGCTCGGAGAAGTGGATGAGGTACACGAGGTGGGGGAGATCGGGATCGACTGTATCGGCGCACTTTAGGCATGGTTGCTTTTTTTGGGCGAGCGTCGACAGGGATACCCTCCGCTCCGTCCCGCAGACCAGGCAGATGGCTGGGACGGGCTGTGTGAGCTTCGCGTAGCCGTTGAAGTTTCTCGCTAGGCCATGGGCGGCGAAGAATTCGGTATGCTCGCGTATGGTGGCCTCCATGTCCAGATGAGGGCAGTGTTCCCCGCCGCGCCATGAACTGGCCAGTACGTGAACGACGCTCCGCCGAGACTCCTTGCCACAGGTATTGCAGCGCACATCTATAATTTCCCAAACGTTCGTGAGGACGGCCTCAGCCGCTCCCTCTCCTTCTGTTTTGCCGACTACTCCTAGGATTTCGTAGCCGGCATCGCACAGCACCCTTAGAGCCTCCTGTTTTGTTATCGGCCAGCCTTCTGGTTCGTTTCTCAGGCGGGCTTCGTAGATTTCCTTCGTGGAACACGACTCGCAGGCCGGATATTTGGAATTGCGAATTCTATTGTAGGCCACGGACCCTATCTGCCCGCACGTCAGGCATTGGTACTTGCGCAGGGCTGTTGGGGACTCGTAATGGTCGAGAGGTCGGACGCCGACGCGTCTGAATCGCTCATCAATGCACTCATGACAATGGCCAGGCTTTCCCATACGGTTGGCGCACTCATTGCGACCGCATCTAGAGCACGCGCGCACGGTCGCCATAGCAGCCCTCCCTGACATCATCTTGGTCATCGACGAGCCTACGGTCGACCACTGACAGGACGTAGGGCTTGCCCAGCGCGGCCACCTGGCCCTCCGTTCATACGCGGTGCTGGATTCCCGTGGCAGGGGAAGAAGGAGGCTAGATCCTCCAGTTGCATCAGCGTTTGTCCTTTGAAGGGCACCACATCGCCCTGTTGAGCCAGTTACGTTCGCCGTGCAGAGCAGCGTGGGTTGCGTCCGCGCGTGCTGAACCGCTGGAAGTAGTGATCCGCTTTCAGCGGAGGCCGTGGGCTGCCGCTAGATGTGGCTTCTGGGCGAGCAAGGTCTCGAGCTTGCTGTCCGGCCACAGGTCGATGTACGGCGCGGTGCCGGCCTCGTTGTGGCGTTCAGCCCAGGCGACGGCGTCCGCGCTGAAGCGCCCGCTTGTTGCGATGATCAGGCCGCGTACGACTGGCGGCTCCCAAAGCCTGACCTGCGCGACTGTGTCTGCGACTGCCGTGGGCCCTACCGAGCGGCTTAGCCAGTGTTTGGCCTGGACGATGACTCGCTCGGTGCGCACACCGCCGGTGCTGTCGCGGAGGATTCGTTCGAGGGAAAGGTCTCGGCCGCGGTCGGGGGCGCGGGTCTGCATCAGCCACTGGACGTTCTGGTATTCGGTGACGTTTCGGAGAAGGTCATAAAGCAGTCTCTCGAAGCCGTCGTCATTGAGGCTCTTCCAAGGCAGGGCGATCGTTGCGCTACCGGTGAGCTGGCCGGCGGCGGCTTGGCCGAGATCCATGTCTGGAACGGGCAGCGGGTCGGTGTCGGCCAGTGTGCTCGCTTCGATGTCGGCAAGGACGCTGGGCCAGTCCATCTCGGCGATGTCGCGCCAGTCCTGCCCCTGGCCGAAGCGCAGGTGCCGGTGTAGATCGCTCCAGCGTCCACGACGTTCGGCTGTATCGCCCATCAACCGCTCGATCTCACCCACGGCAGCGGTCACTTGCTCGACCTCAGGACCCTCAACCCTGGCGAGTGAACTCGGCGGTACCCCGTTGAGTAGCGCGAGTAGCGCCCCGTCCACGATCGCTATGAGCTGCTCAAGGCGCCCGCGAGCGGCGCGTCGGCGGGCCCTGTTCAGCCTGTACTGGTACTCGGCGACATCCTTCCCCGGCTGCTCTGCTGCCGCGTGGACGGCGATGGGGAGTTCGCCGATGTCGGCGTAGGCAAGAAATGACTGACCAAGTTCATCAATGTCGGGAAGTTGATCGGTGATGGTCCAACCATCGATCTTCGGCAGCCCAGGGAGAAGGTCGTCCCACGCTCGGCGCAAGTCGTCGTACTCAGGGTGTGAGCCTGCTGCTGGCCTGTCCGGGATGAACGGTTCGGCCCGCTCCCAGACCCTCTTCAGCTTGGCGAGGTTGGCCGCGGCTCGGTCCAACGAGTTCAGCAACACGTCTAGTTCCACGCTTATCCCTCCCCCTCAGGAGCTACCACGGCGAGCAAGTGGGCGGCGTGGCGCAGGCCACATCGTAGGCGTATCACTACTGGGCCGGTGGGAGAGGGCGAGACCGACGGGTGCGCGCCCGGATGTTGGGTTCGCTCGACGGCTGGGGATCCGGATACGTGGAAGTTGCTCGACCAAGTGACTGAACGGCATGCCTCCGACCGACAGTTGAGTGCCGACACGGCGCATTAGGATGTCGACGTGGATCTGGAGTGGATGCGCCAGCAGTTGGAAGCGTTCGACGATCTGGCGCTGCGGTACGAGCGTAGCGAGACACCGGGGTCGTACATCGGCAATGAAGTCCTGTACGCGCAACTGCACCGGGCGGAACCAACTATCAAGCAAATCTTGCGCGTGCTCGATCCGGCGCTTGCTGAAGGCATCGACGTCGATCAGATGGCCGGCTCGGCCATGGCTCGCAGCGATGTACAGCGTGGCCTCGGCATCCTGGCCGACCGGGACGAGTGGGCAGTTCGGCTGACGCCTGACGCGCCCACGCTCACCGCCGATCAGTTTCACACATGGGTCTGGGACGGGGCCCGCGCCCTATGGGCCAGTGGGCATTACCGCGAGGCGGTCACCGCAGCTGCACGAAAGGTCAACGCTGAGACACAAAACAAGGTCGGACGCCGTGACGTCAGCGAAGCTGCGCTTTTCCAGAGTGCGTTTTCCATGGATCCCGCTAAGCAAGGCCAGCCGCGGCTGAGGTTAGTTCCTGACGACGGTAGTGACACCTACAGGAGCGTGCATCGTGGTGCGATGTCATTTGCTGTGGGCTTCTTCGGCGCAGTCCGCAATCCCAATAGTCACGAGGACGGACTGCCCGAGTTGTCTGAGCAGGAAGCTCTTGAGCAGCTTGGCGCCCTGAGCATGATCGCGCGTTGGGTTGATTCCGCGACGCTGACCGAAGCGTAAATGGAAAGAATTGGGACTTCCGTGTGATCACGTCGCTGGCGCGGCATAGTCCAGGAGCGCGTCCAACTGCATCACTGTCTCAGCGGCGTCCGTGTGGTGGATCGTATGGATCCCCAAGGCAGCGGCCGGCGGCAGATTGACCGCGTGGTCGTCCACGAACACGCACTCCTCGCCCTGCAGTTGCAGCAGCTCGAGGGTGTGGAGGTAGATGCTGGGGTCGGGTTTGCGTACGCCGAGTTGTTCGGACAGGACGATCGCGTCCCATTCCCCCTCCCACATACCCAGGGCTTCGTAGGGGTTGAAGGGGGTCAGGCCGAAGCTGTTGGAGAGCATGGCAACTTTGATGCCGGCGGCGCGGGCGCGGCGGGCAGCGTCGACCATGCGGGGTTCGAGGTGGAGGTTGGCCAGGGCGCGGCGCATGAGGTCGGTGGGGTCGATGCCGAGGATGCCGCCGATGACCTGGTTCCACTGTTCCTGGGTGGCCTCGCCGACTTCCAGCGCCTTGTAGATCGCGACGCCGTCGGGGTGTTCGTTCAGGGCTCGGGTGTAGGTGCCGGGGGCGAGACCTTCGCTGCGTTCGAAGGCTTCGCCGTTGAGCCGCATCCGGATGGTGAGGACTCCGCCGAAGTCGAGGATCAGGCCGCGGTAGGTCATTGCTGGCTCCATCGATGTCACTCGCCCCGAAGGACGCGGGCACGCTGTAGCTCGGATGGTAGCCGTCGGCCGATCCTCCTCGCCGTCCCGGCCGAAGTCGTACGCTGGCGAGGGAAGGCGCAGCAACTGCCGCACGGGCGAGGGGACGTCGGTCCATGACTGTCGAGCAGGACTTCGGTATCGGTGCTCGCATCCGGTACTACCGCGAGCGCCGGGGCCTGTCGCAGAAGGCCATGGCCGAGCTCGTCGGCAAGACGGAGAACTGGGCCTACAAGGTCGAGAAGGGCATGCTGCCCATCGACCGCCTTTCGGTGCTGATCGATCTCGCGCGGGTGCTGCACGTCCGCGACCTCACCGACCTGACCGGCGGCGTCCTGACGGGTGCCGTATCGGGGTCGCCGTCCGAGCACGACGCCGTGCCCGCGATCCGCCGGGTCCTGTCCATGCCCTCGTCCTTGCTGCCGTCCGGGGTCGGCGAGCTGCCTGTGGACGACTACCGGGTTGCTGTAGACGACGCGTGGCGCGTGTACGAGACGCAGACCCGGGACCGGTATGCCGACATCGGCGGCCGGCTGCCGGACCTTCTGCGGCAGGGCTACGCGGCCGTGCGCGATGCGGAGGGCGAGGAAGAGGAACGGCAGGCGGTGGCGCTGCTGATCTCCGTGTACGGCATGGCGCAGGTCTGGCTGCGGCGCGTCGGCGAGCCGGTTCAGGCTCGCGTAGCGGCAGACCGGGGCGTGGCCCTGGCCGACCAGGTCGGAGACCCGGCGCTACTCGCGGCGGCCACATGGAGCCTGGCGTGCGTACTTACCGCTTCGGGAAATGTGGCCGACAGCGTGGCCCTGGCGCGGGAAACCATCGCCAACTGCCGGCCGGGCGAAGGTGCTTCGGCCGAGTATCTGTCGGCGTACGGAGCGCTTCACCTGTCGGCGGCCGTGGCCGCCGTACGCGATCACCAGGGCCCGGTGGCGTGGGATCTGTACCACGGTGCCGAGCGGGTCGCCGCTCGACTCGGGCACGACCGCAACGACTGGCACACCAGCTTCGGGCCGACGAACGTGGCCATGCACGCCGTGCACCTGCGGGCTGAGGAAGGCGACACGGTGGAGGCGCTGCGCGTGGCCGACAGCGTGGAGGACAACCCCGAGCTGCCGCTTGAGCGGCGCACCAGGTACTTGATCGAGGTCATGAACTGCAACCGCATCCAGCGTGACGACTTCGCCACCGTCTACATGCTCAAGCGAATCACCAGCCAGTCCCCCGAAGAGGTGGGTTTCTCGCCGCTGGTCCGGGAGGCGGTCGCGGACCTGCTCAAGCGGGAAAAGCCCATGTGGCGGCAGGATTTGAGGGACGTGGCGCACCACATCGGGATGACCGCGTAGAGATCTGTACGCCCTGACCGCCGGTCAGCCCTGATTTTTTCTCAGGGTCACTCCGCAACCGTGCTCCTACGGTGAGTGACATGACCAGACGTCACTTACCACTGAGCGGGACGTTACGAGCCTGGCGCATCGAACGCGCCCCGGGCGCGGCCGAGCTGACCCAGGCCGGCCGCGTCGCCGTCCCCGTCTGTCTCCGCCGAATCGGCAAGCGTGTCGCCGCCACCGCGACGGTGCTGGTGCTCACTGCCGAAGAAGCCGAGGCGCTCTGCGGTGAACTGGTGGCGTTGCTGCACTCCGGCGGCCAGGAGGCCGCGTCATGACCCGGCCACGGCGCACCACCGCCGACCGCGAACGCCGCCGGGACCTCTTCTCGGCTGCCGCCGGCCTGCATCCGGCGAGCACAACCGTCGCCGATGCGTACCCGGATCCCGGCTGTGAAGACGTCGCGTCTCCTCCGCGCCCGTCGAGAGGAGCCGGTCCCATGGCTTGCGCCGCGCACGCTGCGACGGATGCCACGCCTACGGCCCCCGTGCCGACGCCCGCCGAGCCCGTCTGCGACGAGTTCGCGATACGGGTCTCCGGTGCCGCCAACATCGACGGCACCCTTGAACGGGACGTGGACGGCCAGTGGGTGGGGCGGCTTCGTCGTATCAGCGCCGCCAAGTTGCGTGCCTGGGGCCTGGACCCAGTCATGGACGACGTCCAGTTGCTGGTGAGTGAGCTGATCACCAATGCGCTGCGGTACGGCGAGGACGGCGAGATCGGGTTCCGCCTCGTGATCACCCTCCAGGGGGTGCTGATCGCGGTGAACGACGGGTCCGGCCGCCGCCCGCGGCTGAGCGTCGTCGACGAGGAGAGCGAGACCGGCCGCGGCCTGTTCCTCGTCGCCGCGATAGCCGACGACTGGGGAGTGAGCCCCGACGGCACGACCACGTGGTGCACCTTGCGCACCGCCCCGGCGTGCCGGTGACGGCACGGGCATGTCCACCTTTCTTCCGCATCCACGCAGAAAGCAACGCGCGATGAAGAACGCGAAGATCCTGTTCCCGGTCTGCGGCCGGACCGCCCGGCTCCCCGAACATCTCCTCCAGCAGACGCTGCGCGCCGCGACCCCGTACGGGTCGGCGGACGAGACGGACGTCGAGCGGAACTTACGGTGCCACCTCCAAATCCACGACGACGGCGACCACTTCGCCCTCGTCCTTGACCTGGCGGGTGTGGACACCGGAGCCGTCTGGGCCCGTTGGGCGGACGGCAAGCCGGTCGCGGCGCTGGACGTCCGACCGGACTGCTCCTTCGTCGACCCCGAATCGCAGGAAGCCTGCTGCGAATTCGCGTCCCACCCGGGCGCCCACACCTATCAGCTCACCGATACGCCGGTGGAATTCTCGGCGTCGGCGAAAGCGAGCGTGTCTTGACGGCAACTTCCCTGGCCCAGAGCGCGGCCGTCGCCGCACCGCCCATCCAATCCGCCGCCGCCTCGCCGGGCCGTACGTGGTCCATCAGCACCACGGGCGGCTTCACGCTCACCGGATACCTACCGCCGTGGGCCGACGAGGACCCCAGCGACACGAACGTCCCGCTGGAACGGCTGTCCGTCACACTGATCGACCTCGCGCACCGCCGGCCATTCGCCGGGCAGCGGATGCGCGTCCACCACCCCGCACGCACCGGGGTCGACGGACAGGCCGGCGGGACCGAAGAGAGCCTCTTCGACGGACACATCACCTGCTACCCCTACAGCGAGAACCCCAAGGAGCGGGCACCGTACGCCGACGTCCGGGTGGTGGAGGACTTCTGGCTGAGCAACCTCACGCCCGAAGACCTCACCGACCTCGCCGCCCGGCTCCGGGCACAAGCCGACCGCCTCGAGACGGAACTCGTACCGATGCTCGAAGAAGCCCGCAACGACTGGTTCACCGCACACGAAGAGCCCACTGGCACGGCGATACCGCCCCGACTAACCGCGTGATCATTCACTGGAGCTGCACCGGCCTTTCCCTCGGCACCTCAAGCGCCCTTGCCCAGGCAACTCGCACCGCGATTCTGGCCACCTCCTCGCTCGGCTCCTGGCGAGGAAACAAGGGCGTCGTGACGGTCAGCGTCGAGGGAAGGCGTCGCCGACCGGCCACTGAGCTGGCAGCCCAAGCGCAGTGTGGGGAGGCTGTGCGGCTGGACGTCGTTCTACCCGCGCGTCGAGCAGCCGTGCGGACTCCCAAGTGGGTAGGACAGGAGCTGGAAGAGACTTCAGGTCGGGGCTCCGCCATAGAACAGGAGGATTCCTCGTCCACGTCCACGGTGCTGGATTGTCGACAGTAAGTACGCCGCTGACCCGGCTGTGCGTATGGACGCGGGCATCAGTCCAGTAGCCATCAGACGAGCGGCCGAAAGCTGAAGCGTCCTCGCGGGTGTACGTGACGGAGGTACCGTACAGCCCGGCCTCGGTCTCATTGTCTTCGGGGAAGAAGGCCGCGTGGCCTACCGCAACGATGAACGGCAGGCCCAAGTCACCGTACTTTCCACCCTTCTTCTTGACAGCGGCTAGTACCCGATTCGACTGGTCGTCGAGCCAATGCGACGGGTGGACGCCGATCGTTCCGCCCGTGGGAGCGCGTCGTCTGCCGGGGCTGCGGGGGATCGCCTCAAAAGTGAGGCACCAGCCGGCCTCTCGCCAGGTACACATCGGCAGTGGCGCACCTCGCTCATAGCTCGCGATGACTTGATCGGGATCCAAGCCTTCAAGCCATCGGAACAGCCCCGATTTGAGCCGCCTCTGCGGTGGCGTAGCCGCCCCAGCCGTGTCAAGCCTGTACGACAGGAAGAAATTTGGGCTTGGTACTCGATCGATGGCATCGATCAGCTGCGCCGGAACTGCGTGACGGCCAGCATCGTCGAGCCGCTGGGCTGTCCAGATCGCCTCGACAACGAACTCCTGGCCGTCGGACGCGACCAGGAAATCGGGATTCTTACCTCGGGTCCCCAAGCCCAACTCGACCTCCACACTGCACCCTGAGCCGATCAGCATCTCGTGCAGGTACAGCTCCCACAGTGCGGAGAAGACGTTTGCGTCAGAGTTTCGGTCCATCAGTCGGCTACGCACGCCAGGCTGGGCATGGTCCGGGAGGTGGGACCACCATTCGTTGATCTCATCTCGAACCTGATCCCAGAACGGACCAGCGATCCTCTCGAAGAACTCAGCATCTGACTCTGTCGCTCGCTTCGGCGACGTGTCCGTCCGCTTTCGGCTCGTGTATACGACCATGGGCAGTAGCGTAGGCCGACCTGCAGACAGAGCATCCAGCTTTTCTGGCTGCGCGTCGAGGACCGCGTAGCCATGCGAGAAGCCTTCACGACATCGCATGGGCAACCTCTGTGAGGCGCAGAATCAGGGGGGTCCACGTCGGAGGTCTCGACGAGCGGCAGCACCTCGGCGACGCCATCGTCGACCCTTGACATACGCAGCCGTGGTTCCGGAACCCATGAGGGCGGAGGTTCCGGTCGCTACTAACCAATTCGTTTCCGACGCTCAGCAGAGCCCTGGCTACTAGCCTCGAAGCATGGCAGAGGACTCGAAGGGCCCGAATCGAGCGGCTGATGGAGCTGGGATTGTCGTGCGTGCGGCCACTAGCGTGGGCGCGGCGGTCGCGGGAGCGACGATCGGGCTCGACGCAGGTGCCGCCGCACTTGCGGCCAAGGAAGCTGTTGATGTCGCCAGCGGGCGACTGATCGGCCTAATTATGCGGCACCGCGAGGAACGAGCTTCTCGCGTTCTGGTGACCGGGTCAGTAGCAGCGGACATTGAGCTCGACAGGTTCGTGTCCTCCATCGAGTCGAGTCCCCAGCTTCTTGCGCTGATGGCCGAGAGCGTCCAAGCCGCCATGGACACGCCGCTTGAGGCGAAGATTCGCGCTTTGGGAGGTTGCCTCGGCCGCGGTGTACGGGATGAGACGAAGGTCGATGAGGAACGGCTGAGGGTCCGTGGGCTTGCGCGTGTCGATGAGCCCGAAGTGAAGCTTATGGAACTCCTCGAGCAGGAGCCGCCTGCGATGCCGGCGAGGGGGGGCGGTTCCGAGGGGCGAAGGTGGCCCGGATGGCGGAGACCGGAACTTCTGACCGAGCTGCCAGGTTTTGCCGCTGTTCTCGATGCCTCTATCGCTCGTCTCACCTCTGAGGGGCTTGCCTTGGATGATGGCATCGGGCGCGTCGGAGCCGATGACGGCTTTCGTGAGATGTGGATCTTGACGGATTTCGGCAAGGACAGTCTGCAGTTGCTCCGAGCCGCAAGCTCGGGGATTTCCAGCGACTCATAGGGAACGGCGCGCTACGGTCTCGTCATGGAAGCAGGTGACTGGGCGACGTGGATTGGTTCAGCCGCCGCAGTGGTGGCCGCAGTCGCATCAGTCGCCGTCTGGCGTCAGAGCCGCCCTGCGGTTAGGTGGGAGTTCAACTATGAGCAGCAGGAACGATCCGCAGTCCTGAATGTGGGTACCGCCGTGGCCAAGGCTGTGCATGTACGCGCGGGATCCGCGTCGGACGCGACGGACATTGAAGCGGAAGCACAGCGACCGACAGTCGCGCCTGGCGAGGTGGTACGCGTCGTGGTCAGCCCGAGCTACGGGAGCCGCGAGGATTTTGCGGTCACAGTCACCTGGCGAGGGCGGCTCGGGCGACGGGAACGATGGTCTTACACGCCTCACTGAGGCTTTGTCACAGGCGCTCAGCATGTTGTGGGTTGCCGTCGCCGTCGATTGGTACCAGGTAACCACCAATTGGCCAGGACACCAGAAGCGTTCGCGCCAGCGAGATGGCGACCTCGGGAGCTGCTCCGTCCGACGGCCTGGTGCGCACTAGGGCAATCTCTCCGGGCGCAGCGGGGCCATCTGTCTTGGCGACAGTAAGGTTGGCGCAGAGCGGACTGATCTCCGGGCGCTCTCGCGTCCGCAGGTTGCGAGCGTGCATCAACTCGGCTCGGATGCTGTCTGCTTCGGGAGTCTCCGGGATCGATCTGGTCAGTAGGCATGCACCGAGATAGGCGCTCTTCAACGCTGCGAGCCGGTAGCGGTTGGGGTCGGGGGGCGTGAACATCACCTCAAGTGTGGACTCCGGGACCATTTGCTCGGCTATGTCTGGATCGATCCGCCCGCCCGCGACGAAAAATACGGGCTCACCGCTGTCCTTCTGGCGCATGAGGATCCGGGGCATCTTCCGTGCCCCTCGCACTTCCTGATGGCCGAAGGACACGAAGCCGAGCGCGTCCTCCCACCAGTCGGCGAGCGTTCGTTCGAACAGCGATCCAAACTTGTTGTTGCAGTCCTCGCAGGTTGATGTCATCACCGAGCCGCCCAGCGACTTGGGCGGAACGTGCTCATCGCTCGACGGATCGGGCGCCAGGCAGATTGGACAGCGCTCGAATCTCATCGGCTTGGCATAAGCAATGAACTCGATACCGATGCCAGAGTCATCGTTGTGGGAGAGGCGACCGACGCGAAAGTCCGAGCCGTCCGGGCCACGCAGGTTCATCGAGTGTGCCGTGGCCAGCCCCTTCTCCGTGGATGAGCCACGCCCGCGGACGTCCTCAACTACTCGTCGGGGCGGCCAGCCTGGCGGTGTTGGCGACGATGATTCCTTCTTGGCCATGGTCCAGCCTAAGCCCGCATATGAAGGTGGCGCCCGCGAAAAGGACACCGCTGCGGCGCACCGACCAACAGGCAGCCAGGGCGGCAGCGGATCTGGAGTGGCCTTATTTATCGGCGCCTGTTCGGTTGCCCGCCGCCCTGATCGCGGGCGGGGGCCCTGCTCGACGGCGGTGGGACCAGCCGCCGTCCGTCTTCGGGAAGCGTCGCGCTCCGGGCTTGGGCAGCTTGCGCGCGGGGGCTGGGGGCCGGGCGTGCTGCCAGGCGCTGGAGGCGCCAGGTGAGGACTTGGGCGGGGGAGTGGGCGTCGTTCAGGGTCCGTTGGTTGGCGGTTTGGCGGAGGAGGTCGGCCGGGTTGTGACCGGCGGCTTCGGCGTCGGTGAGGGCGGTGGCGAGGGCGGGCCAGGCGGGGTCGGTCAGGATTTGCTCGGCGTGGTCCGGGATCGTCTGGCGTAGTTGTTCGGCGTGTCGCTGGATGATCGGCCGGGGTGGGGTGCGCTGGGTCAGGGCTGCGAGTGGGGCTGCGGCGGCCTGGCCGTAGGCGGTTTGGAGGTGGGTGAGCGTTTGGCGGGCTGCTTCGACTTGCTGGTTGTGGTGGCGGGTGGCGGACCAGCGGCGGATTGCGATCACGGCGAGGATCGCGGCGTCGAGGAACATCGCCAGACCGGTGCCGTCGGTGGTGGTGGGTTGGCGGGCGATGGCGTGGATGGCGTTGCGGAGGGCGCGGGCGTGCTGGTGGTCGGCTCGGATGCGGGAGCGGCTGGCACGTTCGAACGCCAGGGCTGCTTGCCGGAGCTGAGGTCGTAGGTGCTGGGGCGCTTGGAGGGGGAGTGCGTCGAGGGCTTCGGCGAACGCGGCGATGTGGGCCTGGGCGGTCGGGTCGTCTTCTTTGTGGAGGCGCCAGGGGATCTGTTCCATGGCGGCGGTGGCCTGGTGCCAGGGGTTGGGTCGGCGCCGGCCGGTTGCAAGGGCTGGGTCGGTGGCGGCCAGGCGCTGGTGCATCTGGGGGTAGGACAGGTCGGGGGCGAGGGTGGAGCCGGAGAACCAGACGGGCTGGTCAGCGGCGTTGGTGTCTCCCTCGAGCGCGACTTTGTACCCGCGGATGTCGCCTGACGGGTAGCGCAGGGTTTCGACGAGGACGCCGCTTCGGGTGAGCAGGTGCAGGTATTCCTCGGGGCTGGTGGAGACGGCGACGACGGTGCGGGCGATCGTACGGAGCTGCTCGCGGGGTGTGCGGGGGCGGCCGGTGCGGTGGGCTTTTTCGGTTTCGGCGCGGGTGGGGCGTTTGGCGGCGGTGCCGTCGCCGGGGGTGACGGCCCGCAGGCCGTAGTCGACCTCGATCTTGCGGGCCTCGGCCTGGGCGTGTTTGTAGGAGAAGGAGTCGCGGGGCTTGGCGCCGTCCTGGCGGACCTTGGTGGCGAGGATGTGGATGTGGTCGTCGGCATGCCGCACCGCGATCCAGCGGCACGCGGCGTCGTCGCCCGCGGGTGCGATGCCGGTGGCGTGGACGATACGGCGGGCGATGTCGCCCCACTGGCTGTCGGTGAGGACGGGGTCTTCCGGGGCTGCGCGGACCGAGCAGTGCCAGACGGGCTTGGCGGGGCGTTCGTCAGGGTCGACGGCCTGGACGGGCAGGTCGAGGTAGGCGGCGAGCTGCTTGAAGGTGGCGTCTGGGTCGCGGGCGGGGTCGGGGGCCAGGTCGTCGAGCGAGGCGATGAGGTGGGGGTCTGTGTGGGCTTCGTGGCCGCGGCCGTGCGGTAGAGGTAGGCGATCGCGCCCGCGGTGCGGGTGCCGGCTTTGTGGATGGAAGGGATCACGCCCGCTCCGCCAGGGCTTGGGCGGCGGCTTCGAGTCGGGCGGCGGCGCGGCGGACGTCGGCGAGAGCGGCTTCTGCACCGACCGGATCGCCGCCGGAGTTGAAGGTACGGGTGATCTGGTTGACGTTGTTGCCGATGCGGGCCAGGTCGGTGCGAGCGGCGAGGAGTTCGCGGATAGTGCCGCGCAGGTCGAGGAGGTTCGCTGCGACGCGGTTGATGTCGTGGGCGGCGGCCAGGGATGCCTGGGCCATAAATTTGGCGAGGCTTGCTCCGGTGTGGTCGGCGGCGGCCTTCACCTGGGCGCGCTCATTCGTGCTGAGGCGGACGCTGACGGCAGCGCGCTGTTTGTTCTGACGCGTACGGGTGCGGCGCTGCGGGCGCGTATGCGGCGAGCTTGTCCTTGGTGCGGGGCCGCCCTCGGTCCCGCACCCCGGCTCGGTCGCCCCCTGGCGGCCGGTGTCCTGTGCTACCCCTGGGGCGCAGGACCGCGTGCAGGACGCTTCCCCGACGGGGGAGTGTCCCAACGCACAACTTGCTCCGCCCGGGGCCGGGTTGGTTGGTATCCGTCCGGGACGGGCGGGAGCTTTGTGGTGCGGGTCGTGCACGGTGGGTCTCCATTCGGGGTTGGGTCGGTGTCGGGGTGTTGTCGGTGGTGGCGGTTCCGGCGCGCGGTGTTGGGCCGGACGGAGATCGTGTGGGATTCGCGGTCATGGCGGGCGGATGGGAGGCCCTGGCAGCCGGTCCTGATACTCGATTCCGTGCGCACACGGCTGTGTTCCGTGGCCGGTCCGTGCCCGGTCGTCGGTGTGACCGGATGGGCGGACCAGCATTGGCCGGTCCGCCCTTTGAGCTGCGGGGATTTCCGGTCAGCGGCCGTGTTGCTCGCGGCGCAGGGCGGTCATGATCTGGGTGAGCCGGTCCTCGGCGATGGTGTGGCCGGCCGCGTGGACGTGGTCGCGGACCAGGGCCCGGGTGGGGTTCTCGTGCGCCACGAAGACGGGATGGGCCAGGGCAAGGAGTTCATTGAGTCCGGCGCTGGGCGGCCGGCCGATCCGGCGGACCGACTCGTCGGGTATCGCGGCGGGGTGCTCTTCGGCGCGCGCGTGCTCGACAGGCGGCTGGCCGGACGACGGGTCCGCCTCGGCCTCCGCGTCCTGTGTGGGCGGTTCTTCGGTCTCGGGTGCCGAGTCCGAAGACGGCGGGGTCTCCGTCGGCCGGGGCGCTGGTACTTGGGCTGTGGGCGGTTCGTGGCGGGTGATGAGGATGTGGAGGTGGACGGCTCCGGCGAGGGCGAGTGGGGCGAGGGTGGACAGGATGCCGACGGTGGTGTCGCCGAGGTGCAGTCCGGTGGTGTGGGTCTGCTGGTTGAGGCGGATGGCGTGGAGGGCGTTGGCCCAGATGCTGGCGGCTGTGGCGGTGGTGAAGAGGGTCCAGACGTAGAGGCGGGCGCGGAAGGGCGCGGTGCGCAGGACGAGCAGGGCGCGGATGCCGTAGGCGATGAAACCGTCGATGACGGCGGGGAAGAGGTACGTCAGAGCTGGGCGGACGTGGATCGCGACGGCCATCTGCTGCAGCGCGTCGTAGGAGAGTGCGCAGCCCGCGCCGCCGAGGACGGTGATGGCGGCGCGGTCCCAGGTGGTGGCCCGGGGCACGGGGACATGGGCGTTCGAAGGCATGCGGGGATCTCCGGTGAAGGGTGGCTTCCGCGCGCTGGCACGCGTCGGCGGAGGTGGTTGTGACAGGCGGTCGGTGGGCCTCTTTTTCGGGAGCGGGATGCGTTACGAGGCGGCGTGCCGTCTACGGTCTCGGCCGGTGAGGATGACGCGGTCGGTCATCTCGGCCAGGCGGGAGGCGACGCGGTCGCCGACGGCGTCGCGGAGTTCGACGACGGGCAGGTTGGTGGTGACCAGCGTCGGCAGCATGTGGTTGTAGCGGTGGTTGACCAGTCGGTACGTCAGCTCTTCGGTCCACTGCGACTGCTTGGCCGCGCCGAGGTCGTCCAGCAGCAGGAGCGGACACCGCGCCAGCGCCAGGAGCTGCCGCTCGGGATCGTGGCCCTGCCGAGGGCGTTGGGCTGCGTAGAGGTCGGCGGCGGTCGTCGACTCCCAGCGCAGCCGGACTCCGGCGGCGAGCAGGCTCCGTATCGCGCCGTATGCCTGGTGGGTTTTGCCGGTGCCGGTGGGGCCGGCGATCAGCAGCGACGGGCCCGTGGCGATGCCCGGCGCTCCGCCCGGCCCCGGCCTGCCCGCGGCGGTGATCGCGGTGACCCATGCGGTGACGCGCGGGTGGTCGGCGAGGGCACGGCGGTAGCGGGGCGGGATACGGGCGTCGGCCAGCTCCAGCGCGGTCACCGGTTCCGGCTCGGGCGCCAGGACGCGTGTGTGCGGGTCAATGCCCCGGGCGGAGAGGATCGCGGCGAGACGGCCCACCGCGCCGCCAACGGTGCGGGGTTCGCGGGTCGCGGTGGTCACAGGTCACCCCCGTAGGCGGCCTCGACGTCGGCGGGATTCGTCCACGCCCGGTGCGGCGTACGGGCGTTGCCCTGCGACGGACTGGCGTTCATCGCCTCGTTGACCAGGCTCGGCAGCACGCTCGGGCTCAGGCCCTTGACGCGGAGCCGCTCCAGCCCGGCCCGTACGTGATCGGCTGCGATGCCCTCGGCGAGCAACTGCTGGACCTCGCGGCCAAGGTGCCCGAGGAACCTCTCCGGCGGGCGGTGCGCGCACCCGGCGACGTACTCGCCGAGGAGCTGCTTCGCCGAGACCGTGACGGAAGGGGTGGGTGCGGGGGCGCTCGCGCCCCTCGAAGGAACAGATCCTAGGTCCAGGATCCTAGGTCCTAGATCCGGACGCCGAGGGCTCACCGCACCCTCACTGAGTGCTCCGCGAGCCCTCGGTGAAGCCTCACCGAATCCATCCTGACCTGCGGCTACTCGATTCGGCGAAGGCTTACCGACCTCGCGCGATTCCTCGCCGAACCCTCCGTGAGGGCTCACCGCATCCTCACGGAGGACTCCCTGCGTCTGCCGTGACGACGCACTGCTTCCGGCAGCGTCGTGGCGCGGACAGGCGGGTGCACGCACCCCGCTGGGCCGGTTGATCTTCTGGTGCCGGTGCCAGGTGACCACGTGCAGGTACCGCTTACCGTCCTCGCCCTCGTAGCGGCAGACGAGATCCGCGGCGGCGAGCTGGGTGAGGTCGTCCTCGACGCCCAGCGGTCCGTGGTCGGGGCGCAGGGACCACAGCAGGCCGGCGATGACGGCGGGCTGGTCGCGGAAGCGGCCGTGGTCGTCGGCCTGGGTGAGCAGGCCGAAGAAGGTCCGCTCGGCGGACAGGGACACCGCGGCCAAGGACTCCGAGGCGAACGCTTCGGGCTTGATGGTGCGTATCCGGGCCACCGCTCACCACCCCGCCGTCGGGACGAGGCGGGTGAACGGGGGTGCGGTGCGGGTCGTCGAGGTCGTACTGTGGGGCACAGAGCTCCTTTGTCAGTGGCCATACGGGGTGGCAGCCCCGGCGTGCTGGCGGACCGTTCAGGGATGGGCGGACGGGGTTTCTGCTTCGGCCTCCGGCGTTCTCAGCGCCGGGGGCCTTTCTCGTTATGGACGGTGGGACCGACAGTTAAACCACACCCCGGTCGAACAGTCCATACATAGCTCTGCTTTTCTGTGGAATTCGGAGTGAAAAGCCTTGCGGTGTATGGGCCGCACCGTAGCCGTAGATCAAGGATTGTCCAAACCGAGGTCCGGCCAGGTCAACGTCCTGCCACAGAGTCCGCGTTGTCCGTTCTGTGCTGATTCAGGGCGCGTCCGGGATTCGGTGCTACCGTCCGGCCTGCGACCTGCTCCGGCATTTACGCAGCCCGCGTTGTACAACCGAAAATGCGGTTTCCCAAACCGCATTTTCCGAGGTACAACATGACGTCCTTCCAAAAGCCCTCCGCGGCTTCCGCCCATCCCTGAACCACCGGCCGGCACCACCGGGGCTGCCACCCCTCGTCGGTCGGAGAAGGAGCCCTGCTTTGCGCCCACCCGCTTCATCCCCGCATCGCCTTTCTGCGCCGCACGCCGCGACGGAGGGGGCCGCCCATGCCTGAACGCCTGCTGAAGATCCCCGACGCCGCCGAACGCCTCGGCACCGGCGAGCGCTTCATCCGCCGGCTCATTTCCGAGCGGCGGATCGCCTTCGTCAAGGTTGGCCGCCACGTCCGGATCACCGAAGCGGTCCTCGACGCCTACGTCGAGGCGAACACCGTGAACCCCGTCGCCCCTCGCCGCGCCCGCGCGCACTACCGGAGGGCGGCCTGATGGGAAAGGCGAAGGGCGTCAAGCGCCGCTTCGGGTCCATCCGGCAGTACCGCTCCGGCCGCTGGACCGCCAGCTACGTCGACCCCACCGGCCTGCGCCGGTTCACTCCCGACACGTTCGCGACGAAGACCGACGCCGAGGTCTGGCTGTCGCAGATCGAGGCCGACCTCACGCGCGGCGACTGGACGGACCCGGACGCCGGAGCGGTCAACTTCGAGGAGTACGCGCTGCGCTGGGTCGAGGAGCGCGGGCTCGCCGCGACCACCGACGAGCTGTACCGCAGGCTGCTGCGCCTCCACCTCCTGCCGGCGTTCGGCTCGTACGACCTGGACGAGATCACGCCCGGCCGGGTCCGTGCCTGGCGGGCCGATCGGCTGGAGGCCACAGGGGCGACAACCGTCGCCAAGTCCTACCGCCTGCTGAAGGCCGTACTGGAGACGGCGGCCGACGACGAGCTGATCCGCCGCAATCCCTGCCGGATCAAGGGCGCAGGCAAGGAGGAGGCCGAAGAGCGCCCGATCGCCACCGTCGAACAGGTCGACGCGGTGGCCGAGGCCATGGGTCCGCGCTGGCGGCTGATGGTCTACCTCGCCGCATATGGCAGCCTCCGTCCGGAGGAGCAGGCGGAGTTGCGCCGCCCCGATGTGACTCTGCCCGACGAGCCGGAGGAGACGAAGCGGCGGCGCGACGTGCCGCGCGAGCCCGTGCTGCTCCGGATCACCCGGGCGTCACCGGAACTCACCACCGGCCGCCGTGCCACCGGCGACCCGAAATCGCGCGCCGGAAAGCGCGTCATCGTCCTTCCCGCATTCCTGACCGTTGACGTACGACGGCACCTCGACTGGTTCGCGGCAAAGGAAGCCGACGGTCTGCTCTTCGTCGGAGAACGCGGCGCACCGTTCCGCCGGTCCACCTTCGGCCGCAAATGGCGGAAAGCCCGTACGAAAGTCGGCCTGCCCGAAAATTTCCGCTTCTACGACCTCCGGCACACCGGCAACACCCTCGTCACCCAGTCCGGCGGCACGCTGAAGGACGCCATGGTCCGCGCCGGCCAATCCTCGGAGCGCGCGGCCCTCATCTACCAGCACTCCACGCTGGAGCGGCAGAAGGAAGTCGCGGCCGGCCTCGACGAACGGGTCCGCGCCGAGCGCCTTGACGCGGCGGCCGGCGACCCATCTGGTGCGGAAGTGGTGCGGCTGGCCTGACGGCGGTCTGACCGCCTGTCCGGGGGCCGACGCGACAGCTCGTCGGCCCCCGAACCTGTGTACCGATAGAGCGACAGCAAGGGCGGTCTGCGGAGTGGAGAGGCTCGCCCACTATCCTGCGCGGGTAAGGGTGACCACAGCCCAACTCCCCAATGTGTCCCAAGGAAGATCAGTCGCCATCTGAGCTTGGGCCTGGCAAGCGCTACTGCTGTCGCTCCGTGCTCATCGTCCCAGCATGGCCCGCAAGGCTTCGAAGACAAACCCGAGAAGTCCGTTCGCGAGGGCGGTCGACAAGCCTCCGACTGCCGCTGTCAGCACAGTGTTTTGTCCGGCACGGGTCAGCCGTGGCCTGCGGCGGATCGTGAGTTTGCCATGGTTCTTCTCACACACGTTCGTCTCCCGTTCAGCGTCCGGTCGGCATGCCTCTTGCTCGTTCACGTGACTACGCTGCGGGGCTGCGCGGGGCAGACGATGAGTTGCGACGCCGGGAACATCAGCGGCGCTCCAACCTGGAGAAGGTCTGACGGCGGTGAGACACAGGCGAGATGATGTTGCGATGAGTCGAGACAAGGGAGAGTACGGGGCATTGGGTGGCAGCGGTCAGCGCCGCATTCCTCCACCACGAGTCGCTCCGGGTCCGTTGCGTGATCTGAAGTTGCTTCTCTACCGGCTTTACTTGGAGGCCAAGACTCCTCCTGTGGCACGGATAGCCGACCTAATTGCCGCCGACCCCGATGATCTGCTGCCGGGGTCTCCCTCGAAGGACACAGTGCACAGGATCATCGGTTCAGCCGAGTTCCCTGCACAACAGGCGAATGTCGTCTCCGTTGCGGGAATACTTGCCCGCGAGGCCCGCTGGGACGTCGTGGACGCGATGGAGCGCGTCCGAGCAGCTTGGGTCAGTGCGCTCCTTGCAGAACTGCCGGGTAAGCCGCTGAGCGAACTCGACCCTTATGCCCTCGAAGTCCACCAGTCCATCACTGTCGCCGAAGACGAGCAAAAGCCAACGTTGCCGGCCTATGTGGTACGTGAGCACGACCGACGTGTACATGAGAGGGTCGACCGCGCGATTTCGGAAGAGAGCTTGGTCGTCACGCTCGTCGGAGAATCCTCGACGGGGAAGACCCGAACCTTCTGGGAGGCGATTCAGCAACTGCCCCCGAAGTGGCGCCTATGGCAAGGTTCGGACTCCGCCCCGCATGCTGATCTGGCAGCAGAACTTGAGAAGATCGGTCCGTACACGGTGGTGTGGCTGAACGAGGCCCAGCGGTTCCTCCTTACAGCTGACCCTGCGGAAGGCGAGCAATTAGCGGCCGCACTTCGACGGATTATGTACACACCCGAGCGACGCCCCGTGCTGATCCTGGTGACTCTCTGGCCCGAATACTGGGATCAGTTAACATCGGAACCACGTGACGGGCAGAGGGACCTGCATCCGAACGCGCGCCATGTTCTCAACGGAAGTTCCATCCGCGTTCCTGTCACTTTCGAGGAGAGGGACCTCGACAACCTGAAAGAGGCCGCTGCGCACGATGCCCGGCTCGCCCAAGCCATGGAACGTGCGGAGCAGCGCCAGGTGGCACAGTATCTGGCTGGCGTGCCAGCGCTGATTCAGCGTTACCAGACGGCCCCGCGCCCGGTCAGAGCCTTGATAGACGCAGCGATGGACCTCCGCCGGATTGGGTTCGGCGAAAACATACCACTCGAACTGCTCGAAGCTGCGGCCTATGAATATCTAACGGACCTAGAGTTCGATTATCTGCCAGCAGACTGGCTAGAAGACGCTTTGGCTTATGCGGCAAAACCTCAACGAGGGGTTCGCGGACCATTGACTCGTGTTCGACCACGCAGCAGAAAGGCAGCAGAGGGGGCGATTCGATATCGCCTTGCAGATCCCCTCGACCAACTTGGCCGAGAGGAGCGACGTCGATTACTGCCACCACCAGGGCTCTGGGAACTTTTGCAATCCCACTCAACGCCTGCCGAGGCGATGAGCATCGGACGATCAGCGGAAGGCTGGGGCCTGTACCGAGAAGCTGTTGCTTTCTATAAGAAATCTTCCGGCTCCGGAAGCAGCGAAGCTGCTCTCGACATTGCTAATATCCTTACCCTGGCGGACAGAGGGAAGGAGGCCGTCGAATGGTACGAAGAGGCGGATCATCGCGGAGCCTCCAATGCACTGCGTTTCGCCGGAGAAACGCTGGCTAACTGCGAGGAAGTAGATTGGGATTCCGTAAAGTCTTACTATTTACAGGCCGCTCAAAAAGGTGACATTTTTGCACTTGGCGACTGTCGTGACCACATGAAAGAAAGGGGGTACGACGGAGATGTGGAGGAGTGGTTTCATGAATCAATAACTTATATCTGGGAGCACGTATCTGTGGAACAAGTTATGGCTTGGTATGAGCATTTCGGTGGGCGGCATAAGTACGGTAGGCTACTGATCAGCGTAGGAGAGACTGACAGAGGCTTCGATGTACTTGAGCGTTCAGTGGCTGAGGGAAACTTCATGGCGATGTACGCGATCATTGACGAGAAGCGCTCATGCAGCGGGATCGATTCCGTGATCTCATATCTCAAGAAATTAGGGCACGATGATCGAATGGGTCGCCTCTTTGCTCCGATGGCGCTAAAGAATATAATGATTTCGGAGAGGCGAGAGGAGGAGTGCGTAGAAATCTTGAAAGAAATGGTTGAAAGCGGGAATAATTCGGCTGCTGACGATTTAGCTGAACTCATGTGTCGCATGGGGCGCAGTGATGAGGTCATCGATTTTCTCTACCCCCACTCTGAGAGCAATGCTGGCCTGGCGTACGAACTTGCAGCGATTCTGGAGCGAGAGTCCAGGGTTGGTGAGGCGGTTTCCCTTCTCTTCCCGTTGGCGACAGTTGGCGATTCTCGGGCTCAGCATCAATTGGCCGGCGTGCTTGAGAAGGCGGGGCGCATCGATGAAGCTCTCGACTGGTATCAGAAGAGTGCTGAAGACGGTCAGTCCAATGCGGCATTCGGCGCGGTGAGACTGTTGTTGCGTGCCCAGCGTGGGCATGAGGCTCTTGCTTGGCTGCGCATGATCAACGACCCTGACACTTCCCGCGATCGAATTGAGTGCGGGGCGTCGGTACTGGAATCAATGGGTCGCCACGATGAAGCAGAGCGGCTCAAGGAATACGGCTGGGAACCCGATGGTGGCGTCAGCGCCCCGTGGAGTATCGCGCCTATCGGGCGCCAAGAAGGCGTGATCTCCGCCCGGTGATCTCTGGATGCCAGGTAGGTTGCATGCTGGTGGGCGCTTGGCCGACGACCCATCTGGTGCGGAAGTGGTGCGGCCGGCCTGACGGCGGTCTGACCGCCTGTTCGGGGGCCGACGCGACACCTCGTCGGCCCCCGAACCATGCCTGTTGCCACGCTTCGTGCCGGAACCCATCGGTCATACGCTGCACCCTGCCAGCCGCGATCCAGTCCCTGAACAGCGGCGTTGTACGTCGGTGCCGCCGCGCGGCCGTCAACCGGGCGTGACCGAAGGTGACTTCACTATGTGACGCAAGTCACTCAAAGCCCGTCTCAGGATTCGAGAATTGCACCGCGTCAATATTCGACGCGCCATTCGTCCCCGCTCCCCAGCCCCAATTAACCGCCAGATGTGGTGCACAAGTGGTGCGCGGCCCATTAATTGGTCTGGACAACAATAAAGCCCCAGGTCTTCGACCCGGGGCTTTATTAATGGAGCGGATGACGGGAATCGAACCCGCGCTCTGAGCTTGGGAATCACAGGTGCCTCATCGGCATCCGTGCTGGTCAGCGATGTGTTTGGTCCTGAAGTGTCCCAAGGGTAGACGCCGTTGGTGACCGTGGCTGACCGTCCCTTACCACTCTGCGTGGTGCGGAAGTGGTGCGGGGTCGGCCGCCAGATGAGTGCGTGCGGGCAAGAGGCACGGAGGCGCCCGACGTGGTTACCGACGTTGAACTCATGACGACATCACGAGTTCAACCTCAGTAACGGTCGCGTGCTGCGTCCAGGGAGGTCTCGCGCACAACGGCACGGTCGTGCGGTTCGGCTGAGACCGGGCTGGAGAGGGACAGCAGTTCCAGGAGTTCCGGTTCCGTGATGACCTCGATGCTGTGCCCTGCGTCGAGGAGTTCTTGCGCTCTGCGGTGCTTGTTGCTGAGCGTCATTCCGGGGGCGAAGCGCGAGGGGTCAGGGCTTCCGACGACGAGGAGATCGGTCTTACGGCCGACTGATTGTGTGGCCTGTGCGCCGACTGCCGCCAAATGATCCTGCGCTGCAGCCCGGGTCATGGAGCCCAGAGTGCCGGTCAGGCAGACACTGAGTCCGTAGAGCGGGCCGCTGGGGTCGGCGTTCGGGTCCGCCTGCGGAATGGGTGCGGGAGGTTCAGGGGCGCGGTGGCGGCAGTTATTCCACGAGTCCGATGTGGAGTACTGCCTCCCGTACTGGATTTGGAGTTTCTTGAGAAGGCCGTCGAGGTTCTCCACGCCGTGTGTACGCATGGCCGCGACAACCACTCGGGCGGCGGTGTCCGCGTCCTCTTGTGCATCGTGATGGAAACCCTGCATCGGCATGCCGGCGGCTTCGGCGACGAACGGGAGGCGGTAGGACAGAAGCCTCCAAGTACGACGGGCGACGACCAGAGAACAGGCGTACTGGAGGTCGGGCCACGTCGTAGAAGTTCTTGTGCAGGCGTCCCGCAAGGCACCGAAGTCGAAGGCCGCGTTGTGCGCGACCATGGGGCGCCCGTCGGCGAAGGCGAGAATCCGGGTCAGGGTCTCTGGCCAGGTGGATGCTTCCCGGACCATCGCGGGGGTGATGCCATGGAGTCCGATGTCGAACGAGGCGAACCCGTTTTCGTCCGGAGGCCGAACGAAGCTGGTGAAGCGGTCGCTGATCTCACAGTCCTTGACCGCGGCCATGCCGACGGAGCAGATGCTGCTGCGCGAGTAGTTGGCGGTCTCGAAGTCGATCGTGACCCAATCCACCATAGGTATCCCCCTGACTTGCCCTGCCAGATCCTGGCATAGGCAGCCACACGGATACGTCTCTTCCGCGGAAACGGGTACTCGGCTTGGAGTCGACACGCTGCGGTGAGGGCGTGCCACAGGGAGTTAATTCCCTTTCTTCCTGGACGTCCAGGCTTCTACGCTGCGGGGATGGATGGTGTGGACCGCGCAGGCGGCACCGTGGTGGGTTCGGCTGTGGGGGACGCGCTGGGTGCGCCGTTTGAGTTTGGTGCTGCGGGAGTGTTTTCGGCCCGGTTCCCCGAGCAGGGCGGTGGTGGGGGATGTGCGGGGGTGGTGGTTGGGAGCCTGGTGAGGCCACAGATGACACGCAGATGGCCGTCTGCGTGGCCGAATCATTGCTGGAGCGGGGTGGACTAAATTCGCCGGATGCCGCCCGGCATGCCGATCCCGTACGCGCCCCTTCTATACTCTCCCCCTCGTAATTCGATTGCATACGAGCCGTTCTCCGCATTCGCCCGAGGAATGACTGAGGCGTCATGGGTCGCACATTCGTGTGGCACATAATGTCCGTATTATGCCGGGATTATTGATCAGGATGGGTAAGCACGATGCGTGCGGCGATACTCTTGTCATTCTCGTCTGTGAGCGCGAAAAGGGCCATCAAGGCACTCGCTGCAGCAATGTGGCCCAATTGGCTGACCAGAACACCGTAGTACTGGGCAAGAGCGGCCCGCAGTGGGGCGTCAGTGCCGGCGACAGCGGTAATCCCACCGCGCAAACCCGTCAAAACGAACGGAAGGGTAGAGGTAGACAACCAGGGCTGGGTCAGGACCTGCCAGGAGAAGACCTCTAGGTTGCGTGACTGGTGGGAAGGGAGCGTTGCGCGGTGCAGCCCCGCGTAGGCGCAACTGAGCCACATCGATGCCTCATCAGGCTGGGTGCCGATTGTCTTTGCGGCTGCGTCCAGAACGAAGGCTGTTGCTGCATCCGGGGCGGACCATGCGCTGGGCCGCGAAATCGCCGAGCTGACACCTTTGGCGCGCCAGCCGTCGGCCTGCGCTGCTGCCCGGTACAAGTCGGCGGAGAACGGGAAGTCCACGAAGTAGTTCCGGAGCAGTTCGGCTTTGATGACCACGTGTTCCTGTGCCCGGAGGAGGCCACTTTGGAGGCAGACATCAAGCAGTGTCACCGTACCGAACGTGGCCACGCCCTCCGAATGTGCCAGGGCACGCAAAATTCGGTCGTCACACCACAGGACCAGATTGTTTTCCTTGGCGTAGTCGAGGGCTGTCAACCACGTCGTGGCGTGGCCATCATTGCGAAGGGACGGAAGAGCACGAAGTTCTGGACGCGACACTCGTGCCGTTGACTGCATAATCTCCGCAAGGCGCGTCGCCGTGGTCCGTAGAGCGGCTAGCTGTTCGGGTGTTGAGGAATGCACAGCGACGTCGGCACGATTCTCGTCCCAAACCAGGGAAAGATCCGACCGCAGCACAATAGACTCTTTCGCTTCCAGAGCATCGGCCAGCAACTGATCAGTAGTGACGACCGATTGCGAGTAGCCGATGAGCTGTTCGGCCACCTTGGCGTCCAGCAACGCCAATGCGGCTGCAGCAGTAGTGTCCAGGACGGTCCGGCTGGTCCGCGCGACCTGCACTGCCTGTACCTCTGCTGGGACCTGTGGAATGTCAACAGCATGCACCACAGGCCGCTCTGCGGCTCGGCGAAGGCAGACCTCAGCGTAAGTGACGCCTGCAGCCAGAGTAAGCATTCCTGCAGGAAGCACCCCCTGGGCAACTTTGTCCACAATGTCCTTGGCCTGTGGGGCAGACTCGTGCGCGCGGCGCAGCTCGTCGGCGACATTTTGCAGTGGGTCGTCCGGAGGCCCCAGTGCAACGGCCCGGAAGACCGTGCTGTCGGGAAACCGCTGAATGTAGTCGTCTGTGGCTGAGCGAAGCCGAATTCCGTCCTCACCGGACAGGATCTCCTTGGAGGCACGCATGTGAAGCGCGCTGAGGAGTCGGCCGAGAAGCTCCTCATCTTCGGGCCATCGTTGCATCAGGGCAAGTGCACGCCCGGTGAACTGCGGATCGGAAGAGAAGCGTGCGCCCAGTCCCACCCACAGCGCCGCCTCGTCGCGGCTTCGGGGATCTAACGGGTCGCCGAGGTCGGTGAGGGTTTGCCAAGCGCTTTCCGCCTGGGCGCGGGCTGTGAAGCACTTGATCAAGGCCCAGCGGGCATCTGAGTCTAGGGGATCAAGGTCGAGCAGAGTCGTAGCGGCATCCGTGGCGCGATCAATACGACCTTGAGCCCACTCGACCTCGACGAGCAGTGCGTACATGCGGCTCTGGCCTGGCCACTTGGCCCCAGCCATCCTCAGCGCCGCTTCCGCGCATTCCTGCGCTCGGGCGTGCTCTCCGGCCTCCTGGAACAATCCTGCGGCCATCGTCATCAAGCGGACATCGTGCCAGCGATCTGCGCCGTCCTTGAGGGTCTGCGCGGCCAGCGTGCCGTCGCCGCCGCGGTGGTAGCGCTCGGCTAGCTTCACCACAATTCCCGGACTCTGAGTGACGTTGGCTCGCAATAGCGCCAGCGCGTCGCCTGAACCATCCCGTAGGGCTCGAGACAGAAGTTCGATTTCATTGACCGCGTCCGGAAAAGCGGCACGGAGATGACCAAGATCTGGTATTTCTGCCTCTGATTCTGCGAGGCCCATGGCTGCGGCCAATTGCTCCTGATCGTTGCTGGCGGCCTCCCATGCCTCCTGCCATAGATTCTGGACCTGCTGAGTCTCACTGTTTCCTTCGCCGCGCAGTTCGGCGATCAAGGCTTTGATGCGAGTGCGGGCGAATGTAGATGTGATACCGGGCAACAACGACTCAGCTACATGTGTCCTGCCGGACAGGGCCGCTACCAGAGCGGTCTGCTCCTGCAGTCTGCTGTCCTCCGCCTCGCGTGGCGTTGCCTGCCCCTCGGGGGAGGGCTGGGTCAGACTCCATGCTGTGGAGAGGTCGCCGCAAAGCACTGCCGCCTGTACAGCCAGGACGACCGGTTCGGCGCTGTCCCCGTGCCAGGGGCGACGGCTATTTCTGGCGCGGATTGCCACTGCTAGCGCTTCCTGCGCGTCTGCCACTCGGCTCGAAATCGGACCATGGACAGCGCGCTGCAGAAGTGTGCTGGCCAGGCGAAGCGTAATGCCCGAGAACACACCCGCCTCGTCTACGGTACGCAGACGGGCTAGAGCCTCACCGTATCGGTTCGCGCCCACGAGTGCCTGCGCCTCGAGTTGTGCTTTGAATGTCCGGGCCAGAGCGTCATGCGGATCCCATCGGCCCAGTTGCTCTAACCCATCCGCCCAGTTCCGATCCCAC
This sequence comes from Streptomyces sp. NPDC088910, assembly GCF_044749865.1. Taxonomy (NCBI): domain Bacteria; kingdom Bacillati; phylum Actinomycetota; class Actinomycetes; order Kitasatosporales; family Streptomycetaceae; genus Streptomyces; species Streptomyces sp. NPDC088910. The sequence continues at coordinate 798,382 of NZ_JBIVIV010000002.1, forward strand.
AGAGCCCGGAGAGCGTTCAGTACTGGGGAGGTGCCGTCCTGATGTACCACTAGATAGGATTGCGCAGCCTCATCTGCATCGGTATCAGTACCAGTTTGCATTGCAGCTCGGACCAGCAAGAAATCGCGGGGAAAGCCGCCTTCGCGGATGCATCGCTCGATAAATTCCTGCGCTGCAGGCCGGGCTTGGTACTCGGCGGCGAGCTGACCAAGCCAGCTAAATGCTTCTGCTGGCGCGTCTTGCATCCATGCCGGTTCTTGCTCAGCCCATTGCTGCAGCACTGAGCTGCGCGGACCGTTCACGGAGGTGAGAATGCCCACTGCTTTGTCAACGGGCGGCCATACATTCAGCAGGTGCCGCGCCTCCTGCGCGCTCCAAGGGCTTAGCGAGCGAAGCGATTCACCAAAGTCCGAGCGGGCGTCAAGGCGGCTCACGACCTCGCCACGCAGTGCTCCGAACTCCTTCCGCGTCTTGGCCCCATCCTCAACTGTGGTCTGACGGCCCCATTCGCCGGTGATTAGGGCTGCCTCCGTTGGCGTTCCGAACCGTACATACTCATCCATCACCAACCGGAGCACGACAAGCGCGTTTTTTCCGCGTTCCTCAACGTCTCTGCCTGGCATGACGTATGCCAACTGGCTGGCGGCCTGTTCGAGTGAGCGCTCGGTGCACTGCCGCAGCAGATGAGCCGTGTCTGCACGCGAAAGCCACTTCCGCAAAGTCTTCGCGGCCACCGGTGCACCCGCTGCAGTCGCCTTTTTGGCAGCGGCTGCCGCTGCTCTGCGCACACGCGTGAGCTTGCCTGCATTGTTCACTGCGAATCTACTAGCAGCCGGAGCTGCCGCTTTGGCCAGCAACGCCGGAGTAATAACCGGATCCATGAGCCCTTCCTACAATGCTGGGACGCGACCGTCCGCTAACCCGACCATAGATTCGGTAACCGACATTGGGGCACAGTTCCGGCGCTCCACCGGTGACTAGACGCGAGTCGGTTGCAACCGTTGCTTCGTCTAACAGGATGGGCCGACCGAGACCTGGACATGCTTGAGACGCGCCGCAGGCGAAACGTCAGCTTCGTAGCCGGGGTTGTCGCTTGCCCAAGCCGCTTCGGTGCAGTCACCGGGTTCGACTGGCGACGTGTTCTTGAGCATCTCGAACGTGGTCTCGCACGTTGCCAGGTTATGGCTGCCTAGCACTGCCGCGTTGTCCGGAACGCCATTGGCTCGCGTCCAGACTATGACGTCCTTACCTGGCTGGCAGGTCATCTTGGTTGACTTCGGCTTCGTAGAGGCGGGGTCCGCGGTGATGGTTGCAGGTTGTGAGTTCGTTGTGACGGTCGGAGCCACCGGCGTGTTAATCGGTGCAGAGGCCGTTGCGGCGCTGGTGGTGGGCGCGGCAGGGGGCCCCGTGTCCTCACCGCCGCCGCATGCGCTGAGGAGCAGCCCGGCTGTGAGGACGAAACCAGCAGTAGCGAGGGTGCGACTGAGCAATATGTTCCCTTGGGTGGGTGCTGAAAGCCGAGCATGGCAGACCGTTGAGGACGGCCGTGGGCGTTGTGACGGGGCTGTGACAAGTGGCGCCAGCGCGCTGGCGCCACCCCACGAGGTGTCTGAGGGCGTGCAGATCTTTAACTCGTCTTTTTGACCTTGGTCTGGGTGGGGTCGGGAGCGAGGAACGTCGCGACGTCGGCTGGGGTACGAAGGCGGGCGGTTGAGGTGTTGATGTGTTGGCCGTGTGCTTCCAGGAGTGGGCGGATTTCCTGTTTCGCGCGGCTGATGGTCATGGCGGTGACGCCGAAGAGCTGGCCGAGGAGGTCCATGGTTGCGAGTTTGCGCAGGTGGAGCACGGTGACCAGGACTCGGTCTGCTGGGGTGAGTTTGGCTTTGGCACCTGTGCCAGGGGCCACCAGGCGCTCGTGACCGCGGCGGGTGCGGAGCACTTGCTCGTGTCGGACCTCCAGCTCTGGAGTCAGCGTGTCGATCAACTGGCTGAGCTGTTGGCGGGGCATACCGGTCAGTTCCGGGTCCTGCAGTGAAAATTGCGTGAGGCGGGCCGGTCTGATCGCCAGGTCCTGGTCTGACGTGCTGTCGGTCGTCGCCGCGTCCGGCGGGTGCTGGGGGTGGAGGGTGTAGTTCCAGTCGCCGTGGAAGCGGTGGCGGGTGATGGGCAGGGCGGCGATCTCGTCGTCAGTGACCTGGATGCCGGTGGGGTAGAGGCTGGTGTCGAGTTCGGCGTGCACGGTCAGGCCGGATTTGGTGGTGGTCGCGGCCATGCTCTCAACGATGACTTCGTGGCTGGTCAGGGGCCTGCCGCGCCAGTTCATGGTGATGTGGGAGAACAGCCGGTGCTCGATCCGGTTCCACTTCGATGTTCCGGGAGGCAGGTGGCACACGGTGACCGCCAGGCCGGTTTCGGCCGCGAATCGGGCGAGTTCGGTCTTCCAGGTCCGGGTGCGGTACCCGTTGGAGCCACCCGCGTCGGCGGTGATCAGCAGCCGCCCGGCCGTCGGGTAGGCGGCCCGCCCGGCACTGTTCCACCAGCGGCGGATGGATTCGACGGCGAACGCGGCTGTGTCGTGATCGGTGCCCACGTTGACCCAGCCGGTGTTCGCGGCGACGTCGTAGATGCCATAGGGAACCGCTCTTCCCAGCTCCCGGTCGGGGAAGTCGTGGGTGTCGACCCGCACCGGCTCGCCTTTCGGCTCCCATTCACGGCCGTTGTTCTTGAAGGGGCCGACCAGTTCCTTCTTCTTCGTGTCCACGCTGATCACCGGAGCCCCGTCGTCCCGATGGTCGCGGGCCTGTTCGTTGAGGTAGCTGAACTGTGCGTCCCGGTCGGGGTGCTGCTTGCCCTCCAGCGTCTTGGCGTTGCTCTGCAGGCTGAAGCCCTCCTCGCGCAGGAGGTCGCCCACCGTGTCCGCACAGATCCTGTGGCCCTGCCGGGTCAGCTGGGCGGCGAGCTTGCGGGTGGATTTGGTGGTCCAGCGCAGGGGCGACATGGGATCTCCGCGGACGTCGGGCTCGACCAGCGTGAGGAGTGCCACCCGAACGGCTGGGTTCCGGTCGACGACCCGTTTGCGGCCGGCGCCGGGCCGGCGGATGCGTCCCAGCGGGGCCTGTCCAGAATCCAGCTCCCGCACTCCGACTGACACAGTGGCCTCACGGACACCGGCGGCACGGGCGACAGCTCTGATCCCGCCGTGGCCCAGCGACTGTGCCTCCGCCCCTATCAGCAGGCGACGCTGCCGCTCGTCAAGGTGCGGCAGAATCACCTCGAACTTGGCTGCCAGCACGGCCCGTTGCCCATCCAACCCGCTCATGCCAGACCAACGAACCACCGAACGGAAAGCCACGAGTTAAAGATCTGCACGCCCTGACAACGGCTAACGCAATGAGTTGGTCTGTCCCAGGGGGATCGACCAGAAGGTGAGCTTGAGAAGGCTTCGTGGACGTCGGTTCGGTGTTCCCTGCTGGTGCGGAGTCGTTTGAAGCCGTGGAGTCAGGCGAAGGTTCGCTCAACGACCCAGCGATAGCTGCCCAGGCCAGTGCCGTGCCAGGTGACGCTAGCCATTGTAATCGAACGCCATCTTCCGGAAGGTGTCGCGGATCTCCGTCAAGGGGCCGCGGTGGCGGGTGTAGTAGAGCTTGTTGGTGAGGAGGGTGGCCCAGCGTTCGTGGGTGGGGGAGATCCACAGGGCGGTGCCCGTGAAGCCGTAGTGGACCCAGGTGTCGTCGGTGGGGAGGGTGCCGGGGGCGGGGTGCCAGAAGAGGCCGCGGGCGGGGGTGAGGGCGCCCGTGTGGAGGCGGAGGGAGTCGGCGGTCCAGGTGGGGCCGAAGGCGGCCTGGGCGGGGTTGAGCATGTGGCGGGCGAAGGTCGAGATGTCGTCGGCGGTGGAGAAGACGCCGGCGATGCCGCAGGTGCCGCCGAGGAGGCGGGCGGAGAAGTCGTGGGCGGTGCCCTTGAGGTGGCGGCCGGTCTCGTCGTCCAGCTCGGTTGGGGCGCTGCGGGCGACGTTCTCGGGGGTGAGCGGTCCGAAGGTGGTCTCGGTCATGCCCAGCGGTTGCCAGACGCGATTGGCTGCGAGCTGGTCCAGGGGTTGGCCGCTGAGATATTCGGCGAGGTAGCCGAGGACGAGCGCGGCGCGGTCGGTGTATTCCACGGCTTCGCCGGGCCGACGGTGGAGGGCCTCGTGGAGGACGCCGTCGCGAATGTCCTGCGGGTCGGTGCCGTAGAGGTTGCGCAGGTTGGCGCGCAGGGGAAGCCCCGCGGTGTGGGTGAGCAGGTGGTGGGCGGTGGCGTCACCGAGCGGACGGCCGACGACCTCGGGCCAGAAGGTGCCGAGCGGGGCGTCGAGCTGGAGTTTGCCGCTCTCGACGAGGATGCCGGTGGTGGACCAGACGGCGAGGATCTTGGTGAGGCTGGCGATGTCGAAGACCGTGTCGACCCGCATCGGCTGGTCCGGCTCGCTGGGGTCGAGTAGGCCGACGGCTCCGCTTGCCGTGGTGCCATGTGGGTCACCGACGGCCCAGACGGCTCCCGGGTAGACCTTGTCCCGTACGCCGTCGTCCAGGAGCTGGTGGATGCGGTCGGTGTCGAGCGTCATGGTCTCCCCGTCGAGTGCCGGTGGTTGCCCTCCGGCCAGCGTAGTGAGGCGGTCGCCGGCGGATGATGTGCCACGGCGGTGGTCAGTCGAGCCGGCCGCCGAGTGCGGTCAGGGCGGTAGCGGTCGTGCTCAGCGGGTAGCGGGCGGCGTTCGCATAGCCGGCCTCGCGCAAGGCGTCGAGCATGCCCGAGGTCGTACGGAGCCGGTTGATGTCGCGGGCGAGTGCGGTCGGATTCGTGAAGTCGGTGGCCAGTCCCGATGCCGCCAGCGACTCGTTGAGGCCGGGCACAGGCTGGTAGATGACGGGAAGGCCGCAGGCTTGGGCCTCCAGCGCTACGAGGCCCATCGCTTCGAGCGTGGAGGAGGGCATGACCAGGGCGTCGTAGTCGGGGAAGGTTTTCCACAGTTGGGGACGGCGGAGCCAGCCGAGGTAGGTGACGTGTACGCCGAGTTCGTGGAGGAGCGGCGCCAAGGCGCTGAACTGCGAGGGTGGTGCCGCAACGCTCAGTTCGACGTCGGGGATCACGACGAGAGCATGGAGCAGGTTCTCCACGCCCTTCTCCGGCGTGAGGCGCCCCGCGTAGAGCAGGCGTAAATGGCTCGCACGAGGTGTTCGCGATGGCTCCGGCGGCGTGGCGAGGAGAGCGTCCGGGACACCCCACGGGATGTGTTCGATCTTCGGCCGGGCGGGCGGGGCGAGAGCGAGCAGCCGATCGGCCATCGCGCTCGTCGGGACAACGATCACGTCCGCCGCATCGGCACAGTGCCGGAGAACCGCGCGTTGGTCGGCGTACATCTCCGCGTACAGGAGGTCAGTGCCGTGCACCAGGGCTATGCGCCGGGCCTTCGGCAGCGCGGCAAGCAGGGCCGGCGAGGCGCCGAAGGCGAGATGGTGCAGGTGGAGCGTACTGATGTCCGCAGGGTTGACGGCGTCTTCGAGCGCGCGACTCAGTGCCCGGACGTACGGGGGAAAGCCAGGTCCTTCGACGCACTTGCCGGATACGTTCAGATTCCGCAGTCCTTGCGGGAACGGTGTCTCCCCGGACCCGGCCGCCAGCATGAATGCCCGCGCCGGGATCAGAGGACGGTGCCCGGTGTAGAGGTCGAGGAAGAGCTCGACACTCCCGCCAGGGCTGGGATACGGCAGGTCGAGCGCGGTGGCGACGGAAGCCTTCACGTCAGCTCCTCATACAGCCGGGAGGCTTCAACGCCTTTGCTGGTGGCGTACTTCAGGCCGTCGCTCTGGTAGCTCGCGGCAGCCCCGAAGGGGTGGAGGAAGGTCAACTTGCCGAAGGTCATCCGCGGATAGATCCGCACCTCGACGGCGGCTCGGATTTCCAACGTCCAGTGAATCGCGTGACCTTGATGCCCGAGGGGCGCGGAGACATGGACCCAGATCCCAAGTGCTCCGATAGTGCGTGAGCCGTTGAGGAGTTGGACGTACCGCTCGGAGCTGGTCTTCTCGTAGGTGCTGCCGAGGTAGAGCACCCCGGGCCGCAGTACGAATCCGTCGGAGGGAATGGCGAGTTCGGTGGCCGTCGTGGGTCGTGCGGCGTCGAGCTGGCCGTCACAGACGTACAGCGTCTCGCCGAGCCGCCAGTCGTAGGCGTTCGGGGAGACGCGGCCGGGGTCGTACGGCTCGATGCTGATCTCCCCAGCGGCACGGGCGGCTGCGATGGCGGGGCCGGTGAGGATCACGACGCCACCACCTGTACGGGACGGTGGTCGTCGCGCCAGGAGGCGGAAGCTCTCGGACCGTTGGCTGCTTGGTACTTGCCGGCGTAGTGCGCGATCGGGCCGACCGAGACGAAGAACATGATCTGCCCGATCTTCATCTCGGCGTAGACCCGTAGCGGGCGGATCGGGGACAGCATCAGCGTCCACTGCCCGTGGAAACCGATGTCACCGATGGGGGCGGTGATCTCCACGAAGAGGCCGAGGCGGCCGACGGACGACCGTCCGAAGAGCAGCGGAACGAAGGTGTCCGAGCCGACATGCTCGACGGTGTGGCCGAGGTAGAGCTGGCCCGGCTGCAGCACATACCCCTCCGGGCCGATGTCGACCTGCTCAGTGGGGTTGCGGAAGCGTGCGTCCAGCACGCCGTCGGTGTAGACGAGAAGCGTCGAGCCGAGACGGACGTTGTAGCTGTTTGGATTTACCTGGGACTGGTCGAAGGGGGTGATGCGTAAGCGGCCGTCGTCGGCCGCCGCCGTGATTTCGGGGCCGGTGAGGATCAACGGGTGCCTCCGGTGAGAGCCTGATGGACGGACTGCGCGAGGGAACGGCCGGTGGGTACGGCTGGATGGCGCGAAGTCCCGGCGAGGTAGTCGGTGGTGATGAACGCTTCGAGTGGTGACGGCAACGGGGACGGCACGGCCACCATCGGACCCGCGAGTTCCGAGAGATCGGACAGCAGAGATGTTGCTGCCCTTTCCGGGCAATTGACGCGTACGAGCTGGTTGTCGAAGGGCTCGACGGCGAGGACATCGCCTCGCGTCAGCGTCCCGTGAAGCTGCACGGCGCGTAGTGCGGTCTCATTGAGAAGAACAGCGCTGGAGGTCTCCGAGTACACGGTCGTGGCGATGTCCTCAAGCAGCAGCCGTCTGTCCAGGACGGTGTGGCGGTACGGCGCCCTCAGCTTGTCGATCGGCTCCCGAAGATCGCGGGCGATCGCGGTGATCCGTGCGCGCACCGCTTCCAAGGTGCTTGGGAGGGACAGCGATGAAGCATCGGCGAAGCGGGCTGCTCCGGATTCCCAGCCGCTCTCGGACGGACGCGCCTGCGCGAACCCGGCACCTTGCTCGTAGCCCTTGAGTACCTGCACGCCGCCGATCCGAACGGGTCCGTCCGCGTCACTGTGGCAGTGGCCGGCGAAGACGATGTCGAGGAAAGGGCAGGCTTCGGCGAGCCGCAGATCCTCCTCGAAACCGGAGTGGCTGAGGACCACCCATGCGTCCACCTGGCCATAGGCACGCTTCAATTCACGCAGCGCCAGAGCCGGGTCGGTCACTTGCTGCCCGACGCGCTGCCCGTACGGGACGGCGTTGAACGCCTGGACGCCGATGACGCCCGTGACCGCGACCGTCCGCCCGGCGATGCTCCGTACGTCGACCGGCCGGAAGAGCCGACGACCGTCGCGGCCGTACGCGTTGGCGCAGACGGTGATGCGGTGCAGCTCGGATTCGAGGTAGTGCGGCCATCCGTGGTTGCCAGGAGCGACGACGTCGTACAGGGCGAGCAGCGTGTCTCGTTCGAGGACGCCGCGGCCGAGACGGTAGTAGCCCGTGCCCTCGAAGAAGTCGCCGCAGTCCGCGATGAGGGTGTTGGGTCGGGCAGCCGATAAGTGGGTCATCAATGGCACGGCGTTGTCGAAGGAGGAGTGGAAGTCGGTTGTGGCGAGGATCTGTTGGAGGTCCGATCTCACGGTGTGACCTCGCAGATGTCCGCCCCGAGGGCTCGGAGTTTGCCCGGCAGATCGGCGTGGCCCCGGCGGAGCTGTTCCAGACCGCCCAGCGTCGTGATGCCCCGGGCGGTCAACCCTGCGATGAGGAGGGCGGCGCCCGTACGGATGTCGGTGGTCTCCACTCCGGCACCGGTCAGCCGCTGCGGCCCGGCGAACCGGCACTGCGTGGGTGACACCTCCTCGATCTCCGCTCCCATACAGCGCAGTTGAGGGATGAGATTCGCGTGGCGGCCGGGGTTGATCGTGTCCGCGAACGCGTGGCGGCCCGGGATTCCTAGAGCGAATGCCAGGAGCGAAGGCTCGAAGTCGGCGTCGAGTCCGCTCGGGGAGAGCGAAGCCGAAGCGTGGATCGGGAGTTCACCACGCGCGATGTGCCGCGCGTCGATTTCGATGCCGTTCACGTGCTCCGTGATGACGACGCCTGTCCGGCGCAGATGTTCCAGGGCCGGGGTGAAGTCACCGGCGCATACACCCTCGATGCGCGCTGTTCCCCGTGTGGCCGCGACCGCGCAGGCGAGGGTGCCGGCCTCGATCTTGTCGCCTGGCACGGTCCAGGTCAGGTCGTGGACGGCCGGAGTCTCGGTCGGCGGTGTGAGCACGAGAAGGTCACGTTCAACAGCTCTCATCCAACCGATCGATCCGAGAGCTTCGACCACGCCGAGGGTCTCCGGTGACAGATTGGGCGTACTCAGCCGTAACTCCTGTCGGGAGACGACGGCGCGGAGGATCGCCACGATCGTGGCTCCTCGGGACCGGAACGGCAGGGCGACGCTCACCGTTCCCTGCTTCGCCCGCGACCTCTGGATCTCGTAGCCGTAGCGGTGCGTCGAGCAGCGGTCACCGAATGCCTCGTACACGCGGAAGTGCTGCTCCATGCCGCGGTCGCCGATCCGGCAACCGCCCGGCCACGGCAGACGGGCCCTTCCGAACCGTCCGAGAAGTGTCGGCGCCAGGTAGTACGAGGCACGGATCGTGCTCGCGGCGGTGAGGAGTTCGGCTTCGACGCGATGCCTACGACTGGGCGTGATCACCATGGACCCTGCCTCACCCGGGACGTGCACGACGTCGAAACCGGCTCCGAGCAGCAGTCCGAGCAAGGTGTGGACATCCGTACTGTCCGGGATGTTGGTCACGCGTACGGGGGCGCCGACGACCGCCGCGGCGGAGAGAAGCGGAAGAGCGGCGTTCTTCGAGCCGTCGACGATCACGGTTCCTTCGAGCGGCCGTCCGGGCCGGATGGCGATCACCTCGGCCGGTGGTGCGGTGTCGTCCGGGACGATGTCCCTGGGGTTGGCGTGTCTCATGCTGGGCCTCCTCGCGGCTGCTCTTCACAACGAAAGCGCCGGATTCATGGGCTGCCCTGCTCCGTCTGCGGGTGCCGCATGGGTTATGCAGACTCCGCATGACGTACGGCGGAAGGGCTTCTAGCCTGGAAGGCCGGGGCAGGATCGGCGACGGCGGAAGGAGCCGGCGCGTATGGCTGCGGAGCAGGACGAGGCAAAGAGGGTCGGGGAGATCTTTCGGCGGGCGCGGGTCCTCGCCCGCCGCTCCCAGACCGAGGTGGCGTCCGCATTGGGTTACCACCAGTCCAAGGTCAGCCGACTTGAACAGGGCAGGGGCACACAGGACTTACGCGTTCTGCGAGCGGTGGCCGACGAACTCCGCATTCCCCTCCACACTCTGGGGCTGGCGCCCCCGCCCACCGTCGACCGTCCGGAACGGGAAACACCAGAGGACATGCACCGTCGAACCTTCCTAGCCGCAGGCGTAGTCCCGCTGGTAGGGCCCTCAGCTCAGCCGACCCGCCCGTCCGGTGACCTCGTACGGTCGCTGCTTCCGGGCGCCGACTCCGCTGCGGGTACGGGCGAAGAGGATCTGCGTCGGCTGGAGATCAGGATGAACAGGCTGCGCACGCTGTTCACCTCCTGCGACTACGCCCGGCTCGAGCTCGAACTCCCCGCTCTGATCGCCGACCTCCGCCAAGTCGCGGGCACGTCTTGCGACGCGGCCGGGCTGCTTGCCGCCGCCTACCAGACCTCGGCAAGTCTGCTGCTCAAACACGGTGACCATGGACACGCGTGGCTCGCTGTCGGCCGCGCCATGGGCGAAGCCGAACGGTCCGGCGACCCGGTCGTCGTCGCGTCCAGCGTCCGCGTGCACGCGCATCTGCTGGCGCGGGAAAACCACGCCGCTCAGGCGGTGACGCTCATCCGTCATGTCGTGGACCAAATGTCGGGCGCGTACGACCTCAAGTCCCCGCGCCATCTCGCGGTCCTCGGAATGCTTCTCCTTCGGGGAGTGACGGCCTCCGCACTGGCCGGAAGCCGGAATTCCGTCCGCGACTTCCTCACCGAGGCTCGTGACGTAGCGGCGAGAATGCCGGACAGCACACAGGACACCTGGTCCAACTTCGGTCGTGTCAACGTCGAGCTGCACGCCGTGAACGCCTCCGTCGTCCTGGGCGACGCCGGCCTGGCCCTCGACGCCGCGCGTCCGCTCATGCGCCGGCACATTCCCGTCCCCGAGCGCCGCGCCGCCTTGTGGACCGATGCCGCGCACGCCTACAGCCAACAGGGACGTCTGGCCGATGGGTACCAGGCGCTGCGGATCGCCGAGAGCTGCGCGCCGCAGGACGTGGGGCGCCCGGCGGTCCGCGCGCTGGTGGCCGACATGGCGGCCCGCGACCGGCGTCGTACGCTGCCGCAGTTGCATCACTTCGCCCGACAGTTGGGAGTGTCCGCGTGAGCGGTGAGCCTGGGAAGCCGTTCCTGTACGTCGTGGTATGCGCGGCCGGAGTTGCGAAGGACGTGGGGGTGCTCATCTCGGCTGCGCAGGGGCGGGGCTGGGGTGTGGGGGTGGTGGCCACGCCTCTGGGCTTGGGTTTCATCGACCAGGCGGCTGTCGAGGCGCAGACGGGTTACCCGGTGCGTTCGGCATGGCGGAAGCCGGGTGACGTCCGGCCGTTGCCTCCGGCGGACGCCATCGCGGTGGCGCCGGCGACGTTCAACACGGTCAACAAGTGGGCGGCCGGGATCGCGGACACGCTGGCGCTGGGCATCCTGTGCGAGGCGTACGGGTTCGGCATTCCGACGGCGGTGCTGCCGTACGTGAACAGCGCGATGGCCGCGCATCCGGCGTATGCGGCGAGCTTGGCGCGGCTGCGCGATATGGGGGTTTTGGTCAGCGGCCTGAAGCCGCATCCACCGAAGTCCGGCGGCGGCGCCGACGCCTTCCGATGGGAAGAGGCGCTGGAGTTGCTTGCGCCAGAGGTGAACCCACGCGGCTGAAGTCGCGCCGGAATTCGGCGCGCATGCACGATGTGCATGGACTGCTGCTCCATGTGCATGACGTGTGGTTCGCGCCCAGTGCCGCGCGGTTTGGTCTTCCCCAGGACACGTCAGGTGCAACTCAGTGGGGAGACCACGATCGTGCGTACGGAGAACGACGGCGAGGCGTCCGTGTCGGTGCGGAGATGGACGCGCGCAGCCCGATGCGTCGGACCTGCCCGGCATGAATTACGACGGCTGCTCGACGAATGGGAACTGGCGTCGCTTGCCGATTCTGCGGAGATCGTCGTCTCGGAGCTCTTCACGAATGCTGTGCGTCATGTGAAGGCGCCTCGCGACCGGCTCGTCGAAACCCGGTACGAGCGGCTGGTCGGCGGCGTACGGATCGAAGTGCACGACGCGGATGCCTCCTCCTGGAAGGCGGTGCCCGAGCCGTCGCCCGAGGAGGAGTCCGGACGCGGCCTCGCGCTGGTCGACTCCATCACGGGCGGCTGCTGGGGCGTGAGCGAGCATGCTGGCGTCGGCAAGCTGGTGTGGGCGGTCGTTGCCGATGACGGTGTCGATGGATATTCCGGGACGCGGGAATGACGGGCGCTCAAGCAGCGGGTGTGACGGTGACACGCCGTGCTCGTGGCAGCTCCGCTGTCGAACAGACTCCTGTCGACTCGACCGCAGGCAACGCCGCCAGTTCCGAAGGTGAGAAGCCGAAGTGGAAGATTGTCACCTGCGCGGGTTTCTCGGTCGAGTGAGCGATCCGGCGAGAGCCAGATCCTCTGGGGTGTCATGGAGTGCCGGCCCTTCGCGGAAGAGCCCGAGGCCCGCGCACCCGTCGTCAACCTCGCGATCGTCGAGGACTTCTGGATAGACGGCCTTGACCCTGCGGGTCTCGCACAGATCGCGGCCAAGCTGCGAGCCCAAGCCGATCGTCTCGATCACGAGATTCGGCCCCGACTCGTCGCGGCCCGCGCCGACTGGGCTGAACATCAATGTGCCACGACAGCTAAGGCGCGGCAGTCGAATCTCCCCTTGGGGAGGCACCGGGTACGGAACGACTAATCCGGTATAGGAAATACATAAGCCCCAGGCGGTAAACCCGGGGCTTTAGTAATGGAGCGGATGACGGGAATCGAACCCGCGCTCTGAGCTTGGGAAGCTCATGTTCTACCATTAAACTACATCCGCGTGAAGGCCCTGGTGGGGGTGGCTTCGTGGGGGAGTCTACCGCATGTGGGGGGTGGGGTGGGGCGTAGGTTGGGGGCGGAGTGGTGAGTGGGTGCGCGGTGGGTTGATCCCCTAATGTGTGGGTTTGTCGTCCACGCCGGTTGGTTGGGGAAGGGACTTGATGGAGCGCACCGTTGTTCGTTGTGCCGAGGGGCATGTGTTCAGTACGGCTTCGTTCCCGATGCAGCATTTGGGGGCCGAGCGGTTGGGGCCCGGGCGGTTGTTGAGGTGTCCCAAGTGCGCGCGGCTGAGGCACGCGGTGCCGGTGGCCGGGGGCGGGGAGAAGCGGTAGTCGGAGGCCGGTGAGGTGGCGGCTCCGGGCCGGAGGATTGGGTCGGGGCCGCTCCGGGCGCGTAACCTTCGGGGCGTGCTTCTCTCTGACAAGGACATTCGAGCCGAAATCGACAACGGACGCGTGCGCGTGGACCCGTTCGAGCCGTCGATGGTGCAGCCGTCGAGTATTGATGTGCGGCTGGACCGGTTCTTCCGGGTGTTCGAGAACCACCGGTATCCGCACATCGACCCGGCGGTGGAACAGCCGGATCTGACGCGGCTGGTGGAGCCGGAGGGTGACGAGCCGTTCATCCTGCATCCGGGGGAATTCGTGCTCGGGTCGACGTACGAGGTCATCTCGTTGCCCGACGACATGGCGTCGCGGCTGGAGGGGAAGTCGAGCCTGGGGCGGCTGGGGCTGCTGACGCACTCGACCGCGGGGTTCATCGACCCCGGTTTCTCCGGGCATGTGACGTTGGAGCTGTCGAATGTCGCGACGCTCCCGATCAAGCTCTGGCCCGGAATGAAGATCGGGCAGCTCTGCCTCTTCCGGCTGACCTCGCCCGCCGAATTCCCTTACGGATCGCAGCAGTACGGCTCCCGCTACCAGGGGCAGCGCGGGCCGACGCCTTCACGGTCCTTCATGAACTTCCACCGCACCAAGGTCTGAGACCCCGGGGCGGGTCAGATCAGCGGCAGCTTGAACAGGCAGAGAAGCGCGATCAGTTGGATCGACGCCGCCCCGAGCGCCTTCGGCCACGGCAGGTCGTGCGACTTGCTGACCATCGAGGTGAGCAGCGCCGCGCAGCCCAGCCAGGTGAGCCAGCCCAGGAGTTGGACGAAGCTGTTGGCGCCGCCGAGGAAGAGCGCGAAGAACAGACGCGGGGCGTCGGTGAGCGTCGTGATCAGGAGCGAGAGCCCGATCGTCGGCGCCCAGGCGCCGTCGCCGCCGAACTGCCGCGCGAGGGTGTTGGTGACCGCGCCGAGCGTGACCGCGGAGATGACGACGGCGACGGCCGTGGTGAGCACCCACGGGATGCTGGTGGTGAGCGTCGCGTCCAGGACGTCGCTGCGGGCGGCGTCGAAGCCGAAGACGGCGAGCAGCCCGTAGAGGAAGGTCACGGTCAGGGCCGGGCCCCAGACCGTGTGGTCGCGCATCTGCCAGAAGGTACGGCCGGGGCGCAGCACGACGCCGCTCAGCAACTCCTTCCAGTGCAGCCGCGGACCGACCGGCGGCGCGGCGGACTGACCCGCGCGGTACGTCGCCACGTTGTCGCCCGAGTACGGGGGCTGGGTGTACGGGGCCTGTGCGTGCGAAGGCTGCGCGTACGGCTGCTGCCCGGCGTACGGATCGACGTACGGCTCCTGGCCCTGGCCCGCGAACCCGGCGCCCAGCGTGAACGCCTTCGTCTGGCCGGGCGACTCGTCGTACCCGCCGGGCTGCCCCGCCGCGGGCGCGTAGTACTCCGGCTCGCCAGGAGGCGTTCCGTACGAGCCCTGCCCGTGACCCGCGCCCTGCCCGTAACCGGCACCCTGCCCGTACCCCGCGCCGTGTCCCTGAGCCGCGCCCTGGCCGTGACCCGAGCCGTATCCCGGCCCCTGGCCGGGACGGCCGCCCCGGCCACCGCCCTCACCGTGTCGATTCCTGAATCCAGCCACGTCATCGAACGTACCCGGTAAGCCGCCGCACCGCTCCTGTCGGCCGGTCCGCCGCCGCCCATTGCTGCCAACCTGTGACACGCGGCGGCGAACCCGTCGACGGACCCCCGGGCAAACCCCTAGGGGAACCCGTAAGGGCTGGTGAGGCCCCGGATCAGGCCGTCCCGGCCGGCGCTTCCTCGCTCAGCTCGGCCGCGTCCGCCGGCGCCTTCACCGACTGGAGGAGGAGCTGCGAGACGTCCACGACCTGGAGGGCCTCCTTCGCCTGGCCGTCGTTCTTCTTGCCGTTGACGGAGTCGGAGAGCATGACCAGGCAGAACGGGCACGCGGTGGAGATGATGTCCGGGTTGAGGGAAAGCGCCTCGTCGACGCGCTCGTTGTTGACGCGCTTGCCGATCCGCTCCTCCATCCACATCCGGGCGCCGCCCGCGCCGCAGCAGAAGCCGCGCTCCTTGTGGCGGTGCATCTCCTCGTTCCGCAGACCGGGCACGGACGCGATGATCTCGCGCGGCGGTGTGTAGACCTTGTTGTGCCGCCCTAGGTAGCAGGGGTCGTGGTACGTGATCAGGCCCTCGACCGGCGTGACCGGCACCAACTTGCCCTCGTCCACGAGGTGCTGGAGGAGCTGGGTGTGGTGGACGACCTCATACTCGCCGCCGAGCTGCGGGTATTCGTTGGCGATGGTGTTGAAGCAGTGCGGGCAGGTGGCGACGATCTTCTTCGAGGCGCGCGGCTTGCGCGTGGAGGGGTCCACCGCGCCGTCCTCGTCGAGGGACTCGCCGAAGGCCATGTTGAGCATGGCCACGTTCTCCTGGCCGAGCTGCTGGAAGAGGAATTCGTTGCCCAGGCGGCGGGCGGAGTCACCGGTGCAGTTCTCGTCGCCGCCCATGATCGCGAACTTGACGCCCGCGATGTGCAGGAGCTCGGCGAAAGCCTTGGTGGTCTTCTTCGCGCGGTCCTCCAGGGAGCCCGCGCAGCCGACCCAGTACAGGTACTCGACCTCGGTCAGGTCCTCGACGTCCTCGCCGACGACCGGCACCTCGAAGTCGACTTCCTTGACCCAGGCCAGGCGCTGCTTCTTCGGCAGGCCCCACGGGTTGCCCTTCTTCTCCAGGTTCTTGAGCATCGTGCCCGCCTCGCTCGGGAACGACGACTCGATCATCACCTGGTAGCGGCGCATGTCGACGATGTGGTCGATGTGCTCGATGTCGACCGGGCACTGCTCGACGCAGGCGCCGCAGGTGGTGCAGGACCACAGCACGTCGGGGTCGATGACCCCGTTCTCCTCCGCCGTGCCGATCAGCGGGCGCTCGGCCTCGGCGAGCGCGGCGGCGGGGACGCCCGCGAGCTGCTCGGGCGTACCGGTCTCCTCGCCCTCGGCGTTCTTGCCGCCGCCGGCCAGCAGATACGGCGCCTTGGCGTGCGCGTGGTCGCGCAGCGACATGATCAGCAGCTTGGGGGAGAGCGGCTTGCCGGTGTTCCAGGCGGGGCACTGCGACTGGCAGCGCCCGCACTCGGTGCAGGTGGAGAAGTCGAGGATGCCCTTCCAGGAGAAGTGCTCGATCTGGGAGACGCCGAACTGGTCGTCCTCGCCCGGGTCCTCGAAGTCGATGGGCTTGCCCGCGGAGACCATCGGCTGGAGTGCGCCGAGCGCGACCGGACCGTCCGCGTTCCGCTTGAACCAGATGTTGGGGAAGGCGAGGAAGCGGTGCCAGGCCACGCTCATGTTGGTGTGCAGGCCGAGCACGATCGCCCAGATCATCGTGACGCCCAGCTTGACCATGGCGACGGCGTAGACGGTGTTCTGGAGGCTGCCGGTGCTCATCTTCCGGAAGGCGGCGACCAGCGGGTACGAGACGAAGTACGCGGCCTCGTAGTGGTCGACGCCGTGCAGGGCGCCCTCCAGGCCGCGCAGCGTCAGGATCGCCAGGCCGATGATCAGAACGACGTACTCCACGAAGTACGCCTGCCAGGCCGTCGAACCGGTGAAGCGGGACTTGCGGCCGGCGCGCGAGGGCAGATTCAGCAGCCGGATCACGATCAGGGTGAGGATGCCGAGGGTGGTGAGCGCCGCGATGAACTCGGTGTACACCTCGTACGGCAGCCAGGTGCCGATCCACGGCAGGATCCAGTCGGCCTTGAAGAGCTGGCCGTACGCGTTGACGATCGTCAGGCCGAGGGTGAGGAAGCCGACCGCCACGAACCAGTGCGCGACGCCGACGACGCCCCACTTGTTCATCCGGGTGTGGCCGACGAATTCCCTGGCCAGGGTCGTGGACCTGGCCACCCAGTCGTTCGTGCGGGAGCCCGCGGGCACGGGCTGGCCGAGCGTGACGAACCGGAAGATCTGCGCGACGGCGAGGCTGATCAGGGCGACGCCGACCGCGGTGAGGACCAGCGACACGATGATCGCGGCGAGTTGCATGTGGGCTCCTCGGGCCTGCGCGGCGGTTCAGTGGGAGGGGGCCGTGGGTTCAGGATCGGGCGGGAAGGCTTCGTGCTGGGCAAGGTCGTACGGGCAACGCTTGTACAGGGTCGTACGAGTCGGACGAGTCGTACGAGCAAGGTCCCGTACGAGTCGTACGAGCAAGGTCGTACTAAGCGGTAACTTAATCCGGTCTCCGCTGAGATTACCCGCGATCCGCGGGCGCATACAGCCGTGCAACTCGTGATCTGCGTCGCGGTGCGGCCTGTCGCGCCCTGCCGTGACCGGCTCAGAGCCGCTCCACGCTCTCACCCCGGCACCGGTTCCGCGTGTCGAAGACGTACGTCGCCGCCCGCGCGACCATCGTGTAGTCGAAGACGTCGTGGTCGGTCGCGACGACCACCACGTCCGCCGCCGCGGCCTCCTCCTCGGTCAGCTCCACGCACAGCAGGTCGGCGGGCAGCCGGGCCGGGTCCGCGTACGGCTCGACCGCGCGCACCCGGGCGCCGAGCGCCGTCAGCCCGGCCGCGATGGCGAGCGCGGGCGATTCGCGAAGGTCGCCGCTGTCGCGTTTATAAGCGAGACCCAGCAGAAGGACGCGGCTTCCCTCGACCGGCCGCTGCCTGGCGTCGAGGCCCGCCGCGATCCTGTCCACTACCTGGGTGGGCATCAGCCCGTTGATCTCCTCGGCGAGCGCCGCGAAACGCAGCAGACCGCGGGGGACCGGCAGCCGGTGACCGCCGACGCCGGGGCCGGGGTGGAAGGGCAGGAAGCCGTACGGCTTGGTGGCCGCCGCGTCGATCGCCTCGCGGATGTCGGTGCCCATCGGCCCGGTGACGGTGGCCAGTTCGTTGACCAGGGCGATGTTCACCTGGCGGAAGGCGTCCTCGATGAGCTTGGTCAGCTCGGCGGTGCGCGGCGACGAAACCGGCACCGTATTGCGCACGATTCGGGAGTAGAAGCCGTCGACGGCGAGGAGCGATCGTACGTTCACACCGGAGACGACCTTGGGGGTGTTCTCCAGCCGCCACCGGGGGTTGCCGGGGTCGGTGCGCCCGGGGCTGTAACCCAGGTGGAAGGCGCTGCCCGCGGTCAGGCCGCTGATCTCCTCCAGGACCGGCCGCAGCAGCTCCTCGGTGGTGCCGGGCGCGGTCGTGGACTCCAGGACGACGGTGGCGCGCGGGCGCAGGTGCGGGGCCACGGCCCGGCCCGCGTCCACGATCGCGCCGCGGTCGGGGACGCCGTCGTGGACCGGTACGGGGACGGTGATCACGCAGACGTCGAAGTCGCGGGCGTCGGCGTAGTCCGTACTGGCCCGATAGCGGCCGGAGGCGAGGGCCTCGGCCAGCCGCTCCGCGGGGACGTCGCCGACGCGGGAGTCCCCGGCCGTCAGCCGTTTGACCAGCTGTTCGTCGATGTCGATCCCGGTGACCGTGAAACCGGCCTCCGCCGCCCGCAGTGCCAGCGGCAGCCCGACCTGGCCCTGGCCTACGACGACGACGTGCCGGCTGTCTTCGGTGGGTTCCATGACGCTTAAATTAGCTCTAATCGTGACAAGTATGGCAAAGGCGACATTAAGTTCATCGGATGTCGGGCCACCGCGCGAGCGGGCCATGACGGACGAGGCGCCACGATCACGCGGGAGGAGGCGGGCATGCGGGCCGTGCTGCGCTGGGTCGCGATCGGCGCCGGGCTCCTCCTCGTGGTGACGGCGGGTCTGGGCTGGGCGTCCTACCGGAAGTTCAGCGGCAACATCCACACCGACCGGGCCGCGGAGAAGGTGCTCGCCCGGTACGCGAAGGAGCGGCCCCGCGCGCTGGTGCCGCAGGCGCGCAACATCCTGATGCTGGGCTCCGAAAGCGGCCAGGGCGGCCCGAGCGGCCAGGGCGCCCCGAGCGGCAGCGGAGCCCACGGCGGCCAGAACGCCGAGCGCGGCCCGGGCTCCGGCGCGCCCCCGGGTGAGGACACCTCCGACGCCGCCGTCCTGCTGCACCTGTCCGCCGACCGCCGCCACGCCGCCGCCGTCGGCGTACCGCGCTCCCTGAAGGTCGGCGTGCCGAGCTGTCCCCGCCCGGACGGCGGTACGAGCCCGGCCGCGTACGAACCCTTCGGCCGCGCCTTCAGCGGCGGCGGGGCGGCCTGCTCGATCCGCGCCTTCGAACGGCTCAGCGGCATCCGCGTCGACCACCACATGGTGGTGGACCTCGCCGGGTTCGACCGGATCGAGGCCGCGGTCGGCGCCCACACCGGTGAGCGCCGCCGCGAGCTGTTGCGTACGCTGACCCGTGAGGCGCGCGGGGCGGACACGCTGCGCCATCCGGCCCGGTTCTTCGGCCTGGTCGACACGGCCACCTCGTCCCTCACGGCCGATCCCGGACTCAGTACGCTGCCCGCGCTGTACGAACTGGCGGGAAGCCTGCGCAAGGTGCCGGACGGCGCCCTCGCCTTCCGTACGCTGACGGCCCGGCCGGCCGAGTCCGGTCCGCTGCTGGCGGCGCTGCGCGCGGACCGCCCGGTGCCGGCCTCTCCAAGCCGCTGACGCGGCACCTCGCCGCACCTCGCCGCACCCCGTCCGACCTGTGAGAACATCCACCCTGCGCACATAAAGCAGAGATAAGTTGAGTGAGGTCGACTCACATCTGTTGACAGAAGATCCCGGGTCGTGCAGTCTTGAGTCAGTTCCACTCAAGTCAGCAGGAGGATTTCACCATGGCACGTGCGGTCGGCATCGACCTGGGCACGACTAATTCCGTCGTCAGCGTTCTCGAAGGCGGCGAGCCCACCGTCATCACCAACGCAGAGGGCGCCAGGACCACGCCGTCCGTCGTCGCCTTCGCCAAGAACGGCGAGGTGCTCGTCGGCGAGGTCGCCAAGCGCCAGGCTGTCACCAACGTCGACAGGACCGTCCGGTCGGTCAAGCGCCACATGGGCACCGACTGGAAGATCAACCTGGACGGCAAGGACTTCAACCCGCAGCAGATGAGCGCCTTCATCCTGCAGAAGCTCAAGCGGGACGCGGAGTCGTACCTGGGCGAGAAGGTCACCGACGCGGTGATCACCGTCCCCGCGTACTTCAACGACTCCGAGCGCCAGGCCACCAAGGAGGCCGGTGAGATCGCGGGCCTCAACGTGCTGCGCATCGTCAACGAGCCGACCGCCGCCGCGCTGGCCTACGGCCTCGACAAGGACGACCAGACCATCCTGGTCTTCGACCTCGGTGGCGGCACCTTCGACGTCTCGCTGCTGGAGATCGGCGACGGCGTCGTCGAGGTGAAGGCCACCAACGGCGACAACCACCTCGGTGGTGACGACTGGGACCAGCGCGTCGTCGACTACCTGGTGAAGCAGTTCCAGTCCGGCCACGGCGTGGACCTGGGCAAGGACAAGATGGCCCTCCAGCGCCTGCGCGAGGCGGCGGAGAAGGCGAAGATCGAGCTGTCCTCGTCCACCGAGACCTCGATCAACCTGCCGTACATCACGGCGTCCGCCGAGGGCCCGCTGCACCTGGACGAGAAGCTCACCCGCGCCCAGTTCCAGCAGCTCACCACCGACCTGCTGGAGCGCTGCAAGACGCCGTTCCACAACGTCATCAAGGACGCCGGGATCCAGCTCTCGGAGATCGACCACGTCGTCCTGGTCGGCGGCTCGACGCGTATGCCCGCCGTCGCGGAGCTGGTGCGCGAGCTGACCGGCGGCAAGGACGCCAACAAGGGCGTCAACCCGGACGAGGTCGTCGCCATCGGCGCGTCCCTCCAGGCCGGTGTGCTCAAGGGCGAGGTCAAGGACGTCCTGCTGCTCGACGTCACCCCGCTGTCCCTCGGTATCGAGACCAAGGGCGGCATCATGACCAAGCTGATCGAGCGCAACACGACCATCCCGACCAAGCGCTCCGAGATCTTCACCACGGCCGAGGACAACCAGCCGTCGGTCCAGATCCAGGTCTACCAGGGCGAGCGCGAGATCGCGGCGTACAACAAGAAGCTCGGCATGTTCGAGCTGACCGGCCTGCCGCCCGCCCCCCGCGGGATGCCGCAGATCGAGGTCACCTTCGACATCGACGCCAACGGCATCATGCACGTCGGCGCGAAGGACCTCGGCACCGGCAAGGAGCAGCGGATGACCGTCACCGGCGGCTCCTCGCTGCCCAAGGACGAGGTCGACCGCATGCGCCAGGAGGCCGAGCAGTACGCGGACGAGGACCACAAGCGCCGCGAGTCCGCCGAGACCCGCAACCAGGGTGAGCAGCTCGTCTACCAGACCGAGAAGTTCATCGCGGACAACAAGGACAAGCTCCCCGAGGACGTCAGGTCCGAGGTCGAGACCGCGGTCGCGGACCTCAAGGAGAAGCTGAAGAACGAGTCGACGGACGACGGCAACACCGCCGCGATCCGCGAGGCCACCGAGAAGGTCGCGGCCACCAGCCAGAAGCTGGGCCAGGCGCTGTACGCGCAGACCGACGGCGCCTCCGGCAGCGCGACCGCCGACGCCCCCTCCGACGGTCAGGCCGACGCCGCCGCGGACGACGACGTGGTCGACGCCGAGATCGTCGACGACGAGAACGCCAACAAGAGGGACGGTGCCGCGTGACGGAGGAGCCGAAGGGCTTCGAGTCGGAGCCCGACGTCCCTTCAGAGGCCGGCGAGGAGCAGCCGGACGCCGCCGCGAAGGCCGCCGGGTCCGCCGATGAGGCGGGCCCGGCGGCCCCGGCCCCGGACGGGGACGCGAAGGAGCTGACGGCCCTGCGGGCACAGCTGGACCAGGTGCGCACCGCGCTCAACGAGCGCACCGCGGACCTCCAGCGGCTCCAGGCCGAGTATCAGAACTACCGCCGCAGGGTGGAGCGGGACCGGGTCGCCGTCAAGGAGGTCGCGGTCGCCAATCTGCTCACCGAACTGCTCCCGGTGCTCGACGACATCGGCCGGGCGCGGGAACACGGCGAGCTGGTCGGCGGCTTCAAGTCGGTCGCCGAGTCGCTGGAGACGGTGGCGGCGAAGCTGGGGCTGCAACAGTTCGGCAAGGAGGGCGAGCCCTTCGACCCGCTGGTGCACGAGGCCCTGATGCACAGCTATTCGCCGGATGTCACGCAGACCACATGCGTGCAGATCCTCCAGCCCGGGTACCGCATCGGGGAGCGCAATCTGCGGCCCGCCAGGGTCGCGGTCGCCGAACCGCAGCCGGGCAGCCAGGGCAAGGACGAGTCGGCGGCGGAGAAGAAGGCCGACGAAGAGGAGACCGGTGGCCCGGACGAGGGCTGACGGCGTAGAAGTAAGTGGGCGTAGGAGTGTGCCGGTCACCGGCGGCGCGCCTGGAAGTGGTGGAGAGGAGGGACGTCGGGGATGAGCGTCAGTAGGGACCTGTTGGAGAAGGACCTGTACAAGGTCCTCGGCGTGCCCAAGGACGCCACGGACGCCGAGATCAAGAAGGCGTACCGGAAGCTCGCCCGCGAGTTCCACCCGGACGCCAACAAGGGCGACGCGAAGGCCGAGGAGCGCTTCAAGGAGATCTCCGAGGCCAACGACGTGCTGTCCGACGCCAAGCGTCGCAAGGAGTACGACGAGGGCCGCGCGCTGTTCGGGAACGGCGGCTTCCGCCCCGGTCCCGGCGCGGGCGGCGCCGGCGGCTTCAACTTCGACCTCGGCGACCTGTTCGGCGGCACGGGCGGCCAGCCCGGCGGGCAGACCACCGGCGGGCAGGGCGGTGGCTTCGGCGGCGGCCTGGGCGACGTCTTCGGCGGTCTGTTCAACCGGGGCGGCGCGGGCACGCGGGTGCAGCCGCGCCGCGGCCAGGACATCGAGTCCGAGGTGACGCTGAGCTTCACCGAGGCGGTCGACGGGGCCACGGTCCCGCTGCGGATGTCCTCGCAGGCGCCCTGCAAGGCGTGCTCCGGCACCGGCGACAAGAACGGCACGCCCCGGGTGTGCCCGACCTGCGTCGGCACCGGGCAGGTCTCGCGCGGCGGCGGTGGCGGCTTCTCGCTCACCGACCCGTGCGTGGACTGCAAGGGCCGCGGCCTGATCGCCGAGACCCCTTGCGACGTCTGCAAGGGCAGCGGGCGGGCCCGTTCCTCGCGCACCATGCAGGTCCGTATCCCGGCCGGTGTCACCGACGGGCAGCGGATCCGGCTGCGCGGCAAGGGCGCGCCCGGCGAGCGCGGCGGCCCCGGCGGCGACCTGTACGTGGTCGTGCACGTCGGAGCGCACCCGGTCTTCGGGCGCCGCGAGTCCAATCTCACGGTCACCGTGCCGGTGACCTTCGCCGAGGCGGCGCTCGGCGGCGAGATCAAGGTGCCCACCCTGGGCGGCCCGCCGGTCACCCTCAAGCTTCCGGCCGGTACGCCGAACGGCCGTACGCTGCGCGCCCGCGGCAAGGGCGCCATGCGCAAGGACGGTTCACGGGGCGATCTGCTCGTCACCATCGAGGTGGCGGTGCCGGAGAAGACCGAGGGCAAGGCGCTGGACGCGCTGGAGTCCTACCGGGAAGCGACCGCGGGGCACGACCCGCGGGCGGAGCTGTTCAAGGCCGCAAAGGGAGCGTGACCTGAATGAGCGTCGACGGAAGCGGTATGAGAGGCCCGCGCGGCCGTAATCCCTACCAACTGACCGAGGAGTCCCCGGTCTACGTCATCTCGGTGGCGGCCGAGCTGTCCGGGCTGCACCCGCAGACCCTGCGTCAGTACGACCGCCTCGGGCTGGTCTCGCCCGACCGTACCGCCGGGCGCGGCCGTCGCTACTCCACCCGTGACATCGAGCAGCTCCGCGAGGTGCAGCGGCTCTCGCAGGACGAGGGCATCAACCTCGCGGGCATCAAGCGGATCATCGAGCTGGAGAACCAGGTCGCCGCCCTCCAGGCGCGCGTGGCCGAACTCTCCGCCGCCGTCGAGGGCGCCGCCGCCGTCATCCAGCAGCGCGAGGCCGCCGTGCACGCCTCGTACCGCCGCGACCTGGTTCCCTACCAGGACGTCCAGCACACCAGCGCGCTGGTGGTCTGGCGGCCCAAGCGCGACGGCTGACGCCCGCTCACCCGTACGGCCCAGGGCTCCTTACGACGGACGGTCCGTCTTCCCCACGCGGGGGAGACGGACCGTCCGTCGTCGTGCGTCCGGTCGGCGGCGCCGGTCAGTGGAGCGCGGCCGGGACGACCTGGACGGAGTCGCCCACGGCGCGCTCGCCCGTCGCGTCCGAGGGGTTGTTGGCGAGGGTGCCGTCGACGGCGAAGGTGGTGGAGCCGCCGCCGTCGAGGTTGAGGGCCTGGACGGCGCCCAGGGAGCGCATGAAGGCGGCGGCCTCCATAAGCGTGAAGCCCTCGCTGCCGCCGCCGGTCTGGCGGCCGTCGACGGTGACCAGCAGCAGGCGGCCCCGGTCGTCGATCCCGGCCAGGGTGCGGGGCTGGCGGCCGTTGGCCCAGACGTAGCCGAAGGACAGGTCGAGCGGGTCGACGACGCCCTCGGCGGCGGCGTCCACGGCGATCCGGCCGTCCTGGACGAGGGTGGGGGCGGCGCTGACGAGGCTGTCGTCGGGGCCGAGGGCGAGGACCTCGCCCGCGGTGTCCCGGATGGTCGTCCCGACCGATACGCGCTCACCCGTACGGGCGTACGCGGTCAGCCAGTCGGCGGCCGAGCCGATGCCCTGGAGCACCGAGCCGTCGGCGGGGACCCGGCCGCCGCGCGCGCCGACGGACACCACGTCGCCCCGGGCGTCGAGCACGGCCTGGACGCCGGTGCCGGTGGGCAGGGCGGCGCCGAAGGCGGGGGTGAACACCACCAAGTCGTCCTTCTCGTAGCAGGTGACGTCCTGCCAGGGCAGCTCGCTCGGGGTGCCGCCGGGGCGCCCGCAGTCGCGGACCGTGCCGGGAAGCCGGTTGACGCCCTGCACGGCGTAGGACGCGCCGCCCGCGCGGGCGGTGGCCGTGCTGTTCAGGTCGGCGATACGGAAGTGCCGCCCGCCGTCGGCGAGCACCAGGGCGGCGCGCGCGCCGGCCGACATCGACTCCAGCCGCCCGTCGTAGGCGCCGAGTCCCGACTGGGTGCCCTGGATGCCGCCGGCGTTGGTGATGACGAAGAAGCCGCCGTTGACGGCGACCAGGGAGCCCAGCTTCCTGGCGACCGACGACGGGGTCTCACGGCGCGCGACGTCGCCGTCGTGGGTGCCCGCGACCGTGCCGCGGAACACGCGCGGGTCCACGGTCGCGATGTGGATGTTCTGCACGTCGGCGGGCTGGTCGGCGTCGTAGCCGGTCCACTCGACGGCGGTGAGGAAGCCCGCCGCGGTGACGGGCTGCGCGGCGGCCGTGGCGGCGGCCTGCGTGGCGTACCCGCCGATCCGTACCCGCAGGCCCATCGTGCCGTGCGGGGTGTCGCTGTAGGCGGGCCACTGGACGGTCTCGACGCGCGGCGCGAAGCCCGCCGCGCGCAGCCGCGCCGCCGTGTCGTCCGCCCACGCCCTGTCGCTCACTTCGAGCCCGGTCGGCGCGCCGGTCAGCCTGCTGGTGGCCGGCCGCTGGACGGTGACGGTCCAGGACGGCGCCGCGTCCGCGCGCCGGATCGTCCCGGTGCGGACCTGGAGGCCGGGGGCGAGGTCCCGTGTCGTCCACCGCGACGAGACGGGGTTGCGGTGGCCGGTGGCAGCCGAGGGGTCCGGCCCGTGACCGGGCACGGCGGCCTGGGCCGTCGAGTCGAGGGCGAGCGGTACGACGGCGGCGAGTACGGCGACGGCGGCCACGACGGTGCGGACGCGTACCCGCGCGGCACCCTTGGTGTGCTCCATGAAGACCCCTCACGTACGACGGCTGACGGCTGACGACTGCGGGCGGGCGGCTTCCGCGCCCGATGAGAGCCGTCCTACGCGAAGACCCCGCCTTGTGGGGGTGAGTTCCGGGCGAACAGCCGACGAATGCCGTCATCCGCCGTACGCCGTACGGGCGTTGCGGCTGTTACGCGTGTTGTGGGCGTTACGCCGACGGCGTGCCGTGATACCCCCTCACGCGTTGCCCATCGCCCGGGTCAGGGCGATCTCGATCACGACGCGGTCCGGGTTGGGGGAGGGGGTGCGGCCGTAGCGCTCGGTGTAGCGGCGCACGGCCTCGGCGACGCGGTCCGGGTCGGCGGAGACGGTGGCCACGCCTTCGAGGGTGGCCCAGATCCGCCGCTCGACCTGGCAGACCGCGACCCGCGCGCCGCCGGGGCCCGCCGCCAGGACGTTCAGGGCCTTGGTGCTCCTGCCGTTGGCGATGACGCGGGCGAGCCCCGCCTCGGGGTCGTACGTGACGCCGACCGGGACGACGTGCGGGGAGCCGTCGGGGCGCGGGGTGGTGAGGGTGCACAGGTGCCGCTCGCGCCAGAAGGCGAGGTAGCCGGGTGCGGGGGAGCGGGGATCGGATGCCATGGACGGGACGGTACGCGGAGGCGCGCGGGCGGGTGCGCAGGGGGCGGCCTCGGGCTCGTACGGGCCGGGCGCGGGCTCGTACAGGTCAGGCGCGGGCTCGTACAGGTCAGGCGCGGGCTCGTACGGGTCAGGCGCGGGCTCGTACGGGTCAGGTCAGGCGGACCGGGAGCGCGGCGGTGCTGTTGCCCACGAAGCCCGGCAGCGGCGGGAGTTCGGCGTCGGGGACGGCGAGGGCGAGGCCGGGGTACGCGGCGTACAGGCCGCGCAGGGCGATCACCGCTTCGAGGCGGGCCAACGGCGCGCCCAGGCAGTAGTGGCTGCCGTGGCCGAAGGCGAGGTGCCGGTTGGCGGGGCGGGTGATGTCGAAGCGGTCGGCGTCGGGGCCGTACTCGCGCGGGTCGCGTCCGGCGGCGGCGTATCCGGCGAGGACGGCTGTACCACGCGGCACAGAGGTGCCGTCAACCACCAGATCGGTGATCGGGTAGCGGAACGGGAAATTCGCCACCGGGCCGTCCCAGCGCAGCGTCTCCTCGACCACCGCGTCCCAGGACACCTCGCCCGCCAGCACGAGCGCGAGCTGGTCGGGGTGGCCGCACAGGGCGCGTACCGCGTTGACGATCAGATTGAGGGTCGTCTCGTGCCCGGCGACGATCATCAGCAGCAGGGTGCCGGTCAGCTCGGCGTCACTGAGGCGCCCGCCGGAGGCAGCGCGGGAGCCGTCGCGGGAGCCGCCCGAGCCGTCGCCGTCACCGCTCTCCTCGCCGCGCGCCGCGATCAGCGCGCTCGTCAGGTCGTCGCCGGGTGCCGCGCGCCGCTCCGCGACGACCTGGCCGAGGATCGCGTACGTCTCGCGCTGCGCGGCCATCGCGTCGGCCGCGGAGCTGCTGGTGCTGACGATCAGGCGGCTGAGGGCGTGCAGCCGGTCCCGGTGGGCGGGGGCGATGCCCAGCAGCTCGCAGATCACGCCCATCGGCAGCGGATAGGCGTAGCACTCGCGCAGGTCGACCACGCCGTCGGCGTCCGCGCGGCCGGGGAGCGCGGCCAGCAGCTCGGCGGCCTGCGCCTCGATCCGGGGGCGCATCGCGGCCACCCGGCGCGGGGTGAACGCCTTGGTGGCCAGGCCGCGCAGCCGCCTGTGGTCGTCGCCGTCCGCCGTCGTCATGCCGTTGACCAGCGCGAAGGCGTTGAGCTGCCACTGTTCGGGGACCTCGCCCCGCTGGAGGGCGGCGAAGTGCGCGGCGTTCTTGGCCACCTTGGGGTCGGCCAAGAAATCGCGCAGCTCCTGGTAACGGGAGACGATCATCCCGGGGACGCCGTCCGGCAGTGTCACGGGGCAGACGGCCCCCGCCTCGCGCAGTGCGGCGGCGTCCGCGTGCAGCGCGGCGCCGGTCGGGTCCATGGAGTGCGCGTCGCTCATGGGAGTCCTCACGGACGGCGGGTATGGAGGAGTCAAGCGGACATGCGGCCGTACGGACAAGCGCAGATGCGGCCAAAACGGCTGGAGCGGACCCCAACTCCGCTGCCTTCCAGCGGAGTTGAAGCAGGCATTGTCGCACCGCCGCCGGGATTTACTCAACGTT
The DNA here is from genome assembly GCF_044749865.1 of Streptomyces sp. NPDC088910. Lineage (NCBI taxonomy): Bacteria > Bacillati > Actinomycetota > Actinomycetes > Kitasatosporales > Streptomycetaceae > Streptomyces > Streptomyces sp. NPDC088910. The sequence goes on from NZ_JBIVIV010000002.1 coordinate 826,273, forward strand.
CATACAAAAACACATCTGCTCGCCGCGGGGTCCGGCGCACGGACTCTCCGCCCCGTTCCCGACTCCGTGTGACCGTTCCCGAAGTCGCCCCAAAGTCACCTTGAGTGGAATAGACTCAACTTGCCTTATGTTGCTCAAGGCAGGTTTACGCCGATCGCATCGGAGCATCGGACACGTCGATCAAGAGGAGGAGCCGACGCCAGTGGACGCCGAGCTGACCAACAAGAGCCGGGAAGCGCTGAACGCCGCCAACACCCGGGCCGTCTCCGAGGGCAACCCGGACCTGACGCCCGCGCATCTGCTGCTCGCCCTGTTGAGCGGCACGGACAACGAGAACATCCTCGACCTGCTGGCCGCCACCGGCGCCAACCCCGATACGCTGCGGGCGGGCGCGGAGCGGCTGGTCGCGGCTCTGCCGAAGGTGCAGGGCTCCACCGTCGCGCCCCCGCAGGCCAACCGCGACCTGCTGGCCGTCATCGCGGACGCCTCGCAACGCGCCAAGGAGCTGGGCGACGCCTACTTGTCCACCGAGCACCTGCTGATCGGGACCGCCGTCAAGGGCGGACCCGCCGGTGAGCTGCTCGCCGCCCAGGGCGCCAAGGCCAAGAGCCTGCTCGACGCCTTCGAGACCGCCCGCGGAGGGCAGCGCGTGACCACCCAGGACCCCGAGGGCACGTACAAAGCCCTGGAGAAGTACGGCACCGACTTCACCGCCGCCGCCCGCGAGGGCAAGCTCGACCCGGTGATCGGCCGCGATCAGGAGATCCGCCGCGTCGTCCAGGTGCTGTCCCGCCGTACGAAGAACAATCCGGTGCTGATCGGCGAGCCCGGCGTCGGCAAGACCGCCGTCGTCGAGGGCCTGGCCCAGCGGATCGTCAAGGGCGACGTGCCCGAGTCGCTGCGCGACAAGCGGCTGGTCTCGCTCGACCTCGGCGCGATGGTCGCGGGCGCGAAGTACCGCGGCGAGTTCGAGGAGCGGCTGAAGTCCGTCCTGGCCGAGATCAAGGACAGCGACGGCCAGGTCATCACCTTCATCGATGAGCTGCACACCGTCGTCGGCGCGGGCGCGGGCGGCGACTCCGCCATGGACGCGGGCAACATGCTCAAGCCGATGCTGGCCCGCGGCGAGCTGCGGATGGTCGGCGCGACGACGCTGGACGAGTACCGCGAGCGGATCGAGAAGGACCCGGCGCTGGAGCGCCGCTTCCAGCAGGTGCTGGTCGCCGAGCCGTCCGTCGAGGACACCGTGGCGATCCTGCGCGGCCTCAAGGGCCGCTACGAGGCGCACCACAAGGTGCAGATCGCCGACTCCGCGCTGGTCGCCGCCGCCACCCTCTCCGACCGCTACATCACCTCCCGCTTCCTGCCCGACAAGGCCATCGACCTGGTGGACGAGGCCGCGTCCCGGCTGCGCATGGAGATCGACTCCTCGCCCGTCGAGATCGACGAGCTCCAGCGGGCCGTGGACCGGCTGCGCATGGAGGAGATGGCGCTCAAGAACGAGACAGACCCCGGCTCCGTACAGCGGCTGGAAAAGCTCCGCAAGGACCTCGCCGACCGCGAGGAGGAGCTGCGCGGGCTCAACGCGCGCTGGGAGAAGGAGAAGCAGGGCCTCAACCGGGTCGGTGAGCTGAAGGAGCGGCTGGACGACATCGGTACGCGGATCGAACGCGCCCAGCGCGACGGCGACTTCGAGACCGCGTCCAAGCTGCTCTACGCCGAGAAGCCCAAGCTGGAGGCCGAGCTGGAGGAGGCCACCAGGGAGGAGGAAGAGGCCGCGGCCCAGGGTCCCTCGACGAACATGGTCAAGGAGGAGGTCGGCCCCGACGACATCGCCGACGTCGTCGCCGCCTGGACCGGCATCCCCGCGGGCCGCCTGCTGGAGGGCGAGACGCAGAAGCTGCTGCGCATGGAGGAGGAGCTGGGCAAGCGGCTGATCGGCCAGACCGAGGCCGTACGCGCCGTCTCCGACGCCGTACGCCGCTCGCGCTCCGGCATCGCCGACCCCGACCGCCCCACCGGCTCCTTCCTCTTCCTCGGCCCCACCGGCGTCGGCAAGACCGAGCTGGCCAAGGCGCTCGCCGACTTCCTCTTCGACGACGAGCGGGCCATGGTCCGGATCGACATGAGCGAGTACGGCGAGAAGCACTCGGTCGCCCGGCTGGTCGGCGCGCCTCCCGGCTACGTCGGGTACGAGGAGGGCGGCCAGCTCACCGAGGCGGTACGGCGCCGCCCGTACAGCGTCGTGCTGCTGGACGAGGTGGAGAAGGCGCACCCCGAGGTCTTCGACATCCTGCTCCAGGTGCTGGACGACGGACGGCTGACCGACGGGCAGGGCCGTACGGTCGACTTCCGCAACGTCATCCTGATCCTCACCTCCAACCTGGGCAGCCACTACCTGGTCGACCCGGCGCTGGACCCGGCGCAGAAGAAGGAGCGGGTGCTGGAGACGGTCCGCGCGTCCTTCAAGCCGGAGTTCCTGAACCGGCTGGACGACACCGTGGTCTTCTCCGCGCTCGACCCGACCGAGCTGCGGCAGATCGCCCGGCTCCAGACCGACCGGCTCGCGGACCGGCTGCGCGACCGCCGCCTCACCCTCGAAGTCACCGACGGCGCCCTCGACTGGCTCGCCGAGGAGGGCAACGACCCGGCGTACGGCGCCCGGCCGCTGCGCCGCCTCGTGCAGACCGCGATCGGCGACCCGCTGGCCCGCGCGATCCTGTCGGGCGAGGTGATCGACGGGCAGAACGTACGGGTGGACCGGGCGGCCGACGGCCTGATCGTGGGGCCGACGACGGGGCCCGACCTCAGCAAATGAGGTGCCCGACGGGCAGGTGGTGACGCCCTTCGGGGGCAGGTGGTGACCCCCTTCGCGGGCGGGCGGTGACGCCCTTCACCGGCGGGTGGTGACGCCTTTCACCGGCGGGCCCCCGGCGGTACGCCCAACGCGTATCGCCGGGGGTTGCCACCGCCCGGCGGGAATGGGGGAGGATGGAGGAGAAACGTCTCGAAGGGAACCTTCACCGTGAGCATCGACCCGTCCTCGATCCCCAATTTCGGGGGCCAGGACCCCGAGCCGAACGGACCCGCCGGCAGCGTGGTCATCCCTGACCAGGAACTGGTCAAGCAGTTGCTCGAACAGATGGAGCTGAAGTACCTCGTCGACGAGGAGGGCGACCTCGCCGCGCCGTGGGAGGAATTCCGCACGTACTTCATGTTCCGCGGCGAGGGTGAGCAGGCGGTCTTCGCCGTCCGGACCTTCTACGACCACGCGTACTCGGTCGACGACAAGCCTCAGCTCCACGAGGTCATCGACGACTGGAACCGCCGCACCCTGTGGCCCAAGGTCTACACGCACACGCACGACGACGGCTCCGTCCGTCTGATCGGCGAGGCCCAGCTCCTGATCGGCCTCGGCGTCGGCCTCGAGCACTTCGTGTCCAGCACGGTGAGCTGGGTGCGCGCGTCCATCGAATTCGACAAGTGGGTCGGCGAGACGCTCGGCCTGGAGAAGGACGTCGAGGGCGGTACGGACGGCGGCGCCGAGGGCGACGGCGGCAGCGACGACTGACGCGGTCCCCTCGCTTCGGAGGGGCACGGGTCCGTCAGAGGGGCACGGGGACGACCGTCAGCAGGTACGTCCCGTAGCCGAGTGAGATCCCGGCCAGCGCCGCCACCGTCACGGCGGCGGTGCGCGGCCGGGCTTTCGCGAGCGCCGCGGCGCACGGCACCAGCAGCGGGAAGGCGGGCAGCAGGAAGCGGGGCTTGCAGGAGAAGAAGCCCGCGCCGCCCAGCGCGATCACCACCAGCACCGCCGCGTACACCAGCAGCGGCAGCGGCATCCGGTCCAGCAGCGCCAGTACGAGCAGGACGGCCGCCGCCGCGCACACCGCCGTCGCCATGTAGGCGGAGAGCGTCTCGGGTTCGAGCACCATGTGCTTGACGTAGTGCAGCGCGTAGTGGCCGAAGTCGAACCGCGAGCCCCAGCGGGTCTGCACGTCGAAGTAGCCGCGGACGGCCCCGGTCCGCAGGCCCACCCACCCGAGGTAGCCGCACCAGCCGAGCGGCGCGGCGACGGCCGCGGCCCAGGCCCGCCAGTCGCGCGGGTCCCTGCGGCAGTGCGCGAGGGCCGCGATCGAGACGGCGGCGGCCACGGCGACGGCGTTCGGCCGGGTCAGCCCGGCGAGTACGGCCAGCAGCCCGGCGGTCAGCCAGCGGCGCGTGACGGCCGCGTACAGCGCCCAGGCGGCGAAGGCCGTCATCAGCGACTCGGTGTACGCCATCGACAGCACCACCGAGTGCGGCAGCAGCCCCCATACGAGGACCAGCGCGGTCGCCGTCCTGCGGCCGTAGCGGTGCTCGGTCACCGCGTAGATCCCCCACGCGGCGGCCACCGCGCCCGCCCACGCCACGAGCAGCGCGCACGCCACCGAGCCGACCGGGAGCACCGCGTCGGCGGCGCGCACCGTCATCGGGTAGAGCGGGAAGAAGGCCAGATCGTCGTACCGCAGGCCCGGCGCCTCCCAGGCCGGGATGAAGGTGCCGTAGCCCCACTCCGCGATCCGGTGGTACCAGAGGCCGTCCCAGCTCAGGCCGAGCAGATCGCGCGGGTGGCGGTGGGTGCGGTGCGCCCACAGCGTCAGCACCACCAGGCCCGCCATCCGGGCCACGACGAAGCCCGCCACCGCGGGGCCGGCCCCCGTCGCCGCCCGCACGGCCAGTGCTTTCGGCGACGACGTCACCGGTTCGACGACGACCAATGGACCCGGCTCCTCGGGGGGCTCGCGAACTTCTCTTAGTCGGACAAACCGACTATCGCGCTCCGCGCCCCGTGGTCCGGGTCTGACACGCCCGAGGAGGCCGCACGTTCACCCACGGTCGGGGGTGCCGGGGGGTCGCTTTTGCGGTCACCGGGTGGTGGCGGGGTGACCGGCGCGGGCGGTCGCCGGGGCGGTTGGGGGTGACCGGCGTGACGGTCGCCGGGTGGTGGCGGGTGACCGGCATGGGCGGTTGCTGGGGGGCCGGCGGGTGACCGGTGTGAGGTCGCCGGGTGGTGGCGGGTGACCGGCGCGGGCGGTTGCTGGGTGGTGGCGGGTGACCGGCGTGGGCGGTTGCTGGGGCGCCGGTGGGTGCCGACCCGACCGTCGCCGAGCGGTCCCGGGGCGACCGCCTCGGGCCGTCGCCGGGTGATCGTCGGGCCGCCCCGGCCCCCGGCTTAGGGTGCGGACATGACTTCCGCATTCGCCCGCAGCCTCACCCCGCACGAGCTCACCGCAGGTGACCTGCGTCTGCGCCCCTTCGCCGAGTCCGACGAGCCCGCCGTCGCCCGCGCCATGGAGGACCCGGAGATCCTGCGCTGGGCCGGTGGCCTGGCCGTCAACGCCGCGCCGGTCGCGGACCGCGCCGCCATATGGCTCGCGCCGCGGCTGGTCTCCTGGCAGAACGGTTCGGCCGCGCTCGCCGTCACCGACGCCGCCTCGGACGACCTGCTCGGCTACGTCACCATCCGCGACGTCCACCGCGTCCCCGGGCAGGCCGAGGCCGCGTACTGGGTCACCCCGGCCGCCCGTGGCCGCGGCGTCGCCGCCCGCGCCCTGCACGCCGCCGCCGGCTGGGCCTTCGCCGTCCCCGCCGCGGGCGGCCTCGGCGTGTACCGCATCAGCCTCGACCACTCGCTGGCCAACCCCGGCTCCTGCCGGGTCGCCGCCCGCGCGGGCTTCCGTGAGGAGGGCCTGATGCGGGCCTTCTTCCTCGACCCGGCGGGCGCGCGCCACGACTCCCATCTGCACGCGCGCCTCGCGACGGACGCGGTCGTGCCGCCCGCGTGAGGCCGTCGGGCCCTACGCGTCCTGCTCCAGCACGGACAGCACATTCCCGGCCGGGTCGGTGAACCACGCGATCAGCGGGCCGCCGCCGCGGAAGATCCCCTTCTCGTCCGTCGGCATCCCCTCGTACCGCTCGAACCGCACGCCCCGGCGGCCCAGCTCGTCCACGGCCGCGTCGATGTCCGGCACGGGGAAGTTGAGAATCGTGAAGGTCGCGGGCCGGTGGTCCGCCCCCTTCGGGTACACCAGCACATTGCGGTCCCCGGCGAGGTGCAGCGTCAGCAGCCCGTTCGCCTCGGACACCCGGATTCCGAGCGTCTCCCCGTAGAACTTCCTCGCCGCTTCCACGTCGTCCACCGAGAATCCGCTGAACGCCTGCGTCTGTCCGAACATGACCGCTCCCTGTTCCTCGTAGGTACACCTCCCCCTACGACCGCCGGGGCACGGAAAACTCATCGCTCCCCGGGAATCGGTCCGTCCTGTCGGTCCTCGAGGTCAGCTCTCGTAGTGGTACCGGCACTGTGCGATCAGGACGCTGTCCTCGGTGACGCGGTAGATCAGGCGGTGCTCGTCATTGACGCGGCGTGACCAGTAGCCCTGGAATCCGTGCTTGAGGGGTTCCGGTTTGCCGATCCCCTCGTTCCCGTTCCGGGCGATATCCGCGATGAGGGTGTTGATGCGCTTCAGGATCTTCCGGTCCTGAAGCTGCCACCACAGGTAGTCCTCCCAGGCGCGGGAGGAGAAGGTGATCTTCACGTGCGGCCCTTATTCGTCCGTCGTGTCCGTCACGAGTTCGCGTACCGTGCCGCCGCCGTTCTCCAACTCGTCGATGGACGCGAGGAGGCGCCGGGCATTCGCCGGGCTGCGCAGCAGGTAGGCCGTCTCCTTCAGGGACTCGTAGTCCTCGAGGGAGACGATGACGACCGGGTCGTGTCCGGCCCGGGTGATGACGACCTCTTCGCGGTCGTCGTTGACGGAGTTGAGCACTTCGGCGTACCGCGCGCGCGACTCCGAGTACGTCATGGTCTTCACAGTCGGCCTCCTTTACGTACAGGAAATTGTACGTCGACCTCCTGGGGTGTGACAAGCGCCGGAGCGCCCGGCGCGACTGTCACCGTCGTGACCGTGTCACCGCCGCGTCCTGACCAGCAGATACACGAAGTACGGCGCCCCGATGACCGCTGTCATCAGGCCCGCGCCGAGCTGGGCGGGGGCGATGACCGTGCGGCCGAGGAGGTCGGCGACGGAGACGAGGGTGGCGCCGAGGAGGACGGCGACGGGGATGACGCGGATGTGGCGGCGGCCGGCGAGGGCGCGGGCGGCGTGCGGGGCGACGAGGCCGACGAAGCCGATCGTGCCCGCGGCGGCGACCGCGGTGGCGCTGAGCAGGACGCTGACGCCGAGCAGGCCGAGGCGGGTCGGCCCGAGGGCGAGGCCAAGCAGGCGCGGGGTGTCGTCGTCGAGCGAGACGAGGTCGAGTTCGGCGCGGCGGGAGAAGGCCACGGCGGCGCCGACGACGAGGACGGCCGCGACCGGCAGCACATCGGGCATGGTCCTGCCGTACGTCGAACCGGACAGCCAGATCAGCGCCTTCGTCGCGTTGAACGGGTCGGTGAGGACGATGAGCAGGCTGATCAGGGCCGAGGTCCCGGCGGCGGCGCCGACACCGACCAGGACGAGCCGGTTCTGCTGGAAACCGCCCCGGGCGCAGAGCCCGAAGACGACCGCGGCGGTGGCCGCCGCGCCCGCGAAGGCCGCGCCCGCCACGCTCCACGACCCGGCGGTCGGCACGGTGGTGACCAGCAGCACGGCGCCGAGACCGGCGCCGCCCGAGACGCCGAGGATGCCGGGCTCGGCGAGCGGATTGCGGGTGACGGCCTGGACGAGCGTCCCGGACAGGGCGAGCGCGGCGCCCGCCAGGAGCGCGGCCAGCACGCGGGGCACGCGGGTGTCGAGGACGAAGGTGACGACGTGGTCGGCCCTGCCCTGCGCCCAGTTCACGACGTCGCCGAGCAGCAGCTTGGTGTCGCCGAGAAGCACCGCCGCGACGGCCGCGGCGACGAACACGGCCACGAGTACGGCCAGGACGGCGACGAACGCCGCCCGGCTGGGGATACGCAGCCGGTCCGGCGCGGCGGACGCGCCGGAGCCGCGGGTGCGCAGCGCGATCACGACGAGGAACACGGAGCCCGCGACGCTCGTGATGACCCCGGTGGGCACGGCGACCGCCGACTCGGCGCCGACCGTGGCCCGCAGCAGCACGTCGGAGCCGAGGACCAGCGCCGCGCCGGCGAGCCCGGCGACCGGAACGGCCGCCCGCGCCCTGACCAGACCGCGGAACCGCCGGGCCAGCGGGCGGACGAGCGCGGGCGCGCACAGGCCGACGAAGCCGATCGGCCCGGCCAGTGTCACCGCCGCCGCGGACAGCAGCGTCGTGAGCAGGACGACCGTGACGCGGGTGCCCAGGACCGGCACGCCGAGCCCGCGGGCCGCGTCGTCGCCGAGCGCGAGCGCGTCGATGCGGCGGCCGGCCAGCAGCAGCCCGAGCAGGGCGAGCAGGGCGATCGGCGCCATCTGGTTCACGCCGTCGAAGCCGTTCTGGCTGATGCTGCCCTGGCTCCATTGGTAGAGGCCGTTGGTCTGCTCGGGGAAGAGCAGGAGCAGCGCGTCGGTGACCGAGCCGAGGCCGAGCGCGAGGGCGCTGCCCGCCAGCACCAGCCGTACGGTCCCGGCCCCGAGCCCGGACAGCGCGAGCACCAGCGCCGCCGCCGCGAGACCGCCGACGAACGCGACGCCCGAGGAGGCGAGCAGCGGCAGCGAGGCGCCGGTGACGGTGAGGATGCCGAGCGCCAGGTACGAGCCCGCGTTGACCGCGAGCGTGTCGGGCGCGGCGAGTACGTTCCGGCTGACCGCCTGGAGCGCGGCGCCGGCCGCGCCGAGCGCGACGCCGACGACGAGGCCCGCGACCATGCGGGGCAGCCGCGAGGCGATGACCACGGAGGCGTCGCCGTGCTCCGCGCGTCCGGTCAGCGCCTTCCACACCTCGCCCGCGCCGACGTCGGCGGTGCCCTGCGTGATGTCGACGACGGCGAGGACGGCGACCGCGAGGACGAGGACGAGGACCAGTCCGGCCGTCACCGCGGCCGCGCCCTGGGCGGGCGCGGGCGTCCGTGCGTCGGACGCGGGCTCGGTGGTGCGCGGGGGAGTCGTGACGCTCACGGCGCTGCTTCGCCCTTTCGCTACTTCGTGAGGGCGGCGACGACGGCGTCCACGTACGCCTCCATCGACGCGGGACCGCCGAACATCCAGACGCCGTCGGGCAGTCGGCTCACGTGGCCCGCCTTGACGAAGGGCAGCGACTTCCAGACGGCGTTCTTGGCGAGGGTGTCGGCGAAGGGGTCGCCGTCGGAGGCGTTCGCGATGTAGGTGAAGCGGATGTCGCCGAGCCCGGTGAGGCCCTCGACGTCGGTGGTGGCCAGGCCGTAGTCCTTGTCGCCCTTGACCTTCCAGGCGTTCGTGAGGCCGATCCGCTCGTTGACGTTCCCGATCAGGGAGCCGCTGGTGAATGGGCGTATCGAGACCTGGTTGGCCTGCACGTACCCGTCCCCGAAGGCGTACGGGGTCCCGGCGAGACCGGCGTCCGCGAGGGCCTTCTTGCCCTCCGCGAGCTTCGCGTCGAACGCCTGCTTGACCTCGGTCGCCTTCCGCGTGGTGCCGGTCGCCTGCGCGATGAGGTCGAGGGACTTCGTCATCAGGCCGATCTGGTCGGTGGAGTCGGCGGACCTGATCTGGAGGACGGGGGCGATCTTCCGCAGTTGGGTCACGGCGGACGAGGTGAGGTCGGTGGTCGCGACGATGAGGTCGGGCGACAGGGCCGCGATCGTGTCCATGCTCGGCTCGCCGCGGGTGCCGATGTCCTTGGGGGAGTTCTTCAGCGGGGCGGCCTTGTCCCAGTCCGTGTACCCCTTCACATCGGCGACGCCGACCGGGTCGACGCCGAGCGCGACCAGGTCCTCGACGACGTTCCACTCGGTGCCGATGACCTTGGTGGCGGGCGCGTCGAGGCGTACCTCCGTACCGCTGGCGTCGGTGAGGGTGATCGGCCCCGGGGCCGAAGCGGAGGCGGACTCCGTGGTCTTGACCGACTCGTCGGCGGCGGAGTGCGTCGTTCCGCATCCGGTCAGGGCGAGGGCCGCGACGGCGGCGACGGTGGCTGCGGCGGCGGGTACGGGGAGGCGTCTCATGAGGTGGGGTGGAGCCTTTCGCTTCTGGTCCGGTCGCTTCTGGTCCGGTCGCTTGTGGTCGGGTCGTTTGTGTTCCGGTCGCTTGTGGTCCGGTTCTCGGTCTGGCTTCTGCTGTGGTGGCGGCCGACGGCACGGGTCCGCAGCCGGCCGGTCGAGGGGTCGGTGTCGACGTCGACCCGGATGCCGTAGACCTCGGTGAGGCGTTCGGGGGTCAGGACGTCCTCGGGGAGGCCGTCGGCGACGATCCGGCCGTCGTGGAGCAGCGCGACGCGGTCGGCGACGGCCGCGGCCTGGTCGAGGTCGTGCAGGACGACGCCGACCGCGATCCCGTGGTCGTCGGCGAGGTCGCGGATCAGGTCGAGCAGTTCGATCTGGTACCGCAGGTCGAGATACGTCGTCGGCTCGTCGAGCAGCAGCACGCCGGTCTCCTGCGCGAGGCAGCTCGCGAGCCAGACCCGCTGGAGCTGTCCCCCCGACAGGTGCTCGACGCCCCGCGCGGCCAGGTGCTCGACCCCGGTCAGTGTCAGAGCCCGCTCCACCGCGCCGGTCCCGCCGGGGTCCGGCCGGCCCCAGCGCCCCCGGTGCGGATACCGGCCGAACTCCACGACGTCCCGCACGCTCAGCCCGCTCGGCGTCGGCCGCCCCTGGGTCAGCAGCGCCACCTGCCGCGCGAACTCCCGTGACGTGAGCTGGAATCCGTCCGTCCCCGCGTCCAGCGTCAACGCGCCCTCCCGGGCCCGCTGCAACCGCGCCAGCGTCCGCAGCAGCGTCGACTTCCCACTGCCGTTCGGCCCCACCAGCGCCGTCACCTCGCCCGGCCGCAGCGACACGGCGGCGTCATGCACGACATCCACCCGGTCGTACGCGACCGTCATCCCTGTGGCCGCCAACTCATGCCCCCGCGAGGGCATCCCGCCGCCAGCACTCTCCCCAGCTCTCACACCGCTTAGGTTAGCCTAACCTAATCCCCCCTTCCCGCCGGGGTCACCTCTGCCCCTCCGGGACCCTCAGCCGTTGAACGCCTTGCGGAGGCGGTCGGCGGCGTCGCGGAGGACTTCGGGGCGTTTGCAGAAGGCGAAGCGGACTTGGGTGCGGCCGGCGGTGGGGTGGTCGTAGAAGACGGAGTTGGGGACGGCGACGACGCCGCAGCGTTCGGGGAGGGCGCGGCAGAAGGTCAGGGCGTCGGTGCCGGGGGCGAGTTCGGTGATGTCGGCGGTGATGAAGTACGTGCCCTGGGGCTCGTAGGTGAGGAATTGCTTCGTGGTGCGGACGGCGGCCACCAGCTCCCGCGACCCCGTCACCCAGGCCACTCCGTTTTCACGCACTCATTGCAGCGGTAGGTCGTCGGGCAGGATGCGGAAGGATTTGTGCCGGCTCAATGGGCGGACGGCACGGAAGTCCCGGCAGTCGAGCGTGAGAACGGCGTCAGTGTCGTACTCGGCAGCGAGTGCGACGTTCACGGCGTCGGCGAGATCGAGGCTGAGCGCGGTATACCGGGCGCGCAGCGTTTGTGCGGCTGAGAGGTGAGCCTCGGTGATTTCCGGCACGACGATCCGGCTTGTCCGCATCCACCGCCGGATGTCGTCGATCGCGCTGACAGCCGCTTCCCGTCCCAGCTCGCGGGTCGCGACATGATCGATCTCGGCGAGCAGCAGTGGGGACATCACGAGGAGTCCGGCAGCCATGATCGCCTCGTTGGCCCCCTGGTGTTCCGGGTGCGTGGAGTCGAGCGCGGCCAGCAGGCCCGATGTGTCGGCGACGACGATGATCACGCCGTGACCTCGGAATCGCCCTCGCGCAGGACGCCGTCGGCGACCGCGTTGCGGACGTCGTCCTTGGAAGGAGTGCGCCCCGAACCTTCAAAGGTGCGGGAGAAAAGCGGTTCGTCCCAGACGCGGTTCGCCATGGCTGCGAGATGGATGCCCTGCCGGATGATCTCGGCTTCACTGACCCCGCGCCGGGCGGCGGCTTCCTTGATGATCGCCAGATCTTCCGGGTCGGCGTAGACGTTGGTGCGCTTCATAGGCATGTACCAATATTAGTCCATGTACTACAAATGGTGCACGTCGTATGGCGGCACAGTTAAGCAGCGCCTGGCTGCGAAACGCGTCCCCTGGCCTCCGGGCCATGGATGACTGGGGGCCGGGGTGCTCTGGCACGTGCTGGAGGAGGTTCCACCCGGGCGGGAACACATACCCGGGCTGCTGGACGGGCCGCTGGTGGCCGCGGAGCGGCGGACCTCGTGGGCACGCCGCCCGGGAACGGGTCAGTCACATGGCACTGCACGGCGCAATCACGTGCCTGTTCTTCGATGGGCTGCGGCTCCTGGCAGGCACGGCCAATGGGGCGGCTCTCAGCCGTTGAATGCCGTGCGGAGGCGGTCGGCGGCGTCGGTGAGGACTTCGGGGCGTTTGCAGAAGGCGAAGCGGACTTGGGTGCGGCCGGCGGTGGGGTGGTCGTAGAAGACGGAGTTGGGGACGGCGACGACGCCGCAGCGTTCGGGGAGGGCGCGGCAGAAGGTCAGGGCGTCGGTGCCGGGGGCGAGTTCGGTGATGTCGGTGGTGATGAAGTACGTGCCCTGGGGCTCGTAGGTCCGGAAGCCGGCGTCGCGCAGGCCCGCCGTCAGCAGGTCGCGCTTGGCGCGGAGGTCGGCGGCGAAGTCGGCGTAGTAGGCGTCGGGCAGGGCGAGGGCCTCGGCGACGGCGTACTGGAAGGGCCCGGAGGCGACGTAGGTGAGGAACTGCTTGGTGGTGCGGACGGCGGCCACCAGCTCCCGCGACCCCGTCACCCAGCCGACCTTCCAACCCGTGAACGAGAAGGTCTTGCCCGCTGAGGAGATGGAGACCGTCCGGTCGCGCATGCCGGGGAGGGAGATCAGGGGGGTGTGGACGCCGTCGAAGACGAGGTGTTCGTAGACCTCGTCGGTGACCACGAGGAGGTCGTGGTCGACGGCGATGGCGGCGATCTCGGTGAGTTCGGCGGGGGTGAGGACCATGCCCGTCGGGTTGTGCGGGGAGTTGAGGAGGAGCAGCCGCGTACGAGGCGTGACGGCGGCGCGCAGGGCGGCGAGGTCGGGGCGGAAGTCGGGGGCGCGCAGGGTCAGGGGGACGCGGACGGCGCCCGCCATGGCGATGCAGGCGGCGTAGGAGTCGTAGAACGGCTCGAACGCGATGACCTCGTCGCCCGGTTCGAGCAGGGCGAGCATCGCGGCGGCGATGGCCTCGGTGGCGCCCGCGGTGACCAGGACCTCGGTGTCGGGGTCGAAGTCGAGCCCGTAGAAACGGCGTTGGTGGTCGGCGACGGCGCGCCGCAGCTCGGGGACGCCGGGGCCCGGCGGGTACTGGTTGCCGCGGCCGCCGCGCAGGGCGCGGACGGCCGCCTCCCGTACGGACTCGGGACCGTCGGTGTCGGGGAAGCCCTGGCCGAGGTTGATCGCGCCGGTCGAGAGGGCCAGCGCCGACATCTCGGCGAAGATCGTCGTACCGAGGCCGTCGAGGCGGCGGTTCAGCAGCGGCCTGTCCCGCATGCGCCCACCTGCTTCCAGCCCGTCCGCTTCCCGCCCGCCCATTTCCCGCACCCACTCTCCGTCGGAACCGTACGGGGACCGTACCGGGACGCGTCCCGGGTTCCGTACCGTACGGCGTCCGCCGCCGGGGGTGTGCGCCGGGCGCGCCCGGAAGCGGTGTGGGAACGACGTAGTGAACACGTGAGCCCTTAAGCGCTCCAAGGGATGGAAAGTACGCACAGATGGGTAAAAACGCTGAGGACGGCGCGAGTTTCATGATTCCGTAGCTCTCGGATCTACCGGACCCCACGTGGGCACCGAGCCGCCGCGTCTCTCCGTCAGACGCGGGTCGGCCCATCATCCACTGCGTGCTTGCGGAGCCGACCCATGCTCACCACCCTCCAGACCGCCTACACCGACACCCGTGCCGGAGACCTCGCGTGGTGTCTCGGGAAGGACCCGCTGCCCGCGCTCGCCGTGCTCGACCTCGAAGTCGGCGACACGCGCGGGCTGCGGGCCAAGGTCCAGATGCGGCTGCTCGGCGCGTCCCACCAGGTACTGGTCGACACCGGTCGTGACGGCGGGTGTTCGGAGACCGTCGCGTGCATGCCGGGCAGCCAGGCGCCGCTGCCGTTCGGCGTGGCACGCAGGGTCGGCGGCTGGGACTACGAGTTCGCGGCCCGGATCGAGACGCTGTCGCAGGGCTCCTTCGCGGGCCGCGCCCAGGAGTTGCTCGCGCTGGTCGCCGACCACCCCAACGGCCTCGCGGGCACCTTCCCCGGCGACCCGCACGCCTTCACCGCGATGCTCGTGCAGTGCGCGGAGGGCAGTGTGCGGTGGCGCACCTGGCACGCGTACCCGCAGGAGGGACGGCTGGTGACCACCAGGACCCGGGTGAACGCCCTTCCTTGAAGGGGTGTTGGGGCGTACGGCGCCGGTCCGCGCGGAGCCGCGCCTCCCGACCCGTGCGAAGCCGCGCCTCCCGACCCGTGCGGTACGGACGCACGTCGGCGGCACCCGCGCGCGGGCGGTCCGGCGCGCGAACCGTACCTCCGTACGCACCGGCGGACGAACGCCCGTACGGCCGACGGTACATACGTCCACACCGTGCGCCGCACCCGTACCCCCGTGCGCCGGTGCGGTCCGCGAAAGCGCCGTCAACCGCCCCTGATTACACCCCTGTGGGTGACTTGTGCCGCCACCGGACTGACATAGCGTGCATTCATGATCGACCAGCCAGGCCGCACCGCGGCACCACTCGACCTGCGGCTTCCCGTGGCTGCGGGCGCCGCACGCGCGCTGGTCCTGGCCGCCGTCTTCGTCTGCGCCGCCTGCGGTCTGGTCTACGAGCTCGAACTCGTCGCGCTCGCCTCCTACTTGGTCGGCGACTCCGTCACCCAGGCGTCGGTCATCCTCTCCGTGATGGTCTTCGCGATGGGCTGCGGCTCGCTGCTCGCCAAGCGGCTGCGGATACGGGCCGCGGCCGGTTTCGCCGCCGTCGAGACGGCGCTCGCGCTGGTCGGCGGGCTGTCGGTGATGGCGCTCTACGCCTGCTTCGCGTGGGCGGGACAGGCCCGACTGGCCATGATCGGCTGCGCGTTCGCGATCGGCGTGCTGATCGGCGCCGAGGTACCGCTGCTGATGACGCTCGTCCAGCGGATCCGGCGGCAGGACGCGGGCGGCGCCGTCGCCGACCTCTTCGCCGCGGACTACGTGGGCGCGCTCGTCGGCGGCCTCGCCTTCCCCTTCCTTCTCCTGCCGCACTTCGGGCAGTTGACCGGCGCGCTGGCCACCGGCGTGGTCAACGCGGTGGCGGGCGGCGCGACCGTGCTGTGGCTCTTCCGCGGCGACCTGTCCGCCCGCACCCGCTGGTGGCTGCTGGCCGCGAACGTCTCCGTGCTCGCGGTGCTCGGCGCCGCCGCCGCTGCCGCCGGGCCCTTCGAAGCGGCGGCGCGGCACGCGGTGTACGGGGGACAGGTGCGCGTCGCGGAACAGACCGCCGTGCAGGAGGTCGTCCTCACCGGCGGCGGCAGGACCGGAGCCCCGCTCCAACTCTTCCTGGACGGACGGCTACGGGTCTGCGGCACGGACGAATTCCGTTACCACCAGGCCCTGGTGCACCCCGCGATGAACGGCCCGCACGGCCGCGTCCTCATCCTCGGCGGCGGCGACGGCCTCGCCCTGCGCGAGACGCTGCGCTACAGCGGGGTCCGCGCCGTCACCGTCGTGGACCTCGACGACGAACTCGTCCGCCTCGCCCGTACCGACCCCGGCCTGTCCGCGCTCAACCGGCACGCGTACGACGACCCGCGCGTCACCGCCGTCACGGCCGACGCCTTCGACTGGCTGCGCGAGGAGCGGCGCGGACCGTTCGACGTGATCATCGCCGACCTGCCGGACCCGGGGATCTCGCGCAGCGCGAAGCTGTACTCGGAGGAGTTCTACGGGCTCGCCGCGCGCACGCTGGCCCCCGGCGGGCGGCTCGCCGTCCACGCGGGCACGCCCAGCGCCTCCACGCACACCTTCTGGACCATCGAGGCCACCTTGCGGGCGGTGGGGCTGCGGACGGCGCCGTACTGGATCACCGGCCGCACGTGCGGGGCGCAGGCGGGGCCCGACCGCTGGTCGGGCTCGGTGCCGCCGTCCGCCACGAACTGGGGCTTCGTGCTGTCCGGCCTCACCACCCCCGCCATCGCCCTCCCGCCCCGCCACCCCCCTGACCTCTGGCTGACCCCCGCGCTGCTGCGCAAGGCCGCCGCCGCCCCGCTGGCCGGCCGCCCCACCGAGTCCCTCCCGGCCTCGACGTTGCTGCGCCCGAGGGTGCGGTGAGACGGCCGGCCAGCGGGGACGCCGGGTGGCGTAAGGGGACGGGACGCCCGCGTACGGGTGCGGGGGCGGGCGTACGGCGGCGGGCGCGTCGACAGGGGGACGGGCGTACGGCGCCGGGCGTGTGCACAAGGGGGCGGGTGTACGGCGGCGGGCGTGTGCACAAGGGGGCGGGTGTACGGCGGCGGGCGGGTGCACAAGGGGGAGGGTGTACGGCGGTGGCGTACGGCGGCGGGCGCGTCCGTACGGGCCTGGGCCTGCGGGTGTACGGCGGTGGCGTACGGCGGCGGGCGCGTCCGTACGGGCCGGGGCCGCGTGCCACGTATGCCCGTAAAAAGTTCCGCCCGCGAAGCCGCGTGGCACCGTCCCGGTGGGTAGGCTCCGCCGCATGGAGCACGAGGTCTTCGTCCCGGTCAGCCCCACCCGCATCGGCCACGCCCTGCGCAGCCCCGCGCGCGTGACCGCGAGCCTGCCCGGCTGGCAGCCGGACGCGTCCGGCGCCGCGGACGGCGCCGACGGGGCTGACGGGTCCGCGCCGGAAGGCGGCGCCGCGGGCCGCCTCCGCCTGCGCGTGGGCGGCTCCACGATCACCTACCGCGGCACGGTCCGCGTCACCGGCGCCTCGTCGCCCTTCGCGGCGGAGGCGAGCGGTACGGAGGTGCGCGGTACGGGCACGGTCAAGGCCACGCTGGAGATCGTCGTGGCCGAGGCCACGCACCCGGAGCCGGGCGCTCTGCTGATCTTCCGCGGCGCGGCCCAGGCCGAGGGCCGCCTGGCGTCGTACGAGCCGGACGTCGTGGAAGCGGCGGTACGGCGGCTGCTGGACCGTTTCTCCGCGGACCTGGCGGCGCACGCGCCGGAGGAGGACCCGGCCCCGGACCCGGCGTCCTCGGACGTGACCGTCGAAGAAACGATCGTGCCGGTCGTGGAGGCAGGGGCGGCCTCGGAGCGGCCGGACGAGCCGGGCGCCGAGGCGGGAGCGGCGGACGCCGTGGCCGAGGAAGCCGCCGACACCGCTGGCGATACGGCTGACACCGCTGATGACACCGCGGAGGACGCCGCCGACACGCCCGCCGGGGACCCCCGGATCACCACGGAGTCCGACACCTCCGACACCCACACCGCCGCCGACGAGGCCGACTCCGATGAGGACGCCGAGCCCGCCGAGCCCGAGGCGGACGTCGTGGACGACCTCGGCGAGCCCGCCCCGCCGTCCGACCTGGACGACTTCGAGCTGGTCGAGGTCGAGGTGGAGGTCCCGGAGAGCGCCGCCGCGCTGGACGACCTGGTGCCGCCCGCCGAGGCCGCGCACGCCCGCCGCACGATGATCGGCCGCAGCGCCGAGGAGGTCGACCACGCGCCGCCGCGCGGACGCTACGCGCCCGTACCCGCGCCGGACGCCACCTCCGCGGCGGCGACCCTGCGCTGGGCGGCACCCGCCGCCGCGGCTCTCGTCGCGTCCGCCGTGGTCGTCGGCCGGGTGCTGCGACGCCGCAGGTAACACAGCCCGGTTACTCTCGTTCCGTGTCGAACGAGACGAAGCTGACGGCGGGCGACGCCGAACTGATCCTGCGGCCCCACGACGGCTGCCGGATCGCCTCATTGAAGGTCGGCGGGACCGAACTCCTGCGCCAGGGAGACAAATTCGGCGCCTTCCTGATGGTGCCGTGGTGCGGCCGTACGGAGAACGGGGTGTTCCGCAACGGCGGCGTCACCCATCAACTCCCCGTCGACGCGCCCCCGCACGCCATCCACGGCACCGGGCGCCACACCGCCTGGCAGGAGGCCGCGCCCGCGACCGAGACCACCGCCGCGTACTACTTCGACCTCGCCGAGCCGTGGCCGTACCCCGGACGGGTGACGCACACCGTCGAGTTGGCCCCGCACTCGGTGAAGCTGACGCTCAGCGTCGAGGCCGACGCGTCCGGCGACTCCTTCCCCGCGCAGGCGGGCTGGCACCCGTGGTGGCTGCGCAACCTCGGCCAGGGCGGCCAGGACGTCGAACTGGCCTTCACCGCCGCCTGGCAGGAGGAGCGCGGCGACAACCACCTGCCGAACGGCAACCGCGTCGACCCCAGGCCCGGCCCCTGGGACGACTGCTTCGGCATGCCCGACGGCGTGGACATCGCCCTCACCTGGCCCGGCGAGATGACGGTCCGGGTGACCAGCCCCTCCGAATGGGCGGTCGTCTACACCGAGCCGACCGAGGCGGTCTGCGTCGAGCCCCAGTCCGGCCCGCCGAACGGCCTCAACACCCTGCCCCGCCTGGTCACCCCGATCGACCCGCTGGAGATCAGCACGGAGTGGACCTGGCACCGGATCGGCTGAGCCCCCGGCCTGCCGGGATACTGGTCGGCATGAGTGACCAGACGCGAGACGCGCTGCTGCGGCAGATCAAGGACAAGGCCGTGGTGCACGGCAAGGTGACCCTCTCCTCGGGGCTCGAGGCCGACTTCTACGTCGACCTGCGCCGGATCACCCTGGACGGCGAGGCCGCGCCGCTCGCCGGACAGGTGATGCTCGACCTCACCGCCGAACTGGACTTCGACGCGGTGGGCGGGCTGACGCTCGGCGCCGACCCGGTGGCCACCTCGATGCTGCACGCCGCCGCGGCGCGCGGGCAGCGGCTCGACGCGTTCGTGGTCCGCAAGGCCAACAAGGCGCACGGCTTGCAGCGCCGTATCGAGGGCGCCGAGGTCAAGGGCCGCCGCGTGCTGGTGGTCGAGGACACCTCGACCACGGGCGGTTCGCCGCTGACCGCGGTCGAGGCGGTACGGGAGGCGGGCGGCGAGGTGGTGGCCGTCGCCGTCATCGTGGACCGCGGCGCGGCCGGGGCGATCGCGGACGCGGGACTGCCGTACCTGGCCGCGTACTCGCTGGACGACCTGGGCCTCGCCTGAGTCGCGTGAGCCGCCTGAGTCGCGCAGCCGTGTCGCGGTCCTGAGCCGGTCCTGAGTCAATCCTGAGTCGGTCCTGAGTCGGCGCGGAGCGGGCTCCGAGCTTGCCCCGACCGGGTCCTGAGCGCTTTCGACCGGCTCTGACCTGCGTTTTTCCGGCCTCTGGAGTGTTTCACGTGAAACACTCCAGAGGCCGTCGTCCACTGGGTGTGCACGGAGGTGGTGTATCCGTTCGAGTCTGGGAAGATGGGGGCGACAAAGACGTCGCCACGCCAGTAAGGCCACAGCAGGACCACCCGCAGATCATGAGGAGCGGACACGATGCCCATCGCAACCCCCGAGGTCTACAGCGAGATGCTCGACCGGGCGAAGGCAGGCAAGTTCGCCTACCCGGCCATCAATGTCACCTCGTCGCAGACCCTGCACGCCGCGCTGCGCGGCCTCGCCGAGGCGGAGAGCGACGGCATCATCCAGATCTCCACGGGCGGCGCGGAGTTCCTGGGCGGTCAGTACAACAAGGACATGGTGACCGGCTCGGTCGCGCTCGCCGAGTTCGCGCACATCGTGGCCGAGAAGTACCCGATCACGGTCGCGCTGCACACCGACCACTGTCCCAAGGACAAGCTGGACGCGTACGTGCGTCCGCTGCTGAAGGTCTCGCAGGAGCGAGTGGCCGCGGGCCGCGACCCGCTGTTCCAGTCCCACATGTGGGACGGCTCGGCGGAGAACCTGGACGACAACCTCGCCATCGCCAAGGAGCTGCTGGCCGAGGCCGTCAAGGCCAAGATCATCCTGGAGATGGAGATCACCCCGACCGGCGGTGAGGAGGACGGCGTCTCGCACGAGATCAACGACAACCTCTACACCACCGTCGACGACGCCTACCGCACCGTTGAGGCCGTCGGCCTGGGCGAGCAGGGCCGCTACCTGCTGGCCGCCTCCTTCGGCAACGTCCACGGCGTCTACAAGCCGGGCAACGTCGTCCTGCGTCCGGGCATCCTCAAGGAGCTCCAGGACGCGGTCGCCCAGAAGTACGGCAAGGCCAACGCCTTCGACTTCGTCTTCCACGGCGGCTCGGGCTCCACGCTCGAGGAGATCAACGAGGCGCTGGAGAACGGCGTCGTCAAGATGAACATCGACACCGACCTCCAGTACGCCTTCACCCGGCCCGTCGCGGACCACATGTTCCGCAACTACGACGGCGTCCTGAAGGTCGACGGCGAGGTCGGCAACAAGAAGACCTACGACCCCCGCGTCTGGGGCAAGGCCGCCGAGGCCGGCATGGCCGCCCGCGTGGTCGTCGCCGCCGAGAACCTGCGGTCGGCGGGCAACAAGCGCAAGTAGTCCTCCGGACGGTTTCCGGGACGGCGTTCCGCACAGGGCCAGCTTCCGGACGGGACCGGCTTCCGGACGGGACCGGCTTCCGGACGGGTTCCGGGACGGCGTACTGCACAGGGCCGGCTTCCGGACGGGTTCCGGGACGGACCGCATGACGTCGGCGGCCCTCGTACGGCTGGATGTGCGGGCGGCCTCCGGGCCTCCCCGCGCGGTTTCGGGCTCGCCGCCGAAGGCCCCTGGCATCTGCCGGGGGCCTTTACGGTGGGGGCTCGGGCAGACTGGAACGCATGGCCATCAACGAGAACCTGCTCGGGGGACCCGCCCCGACCCATCTGCCCGAAGACCCGGAGCCGCGCGAACTGCTCGCCTCCGGTACCGCGCCCGCCGAGGTCGCGGCGAAATACCCGGCCTCCTCGCTGGTCTGGGCGCAGCTCGCCGACGACGCCTTCGAGGCCGGCAGCGTCGTGGAGTCGTACGCCTACGCCCGTACCGGCTACCACCGCGGCCTCGACTCGCTGCGCCGCGCCGGGTGGAAGGGCCACGGTCCCGTGCCCTTCGAGCACGAGCCGAACCGCGGCTTCCTCCGCGCCCTGCACGCGCTGGCCCGCGCCGCCCAGGCGATCGGCGAGCAGGACGAGTACGAGCGCTGCACGGTCTTCCTGCGGGACAGCTCGCCGACCGCCGCCGACACCCTGACCTGACGGCCGGCCCGCCCTTCTCTTCCTGTTTCCCCCGCGTTCCCCCTGGGTCTCACCAGGGGGAACGTGCTTTGTCGCAGTCGTGCCACAAGGGCGGACCGACGCCTCAGCCCCCGTATCAATGTGCGATTCTGATCCGGTTGTCCACACGCAGCACGGGGTGCGACCGGCCGGGGAGCCGGGGCCTCGACGACCGCTGCGCCAGCGCAGGGGGAGTCTTGGCACAGCCACGCCGTCAACCGGGCCGACGTCGGACGAGGGGCCGCGCCGCGATAGTCGGCTCCGCCCTGGCCGTGGGACTGATCATGGTGACCGCGGGCGTCGGGTACGCCACCTGGAACCACGGCAGGAACGTCGACTCCGCCGCCGCCATCGACCACGGCCTCGGCGCCACCACGGCACCGGCCCGCGATGCCAGCGGCAGTGACGGTGACACCGGGGGCGGCACTCCGCCGTCCGCGAGGGACAAGGCGGAGCCGCCGAAGGTCCCCGTCTCCGGCACCGGCCGCTTCAGCACCGCCGACGCCAGCGGCAAGGCCACGGGACACGGCACCATCCGCCGCTACAAGGTCGAGGTCGAAGGCGGTATCGACCTGTCCGCCGCCGACGCCGCCCACGAGATCGCCGCCATCCTCGCCAACCCCCGCGGCTGGACCGCCGACGGCCACGACGGCTTCCAGCTCGTCTCCTCCGGCCGCGCCGACTTCGTCGTCAAGATCGCCACCCCCGACACCGTCGACGACATCTGCGGCGCCGCCGGTCTCCTCACCCGCGGCGAGGTCAACTGCGACGTCGGCTCCACCGTCGTCGTCAACCTCAAGCGCTGGCTGCTCGGCTCCCCCGAATTCAAGGGCCCCATCGAGGGCTACCGCGCCCTGATCATCAACCACGAGGTCGGCCACCGCATCGGCCACGGCCACGAGGGCTGCCCGGGCCCGGGAAAGCCGGCCCCGGTGATGATGCAGCAGATCAAGGGCTTGAACGGGTGCCGAGCGAATGAGTGGCCGTACGACCCGAAGGGGACGTACGTGGGAGGTCCGGGGGTGGAGTGAGGGGTGAGCCCTCTCGCGTTGGCTCAGGGTGGCGGTGGAACGTGCGGGGGAGCCGTCGTGGGTGAGGTCGGGGCGGCGGTGGGACGTGCGGGGGGGGGCGAGGTCAGGGTGGCGGCGGAACGTGCGGGGGAGCCGCCTTGCGCAGGCTCACCGTCCTTCCCCCTTTTTTTGCCGCCCTTCCGCCTCCGGGCGCTTAAATCCGGTGTCGACGGTCCTCTTCGACGGTCGCTCGTTCCTCGCTCCCTGCTCATCGTCGCTTTCGACACCGGCGCGCCCTTCGGCTCCATGGCTACCGGCGAACCCACCTCGCGCAGCGGTGCCGGAGGGGCGCAGCCCCTCGCGCGAGCGCACCCCGGGGGCGGTGGCCCTTGCGCAGGGGCACCCTGGGGGGAGCCGGGCCTTGCCGGATTGGGCCGCACCGCAGATGATCTCGGCGTAGCCCGGTGATCCCGGGTCCGCTTCTGGAGGTAAGACCATGTCCGACGCACCGACCGATGAGGCGGCGACCCCGAACCTCTCGTTCGAGGGCAGCACGCCGTACGAGGACTACGTGCAGGCGTCCATACTGACCCACTTGCAGCACCCGTTGTCCGACGAGCCCGGCGAGATGGCCTTTCTGGTCACCACGCAGGTGATGGAGCTGTGGTTCACGTTGCTGGTCCACGAATGGACCACCGCGGCGGCGGCGCTCAGGGAGGACGACCTGCCGACGGCGATGGCGGCGCTCAGGCGCAGCCTGCCGGAGCTGGAGTCGCTGAACGCCTCGTGGAAACCGATCGCCAATCTCACCCCCGCGCAGTTCAACGCGTACCGGTCGGCCCTCGGTGAGGGCTCCGGGTTCCAGTCGGCGATGTACCGGCGGCTGGAGTTCCTGCTCGGGGACAAGTCCGCGTCGATGCTGGTGCCGCACCGGGGCACCCCCAGCGCGCACGCGGAGCTGGAGAAGGCGCTGACCGAGCCGAGCCTGTACGACGAGGTGCTGCGGCTGCTCAGCCGCCGCGGCTATGCGGTGCCCGCCGAGGTGCTGGAGCGCGACCCGGCGCTGCGGTACGAGCCGCACGCGGAGGTCGAGCGGGCGTGGCAGAGCGTGTACGCGGACGCCGACCAGGACACCGAGCTGATCAGGCTCGGCGAGGCCCTGACGGATGTCGCCGAGCTGGTCTGGCGCTGGCGCAACGACCACCTGGTGGCCACGCGCAGGGCGATGGGCGCCAAGTCGGGTACGGGCGGTTCGGCGGGGGTGGCCTGGCTGGAGAAGCGCGCCACGAAGAACGTCTTTCCCGAGCTGTGGACGGCGCGCAGCCATGTCTGAGGCCGTCGCGGCACGGGATGCCGCCCTTCAGGACCGCGCGGACGCGCTGGACGCCGCCGATCCGCTGGCCGCGGTGCGGGACCGCTTCGTGCTGGACGACACCGTCTATCTGGACGGCAACTCGCTGGGCGCGCTGTCCACCGCCGTGCTGCCCCGGCTGAGCGACGTCGTCACCCGGGAGTGGGGCGAGCTGCGCATCCGGTCCTGGGAGGAGAGCGGCTGGTGGACCGCACCCGAGCGGATCGGCGACCGGATCGCGCCGCTGGTGGGCGCCGCGCCGGGGCAGGTCGTGGTCGGGGACTCGACCAGCGTGAACGTCTTCAAGGCGCTGGTCGCCGCCGTGCGGATGGCGGCCGCCGACCGCACCGAGATCCTGGTGGACGCGGCGACCTTCCCCACGGACGGCTACATCGCCGCGTCGGCGGCCCGGCTGACCGGTCACACCGTGCGCGCGGTGGACGCGGCCGAGATCGCGGACGCGGCCGGTGACCGTACCGCCGTGGCGCTGGTCAACCACGTGGACTACCGCACCGGGCGGCTGCACGACCTGTCCGCCGTCACGGCGGCCCTGCACGCGGCGGGCGCCCTCGCGGTCTGGGACCTGTGCCACAGCGCGGGCGCGCTGCCCGTCGCGCTCGACGCGGACGGCGTGGACCTCGCGGTCGGCTGCACGTATAAGTACCTCAACGGCGGGCCCGGCGCACCCGCGTACCTCTATGTGCGGCGTGAGCTTCAGCCGCGCTTCGACTCGCCGCTGCCGGGCTGGAACTCGCACGCCGACCCGTTCGGCATGGCCCCGGAGTACGCCCCGGCGGACGGCGCGCCCCGCGGGCGGGTCGGCACGCCGGAGATCCTGTCGCTGCTCGCGTTGGACGCGGCGCTCGACGTCTGGGACGGTGTCGCCGTCGCGGACGTGCGGGCCAAGAGCCTGGCGCTGACCGACTTCTTCCTTGACTGCGTGGCCGCGCTGGTGCCGTACGGGCGCGCCGAGCCGATCACACCCGCCGACCACGCGGAGCGCGGCAGCCAGGTCTCGCTGCGCTGCGCGGGGGCGGCCGAGGTGATGCGCGAGCTGACCGCGCGCGGCATCGTCGGCGACTACCGGCGCCCCGACGTGCTGCGCTTCGGCTTCACACCGCTCTACACCCGGTACGCCGACGCCTTGCGCGCCGCCCGCGTACTGGCCGACGTCCTGGCCGGCGGACCGGGCACGCCCGTCGCGGCCCGACCCACCGCCGTACCGCAGGAAACCGACCCGCTCGACGTACCCGAAGGGACCACGTAACCGATGTCCGCTGCCGACCCCTCCACGTCCCCGCCCGCCGCCGATGCCGCCTCCGGGCGACGGGCGGCGGCCGAGGAGGCGTCGGCGTTCGGCCACGCTCCGGTGCCGCCGGACGCCACCGCGTCCTACGGCGACCACCCCGACCAGGTGGTCGACTTCTACCGGCCCGCCCCCGCCGAGGGCGCCCCCACCGGCCGTCCGGCCCCGCTGGTGGCCCTCTTCCACGGCGGTGCCTGGCGCGCCGCCCACGACCGCGCCCACGTCTCGCCGCTCGCGGCCCACCTCACCACCCACGGCTACGCCGTCGCGTCGGTCGAATACCGCCGCGGCCCGGCCCTTGAGGCGCCGCAGGAAGGCCGCGACGGCTCGGACCCCGCGCCCGACGCGCTGCCACCGGCCGGGCGCTGGCCCGACACCTTCGACGACGTGGCCGCCGCCCTCGACGCGCTGCCCGCGCTCGCCGTGCGGGCGCTCGGCGCCGACGTGGTCGACCCCCGCCGCACCGTCCTGACCGGCCACAGCGCGGGCGGCCACCTCGCGCTGTGGGCCGCCGCCCGTCATGTCCTGCCCCCTGAATCCCCCTGGCACCGCCCCTCACCTCCCCCCGTACGCGGCGTCGTGGCCCTCGCCCCGATCGCCGACCTCACCTCGGCGATCCGGCTGGGTGTCTGCTCCGGCGCGGTCGTCGACCTGCTGGGCGGACCCGAGCACCTGACGGCACGTCTGCCCGACGCCGACCCCGCCGCGCTGCTGCCCACCGGTATCGCCACAACCATCGTGCACGGCACCACTGACAATGAGGTTCCGTCGCAGGTCAGCCAGGCTTTCGCCCGTGCCGCGGCGGTCGCGGGCGAGGAGGTCGTCGCCGCGTGGCTGCCCGGCACCGGCCACTTCCCGCTGATCGACCCGTCCACGGCGGCCTGCGCGGCCGTCGCGGACGAGATCGCCCAACTCGCCTGGTAGCCGGGGCTGCCCGGCAGCGCGAAGGCCCCCGCCCGGTTCGACCGGGCGGGGGCCTTCGTGTGCGTGCGGTGCCGAGGGGGTCAGCGGGAGCGCTTGGCCAGCCGCTCGACGTCCAGGAGGATCACGGCGCGGGCCTCCAGGCGGAGCCAGCCGCGGCCCGCGAAGTCCGCGAGGGCCTTGTTGACGGTCTCGCGCGAGGCGCCGACGAGCTGGGCCAGCTCTTCCTGCGTGAGGTCGTGGACGACGTGGATGCCCTCTTCCGACTGCACGCCGAAGCGGCGGGAGAGGTCGAGCAGCGCCTTGGCGACGCGGCCGGGGACGTCGGAGAAGACCAGGTCGGACATGACGTCGTTGGTGCGGCGCAGGCGGCGGGCGACGGCGCGCAGCAGGGCGGTGGAGACCTCGGGCCGTACGTTCAGCCAGGGCTGGAGGTCGCCGTGGCCCAGGCCGAGCAGCTTCAGCTCGGTCAGCGCGGTGGCGGTGGCGGTGCGCGGGCCGGGGTCGAAGAGCGACAGCTCGCCGATCAGCTCACCGGGGCCGACCACGGCGAGCATGTTCTCGCGGCCGTCGGGCGAGGTGCGGTGCAGCTTGACCTTGCCTTCGGTGACGACGTACAGCCGGTCCCCGGGGTCACCCTCGTGGAACAGCGAGTCGCCACGCGCGAGCGTGACCTCCGTCATGGAGGCGCGCAGTTCAGCGGCCTGCTCGTCGTCGAGCGCCGCGAAAAGCGGGGCACGGCGCAGAACGTCGTCCACGAGCTCTCTCCTTGTCGACATCGCTGGGATTTCCCCATGATGCATGACGTCTCAAACAGTGCGATCAATCACAAGGATGTCTTATCCAGGCCCGTAGCCGTGCTCCGGGGGTCCGATTGGGGGTCCGATCGGGGTCCGTAAACGGCTCAGGAAGGGCCGAACGGGTGGCCCCTGAGCCGGATTCCGCTATGAGCGAACAACATAACGGCTGGGGCGTCGGAGTGGGCCCTTCGCGCACGGCCGTACGAATTTCGTACGAATTCCTGCGCGCCGGACGGCTCGAACGCCCGCGTCGGCGCGGGTTTACCGGACCTTCGCGGATTTACGGCACCGGCACCGGCTCAGGTGCCGGTGCCTGCGCCGCGGTGGACGCTCCCTCGTGGGCGGCCTCCGGTGCGGCCGTCCCCGGCGCCGTCGTCAGGAAGCGCGCGGCCACCGACCGGTTGTATTTGGTGAACATCGCACCCAGCGTGCGCCGTTCCTCCTCGGTCCAGCCGTCGAGCAGTCCGGCCAGGCTCTCCGCGCGCCGGGCGCGTACCTCCTCCATCCGCCGCAGCCCCTCGGCGGTCGGCGTGACGATGCTGCGCCGCCGGTCGGTGGGGGCGGGGGAGCGGGCGACCAGGCCCTGGGCCCGGAGCGCTGCCACCTGGCGGCCGGCCGTCGAGGGGTCGAGGCCGAGCGCGGCGGCGAGCGAGTTGATGTCCTGCGGGCCGCCCCCGGCCAGGGTGCGCAGCAGCAGGTACTCGGCCCGGTCCAGGGTGTCGTGGATGTCGGTGCGCCGGTAGAACAGCTCGAAATTCCTGACGAGCACGGCGGTCTGATGCTCGATCACATCGAGCGCGGCGGAGGTCCCCTCGGTCGCCTCTGCCTTCTCGGTCCCTGCCACGGCCACTCCAGATCCAGATATCGGTACGATGCACGTGTTAATATCGGCATCATACCGATGAATTCGGCGAGGCCGAGCGGGAGGGGACGCGGTGGGGTCGAGCGGCTGGACGCGCGAGGTCTGGGACCGGATAGTCGGATCGGACCCGGGCCTGCAAAGACTCCGCACGGCGTTCGGCGCGGCGGTCGCCATGAGCACCACCCTGGCGATCGAGTACGGCTACGGGCGCGCCACGCACGCGGGTCCCCAGGGCACCCTCGTCGGCATGCTGCTGGGCACCGTCATGGCGATGATGGGCTCGATGGCGCTGGACGGCACCCAGGTGCTGCCGAAGATCCGCACGGCCGTGTTCTTCCCGGTCGCCATCGGCACCGGCATGGTCATCGGCGTCTCGGTGGCCGGGCACACCGACGCGATGCTCGCGGTCTTCGTCGCCGTCATGTTCGTGGCCGTCTTCATCCGCCGCTTCGGACTGCCGTACTTCTTCTACGGCTTCATGATCTGGATGGGCTACTTCTTCGCCGCCTTCCTCGACGCCCGCCTCGCGCAGCTCCCCGACCTGCTCGCCGCGGTCGGCATCGCCACCGGCTGGGTCCTGCTGCTGTCCACCACCGTGCTGCGCGCCCACCCCCAGCGGACGCTGACCCGCGTCCGCCGCGCCTTCGGCGCACGTGCCGGGGCCGTCGCCCGGGTCTGCGCCGACCTGCTGGAGACCGACCCCGAGGACGTGCGGCGGCTGGCCCGGCTCCGCCGCGAGCTGCACTCGCGCCAGCTCAGGCTCGCCGAGACCGCGCTGGTCATCGAGGGCTGGTCGGCCCACCCCGGCACCCTGCCGCCGGGCCGGTCCGCGGCCGGAGTACGCCGCAGGACGCTGGACGCACATCTGGCGGTGGACGCCGTGGCGACCGCGGCCGACGCGCTCGCGGGCACCGGAGGGCGCCTCGCGCCCGAGGCCGCGGCCATCGCCGCGCACCTGGCGCGCAGCGAATACGCGGCGGCCGAGCGGCGGGCCAGGGACGTACTCGCCCTCGTCGACTCCGACGACCCGGTGACGGCCGCGCGCGCCGAACCCGCCACAGATTGCTTCGCCTATCACCTGGCCACCGCCGCCTGGGAGTTCACGGTGCTGGTCAGGGAGGTCAGGCGCGCCGCGGAGGCGGACGTCGGACGATCCCACAACGGAAGCGGGCACAAGGTGCGGCGCCCGAAGGCGGCACAAGGCGCGGCAGACGGCCCCGGCCGCGACCCCCGTCCCGCTCACGGCACCCACGACGACGCTCTCGACGCCCCGGCCGACTTCGCTCCCGCCGTGACCCTGGCCATGGGCGGGCTGCCCGGCTCCGCCGCGGTCGCGGGCGGTGTCTCGGCGCGCGGCGGCTGGCGGCGGCTCAGCGGCCTCTCGCTGACCACCCGGCAGGCGATCCAGGTGGCCGTCGCGGGCACCCTGGCCATCGTCATCGGCCGCGAGCTGTCGGAGGCCCGCTACTACTGGGCGGTGATCGCCGCCTTCATCGCCTTCACCGGCACCGCCACCCGCTCGGAGACCTTCATCAAGGCGACCAACCGCGTCGTCGGCACCCTGCTCGGCCTCGGCGCGGGCATCGGCCTCGCGCACCTGACCGCGGGCCACACCCTGTGGGTGATCGCGGTCATCGTGCTCAGCATGTCCTGCGGCTTCTACCTGGTCAGCCTCTCCTACGCGGCCATGATCTTCTTCGTCACGATCATGGTGTCGCAGCTCTACACCCAGCTCCACGAGTTCTCCGCCGGTCTGCTGATGCTGCGTCTCGAAGAGACCGCCATAGGCGCCGCCATCGGCATAGCGGTCGCCCTGGTCGTCCTGCCGACCAGCACGCGCGACACCGTCAGCAGCGCGCGCGGCAGCTACTTCGCTGCCGTGGGCGAGCTGATGCACGCCGCCGCCGCGCGCCTGGAGCACGACGGCCGCCCCGATCGCGAGGACGGGTCCGCAAGCCCCGACGGCGCCGACCTCGACGCCCTGGTGCGCGTGGTGGACCACCGCCTCCAGCAGCTCGCCCTGGTGGCGCGCCCGCTGACCCGCCCCCTGGTGTGGGGCAACGACCCGCGCCTCGTACGGCACCGGCTCACCCTCTACGCGGCCGTCACGCGGCAGACCAGGGCCCTGGCGCTCGGCCCGCGCCGCTCACCCGGCCTCGCGCCCGCGCCGCACCTGGCGCAGGCCAGCCGCGCGCTCGGCCACGCGGCCACCGCCCTGGCGCTCGCGCCCGCCCCGCAGGGCCGGCCCGCCGCCGAGGTCGCCCGCGCCCTGCGTACCGCCGACGCGGCGCTCCTGACCAGGCTCCCCGCCGCCGGTACGGTGCTGCCGCCGGTCACCAGGCCGTTGCTGCGGCTGCGGCAGCTCCTGCACGAACTGGCCGTACTCCCGCCGGGACACGGCGTCGGCCGCGGCTTCACCGGGCGCGGCGCGGGCCCCGCCGACACTTCGCGGATCGTCACCGGCTCGCATGCCGCCGGGCCCGTACCGGACAGGCCGCACGGCGTGACGGCGGGTGCCGCGGGGGAGTGCCCCGGACCGGGGGACGACCTCCCGCACGCGTCCGGCGCGGCCGGTGACGGCGCGCCCCGCCGCCCCTGAGCCGCCGGTCCCGGCCGCGCGACACCGCGCCCCGATCGTTGTGGCGCCCTGTGTCGGCGGCGGCCCGTAGGCTGGCGGCATGGCGACGAGTGGTGCGGTGGTCAAGAAGATCAAGAAGGCGAAGGTCGCGCAGACGCATGCGGGACTGGTACGGCAGGCGCGGCGGATCAACCGCGAGCTGGCGGAGGTTTATCCGTACGCGCATCCAGAGCTGGACTTCGAGAATCCCTTCCAGCTCCTGGTCGCCACGGTGCTGTCCGCGCAGACCACGGACCTGCGGGTGAACCAGACGACGCCCGCGCTGTTCGCGAAGTACCCGACGCCCGAGGACATGGCGGTGGCCGACCCCGAGACGCTGGAGCAGATCCTGCGCCCGACGGGCTTCTTCCGCGCCAAGGCGAAGTCCGTGCAGGGGCTCTCGGCGGCGCTGCGGGACCGGTTCGGCGGTGAGGTGCCCGGCCGTCTCGAGGACCTGGTGACCCTGCCGGGCGTCGGCCGCAAGACGGCCAATGTCGTACTCGGCAACGCCTTCGGCGTCCCCGGCATCACCGTGGACACCCACTTCGGCCGCCTCGCCCGCCGCTTCGGCTGGACCGAGTCGCAGGACCCGGAGAAGGTCGAGGAGGACGTCGCCGGGCTCTTCCCGAAGTCGGACTGGACGATGCTGTCGCACCGCGTCGTCTTCCACGGCCGCCGTATCTGCCACGCCCGCAAACCCGCCTGCGGCGCCTGCCCGATCGCCCCGCTCTGCCCGGCCTACGGCGAGGGCGAGACGGACCCGGAGAAGGCGGAGAAGCTGCTCAAGTACGAGAAGGGCGGCGCCCCCGGACAGCGCCTGAAGCCCCCGCCGGACTACCCGGGCCAGCCCGCGCCCCCGCTGGCGGCCTCATGACCCACGCGCGGGGGGCGGACACGGGTGCCGGGCCGGAGACGGGCGCGGGCTTCGGCACGGACCCGCGAGCGGGCCTCGGCGCCGACGCGCGAGCCGGCTTCGGCGCCGATGCCGGAGAAGGCACCGGGGTCGAGATCAGCACGGCCGGGCTGCCGCGGTGGCTCGAACCGGTGGCCGACGCCGTCGCCGGGGTCCGGCCGGAACAGCTCAGCAGCTTTCTGCCGCCCGAAGGCGGCGGGCGGCAGTCCGCCGTCCTGATCCTGTTCGGCGACGGCGACCGGGGCCCCGAGATGCTGCTCATCGAGCGGTCGAGGGCGCTGCGTTCGCACGCGGGCCAGCCCTCCTTCCCCGGCGGCGCCCTCGACCCCGAGGACGGCGACCCGGACGGCGACGGGCCGGTGCGCGCCGCGCTGCGCGAGGCCGAGGAGGAGACCGGCCTCGACCCGACGGGCGTCCAGGTCTTCGGCGTGCTGCCGCGGCTCTACATCCCGGTCAGCGGCTTCGTCGTGACCCCCGTGCTCGGCTGGTGGCGCAGGCCCACCCCGGTCGGCGTGGTCGACCCGGCCGAGACCGCGCGCGTCTTCCGGGTGCCTGTGGCCGATCTCACCGACCCCGCCAACCGCGCGACCCTGACCCACCCCAGCGGCTTCCTCGGCCCGGCCTTCCTGGTCGAAGGCGCGCTGGTCTGGGGTTTCACCGCGGGGCTGATCGACAGAATCGTGCAGTTCGCGGGCTGGGAGCGGCCCTGGGACCGCGACCGCAAGGTGCCGCTCGCCTAGAGCGTGTCCGCGCCGTACCCGGCCTCTGCGGGGCTCGTACGGCGGTCCTCGGGGGCGCGTGCCGGGGCTCCTCCGAGGGGTGTCCAGGGCGTGTCCGGGGCGAGTTCGGCCCCCTGGTGCCGGTCATCGGCCGTACCGCGCAGGTCACCTGGGCCGTACGGTGCCGTCGGGCGGGGCGGCCATGAGACCGTGTCCAGGTGAACGTGCTGGACTTTCTGCTCATCCTCGCCGCCGTCTGGTTCGCCG
Source organism: Streptomyces sp. NPDC088910 (assembly GCF_044749865.1). NCBI lineage: Bacteria > Bacillati > Actinomycetota > Actinomycetes > Kitasatosporales > Streptomycetaceae > Streptomyces > Streptomyces sp. NPDC088910. Next base: position 858,393 of record NZ_JBIVIV010000002.1, read on the forward strand.
TGGTCGGTTACCGGCAGGGCTTCGTCGTCGGAGTCATGTCGGTGGTCGGCTTCCTCGGCGGCGGTCTCGCCGCGATCTATCTGCTGCCGCTGTTCTGGGACAAGGCGACGGACCACTCCTCGCCGGGCTCGGTCGCGGTGATCACCGCCGTGGTGGTCGTCATCGTGTGCGCGTCGGTGGGGCAGGCGTTCACCACGCACCTGGGCAACAAGCTCAGGACTCGCATCACGTGGTCGCCCGCCCGCGCCATCGACGCGGGCGGCGGCGCGCTGGTCAATGTGCTCGCCATGCTGCTGGTGGCCTGGCTGATCGGCAGCGCGCTGGCCACCACGGCGCTGCCGACGATAGGCCGCGAGGTGCGCTCGTCCAAGGTGCTGCTCGGCGTCTCCAGGGTGGTGCCGCAGGAAGCCGACACCTGGTTCACCGACTTCAGCTCCACCCTCGCGCAGAACGGCCTGCCGCAGGTCTTCGGGCCCTTCGGGTCCGAGCCGATCACCTCGGTGCCTCCTCCCGACCCGAACCTCGTGCACAGCGCCGTCGTCACCGACGCCCGCCGCAGCATCGTCAAGATCGTCGGCACCGCGTCGGGCTGCGGGAAGGTCCTCGAAGGGTCCGGCTTCGTCTTCGCCAAGGACCGCGTGATGACCAACGCGCACGTCGTCGGCGGCGTCTCCGAGCCCACCGTGCAGATCGGCGGCAAGGGCCGCCTGTACGACGCCCGCGTGGTCCTCTACGACTGGCAGCGCGACATCGCCGTCCTGGACGTGCCGCGCCTGAACGCGCCGGCGCTCACGTTCACCAGCGGCGACGTACAGTCCCGCGACGACGCCATCGTGGCCGGTTTCCCGGAGAACGGCGCCTTCGACGTACGCGCCGCCCGCGTCCGCGGCCGTATCGAGGCCAACGGCCCGGACATCTACCACCGCGGCACCGTCCACCGCGACGTCTACTCGCTGTACGCGACCGTCCGCCAGGGCAACTCCGGCGGCCCGCTGCTCACCACGAACGGGCAGGTGGCGGGCGTCGTCTTCGCCAAGTCACTCGACGACTCGAACACCGGTTACGCGCTCACCGCCGACGAGATCCGCCCGGACATCGCGGCGGGCACGGCGGCGAGCCGGCAGGTCGACACGGAGAACTGCGCGCTGTGAGGTGACCGACGGCCGGCCCGGCGTACCTGTCGGCCGGGCCGTCCGTCGGCCGGGCGGTCACTGCGCCCTGGCGTGCCGCAGCCGGGCGCCGACCCAGCGGGCCCGGCGCCGCAGGATGCGCGGGATTCCGATCTGGGGCTCCCCCGGCGGGAGCACGGCCAAGGGCGCCCCGCTGTTGACGGAGACGGAAGTGTTACGGCGATTGCGTGATACGTCACGGTAGTCGTGCGTCCAACCCATACGAAGCTAAGTGCCCGCAGCCCTTGGTCGGTAATCGCCCTTCGGTCGCCCGGTTGGCGTATGCGTCCGGCATTTTGCGGATCATATGACCGACACGCGGACGCCTGATGCGTACGGGGCGGGCGCGCTGGCAGAGGGACACCTGATGGCGGGTCAGAGCCTCGCTGAGGGTGAGTCAGTTACGGCGCGAGGCCGTGCGGAGGCGGCGGCTTGGGCCCGTCGGGAGCGTACGGCTCAGCGGTCCGGCTCCGGGTCCTTCAGCCAGTTGATCAGCTCGGTCGAGAACGCGGCCGGGTCCTCCTCGTGCGGGAAGTGCCCCAGGCCGTCGAAGAGCCGCCAGCGGTACGGCGCCTCGACGTACTCCCCGCTGCCCGCCGCGCTGCGGCTGCGGATCGCCGGATCGAGCGAGCCGTGCAGGTGCAGTGTCGGCACCCGGACCGGCCGCTTCATCCGCCGGTTGAACTGGATGCCGTCGGGCCGCGCCATCGACCGCACCATCCAGCGGTACGGCTCGACCGCGCAATGCGCCGTCGAGGGGATCTGCATCGCGCGCCGGTAGACGTCCACGGCCTCGTCGTCCGGCAGCCGCGGCCCCGACCACTGGTGGATCAGCCGGCCGACCAACTCCGCGTGGTCCGCCACCAGGTGACGCTCCGGCAGCCAGGGCGACTGGAAGCCCCAGATGTACGCGCCCGACTTGCTGTGCCGCAGATCGGTCAGCATCGCGTTGCGCCAGCGGCGCGGGTGCGGCATCGACTCGACCGCGAGGCGGCGTACGAGCTTGGGCCGCATCGTCGCGGCCGTCCACGCCAGGTAGCCGCCGAGGTCGTGGCCGACCAGCGCGGCGTCCGGCTCGCCCAGCGACCGGATCACCCCGGTGACGTCGAGCGCGAGGTTGCCCGCGTCGTAACCGCGGGGCGTACGGTCGCTGCCGCCCACCCCGCGCAGGTCCATCGCCACCGCGCGGAAACCGGCCTCGGCGAGTGCGGGCAGTTGGTGCCGCCAAGTCCACCAGAACTGCGGGAAGCCGTGCAGCAGGAGGACGAGCGGGCCGTCGCCCATCTCGGCGATGTGGAAGCGGGCGCCGTTCGCGGCCACGTCACGGTGGGTCCACGGCCCTTCGAGGCGGGGGACGGAACCGCCGCCGCCCGCACCTGACGGCCCGGTTCCCGGCCCGTTCCCCGAGCCGTTCCGCGACTCTTCTCCCGAACCGCTTCCGCTGTCGTTTCCCGTGGCACTGCCCGACCTGCCGACGACCCTCATGGTGGAGAGAGTGTCACATCTTCAGGTCGGGTGCTCTGGTCGAACCGGCCATCGAATCCGGCCCGGCGCCGGACACCGAATCCCGGACGCCGCCGCGTCCCGCGTCCCTGTCCGCGCGGGGCAGCGCGGGCTTGGCGGCGGCCTTGTCCAGACTCGTGGCCGTGTCCTGCGGACGCGGGTGCGGCTTCGCGTTCTTCATCACCGCGGCGGTCTGCTTGGCCGACTCGATGGAGCGCTCCGGCTTCTTCACCTTCTTGAACCGGCCGTACGCGATCAGGCCGAGGAGCGCGGCGATCAGCACGTACGCCCCGGCGACGATCAGGAACGACCACCCCAGGGTGATCCCGAGCGCGTGGATGCCGTACGCGGCGGCCATGCTGAACATCGGCATGGCGAAGAAGGCCAGGGTCAGGGCGACACCGATCGCGCCGCTGCCGAACAGCGCCCGCTTCACGTCCTGCCGCAGTTCCACCTTGACGAGGGCGATCTCGTCGTGCACCAGGGCGGAGACATCCGCCGTGGCGGAGGCGAACAACTGGCCGAGGCTGCGCCCGTCGTCGTCGTGGGCTGCGCTCATTGCGTCCTCCGTCGTCAAATCGTTGTCGTTCCGTCAGATCATGCCTCAGCCGGAGTCATCTCCGCCGTCGCCCCCGGCCAGACGGGCGAGCCTGCGGTGTTCCGCGGCCTTCCGTTCCAGGATCTCGGCCATCCGCAGGTGGTAGGCGGGCTGGTCCTGCTCGTACACGTCGGGGACCCCGTCGCCGTCCTCGTCGCGCTCCTCCTCGTCGCACAAGGCGCGGTATTTGTTGTTCCGCAGCTTCAGCAGAATCGTCGCCAGCACCGCGGAGAGCAGCGAGCCGACCAGGACGGCGGCCTTCGCCTCGTCGGCGAGCAGCGCGTCGTCCTTGAAGGCGAGTTCGCCGATCAGCAGGGAGACGGTGAAGCCGATCCCGGCGAGCGAGGCGACCGCCAGGACGTCGGGCCATTTGAGGTCGGCGTTGAGCCGCGCCCGGGTGAAGCGGGCCGCCAGCCAGGTGCCGCCGAACACGCCGACGATCTTTCCGACCACCAGTCCGATCAGTACACCGAGCGTCTCGGGCTTGGTGAACACATCGCGCAGCGAGCCGCCCGAGACCGCGACCCCGGCAGAGAACAGGGCGAACAGCGGTACGGCAAGGCCCGCCGAGATCGGCCGCACCAGGTGCTCGATGTGCTCGCCGGGAGATTCGCGCTCACCCTCGCGCCTGGTGCAGCGCAGCATCAGGCCCATGGCGACGCCCGCGATGGTGGCGTGCACGCCGCTGTTGTACATCAGGCCCCAGATGACCAGCGCCAGCGGCACGTACACGTACCAGCCGCGTACTCCCGTGCGCAGCAGCAGCCAGAAGACGACCAGCCCGGCCGCCGCTCCGCCGAGCGCGGCGTAGTTGATCGAGGAGGTGAAGAAGACGGCGATGATCAGGATGGCGAAGAGGTCGTCGACGACGGCGAGGGTGAGCAGGAAGGCGCGCAGCGCGGCGGGCAGGGCGGTGCCGATGACGGCGAGGACCGCGAGCGCGAAGGCGATGTCGGTGGCGGTGGGGACGGCCCAGCCCTTGAGGGAGCCGCCGCCGGTGGCGCTGACGACGGTGTAGAAGATCGCGGGGACCGCCATGCCGCACACGGCCGCGATCACCGGGAGCGCGGCGGCCGAGGGGGTGCGCAGCTCGCCCGCGACCAGTTCGCGCTTCAGCTCGATGCCCGCCACGAAGAAGAAGACGGCGAGCAGGCCGTCCGCCGCCCAGTGCGCGACGGACAGGTCGAGGCCGAGCGTGGAGACGCCGAAGTGGAAGTGGCTGACGCTCTCGTAGCTGTGGTGCAGGGTGTTCGCCCAGATCAGCGCGACCACGGCGGCCACCAGGAGCAGGACTCCGCCGACGGTCTCCGCGCGCAGCGCGTCCAGGACGAAGGTGCGTTCCGGGAGCGGCAGCCGTCCGAGGACGGTGTCGGCGCGACGGCGCGGTTGCTCAGTCACGCGGGTACTCGGTCATGGGGGCGGCCTCCTGGGCGGGTGCGGCTGGCTGCGGACACAGGTGTCCCGTGTGCCGACCAGACTTCCCGGCGCGCCCTTAAGTTTTGTCGCGATCCTGCCGCGATGTGGTGTCAGCCTAACCCGAACGTGTGAGGGGCGTCCCGGTGGTTGCCGGGGCGCCCCTCACGGGTGTGGTCGCGCGGGTGTGGCCGCGCCGGGTGTGTGCCGGGGGCCGGGGGTGTCAGTCCTCGCTGGGCGCGCTCGGCAGCTTGCTCTGGATGAGGTCCATCACCGTGGAGTCGGTGAGGGTGGTGACGTCGCCCAGCTCGCGGTTCTCCGCGACGTCGCGCAGCAGGCGGCGCATGATCTTGCCGGAGCGGGTCTTGGGCAGCTCGTTGACGATGAGGATCCGCTTGGGCTTGGCGATCGGGCCGAGCGCCTTGCCGACGTGGTCGCGCAGCGCGCCCGCGAGGTCCGCGCTGTCCTCCGCGGTGCCGCGCAGGATGACGAACGCCACGATGGCCTGCCCGGTGGTGGCGTCGGCGGCGCCGACGACGGCGGACTCGGCGACCTTCGGGTGCGAGACCAGCGCCGACTCGACCTCGGTGGTGGAGATGTTGTGGCCCGAGACGAGCATGACGTCGTCGACCCGGCCGAGCAGCCAGATGTCGCCGTCCTCGTCCTTCTTGGCGCCGTCGCCCGCGAAGTAGCGGCCGGGGAAACGGGACCAGTAGGTGTCGATGTAGCGCTGGTCGTCGCCCCAGATGGTGCGGAGCATCGACGGCCACGGCTCGGTGAGGACCAGGTAGCCTCCGGAGCCGTCCGGCACCTCGTTGGCCTCGTCGTCCACCACGGTCGCGGCGATGCCGGGCAGCGCGCGCTGCGCCGAGCCGGGCTTGGTCTCGGTGACGCCGGGCAGCGGGGAGATCATCATGGCGCCGGTCTCGGTCTGCCACCAGGTGTCCACGATCGGGGTCCTGCCGCCGCCGATGTGCTCGCGGTACCAGACCCACGCCTCGGGGTTGATCGGCTCGCCGACGCTGCCCAGCACGCGCAGGCTCGTGAGGTCGAACTTCGCGGGGATGTCGTCGCCCCACTTCATGAACGTACGGATCGCGGTGGGCGCGGTGTAGAGCAGCGTGACGCCGTACTTCTGCACGATCTCCCAGAACCGGCCCTGGTGCGGGGTGTCCGGCGTGCCCTCGTAGATCACCTGGGTGGCGCCGTTGGAGAGCGGGCCGTAGACGATGTACGAGTGGCCGGTGACCCAGCCGATGTCGGCGGTGCACCAGTAGACGTCGGTCTCCGGCTTGAGGTCGAAGACCGCGTGGTGGGTGTAGCTGGCCTGGGTCAGGTAGCCGCCCGAGGTGTGCAGGATGCCCTTGGGCTTACCGGTGGTGCCGGAGGTGTAGAGGATGAACAGCGGGTGCTCGGCGTCGAAGGGCTGCGCGGTGTGCTCCGCGGACTGGCGCGCGGTGATCTCGTGCCACCACACGTCCCGGCCCTCGGTCCACTCCACGTCCTGGCCGGTGCGGCGCACCACCAGGACGTTGGTGACCTGCGGGGAGCGGGAGACGGCGTCGTCGATGGCGGGCTTGAGCGCGGACGGCTTGCCGCGCCGGTAGCCGCCGTCGGAGGTGATGACGAGCTTGGCGTCGGCGTCGGCGATCCGGGACGCGACGGCGTCGGCGGAGAAGCCGCCGAAGACCACCGAGTGCGCGGCGCCGATCCGGGCGCAGGCCAGCATCGCGATGACGGCCTCGGGGATCATCGGCAGGTAGACCGCGACCCGGTCGCCCTTCTCGACGCCCAGCTCGGTCAGCGCGTTGGCGGCGCGGGAGACCTCGTCCTTCAGCTCCGCGTAGGTGATGCTGCGGCTGTCGCCGGGCTCGCCCTCGAAGTGGATGGCGACCCGGTCGCCGTTCCCGGCTTCCACATGGCGGTCGACGCAGTTGTACGCGACATTCAGCTCACCGTCGGCGAACCACTTCGCGAACGGCGGGTTCGACCAGTCCAGGGTCTGCGTGGGCTCGGTGGCCCAGGTCAGACGGCGGGCCTGCTCGGCCCAGAACCCCAGCCGGTCGGCCGCCGCCTGTTCGTACGCGTCCGCCGTGACGTTGGCGGACGCCGCCAGTTCGGCCGGGGGAGCGAACCGCCGCTCCTCCTTCAGCAGGTTGGCCAGGCTCTCGTTGCTGCTCACGCCAGCTCCTTGTCAGGGTGTCCCACATGTCCCAGCACTACCTCACCAGTCCTGGGCCACCCTGACAATAGCTACCCGAAAAATGGTTTAGACCTTTGCGGCCTCCCGGGCGGTGTCCGGTGCGGCGTCGGGCCCCACCGCCGCGAACACACTCGTCGAACCGTCCAGGATGTACGCCTGCGCCTCCGCGACATGGAAGTACATGCCGTGCAGTTGGAGCGTGCCCTCGCTGACCCGACGCGCCACGCAGGGGTGCGCCATCAGGTGTTCGAGCTGCTGCATGACATTGACCAGGCTCAGCCTTTCGAGGTCGTCGGCGACCGGCCGGTCCGCCAGCGCCACCTCGCCGCGGCCGAGTCTGCCGATCCGGTTGAGCCGCGCCAGGCTGGGGCGGCCGTGCCGCAGCCACCGGGCCAGCGGGGTCTGCGCGCCCGGCTCGTGGTCGGAGCCCAGCAGCGCCTGCATCGCGCCGCACCCGGAGTGTCCGCACACCGTGATGCTGGAGACCTGGAGCACGTCGACCGCGTACTCGACGGCGGCGGCCACCGAGTCGCAGGAGGCGTCGGAGCCGGGCGGCGGCATCAGATTGCCCACATTGCGCACCGTGAAGAGGTCACCGGGACCGCTTGAGGTGATCATGCTGGTGACCAGCCGGGAGTCCGCGCAGGTGAGGAAGAGCTGGCCGGGCCGCTGTCCTTCGCGGGCCAGCCGCGCCAGCTCCTCGCGGACCAGCGGCGCGGTGTTGCGCTGGAAGGCGCTGACGCCGCCGAGCAGTTGACCGCCGCTGGTGGCGGGCACGGTGCCGGAGCGGGTGCAGTGGTGGTTGCGCCACGGCGTCCAGGGGCGGCAGGCGTGCGCGCTCACCGGTTCGCTGACGGTCCGTCCGACCGCGTCGCCGAGCGTCGCGTGTCCGCCGCGCGAACGGTGCCTGGCGCACCAGGCGTTCAGCGCCTCGTAGGCCGCGTGGTCCATGAAGGAGCCGTCCAGCTCCACCACCGCGTTGGCCCCGTCGGGGACCTGGGCGAAGGCCCGGGTCAGCCGGGGCACCGCCAGGAACGTCAACTGGCCGGTGACCCGCACCCGGTGGCACTCCGGCTCCTCGGTGACGGTGATCCGCGTGTGCGTCAGGCGGCGCAGCGACAGGCACAGCGCGACCACGATCCCCACGATCACACCCTGGAGCACACCGAACAGCACCACGGAGCCGAGCGTGGCCGCGTACACCGGGAATTCGCGGTGCCGCTGGACGTGTCTGATGTGCGCGAAGCTCACCATGCGGACGCCGACCAGCATCACCAGGGCGGCGAGCGCGGCCAGCGGGATCAGCTCCAGCGCCCAGGAGGCGAGCCCGGCGCAGAGCAGCACCCACACACCGTGCATCACGGTGGCGCGGCGCGTCACGGCGCCCGCTTCGACATTGGCCGAGCCGCGGATCGCGCCGCCGGCCACCGGCAGGCCACCGAGCAGGCCCGACACCATGTTGGCCGCGCCCTGGCCGAGCAGTTCGCGGTCGAGCTTGGCCGGCGGGGCGTGCGGTCCCGGCCGCCGGCCCTGGAGGGTGTCGATGGCGACCGCGGACAGCAGCGACTCCATGCTCGCGACCAGGGTGACGGTGAGCACGGCGGCGACCACTCCGAGGACCGGCCCCGTGGGCAGGGTGGGCAGCACGGGCGCGCTCCACGCGGGCAGATTCACCCGCGGCAGCGACAGCCCCGCGCTTACGGCGGTGGCCAGGACGACCGCGGCCAGCGGCGCGGGGATCGCGCCGAGCAGCCGTCCCGCCCTGCCTCGCAGCCGTCGCCAGCCGAGCAGTACGGCGACGGTGATCGCGCCGATGGCGGGTGTGGCCGGGTTGGTGACCGCCAACTGGCCGGGCAGCGCGGTGATGTTGTCGAGGGCGGAGCTCTGCGGGCTGCCGCCGAGGACCACATGGAGCTGGCCGAGGGCGATGACCGTACCGATGCCCGCGAGCATGCCGTGGACGATGGCGGGACTGACCGCGAGCGCGGATCTGGCCACCCGCGCCATGCCGAGCACGAGCTGCGCGAGCCCGGCGAGCACGGTGATGGCGCAGGTGCTGCGCCATCCGTAGCGGTGGACGAGATCGGCGGTGACCACGACCAGGCTGGTCGCGGCGCCGCTGACCTGGAGGGGCGCCCCGCCGAGCAGCCCGGCGACGATGCCGCCGACGACCGCGGCGACGAGGCCGGACTGGAGAGGCGCCCCGGTCGCCAGCGCGAGGCCGAGCGACAGCGGGACGGCGATCAGGAAGACCGTGATCGAAGCGGACAGATCGGACCGGTGGATTCTCTGCATAATTCCCGTCTCCTTCGCTGGGCGGCGGGACGTGATTGCGGAGCGTTATCGCTCGCTACTCTCAAGCGTCAGTAAATGGAGAGTAATCGACTGATTGCGGAGAGTGAAGTCCAGAGGTCTGATCGGGGCTTTATTTACTGCTATCGAGTGAATTGGCAGATAAACGGCCAGGTCGTTGCGGTCACGACAAGGTCGCATGTCACTTTTTGGGCAAATCCCTTTTTCTGTGATGTGAGGTACGAATGCACTCCCTGCGCAAGGCACCGGCGCTACTCGCCGTAGCCGCGCTGGCCGCGGGCGCGGTCGCGTGCTCCGCCGCCGGCGGCTCGGGCTCCGGCACCGGATCAGCCGCCGGGTCCGGCCCCGGCGCCGCCCCGGCCGTCGGCCGCGCCGAGCCCGGCAACGCGGGCACCCGCCCCGAAGCCGCGGCGCCCCACGCCGTCCGGCTCATCGGCGACGGCTCGACCGCCGACACCGGCCCGCAGCCCCATCAGCCGGTCTTCACGCGCCTCAAGCCGGGGGAGCGACCGCCGCAGCTCGTCGTGTTCTCCTGGGACGGCGCGGGCGAGGACAGCCAGAAGCTCTTCTCGCACTTCCGCGAGGTCGGCGAGCGCTACAACGCGGCGATGACGTACTTCCTCAGCGGCGTCTACCTGCTGCCCGGCGACCACAAGGACGTCTACGCCCCGCCCAAGCACCCGCGCGGCGCCTCCGACATCGGCTTCAACGACCGCCAGGGCATCACCGACACCCTGCGCGAACTGCGCCTCGCCTGGCAGAACGGCAGCGAGATCGGCACCCACTTCAACGGCCACTTCTGCGGTCCCAACGGCGGCGTCGGCACCTGGTCGAGCGACGAGTGGTCCAGCGAGATCCAGCAGGCCGAGGGCTTCGTGAAGAACTGGAAGACCAACTCCGGCCTCACCAAGCTCGACCCGCTGCCCTTCGACTACAGCAAGGAACTGGTCGGCGGGCGCGCCCCGTGCCTGGAGGGCCAGCACAATCTCATCCCGGCCGCCAAGGCCGCGGGCTTCCGCTACGACGCCAGCTCGATCGGCGGCCGGCAGACCTGGCCCTCCAAGATCGACGGCGTCTGGGACTTCCCGCTCCAGGACATCCCGGTGCCGGGACGCGCCTTCGAGACGCTCTCCATGGACTACAACTTCCTCGCCAACCAGTCGGGCACCGTGCACGGCGACCCCGCCAAGCAGGCCGCCTGGGGCAAGCAGATGCACGACGGACTGGCCGCCGCCTTCGCGCGCGCCTACAACGGCAACCGCGCCCCGCTCTTCATCGGCGACCACTTCGAGTCCTGGAACGGCGGCGTCTACATGAAGGCCGTCGAGGACACCGTCAAGGAGGTCTGCGGCAAGGAAGGCGTGCGCTGCGTCAGCTTCAAGCAGGTCGCGGACTGGATGGACGCGCAGGACCCTGCGGTGCTCGCGCGGCTGCGGACGCTGGACGTCGGCCAGGCGCCCAAGGACGGCTGGAACACCTTCATGGGCGGAGCGCCCGCCGCCGCGACGGCGGGCGGTCCCGAGCGGATCAGGCCGGCTGTGCGCTAGCGGCCGCAGCGGGGCGGGGCAACTGCTCGTGCTGTTCCCGTTCCCGTTCGCCGAGTACGAAGTCGGGGTCGACCTGCGCCGCCAGGTCGGCGCCCGTCTTCGCGTTTCCCCAGCTCTCCGCGTTCTTGAGGTGGAAGTGCACCATCTGCTGGGTGTAGCGCGCCCAGTCCCTGCGCTCATACGTGGCGTCCGCCCGTTCGTGCAGCGTGCGCAGCGCGCGGCGGTTGTCCTCCTCCAGCCGCGCGAACCGCGGCGGCCTGCCCTTCTCCATCGCGCGCACCCAGTCCGAGTGCCCGACGGTGACCAGCAGGTCGTCGCCGACCTCGGCGCGCAGGAAGGCCAGGTCGTCCGCGTCCCGCACCTTGTTGCCGACGACCGCGAGATCGACGCCGAAGTCGCGGGCGTACTCCTTGTACTGGCGGTAGACGGCCACACCCTTGCGGGTCGGCTCGGCGACCAGGAACGTCATGTCGAAGCGGGTGAACATCCCGGAGGCGAAGGAGTCGCTGCCCGCCGTCATGTCCACGACCAGGTATTCGTCGCGGCCGTCCACCAGGTGGTTCAGGCAGAGTTCGACCGCGCCGACCTTGGAGTGGTAGCAGGCGACGCCGAGATCGGACTCGTTGAAGGGGCCGGTGACCATCAGCCGCGCGGTGTCGCCCCCGGTGTTCCCCGCGCTCTCTGTGTCCCCGTCGTCTCGGTGGCCTCGGTCCAGGTGCACGGTGCGCGCGCAGGCCGCGTAGACGGGGTTGTCCTCGACCAGCCGCAGCAGCCGGGATCCGTGGCCGGGCGGGGTGGTCTTGATCATGGTCTCGGCGGAGGCGATCCGGGGGTTGGCACCGCGCAGGTATTCCTTGATCTCCGGCAGGTGCGCGCCGAGCGCGGGCAGCGCGGCGGCGTCGTCCTCCGCCAGCCCGAGCGCCGGGCCGAGGTGCTGGTTGATGTCCGCGTCGATCGCGACGACCGGTACGCGGGAGGCGGCGAGATGGCGGATGAAGAGGGAGGACAGCGTGGTCTTGCCGCTGCCGCCCTTCCCGACGAAAGCGATCTTCATGCTCGCCAAGAGTAGTGGCATGGATACGGATCGTGAGCGTTTGGAGTGGGGAAGGCCACTCTTTCGGGGTCGTTCCGCGGGTTGGGGGGTGGCTAGGGTCGGAACTATGGCTACGAACGCTGATCCCGCTCCCGCCGCCGGTCGGACGGACCCGATGGCTGTCCTCGGCGCGCTGCCGGGCGTACCCGAATCGGTGGACGCCGTACGACAGGCGGTGGACAAGGTCTACGGGCACCGGGTCATGCGGCGCCGCTCCACCGAGGTCACATCGGAGGCGGCGCTGCGCGGTGCCCGCGGGTCCGCGGCGCTGGCCGGCGCCGACTGGCCGCTGGAGGAGGTGCGCAGGCGCAGCGACTTCTCGGCCGACGAGCAGGCGCGTACGGTCGGCGCGGCGCTGCGGCTGACCGCCGAGGCCGGTCAACTGCTCAGTGTCTGGCGGCAGTCGCCCGTGCAGGCGCTCGCCCGGCTGCACCTGGTGGCGGCGGGCGGAGTGGCGGACGAGCCGACGGTGGGCCGCCCGCGGCGGGCGGGGGAGCCGGTGGACGAGCCGCTGGTCGAGATCGCCGAGATCCCGCTGCCCGACCCCGCCGAGGTCGCCGCCCGGCTGGACGGTCTGACCGGCCTGCTGCGGGCGGGCACCGACGCGCCCGCGCTGGTCGTCGGCGCGGTCGTGCACGGCGAATTGCTGTGCCTGCGGCCCTTCGGCTCCTTCAACGGGCCGGTCGCGCGGGCCGCTGAGCGGATCGTGCTGGTCGGCAGCGGTCTCGACCCGAAGTCGATCTGTCCGGCCGAGGTCGGTCACGCGGAGTTGGGCCGGGCCGGTTATCTCAAGGCGCTGGAGGGATACGCGTCCGGTACTCCGGAAGGCATGGTCCAGTGGATCAGCCATTGCGGGCGCGCACTGGAACTCGGGGTCCGCGAAAGTGTCGCGGTGTGCGAAGCGCTTCAGCGGGGCGCCGCCTGAGCGGTCGACCGCCGGATGTGTGGTGGCTGAAAAGAGATGCGGCGGCACCTTGAGGTGCCGCCGCTGCCATGTCCGTCAAGTTACCAGTGCGTGCACGGTAATTGCCGATCAGGCCGGGATCTTCGCCCGTCACCTGGTGCGGCTGGCCCGATAAGCGGGTCGGCTCCGCGTGGGTGCCTGACTTCCATGCTCGGTCCGTGGGGCCTGGTGCTGTGAACTGCGGTCTTCCTCTCGGAACTCCGTGGTCTCGCGGGCCGCTACGTCCTTTGTACCGCCGTGGGAGGCGCAGGGGAACCCCTCGCCCGACTTCTTTACTTTTGGGATCAATCAGGACATAAGGGCGGGCCGACGGCGTCGGGACGCCAGCCACACCAGCCCGGCCGTCGCAGCCGCCGCCCCCACGGCCGCCGCCGCGAGCACCGGCCGGGGCGGCATCGACAGCGACGGAATCCGCTGCCTCAGCCGCACGGGACGGCTGAAAGTCAGCACTGGCCAGTCACGTGAGACGGCCTCCCTGCGCAGCGCCCGGTCGGGATTGACCGCGTACGGATGACCGACCGACTCCAGCATCGGGATGTCGGTCACCGAATCGCTGTACGCGAAGGACCGCTCCAGGTCGTAGCCCTCCGACTTCGCCAGCTCGGCGATGGCGTCCGCTTTTGCGGGACCGTAGACGTAGTGCTCGATCTCCCCGTTGTACGCGCCGTCCTCCACGACCATCCGTGTGGCTACGACATGGTCGGCACCCAGCATCGCGCCGATCGGCTGGACCACCTCGGAGCCGGAGGCGCTGACGATCACCACGTCGCGGCCCGCGGCGTGGTGCTCCTCGATCAGCGAGGCCGCCTCGTCGTAGATGATCGGGTCGATCAGGTCATGCAGCGTCTCCGCCACGATCTCCCGCACCTGCTGGACATTCCAGCCCCGGCACAGCTCGGAGAGGTATTTGCGCATACCTTCCATCTGGTCGTGATCCGCGCCACCGACCAAGTACACGAACTGGGCATATGCGGTACGCAATACCGCACGTCTGTTGATGAGACCGCCCTGGTAGAAGGAGCGCCCGAAGGCGAGCGTGCTGGACTTGGCGATCACGGTCTTGTCGAGATCGAAGAACGCCGCGGTGCGCGGTGGCAGGTGGTTTTCCACGTGACGAGCATAGGCAACCACCATTCGGCGTAAGCTCGGGCGTGTGGGTTTGCCTGAGAAGGGCTTCGGGTACACCATGGAAGTCACGGATCGTTCGCGACCGTGCTAACCCGGTCTGGCTCCTCCCCCCCCGAGTCGGACCGTGGGGACGACCCCCGCTCTCCCCCCCGGCGGGGGTCGTCGCATGTCCGGATGCCTTTTCCCGGTTCTCGCGACGTCCTTCCACTCGCATCCTCATGTCGTTCCCCCTCGCGTGCGGCACGGCTGTGATGCGTACGACGTGTGACGGTCCGTAATCGTTGCCAGGCGTCGGCGAACTCACCCGTGAGAGTGGTGGAGTTATCCACAATCGCTGAGTTGTCCACAGATTCCGACCAAGATCATCTCAATTCTCCTGTCTGCCCCAACCTGATCGCAGGCGATGCACACCGGTGCTCGCGTCAGAAGCGACGGGGGACAGGAAATGACGGGATCGACGACACCCGACCAGCGGCCGACCGCCATCGAAGGGCCGGCCGGGCCGCTGATTGTCACCGAGGACGAAACGCTCCTCGACGACCTGCTGCGGCTGTGCGCCGCGGCCGGTACGGAACCGGAGGTGGTCTTCACCGCGCCCCCGCGCGCGACGAGTTGGGACACCGCGCCCCTCGTCCTGGTCGGCGCCGAGGCCACCTCACGGGTCCAGGACACCGTCCGCCGCAAGGGAGTTCTGGTCGTCGGGCGTGATCTGCACGACCACGACGTGTGGCGCAGAGCCGTCGCGATCGGCGCCGACCATGTCCTCTTCCTGCCCGACGCCGAGAGCTGGCTGGTCGACCGCATCGCCGACATCGCCGAAGGCGTGAGCGAACCCGCCCTGACCGTAGGGGTGGTGGGCGGCCGGGGCGGCGCGGGCGCCAGCACGTTGGCCTGCGCGCTCGCCGTCACCGCGGCCGGTACGGGCAGGCGCACCATGCTCATCGACGGCGATCCGCTCGGCGGCGGCCTCGACATCCTGCTCGGCGCCGAGCGCGTCGGCGGCCTGCGCTGGCCCGACCTCGCCGACTCACGGGGCCGCGTCAACAGCGGGGCACTGGAGGAATCCCTGCCCAGGCTCGACGCGTTGAGCGTCCTGAGCTGGGACCGCGGCGACTCCGTGCTCATCCCGCCCCAGGCCATGCGGTCCGTGCTCGGCGCGGCCCGCCGCCGCGGCGGAGTCGTCGTGGTCGACCTGCCACGGCGCGTGGACGACGCGGTCGCCGAGACCCTCGCGCAGATCGACGTCGGACTCCTCGTCGTACCCGCAGAGTTGCGGGCGGTCGCCGCGGCCACCCGCGTCGCCGCGGCGGTCGGCATGGTCCTCAAGGACCTGCGCGTCGTCGCCCGCGGCCCCTTCGCCTCCGGCCTCGCCGACGACGAGATCGCCCGTCTCGTCGGCCTGCCGCTGGCGGGCCAACTCCCTCCGGAACCAGGCTTGTCGGACGCCCTGTCCGGCAGCGGACCACCGGGCTCCGCGAGCCGCGGCCCGCTCGCCCGCTTCTGCGCCGCCTTCCTCGCCCAGGCCCAGCCCAGTGGCGGGAGCGTGACGGTATGAACGCCGAACTCCTCGACGCCGTACGGCTGCACCTGGCGGAACACGGCGGCGAACCCACCCCGGCACGCGTGGCCGCGGCACTGCGCGCCCGTGGACGCCTGCTCGGCGACAGCGAAGTCCTCGACGTGGTCGCGGCACTGCGTTCCGAACTCGTCGGCGTGGGCCCGCTGGAGCCGCTGCTCGCCGACCCCGCCGTCACCGACATCCTCGTCAACGCACCCGACCAGGTGTGGATCGACCGCGGCAGCGGTCTCGAACGCGCCGCCGTCCGCTTCACCGACACCACGGCCGTGCGCAGGCTCGCCCAGCGCCTCGCGACCACCGCCGGCCGCCGCCTGGACGACGCCCACCCGTGGGTCGACGCCCGACTGCCCGACGGCACCCGGCTGCACGCCGTCCTGCCGCCGGTCGTGGTCGGCTCGCCGTGCCTGTCGCTGCGCGTGGTGCGGGCCCGCGCCTTCACCCTCGCCGAACTCGGCGCGGCCGGAACGCTCGACACCGAGACCGCCCGGCTGCTGCGCGCGGTCCTCGACGCCCGGCTGTCGTTCATGATCAGCGGCGGCACCGGGTCGGGCAAGACCACACTCCTGAGCTGCCTGCTCGGCCTCGTCGACCCCGCGGCCCGCATCGTCCTGGCCGAGGACTCCGCCGAGTTGCGCCCCGACCACCCGCACGTCGTCCGCCTGGAGACCCGCCCCGCCAACCAGGAGGGCGCGGGACACGTCACCCTGCGGGACCTCGTCCGCCAGGCGCTGCGCATGCGCCCCGACCGGCTCGTGGTCGGCGAGGTCCGCGGCGCCGAGGTCACCGACCTGCTGAGCGCGCTGAACACCGGCCACGAAGGCGGCTGCGGCACCGTCCACGCCAACGCCGCCGCCGACGTCCCGGCCCGCCTCGAAGCCCTCGGCTCCACCGCGGGCCTCGACCGGGCCGCCCTGCACAGCCAGTTGGCCGCCGCACTCGCCGTCGTCATCCACCTCGTCCGCGACAACTCCGGCCTGCGCCGCCTCGCCGAGATCCACGTACTCAAGCGCGGCTCCGACGGCCTGGTCGCCACCGTGCCCGCCCTGCTCCGCGACGCCCGCGGCCACCACGAACGCGGCCCCGGCTGGGACCGGTTGGCGGCACTGTGCTCGGCGGGTGCGTCATGAGCGCCCTGCTTTCTCAACCTGATGTCGTGCGGGCTGCCGCCCGGCGTGGTGTTTCTGTTGCTCGCGGGGCTTCGCTGGCGCGCCTCGAATCCTCCTGGCCTGGGCTGCGAGCTGCGGGTCGGGCATCGCTGGGCGGGTGCGTCATGAGCGCCCCGGTCTGTCCACCCTCGGTCATGCGGGCTGCCACCTGGCGTGCTGTTCTGGCGGGGGCGGGGGTTCGCTGGTGCCGCGGTCCGGGCCGTGAGCCGGGGATCGGACATCGCCGGGCAGGTGCGTCATGAGCGCGGCGGCCTTTCAGCCCTCGGTCGTGTGGGCCGCTGCCCTCTGTGCTGCCCTGGCCCTCCTCGTGACGCGCTGCCGCACCTCCGATCCCCGCCGCCGGGCGCGCGATCTGCTCATCGGAGCAGGACCTGAAGAGGCGGGGGAGGGCGAGCGGGGGCCGGTTACCGGCGAGCAGCGGGCGAATCCGCTGGCACGGCTGAGGAAGGCGGGGGAGACGGCTCGCCGCGAGTGGGCGATCCGGCTTGCGCGGTGGCGCGACGGACGGACGGCGGGCCGTCGCCGGGCGTGGGAGCCGCTGCGGATCGCCGCACGGTTCGCCGGTCGGCGCGGCCGGGTCGGGCCCGAGGCGGTGTGCCTGCCGGTGGGCGGTGGGCTGGGGCTGCTGACGGGATCGGTACTGCCGGTGGTCGCGGGCGCCGTGGCGGTGCCGCTGGTGGGGCGGGCGTTGCGACGGCGGGGCGAGCGGGCGGCGGCCGAGCGCCGGGCGGTCGCGGTGAGCGCGCTGTGCGGCACCGTGGCCGGAGACCTCAGGGCCGGACGGCCACCGCACGCGGCGCTGACCGACGCGGTCGAGTCGGCGGGCTGGCCCGCCTCGCCCGACCTCGCCGACGCGGCACGAATGGTGCTGTCGGCGGCCAGATTCGGCGGCGACGTGCCGCACGCGCTGCGGGAGGCGTCCCGGCTCGGCGCGGGGACGCACGGGCTCGCCGCGGTCGCCGCCTGCTGGCAGGTCGCGGTGGACGGCGGTGCCGGACTGGCCGCCGCGCTCGACCGGGTCGCCGCGGCGCTACGGGCGGACGCCGATCAACGCGACGACCTGCGCGCCCAGTTGGCAGGTCCGAGGTCCACGTCGGTGCTGCTCGCGCTGCTGCCGCTGTTCGGCGTCGTGCTCGGCGCGGGCCTGGGCGCCGACCCCTCGACGGTGCTCCTGCACACCCCGGCGGGACTGCTCTGCCTGGTCGCGGGCGGCTGCCTGGAATGGGCGGGGCTCGCGTGGACGGCGCGGATCATCCGCGCGGCGGAGGGCGGACCGACGGCGGCCAGAACTCGGCCCTCCGGTCCTGCGAAGGGCGCTTCGACGGCCGCCGTTTCCGTGAGGGACGGTTCCTCGGGGGGCGGCTCTCCAGCGGCCGGTGGCGCGGTGCTTGAGACCGCGACGGTCGGCCGGGGAAAGGCGGCGACCCCGGCGGGGTCGCGGGACCGGGGGCGGCCGTGACCGCCGGGAGTGTCCACAGCCTGGGGACAGCCCTCGTGGCGTTCGCGTTGGTGGCGGCTGCGGTGGCCGCGGTCGGCGGGGCGCTGGCCGCGGCGCGGAGGGAGAAAGCGGCGACGCGACGGCTGCGCGCGGCGCTGGGGACCGGGCGGTCGCGGAAGTCCCCTCGGCGGGCGCTGCGGCGGCTCAGGGGACCGCTGCGCGACTGGGGTCCGCCGGTCGCGGCCGGGCTGGGGGCCGCGACGTTGATCAGCGGGGTGCTGGGCGGCCTGGTGGGGGTCCTCACGGCCCTCGGGGTCAGGAGATCACTCCGGGGGCGGCAGAACGCCACAGAGAGCTCCGAGGCGGACGAGAAGCCCGATCCGTCGGAACTCCCGCTCTGCGCGGACCTGATGGCCGCCTGCCTCGCCGCCGGGGCGTCACCCGGAGAAGCGGCGGGCGCCGTGGGCCGGTCGTTGGCCGGGCCACTCGGGACCGCGCTGATACGGGTCAGGGCCGAGCTGCGGCTGGGCGGCGACCCGGCGGAGTGCTGGCAGCGGTTCGGACGGCTGCCCGCCGCCCGCGAGATGGGGCGCTGCCTGGCCCGCGCCTCCACGACGGGCAGCGCACCGGTCGCGGAGATGTCCCGGCTGGCCGCGGACTACCGGGCCGCGTACGCCCGTTCGGCACTCGCCAGGGCCCGGCGGGCCGCGGTGCACGCCACCGCGCCCCTGGGGGTCTGCTTCCTCCCGGCCTTCCTGCTGGTCGGCGTCGCCCCCGTGGTGATGGGCCTGGCGGGCACCGTCCTCGGCCGCACGGGCTGACACGCCGCCCGGACCGCCCGCGCCCGACGCACCACCCGAAGCGAACGACTCGAACACCTATGTCCACACGCACACCCACACGCACATCCACGACACCAGGAGATCCCGATGACGCATCAGACGATGGACCAGCACCTCGCCCGGACGGCCCAGCCGGCCCTGGCGAACTCGATCAACTCGATCAACTCGAAGAACCCGCCCGGTGCGAGGGCCTCGGCTCCGCCAGCGCTCCGGGTGCCGCCGGTGCCGCGCGCGGTTCGTCTGGCGCGGGCCGAGCGGCGGCGGTGGGTCGCCCGGATGCGGCGGAGGGCGGCGCGGTACAGGGACGTGAGCCGTACGGCGGCGGAGGCGGGGATGAGCACGGCCGAGTACGCGGTGGGGACGATCGCGGCGTGCGGGTTCGCGGCGGTGCTCTACAAGATCGTGACGAGCGGGCCGGTGCGCTCGGCGTTGACCGGCGTGATCGTGAAGGCACTCCATGTGCCGTTCTGAGCGGGGCCGCCTGCCGCGCGACCAGGGGTATGTGACGGCGGAGGCCGCCATGGTGATCCCGATGCTCGTGGCGTTCACCGCCGCCCTGATCTGGGGCCTGATGGCGGCCGCGGCGCAGGTGCGGTGCGTGGACGCGGCGCGGGCGGGGGCGCGTGCCGCGGCGCGCTCCGAAGCGCCGGGCGAGGTGCTGCGGGTGGCGCGGGAGGCCGCGCCGTCCGGAGCGCGGGTCGGCGTGGAGCGGTCGGGCGACCTGATCCGGGTCCGGGTCACCGTTCCGGCGCCGCGCTTCCCCGTCACCTTGCGGGCCGAGGCCGTCGCGCTCGCCGAGGACGCCGTGGGCGGGGGTGGGCAACCGTGAAGGCCCCCGCGCCCCGCGGGGACCGGGGCTCCGCCACCGTGTGGTCACTGGGGCTGATCGCCGTGCTGGGCGCGGTCTTCGCCGCTGTGCTCTTCATGGACGAGGCGGTCATCGCCCGGCACCGGGCGGGCGGCGCCGCGGATTTGGCGGCGCTCGCCGCGGCCGACCACGCGCTGGAGGGCCGTACGCGGGCCTGCGGGCTGGCGGCCGAGGTGGCGGCGGCACAGGGCGCCCGGCTGGTGAGCTGCGTGGTGGCGGGCGAGATCTCCGATGTCACGGCGGAGGTCGACGGCGCCCGTGTGCGGTCCCGCGCGGGACCGTCACTCGACCCCGGTCCCGACCCCGGCCCGGCCGCCGTCGGCGGCACCGGGCGCGGCCCCGGGACCGGTCTCGGCCCCGGACCCGGCCCTGTGCCCCGCCTCAGGACCGGCCCCGGGACCGGCCCCGGCCCCATCACCGTCCTCGGCGGCGCCCGCCGTCAGCAGGCAGTCCAGGAGGCGGACGGCGGCGGCCTTGTCCAGGGGGTCGTTGCCGTTGCCGCACTTGGGGGACTGGACGCAGGAGGGGCAGCCGAATTCGCACTCGCAGGAGGCGATGGCCTCGCGGGTGGCGGTGAGCCAGGTGCGGGCGGTGTGGAAGGCGCGTTCGGCGAAGCCCGCGCCGCCGGGGTGGCCGTCGTAGACGAAGACGGTGGGCAGGCCGGTGTCGGCGTGCAGGGGTATGGAGACCCCGCCGATGTCCCAGCGGTCGCAGGTCGCGAAGAGCGGGAGGAGACCGATCGCGGCGTGCTCGGCGGCGTGCAGGGCGCCGGGCAGTTCCTCGGGGTGGATCCGGGCGGCGTCCAGTTGCGCGTCCGTGACGGTCCACCACACCGCCCGGGTGCGCAGGGTGCGCGGGGGCAGGTCGAGCTTGGTCTCGCCGAGGATCTCACCGGTGATCAGCTTGCGGCGCAGGAAGGACACCACCTGGTGGGTCACCTCGACGGAGCCGAAGTGGATCCGCGCCTCGCCCCACGGCTCCTCCAGGTCGCCGCTGAGCACCCGGATGTCGGTGGTGTCGCGGGCCATCGTGGAGTAGGACGGGTCGGCGGGCTCGACCAGCGCCACGCCGTCCTCCAGGTCGAGCCGCTTGACCAGGTAGGTGCGGCCCTGGTGGAGATGGACGGCGCCGTCGTGGACGGCGGTGTGCGCCGAGGAGGCGTCCACCGTGCCCAGCAGCCGTCCGGTCGCCGTCTCCACGACCTGCACGGGACTGCCGCCCTCGCCGCGGATGTCGGTGAGGTCCGCGGCCCGCTCCCGGCGGGTCCAGTACCAGCCGGAGGCGCGCCGGCGCAGCAGCCCGCGCTTCTCCAGCTGCGGCATCAGCGACGCCGCCTCGGGGCCGAACAGGACGAGGTCGTCGTCGGTGAGCGGCAGCTCGGCCGCGGCGGCGCACAGGTGCGGGGCCAGCACGTAGGGATTGTCCGGGTCCAGGACGGTGCTCTCGACGGGCTGCTCGAAGATCGCCTCGGGGTGGTGGACGAGATACGTGTCCAGCGGGTCGTCCCGGCCGACCATGATCGCCAGCGCGCCCTGCCCGGTCCGTCCGGCGCGGCCCGCCTGCTGCCACAGCGAGGCCCGCGTGCCCGGGTAGCCGGCCAGCAGGACCGCGTCGAGGCCGGAGATGTCCACGCCCAGTTCGAGGGCGGAGGTGGAGGCGAGGCCGAGCAGGCGGCCGGAGTGCAGGTCGCGTTCCAGGGCCCGGCGCTCGTCGGCGAGGTAGCCGCCGCGGTAGGCGGCGACTCGCCCGGGAAGCGAGGGGTCGATCTCGGCCAGGCGCTCCTGGGCGATCAGGGCGACCAGTTCCGCGCCGCGCCGGGAGCGGACGAAGGCCACGCTGCGCACGCCTTGGACGACCAGGTCGGTGAGGAGTTCCGCGGTCTCGGCGGTCGCGGTGCGGCGCACGGGAGCGCCGTGCTCGCCGGACAGCTCGGTCAGCGGCGGCTCCCACAGCGCGAAGGCCAGGCCGCCGCGCGGCGACGTGTCCTCGGTCACTTCGGCCACCGGCACCCCGGTGAGCCGGGAGGCGGCCCGCGCCGGGTCCGCGGCCGTCGCGGAGGCGAGCACGAACACCGGCTCGGCCCCGTACCGCGCGCAGACCCGGCGCAGGCGGCGCAGCACCTGGGCGACGTGCGAGCCGAAGACACCCCGGTAGGTGTGGCACTCGTCGATCACCACGTAGCGCAGCTGGCGCAGGAAGGAGGCCCAGCGGGCGTGGCCGGGCAGGATGCCGCGGTGCAGCATGTCGGGGTTGGTGAGCACGTAGGTGGCGTACTGCCGGACCCACTCGCGTTCCTCGACGGGGGTGTCGCCGTCGTAGACCGCGGGGCGGATCGCGGTGCCCAGGGGCGCGGCGAGGCGGGTGACGGCGCGGCGCTGGTCGGCGGCCAGGGCCTTGGTGGGGGACAGGTAGAGCGCGGTGGCGCCCCGGCCGTTCGGCGCCTCGGAGCCGTCCAGCAGGGCGCTGAGCACCGGTGCCAGATACGCCAGCGACTTCCCGGAGGCGGTTCCGGTGGCCACCACCACCGACTCGCCGCGCGCCGCGTGGCCCGCGGCCAGCGCCTGGTGCTCCCAGGGACGGTCGATTCCGGCCGCGCGGATCGCGTCCACGACCTCGCTTCTGATCGTGTCGGGCCAGGAGGCATGGCGGCCGACCCGCGGGGGCAGGTGCTCCGTATGGGTGATGCGCGCGGCTCGGTCTGCCCCCCTGGCGAGCCGCTCCAAAGCGGTTCGGGGGGACGGGCGGCCGTGCGCCGACTGCGGAAGATGATCCTGGGCCATCGGCACTCAGTGTGTCACCGGCGTGACGGACAATCGCAGTAAGGCGTCGTGCTCGCCCGCTGCGAAGTGATTGAATGCCATCGCGGCCGTCGATCCGTCCCCTACCTTCTGGTGGGGGCCCCAGGGGGGCGCCGCGTCGATGCAAGGTGCTGGAGGATCCGTGGACCTGTCCCTGTCGACCCGAACCGTCGGCGATCGTACGATCGTCGAAGTCGGCGGCGAGATTGATGTGTACACCGCGCCCAAGCTGCGGGAACAGCTTGTGGAGCTTGTGAACGACGGGAGTTACCACCTGGTCGTGGACATGGAGGGAGTGGACTTCCTCGACTCCACCGGCCTGGGTGTGCTCGTCGGCGGGCTGAAGCGGGTGCGTGCTCATGAAGGATCGCTGCGACTGGTGTGCAACCAGGAGCGCATCCTGAAGATTTTCCGTATCACCGGTCTGACCAAGGTGTTCCCGATTCACACCTCGGTCGACGAGGCTGTCGCGGCGACCGACTGACGATCGCCGTCGAGGGGTACCGGACGGGATCACCGTCCGGGCCCCCGTGATGCCCACCCAAAGGACCGAAGGGGAGGCCATGCCCACCGTAGAACTGCTCTTCAGCGCCCAGCCGGAGCATGTGCGAACAGCACGGCTCGTAGCGGCGGCGGTGGCGCGCCGGGCGGGGGTGGACGAGGCGGTTCTGGACGAAGTACGGCTCGCGGTGGGCGAGGCGTGCAGCCGCGCGGTGGGTCTGCACCGTGGCAATGGTGTGGAAGAACCGGTCCGGGTGATGCTGACCGAGGAGGAGAAGAAGTTCTCCATCGAGGTCGCCGACGAGGTCCCGGGCAACGCCTCGGGCTCCGCGTCCGACGCCGCGGGTGACGAGCTGAGCGACGAGGGCGAGATGGGCCTCGCCGTGATCAGTGGCCTGGTCGACGACGTCGAGGTCACCGAGACCGCCACCGGCGGTGTGATCCGCATGAGCTGGCCGATCGTCCCGCCCGTCTGACCGTAGCCCGTCTGACCGTAGACCGCCCCGCCCGTCCGACCGTGGACCGGCGGCCCCTTGACCGGCGCACCGGCTCGACCGGCGGCCCGGCCCCAGACCGGCACACCGTTCTGAGCGCGACGCGGCCCCCGGCCGCCCCTCAGATCATCTTTCTCGCCTGATCACAGGCGACACTCACTCCTGTTCACAGGCGAACGCCGCGTTCACGAATATCCTTTTTCGACGCGGCACCCTGTTTTGAAGTGCTGCGGCTCCCTACAATCCGTCCATCTTGCTCAGCTCGCCTGAGCGTTGCGGCTTGTCGAGCCGTGAAGCCGCACGCCCATGCGCCAAACGTCAAGGAGGACGAATGGCGGGGCCACTTACCCCTCACACGCTTGCCGCGACACCGGTACTGACCGACGGAAATCGTCTCCTCGTATGGATCATCGCCGTCGTCGCACTGGGCGCACTCGCGCTCGCCGCGGTGTTGGTACGTCAAGTGCTCGCAGCGGACGAGGGCACCGACAGCATGAAGAAAATCGCGGCTGCCGTGCAGGAAGGCGCCAACGCCTACCTCGCACGGCAGTTCCGTACCCTGGGAATTTTCGCCGTGGTGGCGTTCTTCCTGCTCATGCTGCTGCCCTCGGACACCACTTCACAGCGGATCGGCCGGTCGATCTTCTTTCTCGTGGGCGCCGTGTTCTCCGCGGTCACCGGATATGTCGGAATGTGGCTGGCGGTCCGCAGCAATGTGCGGGTCGCCGCCGCGGCCAGATCGGCGACACCGGCACCCGGCGAACCCCCGGCCGACCTGACCGACGTGTCGCACCGGGCGATGCGGATCGCGTTCAGGACCGGCGGCGTCGTCGGCATGTTCACCGTGGGCCTCGGCCTGCTCGGCGCGTCCGCCGTCGTCCTGATCTACAAGGCCGACGCGCCCAAGGTGCTCGAAGGATTCGGATTCGGCGCGGCGCTGCTGGCGATGTTCATGCGCGTCGGCGGCGGCATCTTCACCAAGGCGGCCGACGTCGGCGCCGACCTGGTCGGCAAGGTCGAGAAGGGCATCCCCGAGGACGACCCGCGCAACGCCGCGACCATCGCCGACAACGTCGGTGACAACGTCGGCGACTGCGCGGGCATGGCGGCCGACCTCTTCGAGTCGTACGCCGTCACCCTGGTCGCCGCGCTGATCCTCGGCAAGGTGACCTTCGGCGACTCCGGCCTCGCCTTCCCGCTGCTCATCCCGGCGATCGGCGTCCTCACCGCCATGGTCGGCATCTTCGCGGTCTCCCCCCGCCGCAGCGACCGCAGCGGCATGACGGCCATCAACCGCGGCTTCTTCATCTCCGCGGTCATCTCCCTGATCGGCGTCGCCATCGCCGTCTACACCTACCTGCCGTCCTCCTACGCCGACCTCAAGGGCGTCGACAGCGACATCTCCGGCCACGCAGGCGACCCGCGCACCCTGGCGATGGTCGCCGTCGCCATCGGCATCGTGCTGGCCGCGGTGATCCAGCAGCTCACCGGCTACTTCACCGAGACCACCAGGCGGCCGGTCCGCGACATCGGCAAGACCTCGCTGACCGGCCCCGCCACCGTCATCCTGTCCGGGATCTCACTCGGACTGGAGTCCGCGGTCTACTCGGCGGTGCTGATCGGCCTGTCCGTCTACGGCGCCTTCCTGCTCGGCGGGACCTCCGTCTGGCTCGCGCTGTTCGCGGTCGCGCTGGCGGGCACCGGCCTGCTGACCACCGTCGGCGTCATCGTCGCCATGGACACCTTCGGACCCGTCTCCGACAACGCGCAGGGCATCGCCGAGATGTCCGGCGACGTGCACGGCGAGGGCGCCCAGGTGCTCACCGACCTCGACGCCGTCGGCAACACCACCAAGGCCATCACCAAGGGCATCGCCATCGCCACCGCGGTACTGGCCGCCACCGCCCTGTTCGGCTCGTTCAAGGAGGCCATCGACACCGCCGTCGCCAAGGCCCATCCAGCGGCCTCCGACGCCCGCTGGCTGTCCCTGGACATCTCCCAGCCCAACAACCTGGTCGGGCTGCTGCTCGGCGCGGCCGTCGTCTTCCTCTTCTCCGGCCTCGCCATCAACGCCGTCTCCCGGTCCGCGGGTTCGGTGGTCTACGAGGTGCGCAGGCAGTTCCGCGAACACCCGGGGATCATGGACGGCACCGAACTGCCCGAATACGGACGGGTGGTCGACATCTGCACCAAGGACGCGCTGCGCGAACTGGCCACCCCCGGCCTGCTCGCCGTCCTCGCGCCCGTGGCGGTCGGCTTCACCTTCGGCGTCGGCTCGCTCGCCTCGTACCTGGCGGGCGCGATCGGCGCGGGCACCCTGATGGCGGTGTTCCTGGCCAACTCCGGCGGCGCCTGGGACAACGCCAAGAAACTGGTCGAGGACGGCCACTACGGCGGCAAGGGCAGCGAGGCCCACGCCGCGACCGTCATCGGCGACACGGTCGGCGACCCGTTCAAGGACACCGCGGGCCCGGCCATCAACCCGCTGCTGAAGGTGATGAACCTGGTGGCGCTGCTGATCGCCCCCGCGGTGGTCAAGTTCAGCTACGGCGTGGACGCGAATCTCGGCGTACGCGTCACCGTCGCGGTGGTCTCGATCGCCGTCATCGTCATCGCGGTCTACATCTCCAAGCGGCGCGGCATCGCGATGGAGGGCGACGACGACGGCGACGGCGGGGACACCGGGACCCGCACCCCGGACACGGCCGCCGTGGCCTGATCCGACGCACCGTCAAGGGGCGGGCCCGTCAAGGGTTCCGGTCCGTCTAGGGCCCGGTGGGCGACCGTACGTGATCCGGTACGTGTGCGGTCGCCCACCGCACCTTAGTGCGAATGGCTTGAATGTCGGACGAATCACCTCACGGATTCACGGTGACCACCCGTCAGCCGTGTATGTTCCGGGGCCGTAAGGCCACGGAAGGGACCCATCCGGTGAAGGTGAACAAGAAGCTCCTGGCCGCGCTCTCCGGTGCGGTCATGCTGCTCGCGCTGTCGGGGTGCAGCGACGACTCCAACAAGAAGCTGGACAACTGGGCGAAGGGCGTCTGCGACCAGGCCGCGGCCCAGACCAAGAAGATCAACGACGCCAACACGGCGATCACCCAGGTGAACAGCAACGGCAAGCCCCAGGACGTCAAGTCCGCCGACTCCGCCGCCTTCCAGTCGATCTCCGAGGCGTACAAGTCGCTCGCCGACATCGTCAGCAAGGCCGGCGCCCCGCCGGTCAAGGACGGTGCGAAGATCCAGCAGGACGCGGTGAACGACCTCAACGGCCTGTCCACCCAGTACGGGACGCTCAAGAAGCAGGTCGACGGGCTCGACACCAGCGACCAGGCGAAGTTCGCGGACGGCCTCAAGGGCGTCTCCAACTCGCTGGGCAAGGTCAGCCAGAACGGTGAGCAGGCCCTCGACTCGCTCCGCCAGGGCGACGTCGGCAAGGCCATGGCCAAGCAGCCCGGCTGCAAGCAGGCGTCCGGCTCCTCCTCGGCCTCACCGTCGGCGTCGTAGGCCCCCGGCCCCCTCAGGCCCCGGCCCCGGGCCCCGGGCCCCCGGCCCCGGGCCCCCGGCCCGTGGCCACCGGACCGCGCCCACGAAGGCCCCGCGCCCACGACCGCGCCCCCGTAGCACCCCCTTAGCACCCCCGCTGTCCGATACGCCACGGCCCGCCGCCCCGCACAAGGGGCGCCGGGCCGCGGCGATTCCGCGACAATGGCCGGTGTGAGTACGCCCCTCCTCCCCGCCGCCCGGAACGCCCCGTCCCTGCGCGACGACCTGCGCGCCGCAGCCTTCACCGCGGACGGCTGTCTCGACCTCCTCGGAGCCGCCGCCTACGCGGCCCTCTCCCGGGCCGAGACCGTCCCCGCCCTGCGCGCCACCCGTGGCGGCAGCCCCCTGGAGACCCTGGTCAGGCTCTTCCTCCTGCAACGCCCCGTGTCCTACGCGCGGGCCCGCGCCGCCCTGCCCCGGATCGACGACTACGTCGCCGGCGGCTGGCTGGCGCGCGACGGCGACGACGTACGCGCCACCGTGGACGTACGCCCGTACGCCGGTGAGGAGGGCGCGGACTGGTGGATCGTCTCCGACCTCGGCTGCGCGGTCGGCGGCGCGGGCGGTATCGGCACCGGTACCGGGACCGACGGGGAGAGCACGCCCGGCGTCGACCGGGCCGACCTGGTGCTCGGCGTCGGCGGCGCCTCCACGACGCTGGCCGGGCTGACCGTGCGCGAGCCGGTCGGCAGCGCCCTGGACCTCGGCACCGGCTCCGGCATCCAGGCGCTGCACGCCTCCCGGCACGCCACCCGCGTCACGGCGACCGACGTCAATCCGCGCGCCCTGCACTTCGCCCGGCTCACCCTCGCGCTGTCCGGCGCCCGCGAACCCGACCTGCGCGAGGGCAGCCTCTTCGAGCCGGTCCGCGACGAGCGCTTCGACCTGATCGTGTCCAACCCGCCCTTCGTGATCTCCCCGAGCGGGCGCTTCACCTACCGGGACGGCGGTATGGCGGGCGACGACCTGTGCCGCACCCTGGTGCAGCAGTCGGCAGACCATCTCAACGACGGCGGCTACTGCCAGCTCCTCGCCAACTGGCAGCACACCGAGGGCCAGGACTGGCGCGAGCGCCTGGTCTCGTGGATCCCGCGCGGCTGCGACGCCTGGATCGTGCAGCGCGAGGTCCAGGACGTCACGCAGTACGCCGAGCTGTGGCTGCGCGACGGCGGCGACCACCGTACGGATCCGGCCACGTACGCCGCCCGCTACGACGCGTGGCTCGACGAGTTCGAGCAGCGCAAGGTGAACGGCGTCGGCTTCGGCTGGATCACGCTGCGCAAGTCCGACGCGGACCAGCCCGTGATCACCGCGGAGGAGTGGCCGCACCCCGTGGAGCAGCCGCTCGGCCCGCACATCGCCGGGTGGTTCGACCGCCAGGACTTCCTGCGCACCCATGACGACGCGGCGCTGCTCAGCTCCCGTTTCGCGCTCGGCGACGGGGTGGTGCAGGAGCAGGTGGGGCTGCCGGGCGCCGAGGACCCGGAGCACGTGGTGCTGCGCGCGGCCCGCGGTATGCGGCGCGCGACGAAGGTCGACACGGTGGGCGCGGGCTTCGCGGGCGTCTGCGACGGGACGCTGACTGCGGGGCGGATCGTGGACGCCATCGCGCAGCTGCTCGGCGAGGACCCGGTGGTGCTGCGCGACCGCACGCCGGAGTCGATCCGGCTGCTGGTGGAACAGGGATTCCTCGACCCGGTGGAGTGACGCGGCGGAGTGACGCGGGGAGCGGCCTGGCGAGCGGCTTGACGAGTGGCCTGGCGAGCGGCCTGACGAGCGGCCCGGGGACGCCTCGGAGAAGGGGCCCGGCGGACTGACGCGCGGTGGAGTGGACGACGCGTCAGAACACGTTGCGGACAACCGTCCACGTCACGGCCACGCACAGCACGGCCAGTGACACCCGCGGGCTCACCACCAGCCGTCGGCGACGGCCGCGCAGCCCCTCGACCATCCAGCGCCCGCACAGCCACAGCGCCAGGGGCGCGGCCAGCAGCAGGACGGCGTTGTCGTGGAAGGCGCGCCCCACGTCGCCGTGCATCAGGTCGTACACCATGCGCGTACCGCCGCAGGCCGGGCAGAGCAGCCCGGTCGCCCAGTTGAACGGGCAGCGCGGCAGCCAGTGGCCCGGCTGGTGCGGGTCGGTGCCGTAGAGATAGACGGCGCCCGCCACCCCGGCGGCGAGCGTCGCCAGGGGAGCGGTGGCCGGGTGGCCGAGAACCGCCGACGGGCGGCGCGCCCCCGGGGAGACCGGGGGAGCGCCGACCTGTGGCCGACGGACTTCGTCAGCCACGCAGCACCCGGCCCTGCGCGTCGGTCGGGTTGTCCCCGGCCAGCAGCATGATGCCGTCGATCAGCGCCCAGATGCCGCAGCCGCCGCACGTGAAGAGCTGCCCCAGCGCCATGCCGGTGTGCCCGGTGTAGAAACGGCCCACGCCGAAGCTGCCGAGGAAGAGCTGAAGCACTCCCGCGACCACCTTGGACTTGTCCGAGTACGGCCGCCCGTAGGGGTCGTAGCCGTACGGCGCGGACGGGTCCGCGGCGTACGCGGCACCGGGCGGCGCGTACCCGCCGCCTTGCGGCGGGTAGCCGTAACCGGGTGCCTGGCCGCCGCCCTGGGGCGGGTAGCCGTAACCGGGTGCCTGGCCCCCGGGCTGCTGCGGGTATCCGTATCCGGGCTGGCCCCCGGGCTGCTGCTCCCCGTACGGATTGTCGCCCTGCGGCTTGTCACCGTACGGATTCTGGCCGTACGGATTCTGGTCGGACATGCCCCGTCCCCCTGTGCTGAACGTCGTTGAACGTCTTGTTGTGTACCGGTCGTTGCCGGACATCTTTGCAGGACGGCCCCCGCCGCGTCCCACCCCCTGGGAGCGGAGACCTGTGTTCACCCGTGGTTCGCGTGCCGGACGCCCTGGCGTGGCAGCGTCCGGGAGCACACACCTGGACAGGACGAGACGGGACGAGGGGACGCATGGAGCGGGTGCCCGCACTCTTCGCCGGAACGGTCTTCGCCGTCTTCGGGGCCGCGCTCCTGCTCTGGACGGCCGCCCGGCTGCGCGCCCGGCAGCCCGTGACGGCCGCGGGATCCACCGCCGCAACTGTCATGTCCATTTTCTTCGGCGCGGTCGCGCTCCTCACCGGCGTCTGGTGTCTCACACAGGTCTGACCGCCACCGCCCTTCCCCGACCCTCCTGACGTGCGTGAAATCACGCACGCGCCCCCGGGAACGCGCCCCCGCGCCCCTCCGGGAAACCGACCGGAGCGGCCGTCCATGCGGCAGACAGACCGGTTGTCGGGTTACCGTTCCAGTGGCGTTGTGGACTTTTCCCGTTTGACACGGGACAGGGAGGTACGGTCACACTCCGCAGCGACACACCTTCGACCGGGAGAGAAGAGCGACGTTGTCCCCGACCCGCGAGACCGCACACAGCGGCCAGCGACTCGTCATTGTCGAGTCGCCTGCCAAGGCGAAAACGATCAAGGGATATCTGGGCCCTGGATACGTCGTCGAGGCCAGCGTCGGGCACATCCGCGACCTCCCCAACGGGGCCGCCGAAGTGCCGGCGGAGTTCAAGGGCCAGCCCTGGGCGCGGCTCGGCGTCAATGTGGACAGTGATTTCCAACCCATCTATGTGGTCAATGCCGATAAAAAGGCACAGGTCAAGAAGCTCAAGGACCTCCTCAAGGACTCCACTGAACTCTTCCTCGCCACCGATGAGGACCGCGAGGGCGAGGCCATCGCCTGGCATTTGCAGGAAATCCTCAAGCCCAAGGTGCCCGTTCACCGGATGGTGTTCCACGAGATCACCAAGGACGCCATCCAGGAGGCCGTCCGCAATCCGCGCGAGCTGAACCAGCGCCTGGTCGACGCCCAGGAGACCCGCCGCATCCTCGACCGGCTGTACGGCTACGAGGTCTCGCCGGTGCTGTGGAAGAAGGTCATGCCGCGGCTGTCGGCCGGCCGCGTGCAGTCCGTCGCCACCCGGCTCGTCGTCGAGCGCGAACGCGAGCGGATGGCGTTCCGTACCGCCGACTACTGGGACCTGACCGGCACCTTCGCCACCGGCCGCACCGGTGACGCCTCCGACCCCTCCACGCTCGTCGCCCGGCTCACCACCGTCGACGGCCGCCGGGTCGCGCAGGGCCGGGACTTCGACGCGGCCACCGGCCAGCTCAAGTCCGGCTCGCAGGTGCTCCAGCTCGACGAGAGCGCCGCCCGCGCCCTGGCCGCCGCGCTCGCCGACACCCAGTTCGCCGTACGCAGCGTCGAGTCCAAGCCGTACCGCCGCTCGCCGTACGCCCCCTTCCGCACCACCACCCTCCAGCAGGAGGCGTCGCGCAAGCTGGGCTTCGGCGCGAAGGCCACCATGCAGGTCGCGCAGAAGCTGTACGAGAACGGCTTCAT
Organism: Streptomyces sp. NPDC088910; assembly: GCF_044749865.1. Taxonomy (NCBI): domain Bacteria; kingdom Bacillati; phylum Actinomycetota; class Actinomycetes; order Kitasatosporales; family Streptomycetaceae; genus Streptomyces; species Streptomyces sp. NPDC088910. The sequence goes on from NZ_JBIVIV010000002.1 coordinate 889,958, forward strand.
CACCTACATGCGTACGGACTCCACCACGCTCTCGGAGACCGCCGTCCGCGCCGCCCGCGCCCAGGTCACACAGCTCTACGGGGCGGACTACCTGCCGGACAAGCCGCGCGTCTACGCGGGCAAGGTCAAGAACGCGCAGGAGGCGCACGAGGCGATCCGCCCCTCGGGCGACCGCTTCCGCACCCCGGCCGAGACCCGTCTGACCGGCGACCAGTTCCGGCTCTACGAGCTGATCTGGATGCGTACGGTCGCGTCCCAGATGAAGGACGCGGTCGGCCAGTCCGTCACCGTCAAGGTCGGCGGCGCCTCCGCCGACGGCCGCGACGCCGAGTTCAGCGCCTCCGGCAAGATCATCACCTTCCACGGCTTCCTGAAGGCGTACGTCGAAGGCGCCGACGACCCCAACGCCGAGCTGGACGACCGCGAGCGCAGGCTGCCGCAGGTCACCGAGGGCGACGCGCTGAGCGCCGAGGAGATCACCGCCGACGGCCACTCGACCAAGCCGCCCGCCCGCTACACCGAGGCGTCGCTGGTCAAGGAGCTGGAGGAGCGGGAGATCGGCCGCCCGTCGACGTACGCCACGATCCTGGGCACGATCCTCGACCGCGGCTACGTCTTCAAGAAGGGCACCGCGCTCGTCCCGACCTTCCTCTCCTTCGCGGTCGTCAACCTGCTGGAGAAGCACTTCGGCCGTCTGGTCGACTACGACTTCACCGCCTCCATGGAGGACGACCTCGACCGCATCGCCCGCGGCGAGGCCCAGGCCGTGCCGTGGCTGCGCCGCTTCTACTTCGGCTCCGACGACGGCAGCGCCACCGTCGGCTCCGCCGCCGACGCGGGCAACGGGGACGGCGACCACCTCGGCGGCCTCAAGGAACTCGTCGAGGACCTGGGCGCGATCGACGCCCGGGAGATCTCCTCCTTCCCGATCGGCGACGGCATCATGCTGCGCGTCGGCCGCTACGGCCCCTACATCGAGAAGGGCGAGCGCGGCGAGGACGACCACCGCCGCGCCGACGTACCCGAGGACCTGCCGCCGGACGAGCTGTCCGTCGAGTACGCCGAGGAGCTGTTCGCCAAGCCCAGCGGCGACTTCGCGCTCGGCGACGACCCGGCGACCGGCCGCCCGATCATCGCCAAGGACGGGCGCTACGGTCCCTACGTCACCGAAGTCCTGCCCGAGGACACCCCGAAGACGGGGAAGAACGCGGTCAAGCCGCGTACCGCCTCGCTCTTCAAGTCGATGTCCATCGACACCGTCACCCTTGAGGACGCCCTCAAGCTGATGTCCCTGCCGCGCGTCGTCGGCAAGGACGCCGAGGGCGTCGAGATCACCGCGCAGAACGGGCGCTACGGGCCCTACCTGAAGAAGGGCACCGACTCGCGCTCGCTGGAGACCGAGGACCAGCTCTTCTCGATCACCCTCGACGAAGCGCTCGCCATCTACGCCCAGCCCAAGCAGCGCGGTCGCGCCGCCGCCAAGCCGCCGCTCAAGGAACTGGGCACCGACCCGGTCAGCGAGCGTCCCGTCGTCGTCAAGGACGGCCGCTTCGGTCCCTACGTCACCGACGGCGAGACCAACGCGACGCTGCGCCGTGACGACGAGGTGGAGTCGATCACGCCCGAGCGCGGGTACGAACTCCTCGCGGAGAAGCGGGCGAAGGGGCCCGTGAAGAAGAAGACCGCCGCCAAGAAGGCACCGGCCAAGAAGGCTCCCGCCAAGAAGACGGCGGCTTCCGGCACCGCGAAGAAGACTGCCGCGAAGAAGGCGCCGGCCAAGAAGGCGGCTGCCTCCGCGGCGGCGAAGAAGTCGACGGCCTCAGCCGACTAGGGCCTGTCCGGCACACCGGGGCGGTGGGCGGGCGAAGACAGCGCCTGCCCCACCGGGCCGGTGGTGAACCGCGCGCCGGTCATGGGCCGGTCGCGCGGTTTCCCGCGCCCCTGAGGAACTGGCCATGCGTCAGCGCGCCGTACCTTCCGCCTCTCCTGCCTCCCCTTCCTCCCCCTTGAAGGGCCCGCGGAAGGGCCCCTCGAAGGGCCGTCTTCGCCCAGGTGAGTGCGCTTCCCCGCCCTCCTTGAGGGGTGGTCCGCCCGGGAGTGGGACCGGCTCCGTGTAGGGCGTCGTAAGGCGGATAGGCTGTTGGGATGACGCCATCCGAGCAGCCCAAGCCGCCCGCCGCAGACGTCACGGCCGCAGATGTCAGGGCCGAGGACGTCGAGGGGGACGTGACCGACGCGTTCGCCACCGACCTCGCCGCTGACAGCCGTGAGCGAGCGGTCGGTGCGCTGCTGAAAATCCCGGCGCTGCGCAAATTGTGGAGCGCGCAGCTCACCGGGGCGGTGGCGGACCGACTGGGTCTGCTCGTCCTGCTGTGGCTCGCCGTGCAGGCGGCGGTGGCCGACCACGCGTACGGCGGCGGCTACCGGGGTATCGCCTTCGCCACCGCGGCCGTCTTCGGGGCGCGCCTGGTCTCGACGCTGTTGTTCGGCGCCGTTCTGCTCGGCCCGCTGTCGGCGCTGACGTCCGAGAGCGGCCGGCTGGACCGCCGGTGGACGATGATCGGCGCGGACGCCGTACGACTCGGGCTGTTCATCGTCGCGCCGCTGTGGATCACCTGGTCGCAGCACACCGCGCTGACCTGGCTGCTGGTGACCGCCTTCGTCACCGGGGTGGCCGAGCGGCTGTGGGCCGTCGCCAAGGACGGCGCCGCTCCGCTGCTCCTGCCGCCGCCCGGCGACACCTCCGTGCGGCCCGCGCCCGACCACCTGGCGACGCTGCACCGGCTGGACCTGCGGACGAGCTTCGTCGCACTGCCGCTGGCAGCGGCCGGTCTCGTCGTCGTCACGCTGGTGAACACGCTGATCGCGGTCGGCGTCACCTGGTTCGACCAGCACCAGGTGGCGCTCGCCTCGTACGTGGCGGCCGGGCTCTTCTCGTCCTCCATGTCGGTGCTCTACCTCCTCGAACTGCCCTCGGGCACGGTGGCGCGTCCGCGCTCCCCGCTCGAAGGGCTGCGGCTGCCCAAGGGCCCCGCGGGCGCCGAGCGCGGCAGGACCGGCGTACTGCCGCTGCTGGTGCTGGCGACCGCCGCGGTCGTCGGCGCGATCGGCGCGGCCGTGGCCGTGGCCGTCCTGCACGCGCTCGCCCTCGGCTTCGGCCCGACCGGCTTCGGCCTGCTCGTCCTGGCCCTCACCGCCGGTACGGTCATCGGCATCCGCCTCGCCCCCCGTACGCTCCCGGCGCTGTCCAGGCGCCGGCTGCTCGCGCTGTCCATCGGCGTCACCGGGCTCGGCCTGCTCCTCACCGGCATCGTCGCCGACCAGACCACCGTCCTGCTGCTCGCGCTGCTGGCCGGCGCCGCGGCGGGCGTCACCGCCAACACCGGGCACATCCTGATCGAGCAGGAAGCCGAGGCGGGACGGCGCGGCCGCACCACCGAGCACCTGCACGCGGTCTCGCGCGCCGTCCTCGCCCTCGCCGTGATCGTCGCGCCGCTGGTCGCCGCCGCGATCGGCCCGCACCGCATCCAGAAGGGTCACTTCACCTTCGACCACGGCGGTGCCGCGTACACGCTGATGCTGATCGGCGCCCTGCTGCTGCCGGTCGCCGCGCTCGTCCTCGGCAAGACCGACGACCGCAGCGGCGTACCGCTCCGGCGTGACCTGCGCGAGGCCCTGACCGGTGCGGAACCGGCCGTCGCCCCCGCCGCCACCGGATTCTTCATCGCCATAGAGGGCGGTGACGGCGCGGGCAAGTCCACCCAGGTCGAAGCCCTCGCCGACTGGATCCGCACCAAGGGCCACGAGGTCGTCGTCACCCGCGAGCCCGGCGCCACCGCCATCGGCAAGCGCCTGCGCTCCATCCTCCTCGACGTCTCCTCCGGCGGGATCTCGCACCGCGCCGAGGCGCTGCTCTACGCCGCCGACCGCGCCGAGCACGTCGACTCCGTCGTCCGCCCCGCCCTCGAACGCGGCGCCGTCGTCATCTCCGACCGCTACATCGACTCCTCCGTCGCCTACCAGGGCGCCGGACGCGACCTCGCCCCCACCGAGATCGCGCGCATCTCCCGCTGGGCCACCGACGGACTCGTCCCGCACCTCACCGTGCTCCTCGACGTCAGCCCCGATGCCGCCCGCGAACGCTTCACCGAAGCGCCCGACCGCCTCGAATCCGAACCCGCCGCCTTCCACCAGCGCGTCCGCGCGGGCTTCCTCACCCTCGCCGCCGCCGACCCCGGCCGCTACCTCGTCGTCGACGGCGCCCAGGACCCCGCCGCCGTCACCACGGTCGTACGCCACCGCCTCGACCAGCTTCTCCCGCTCTCCGCCCAGGAGATCGAGGCCCGCGCCGAGGCCGAGCGCCAGGCCGCCGCCGAGGCCGCGCGCCTCGCCGCCGAAGAGGCCGCCCGCAAGGCCGAGGAAGAGCGCCAGGAGCGCGAGCGCCAGGCCCAGCTCGAACGGCTCCGCCGCGAGGAAGAGGAGCGCCGCCTCGCCGCCGAGGAGGCCACCCGCCGCGAGATCGCCGAGCGCGCCGCCGCCCGTGAGGCCGAGGCCGAACGCCTCCGCGCCGAGGAGGCCGCGCGCATCGCCGCCGAGGAGACGGCTCGCCGCGAGGCCGAGGAGGCCGCCCGCGCGGCCGAGCAGGAACGGCTCCGCCGCCTCGCCGAGGAGCAGGCACGCCTGCGCTCCGAGGCCGACGCGCGCCGCCTCGAAAAGCAGCGCAAGGCGGAGGAGGCCCTTCTCCGCGCCGAGGAGGCCCGCACCGCTGCGGCTGCGGCTGCCGCCGCCGCGAGTGCCGGTTCGGCCGGTTCGGTCGGCTCCTCCGGCTCCTCCGACTCCGAGAAGACCACCGAGCTGCCGCAGACTTCGGACTCGGCCGAAACCACGACGGTCAATGTCGTGCCTCCGCCGCCTTCCTCGGCTCCCGCCGAGGACGAGACGACGGTTCTCCCGGCCGTTCCGGCCGTTCCGGCCGAGCCGGACGTGCCCGCTGGTCCGGGTGCCGATGAGACGGCGGTTCTCCCGGTCGTTCCGGCCGAGCCGGAGGATGCTCCCGCGGAGGGCGCCTCGTCGGCTGACGGCACCACTTCTGACGAGTCGGCTTCGGATGTGGCCGGTTCTCGCGAGGACGGTTCTCGCTCTCGCGGAGACAGCCCTCGTGAGGACAGCCCTCGTGAGGACAGTTCCGAGACCACGACGGTGCTCCCGCCGGTCGTACCCCCGGTCGGGTCCCCGGCCTCGGACGACCCGACCGACCGGGTCCCGCCGTGGCTCTTCCGCCCCGAGGATCAGCCGGGCAACGAGCGCACCCGCGAATTCCCCACCGCAGAGACGCCCTCGGCCGCTCCGCGCCGTCCTCGCCCCAACTGGGCCGAGGAGACCCCCCTCGACGACCTGCCCACTCTCGCCGACGAACTCCTCGGCCCTCACGACGACGACCGTCGGCCGCCGGGGCGTTCTTGACCTTTGTCTTTCCCGCCCGCCCACCCGTGCGGGTGTGTTGTCGTCTGCGGGTGCCGCTTGTGCCTGGTCGGTGCCGGTCCGGGGTACCTCCTCGAAATCCGTATCACCTGGCCTTTGCGCATTCGGTACCCGGCCGTCAACGTATTTCTGCGGGGGCACCCCGGCCCGTCCCCTCCCGGTACGTCGGCGTCCGGCGGTCCGGTGGGGGTTGCCGGGGAGGGTAGGGGGTCTTTTCGACGTGCCGCCCTGCGCCGGTGCCCCCTCCGAGCGGATCGGAGAGCTCGGGCCCTTCCCCAACCGCCCAACCGCCCAACAGACCCCTCCGGTCACGCCCCCTCCGACTCCCCGCCAGCACCCGCCAGCCCCTCGGCCCGCGCAAATCCCGGCCCCCCACCCCGGCCGAACGCCAGGCGCGGCAGGCCCCAGCCCCCACCCTCCGCCCACCCGGGTGACGCAGCTCCCGCACCCCACCCACGCCGTTCCGCCGACCCGGGCGGGCGTCCGGGTGGCGCAGGTCCCGGATCCCCACCCACCCCCTTTCGCCCACTCCGCCGGGAGGTCGGGGGGCGCAGGGGCCTGCCCCCCACCCACCCCCCTGCACCACCCCCACCGGCGGGCGGACGCCGACGTACCGGGAGGGGACGGGCCGGGGTGCCCCCGCAGAAATGCGGTGACAAGAAGGGCACCGGATACAGGAGACCAGGTAGCCGCATTTCGAGGAGGTGCCCCGGACCGGCACCGACCAGGCACAAGCGGCACCCGCAGACGAAAAAGCACCCGCACGGGTGGGCGGGCGGGCAGAACCCCCACCCCCACCCAAGGGCGAAGGTTCGCTCTTTTGGGGCGCCGTCCGCGAAGATGACCCCGTGCGGTATCGGATTCTTGGGGTCACGGAGGCCCGCCCCTCCGACGACGGGCCCGAAATCGGCCTGGGCGGCAGCCGCCTGCGAGCCGTCCTCGCGGTGCTGGCCCTCAACGTGGGCCGCCCCGTACCCCCCGAAGCCCTCATCGAACAGGTCTGGGCGGCCGACCCCCCGGCCGACGCCGCCGGCGCCCTGCAAGCCCTGATGTCGCGGCTGCGACGAGCCCTGGGCCGGGACGCCGTCGTCTCGGAACCCGGCGGCTACCGCCTGGCCACCCCCCGCGACTCGGTGGACCTGTACGAGTTCGAACGCCTCGCCCGCGAGGGCGATACCGCCCTGGCGGCCGGAGACGCCGCCACGGCGGCCGACACCCTGACCCGCGCCCTCACCCTGTGGCGCGGCCCGGCCCTGGCCGACCTCCCGGACCGTACGTCCGCCGCGGCCCGCCCCGAAGCCCTGAAGCTGGCCGCCCTGCGGAACAGGGTGGAAGCCGACCTCCGCCTCGGCAGGGCGGCGGACACCCTCCCCGGCCTGCGCGCGGCCGTGGCAGAGCACCCGCTGGACGAGTCGTTCAGGGCCCAGTTGATGCGGGCGTTGCACGCCGAGGGCAGGACGGCCGACGCCCTGGCGGCGTACGAGGAGACCAGGACCGTACTCGCGGAAGCGCTCGGCACCGATCCCGGCCCGGAACTGCGGGCGCTGCACGGCGAGTTGTTGCGGCGCAGGCCGCCGCCCCCCGCGCAGGGCAACATCCGCGCCCGCCTCACCAGCTTCGTCGGCCGCGAGGCCGAACTCGACGACATCAGAAGCGACTTGGCCGCGGCCCGGCTGGTGACGCTGACCGGCCCCGGCGGGTCGGGCAAGACGCGCCTGGCGCAGGAGGCGGGCGACGCGGCGGCGCGCCGCCACCCGGACGGCGTGTGGCTGGTCGAACTCGCCCCGCTGGACGACCCCTCGGCGGTCCCGCACGCCGTGCTGAGCGCCCTCGGTCGCCGCGACACGCTGCTGCTCGGCGGCGCGGGCCGCGACCAGTTCCTGTCCGAGGCGTCGCACGGCGAGGACCCGCTGGCCCGGCTGCTCGAACACTGCGCGCAGCGCCGCCTGTTGCTGGTGCTCGACAACTGCGAGCACCTGATCGGCGCCGCCGCCTCCCTCGCCGCCGAACTGCTGGCGGCCTGCCCCGGCGTGGCCGTACTGGCCACGAGCCGCGAGCCGTTGGGCGTACCGGGCGAGGTCGTACGCCCGGTGGAGCCGCTGCCGCCCGCGACCGCGTACCGGCTGTTCGCCGACCGCGCGGCGACCGTACGCGCGGACGCCCGCCTCACCACGGCGGAGAACGACGCTGCCGTACGCGAGATCTGCCGCCGTCTCGACGGCCTGCCGCTGGCCATCGAGCTGGCCGCGGCCCGGCTGCGGGCCCTGTCGCCGCGGCAGATCGCGGACCGGCTGGACGACCGGTTCCGGCTGCTGACCAGCGGCAGCCGTACGGTGCTGCCGCGCCAGCAGACGCTGCGGGCGGTGGTCGACTGGAGCTGGGAGCTGCTGACCGAGCGGGAGCGTACGACGCTGCGCGGGCTGAGCGTCTTCTCCGGCGGCTGCACGCTGTCGGCCGCCGAGGCGGTGTGCGGTCCCGACGCGCTGGAGACGGTGGCCCAACTGGTGGACAAATCCCTGGTGGTGGCGGTCCACGCGCCCACTCCCGGCCAGGACGTCCGCTACCGCCTGCTGGAGACGATCCACGAGTACGCCGGCGAGCGCGCCGCCGAGCGGCCCGAGGAACTGGCCGCGGCCGAGCGGCGGCACACCGCGTACTTCCGCGAACTGGCCCGCACGGCCGACTCCGAACTGCGCGGCGCCGACCAACTCCACTGGCTGGAAGTGCTGGAGACGGAGCTGGACAACGTCCGCGCCGCGCTGAATCGGCTGGTCGAGCCGCCCTCAGGCGGGAAAGAGGACACCGGGAGCCAGGACGCGGAGCTGGACGCGATCACGATCGCGCTGTCCATGGGCTGGTTCTGGTGGCTGCGCAATTACCGCGACGAAGCGGACGCCTGGCTGGAAAGGGTGACGGAGCTGGGCGGCGAACCCCCGCCCGACCCGGCGGACCGGATGTTCTGGCCACGCCTGGACCTGCGGATGCTGCACTTCTTCGTGAAGAGCGACCACGCCTCGGAGGCGCAGTGGTCCTCGGCCGACTCGCGGGCGATGGCCGCGCTGCTGGCGGCGGCGTACAGCCAGGGCGGCCCGCCCGCGGCGCGCTTCCCCGGCATGCTGTGGCCGTTCACCACGTATCTGCTCGGCAGGGACGAGGAGATCGGCCGGCACGCCGACACCGTCGTCGCCAACTGCCGTGAGCACGGCGGCGAGTGGGAGATCGCGGTGGCGCTGATGCTCCGTACGCACATCGCCGTGGACACGCCGGGCGGGCTCGCGCGGATCGACGCCGACTGGGCGGAGCTCCAGGAGCGCAGGGAACGGCTCGGCGACCGCTGGATCCGCGCCCAGGTGCACGGCGCGAGCGCCGAGATCGAGGTCGTCCGCGGGCAGTACGCGGCGGCGCACGCCGACTTCGAGGCCGCGCACCGGCTCGGCCGGGAGCTGGGCGCGGACGGCGAAGGGGCCTTCCTGCTGGCCCGGATGGGGGAGTTGGCGCATCGCCGCGGGGACGACGAGGAGGCGCGCAAGCTGGTCGAGCAGGCCGGGGAGGAAGCGGAGCTGTACAGCGTGTGGGACGCCCGCACGTACATCCGCTACCTCAAGGCGCTGCTGCTCCTGCGCCGGGGCGAGCCGCGGCAGGCCAGGGAGCTGTGCGAGACGGCGGTCGGGCACCTGGCGGACGGTACGCCGCCGCCGACGTTCAAGGTGCTGCTCGCGAGCCTGGGCGCGCGGATCACGGCGGCCGAGGGCGACCCGGTGGCGGCGCTGCTCGGTCTCGCTGAGTCGGCGAGCCTGGCGCTGGCGGAGGGCTGCACGGAGCCGGTGGTGGGCGCGCAGCTCGACTCGGCGGCCGAGGTGCTGGTCGAGCTGGGCGACCTGCGGTCGGCGGTCCGGATGTCGGCGGCGTCCTCGGCCGTACGCGGGCCGCTGCCGCGTACGGTGCCCGAGCTGGTCACCGCCGACGCCGTGGAGGAGCGGGCCAGGGCGGGCCTCGGCGACGGCGAATGGGCGGCGGCCTGCGCGGAGGGCGCGGTGCTGGATGCTTCAGAGGCGGTGGCGGTCCTGCTGGAGACGGCGCACGCGATGACGGCGGCCTCGTAGGCGGAGCGGGGGCGTACGGCCGTACGGGAATAGGTCCCGCGCGCGTCCTCGTTGACGAGGGAAGCCTTGATTGAGCATTCAAGGAATAGCCAGCGCCCGCCTACGCCCGGAAGTGAAAAGCCTTGAAAGTTGAGATCTACTCCGATATCGCCTGCCCCTGGTGCTACCTCGGAAAATCCCGCTTCGAGCGCGCCCTCGCCGCTTTCCCGCAGGGAGATTCGGTCGAGGTGGTCTACCGGCCATTCCAGCTCGACCCGACCGCGCCCGAGAGCCCGCAGCCGCACCGTGAGGTGCTGGCGAGGAAATTCGGGCCGCAGGCCGTGGCCATGGACGACCGGCTCGCCTCGATGGGCGCCGCCGAAGGGCTGACCTTCGACTTCGACACGGTCGTGGAGAACAACTCGCTGCTCGCCCACCGCCTGCTGCGCTTCGCCCTGGACACGTACGGCCCCGAGACCCAGAACCGGCTCAAGGGCCGCCTGATGACCGGGCACTTCGGCGAGGGCCTGGACATCGGCGACCGTACGGCCCTGACGGACGCGGCCGTCGCGGCCGGCCTCGACCGGGACGCGGTCGCCGCCTTCCTCGCCGGTGACGACCTGCGCGACGAGGTCGTGGCGGAGATCGACCAGGCCCGGCAGATCGGCATCACGGCCGTGCCGACCTTCGTCTTCGAGGGCAAGTGGGCGGTGCAGGGCGGCCAGGAGACGTCCGTCTTCCTCCAGGCGCTCGAACAGGTCGCCAAGGACTCGGCCGCCGAGGCCGCTGCCCTCGCCGGTACGGAGGACGCGGCTGCGGACGCCGCCTGCGCCGACGGCGTGTGCGCGGTCCCGCCGGCCACCACCGCGGACGCACCGGCCGCGAACAGCTAATCGGTATAACCGCAGAGCGCTCATCGCCGAGAGCGCTCCTGGCCGCAGAACCCATGGCCCGGGCGCTCTCTGTACGAAAACGCCCGGAGCCCGCGGACCGGCCGCCCGCGGACCGGCCGCCCGCGGACCGGCCGCCCGCGGACCGGCCGCCTACGAGCAGCTGATCACCGAATCCGCCCAGTCGGCCAGATTCGCCAGCCCGAGACCGGGCCCGCCGCCGTGCCGCCCCTCGGGATCGACCACCAGCCGGATCGTCTTGTACCCGGTGATCCCGACGTGCACGGGCACGGCCGCGTCGCCGCCGCGTACGACACCCGACTGCCACAGCCGGGTGTCGTCGCCGTACACCGAGAAGCTGGCCGCGCCGAAGCGCCCGGTCAGGCCGTCGATCCCGGCCCGCGCGTCATAGGTGACGCATGCCTGGTTCAGGTCGATGGTCAGCGACGAGGGCGCGTGGACGGTGATGCCGTGCTCGTACTGCGTACCGCCGATCGTCAGGCCCCAGCGGTTCCACCACCAGCTCGTGACCGACGGCCGGATCGTCGGCCCGGAGGTGTCGCCGAAACCGCTGATGCCCAGCGAATTGACCTTGTACGCGGTCGGCGCGGGCGGCGGAGGGGTCGGTGTCGGCGTCGGTGTCGGGGTCGGCGTGGGGGTCGTCGGGGCCGGCTTGGGCGGCGGAGGGACCACCGGCTTCGGCTTCGGCGCGGGCTTGGGACTCGCCTTCGCCGGGGTCGGCTTCGGCTTCGGCGGCGGAGTCGTCTTCTCGACCGGCTGGACGGGCGGCGGAGGGACGACCGGCTTCGGCTTCGGCGCGGGTTTCGGCGCGGGCGGCGGGGGAGTGGTCACCACCGCGACCGGCGGCGGCTTGGGCTGGGCCTTCGGCGGCGCCTTCTCGTGGCCCCCGGTGAGGGCCAGCGCGAACGCCGCCGCCGCGGCGGCGACCACCACGGCCGCGGCGATGCCGACCTTGGCGGGCGCGCCGAGCCCTTCGGACGCGGCGCCTCCCGCGGCCGCGCCGCCCGCGCTCGACGTCGTACCCGACCCGGCAGCGGCGGCGGCCACGCCTCCGGCCCCCGCCGCGCCGACCGCTCCGCCGACCGCGACGATTCCGGCGGCCTTGGCGGCGTAGACGGCGGCGAACCAGCCGATGTACGCGACCGGCAACAGCCCCTTGAGCGCCGAGTTGAGGTCGGCCAGCTCCAGCGAGGCGGCCGTGCACCGCTCGCACTCCTTCAGGTGCCTGCTCAACTCGCGGTCCGCGCGCATCCGCAGGCCCCCGCGCGCGTGCGCGCCGAGCCGGTCGGCGTACCGCGCGCACTCGCCCTCGGCGGTCAGCGTGGAGCTGACGTGCGCCTGGAGATACGCCTGGCGCAGGCCCTCGCGGGCCCGGTGGGCCAGGACGGCCGTGGCGTTGGGCGTGAGGCCGAGCAGCGGCGCGATGGCGGACGGCGACTCGTCCTCGACTGCGGTGTGCCACAGCACGGTCTGCCAGCGCTCGGGGAGGGTACGGAACGCCTGGATGGCCAGCGTCTGCTCGGCCTCCTGCATGGCCCGTACGTCCGCGCCGAGTTCGTTGGTGTCCTCGGTGGCCGTCGAGCCCGCCGCGGAGACGGCGAAGACGGCGAAGTCCTCGACCAGGTGCTCACGCTTGGCGGTGTTGCCCCAGGACGCGGCGACCCGGCGCACCGTGGTGAGCAGATACGCGCGGACCGCCGACTCGGGGCCGCTGCCGCCGCGGATCGCCTGGAGCGTACGGGCGAAGACCTCGCCGGTCAGATCCTCCGCGGTGTGCGCGTCCCGGCAGCAGGTGCGTGCGTAGCGGCGAACCGATTCGGCATGCCGCCGGTACAGCTCCTCGTAGGCGCTGTCCTGCCCGCCGCGCACCCGGGCCACCAACTCGGCGTCGGACAGCGCGGATTCGAGGGCGTCGGCCTCGGCGGAGGCGGTGTGCGCGGGATGGCCCTGTACGGAGAGCAGGTCGTCGTCGGCCGGCGCCTCGGTGGCCGGCGCCTCGGTGGCCGGCGCCTCGGTGCCCGGTGTCCCGGCGGACGGCGGCGCGGCGGGGGCGGGTACGCGGCCGGGCTCCGGGTCGGCGGTACGGCCCGGCTCGCGGTCCGTGCCCCAGTCGGTCTCACGCGCGCCGTCGCCGGTCCCCTCGCGGGCTTCCTCGCGGACGTCGTCGCGTGCGGCCGGGTCGCGCTGCCCCGGCACTTCGCGCTGCCCCGGCACCCTGCGCGAGGGCAGCCCGTCGCCGGTCTCCGGGCCCGCGGCGGGAGCGCCGGACTCGCCGTTTGCCTCTTCCACGGGGCAAGCGTGGCACAGGAGGGCGGGCCGGGGTCACGGGATACCGGGGAACCACTCATCCGTGGAGAGATCGTTCACGATTCCTCTACGTTCACCCGATCGGTGGAGCGCGTGACGACGACCCGAGCGGCGCCGGGTCGCGCGACGTCCCGCCGCGTGACTCCGAGCGCCCGGTGCCGAGCCGTTTATATCGAGCCGGGTCCTTGAGCCGAGCCGTGTTGCTCGGCTGATCTGAGTCGCTGAGCCCGGCGCTGTCGTAGCGCCCCGGCCCCGCGGGGTGAGCCGCGCCGCGTTACGCCGGCTCCTGACCGTCCGTCACGCCCTCGCCCTGCGCCGCCGCGCCCCCTGACGGGGTGTCGGCCGCCCGCTCGCCGGGCCGCGAGCGCAGCCCGTCCAGCAGGATGTCCAACAGCCGCGCCGAGGCCGCCGCCTGCTGCTCGGGATCGGGCAGCGAAGGCGCCGAGGTGGCGATGACCAGCAGGACGTCGGCCACCGACACGTCGAGGCGCAACTCGCCCGCCTCGCGCGCCCGGTCCACGAGCCGTCCGACGACGTCGAGCAGTGCCCGTATGCCGTCCTGGTCGCTGCTCCGGTCGGCGCCGCCGTCGCTTCCGCCGATGTCGTCACGGCCCGCGTGGTCCGCGACCTCACCGGCCGTTCCCGTGACCGTGCCCGCAACCGGACCCGCGCCCGCTGACGTCGTCGCCGCGACGCTCCCGGCCGCCGTCGCGAACGGATTGCGCTGCTGCGGCACCCGGTTCGGCTCGACGCCCAGCGGCGACGTACCGCTGTGCTCCGTACCGGCGCCCGTCGACGGGCTCTGCACCCGCAGCACCTGCGGCGGCAGCAGCCGCCCGGCGCCCGAGGCGACCGAGGTGCGCAGGAAGCGCGCCAGCGCCGACCACGCCTCGTTCTCCTGGCCGAGCGCCGTACGCGCCTGCTCGGTCAGCCGCGCCGTCTCCTCCTCGGCGATCCGCCTGACCAGCACGTCCTTGCTCGGGAAACGGCGGTAGACCGTACCCACGCCGACCCGCGCGCGGCGGGCGACGTCCTCCATCGGAGCCCCGTACCCCGACTCGCCGAAGACTTCACGCGCGGCCCGCAGTACGTGTTCCAGATTGCGCTGCGCGTCGACGCGCAGCGGTGCCGGACGGTTTCCGCCGACGGCGCCGTCCGAACCGGCCGCGGCCGTCGTCCACTGAGAGTCCTGAATGTGCATATACGTATCCCCCGGAAAATTCGCGTCTCCCCCCGGAGACTCCCCGCTCATGGGCGATCATCAGTACGCGTCCCCCGCAGTACTACGAGATACGAACATAGTTGAGCCCACGTCAAGAAAGAAGGGGGTTGTGATCCGACCGGCGCGCGCCCCCGATCGGAGCAACGGGCACCGTGCACTTCCGCGCGGCCTTTGCCCGGTGATGGGTGCACCGCTGACCTGCTGCGTCGCCGAACCCGTCGAAGAAACCGGGGAATCATCACGTCCGCGCTGTGGACAAACGGCTATGGTCCATTGCGTCATGGAGCAATGACGGAGTCGGCAGCGAGGAACAGAGCAGGCATCCCGCGCATTCTCGTGGTGGGCGGTGGCTATGTCGGGATGTACACCGCACTGCGGTTGCAGCGGAAGCTCAAGCGCGACGAGGCCGAAGTCGTCGTCGTCGAACCGCAGCCGTACATGACGTACCAGCCCTTCCTGCCCGAGGCCGCCGCCGGATCCATCTCCCCTCGCCATGTCGTCGTACCGCTGCGGCGGGTGCTCGGCAAGTGCCGGATCGTGGTGGGCGAGGCGCGCGGCATCGATCACGCCAAGCGCGTCGCGAGCATCGCCACCCCGGTCACCGAAGAGGAGGGCGGCGACCTGCTGGAGCTGGCGTACGACCAGCTCGTGATCGCGCCGGGCTCGGTCTCCCGCACCCTCCCGGTCCCCGGACTCGCCGAGCACGGCATCGGTTTCAAGACCGTCGAGGAGGCGATCGGGCTGCGCAACCACGTGCTGGAACAGCTCGACATCGCCTCCTCCACCCGTGACGTCGACGTCCGCGAGGCCGCGCTGACCTTCGTCTTCGTCGGCGGCGGATACGCGGGCGTCGAAGCGCTCGGCGAGCTGGAGAACATGGCGCGTTACGCCGTGCGGTACTACCACAACATCCGCCCCGAGGACATGAGATGGGTCCTGGTCGAGGCGACCGGCCGGATCCTGCCCGAGGTCGGCGAGGAGATGGGCAAGTACGCGATCCGCGAGCTGCGCGGGCGTAACGTCGACATCCGGCTGGAGACGCGGCTGGAGTCGTGCGAGAACCGGATCGCCGTACTGTCCGACGGCGAACGGCTGCCCACCAGGACGGTGGTCTGGACGGCGGGCGTCAAACCGCACCCGGTGCTGGCCGCGACGGACCTGCCGCTCACCGACCGCGGACGGCTGCGCGCCGAGGCCACCTTGCGGATCGCCGGTTCGGAGACGGCGTGGGCGGCGGGCGACGCGGCGGCCGTGCCCGACCTGACGGCGAGGGAGCCCGGCACCGACTGCGCCCCCAACGCCCAGCACGCCCTGCGGCAGGCCCGCGTCCTGGCCGACAACGTCCTGGCGACCCTGCGCGGCCGGCCGCTGACCGAATACCGCCACAAGTACGCGGGGTCGGTCGCCTCGCTCGGGCTGCACGAGGGTGTCGCCTTCATCTACGGGCGCAAACTCAAGGGTTACCCGGCCTGGTTCATGCACCGCGCCTACCACCTCAGCCGCGTCCCCACCTTCAACCGCAAGGCCCGTGTCCTGGCGGAATGGCTGCTCGCGGGGCTCTTCAAGCGCGAGATCGTCTCGCTCGGCTCACTGGAACACCCGCGCGCCGAATTCGAACTGGCCGCCGGATCGCACCGCGATCCCGACGCCCCCTGACCCGCCCCGGACGGCGCGCGATTCCCCCCCGGGCCGCCGGTCGGCCACACTGGTGGTGTGACCACGCGTGCGCCAGCACCTGCAAAGAGTGACAAATACGAGGAATCGGACGTTTGAACCTTACGCGTTGGAGCGCCCGGCTCCCCGGAACACAGCGACGCAGTGCCGTACCCGCGGCGCGCGCCAAAGTCGGCGACCCCGTGCGCGCCGACGCGGCCGACCCCGCGACGGCACCGCAGGACGCGGGCAGCGGCATCGCCCCTGACGCCGACCCCGAAGGCACCCGCCAGGCCCCCGGCCCACCGGCCGGTCGGGCCACGGGTCCCGTCCCCGCCGCCGCCGGCGCCGGCGCCGTCACCGACGAACCGTCAGTCACCGGCGTCCTCAGCCGCCTTCCGGCCCTCATCGCCGTCACACACGGCCCCGCCCACCGCGTGGACTTCGTCAACGACGCCTACACGGAGGTCTTCGGCGCCCGCACCACCGGCGCCCCGGCCCGCGACGCGCTGCCCGAGCTCGACGAGCTCGGCCTGCTCCCGCTCATGGACCAGGTCCACCGCAGCGGCAAACCACGCACCGTCAAGGCCCGCAAGGTGGTCGGCGGCGACGACCGCTCACCCGCCAAGCCCGGCTACTTCACCTTCACCTGCACCCCCGTCAGGGCGGGCGACCCCGACCCCGAGCGCCGCGGCGTCCTGGTCTTCGCCGCCGACGTCACCGACCAGGTGCACTCCGCCGAGCGCCTGCGCGAGAGCGAACGCCGCCTCCACGAGACCGCCGTCACCCTCCAGCGCAGCCTCCTCCCGCAGGAGCTCGAACAGCCCGACGACCTCCGCGTCGCCGCCACCTACCAGCCCGGCGGCACCGACGCGGCCGTCGGCGGCGACTGGTACGACGTGATCACCCTCGGCGCGGGCCGCACCGCCCTGGTCATCGGCGACGTGATGGGCCGGGGCGTCCGTGCCGCGGCCGTCATGGGCCAGCTCCGTACCGCCGTACGCGCCTACGCCCGGCTCGACCTGCCGCCGCACGAGGTCATCCAGCTCCTGGACGGCCTCGCCTCGGAGATCGACGCCACCCAGATCGCCACCTGCGTCTACGCCGTGCACGACCCCAGCGAGGGCCGCCTGTCGTACGCCACCGCGGGACACCTGCCGATCCTGATCCGCGACCCGGACGGCACCGTCCGCCGCGCCGACGAACCCACCGGACCGCCGCTCGGCACCGGCGGTTGGATCCACACCTCGGGCTCGGTCGCCCTCGGCCCCGGCTGCACCGCCGTCCTGTACACTGACGGCCTGATCGAGCGGCGTGGCGAGGACATCGATGTCGGTGTGGACGCCCTGATGTCGGCCCTGTCCGGCGCCACCGGCGCGCCCCAGGTGATCTGCGACCGCCTGATGCGCGCCCTCGGCGTCACCTCGGAACACGACGACGACGTGGCCGTCCTCGTCCTCCAGTACCCGGACCACACCGGCAGCGAGGCCGAGCTCTTCCGCAACGCCTCGCTCGAACTCCTCGGCGGCGTCGAGGCCGCACCCCGCGCCCGCGCCTTCGCCTCCGGGGTGCTCGCCTCCTGGCGCTTCCCCGTCGAACTGCGCGACCTCGGCGTCCTCGCGGCCAGCGAACTCGTCGCCAACTCCCTCAAGCACGGCACCCCGCCTATGCGGCTGCGGCTGCGCCGCACCGACCGGCGGCTGATCATCGAGGTCACCGACGGCGACGACCACCTGCCGCGCCGCCGCCGCGCGGAACCCGGCGACGAGGCCGGCCGCGGCATCTCGATCATCGCCACCGTCGCCTCGTCCTGGGGCTCCCGCCGCACGCCGGGCGGCGGCAAGGCCGTCTGGTGCGAATTCGCCCTGCCGGGCTGAGGGTGCCGGCGGGGTGAGGCGGGCGGGGTGAGGCGGGCGGGGTGACGGTGCCCCGCCGCTGGGCCGTGGCCGGGGCCGTTGGGGGTCCGGATCCGTTCGGGTCCGAGTCCGTTCGGGTCCGGGGCCGACCGCCTGGCCGAGGGCCGGGAAGGCCCTCGGGCCGGAGGGGCGGGGGCGGCGACTACCGGGAGACGGTCGCGGCCGGTTCCGGTCGCGCTTCCGCCGTGGCGCCGACGGGCGCGGCCGGTATTCGGGCGGCCGGGTCGGCTTCCGCGGTCACCCGCGAGTCCAGGTCCAGGTCCTTGGCTTGAGCCGAGTCGAGGACCACGTCCACGGTCGTGTCCGTGTCCGTCCCGGCAGGGACCCGCGGCGCGGAACGGGCGACCACGCGGGCCGCCGCCAGATGCGGACTGTCCTGCAAGAGCGTGAGGTGCCGCCCCATCCGCAGCGCGGTCACCGAGATCGCCAGCGAGCAGAGCACCAGCATCACGATGTACGCCCCGTACGCGCCCGCACCCGCCATCAGGCCGCCGACGGCGGGACCGAGGGCGAGGGCCAACTGCTTGACCAGCGCGAACGCCGAGTTGTACTGACCGACCATCCGCGCGGGCGCCAGATCGGCGACCAGCGGAGCCACGGTCGGCGCCAGCATCGCCTCGCCGAGCCCGAACAGCGCGTACGTCGAGATGATCGCCGCGACCGCCATCGCGTGACTGCCGTGCACCAGCCCGGACGCCCCGGCCACCAGCCAGGCGACCGTCCAGACCAGACCGACCGCCGCGATGACCCGGCTGCGCCTGCGCTGCTCGACCAGCCGCAGCACCACGAACTGCGCCAGCACGATCACGGCGGTGTTGGCCGCGAGCGCCACGCCCAGCGTGGTCGGCGAAATCCGGGTGACCTCGACGGCGAACGCCGAGAGCCCCGACTCGAACTGCCCGTAGCAGGCGAAGAACATCACGAAGCCCAGCACGGACACCATGACCATCGCCCGGTCCCCGAGCAGCAGCCGCCAGCCGCCGGAGGCAGCGCCGTCGGACCGCACCGCCCCGTCGACCTGCGGCGCGTGCGGCATGCGCACGGTCGCTATGACCGCGCCGAGCACCAGGAACATTGCCGCCTCGATGGCGAAGAGCCGGATGAACGACGCCGGATGCGCGGTGTCGACCAGCAGACCGCCGAGCAGACCGCCGAGGCCGAGCCCCAGGTTGTTGAGGAAGAACTGCGTGGCGAAGGCGCGCGACCGCGTCGCGGTCGTCGAGCACCACACGATCATCGTCGCCAGCGCGGGCTGCACCACCGCTATACCGGCGCCGAGCGCACCGGCCGCCGCGATGACCACCGGCTCACTGCCGGACAGCCCGAGCCCCAGTGACCCTGCGGCGGCCAGCACCGTACCGACCACCGCGACCGGCACCGGCCCGCGCTGATCGATGACCCCACCGGTGAAGGGCAGCACGAAGAGCGCCGCCACGGCGAACGTCGCGAGCACCACACCTGCGATACCCGCGCCCAGCCCCCGCACCTGCGAGACGTAAATAAAGGTGAACGGGACCGTGAAGCCGTTCCCGAACGCGCTCAGCGCTGTCCCCACCTGGATCCGGCGCAGCGCCGCGCCCATCGCCGTTGTCACACTCACCCCACTTGACCATTGAGTCTTCGCCTTGAAGACTTCAGCACTAAAGTTCGAAGCTAAAGAGTACATCGCGAAGGGCTTTAGCGCAAAGGGTTCCGTGCCATACTCGAAGGATGACCGCAGCCGCAGGTTCACCGGGGGCGCCGCAGGAGCTGGACCTCGACGCCCAGATCGCCGCCTACCAGCGCGAATTCCCTGAGGTCGACCCCCAGGTGGAGAAGGTCGTCACCGCCCTGGGCCGCCTCAACCGCCGGATGAACGTGGCGTACGGCCGCCAGCTCGTCGACCTCGGCATCAGCAGCGCCGAGTGGGAAGTCCTCAAAGCACTCGTCGTCGTCGGCAAGCCCTACCGTCTCGGCCCCGGCGACCTCGCCAAGCGCCTCGGCCTCACCCCGGCCGCCATGACCCACCGGATCGACCGCATGGTCGCCGAGGGCTTGGTCACCCGCGAGCGCGACGAGGCCAACCGCGTCCGCGTCATCGTCGAGCTGACCGACGAGGGCCGTGACAAGTGGCTCCAGACCATGCGCCTGGCCGCCGTCTTCGAGGACGAGCTCCTCCAGGACCTCACGACGGTGGAACGCGCCGCCCTCGGCGAGATCCTCACCCGCCTTCTGCGCCGCGTCGAGTACAGCCAGCCGGACGCCGGCGGCCGGCTCGAAGACCTGGACTGACCCGTGTGATCGGGACCACCTTGCCCCGAGTTGACATGGGTGGTCCTCGTCCGTAGTGTTCTCCGAGTTGTCCGACGTGAGCGCCGACTCCGGTCGGTCCCCGGACAGCCATTCCGCAGGAACCTTTCGACCATGACCGACAGCCTTGTGTTGTCGCGTTGTCGTCGTGCGTTTGTGTGTTTCCGCGGAATGCAGGCGGTGTTTCGTTCGACCGGGCCGATTTGGCCGGGCGGTACGGGATCAGCTAATGTCTCACTCGTCGGAACGGCCGAACAGCCGGAAAGACAAGCCCCGCTGACTGGGGGTCAGGCACTGGAAAGCGTCTGATAGAGTCGGAGACACGACGAAGGGAAAGCCCGGAGGGCCGGTGAAACGGTCTGAAGGAAGCTTCCGTTCCTTGAGAACTCAACAGCGTGCCAAAAGTCAACGCCAGATATGTTGATACCCCGTCTTCGCGGACCGATTGTGGTTCGTGGGGCGTGGTTCCTTTGAAGAACAAAACACAGCGAGGACGCTGTGCGCGACGGGGATTATTCCTCCCGGTCGCGCCGCTCTTGCGTGTTGTTCCGGGATATCCCGGTGACATTCACGGAGAGTTTGATCCTGGCTCAGGACGAACGCTGGCGGCGTGCTTAACACATGCAAGTCGAACGATGAAGCCTTCGGGTGGATTAGTGGCGAACGGGTGAGTAACACGTGGGCAATCTGCCCTGCACTCTGGGACAAGCCCTGGAAACGGGGTCTAATACCGGATAATACCTTCTCTCGCATGGGAGTGGGTTGAAAGCTCCGGCGGTGCAGGATGAGCCCGCGGCCTATCAGCTTGTTGGTGGGGTGATGGCCTACCAAGGCGACGACGGGTAGCCGGC